>CAMDKK010000047.1 GCA_945901045.1 Limnohabitans sp. Rim8
AACTTGTCGGATCGCAAGGCGACGGGTCGTGTCGTTGAAAGCGTCCAATTTCAAGCCCACTTTGATCAAACTGCCAATCGGCCCCTGATCAGAGCCAAAACTTCTGTCACGGCCACTTTAGAGGCTTCCTTGTCTCTGCGGTGTTGGTACTCAACCATGCCATCCTTGAGCCCCTTGTCGCCAATTGTGATGCGGTGCGGCACACCAATCAATTCCCAGTCTGCAAACATGGCACCGGGCCGCTCGCCCCGGTCGTCCAGGATCACATCAACACCGTCGGCCAGCAAGGCGGCATAGATGCGTTCGGCCTGAAGCTTGACGGCTTCGCTGCGGTCCATGCCAATGGGGCAGATCACCACCGTGAACGGCGCGATCGCGTCCGGCCAGATGATGCCGCGTTCATCATGGTTTTGCTCGATGGCCGCAGCCGGCAAGCGGGTAATGCCGATGCCATAGCAACCCATTTCCAAAAATTGCGGTTTGCCGTTTTCATCCAGGAACGTGACGTTCATGGCCTTGGAATATTTGGTGCCCAAATAGAACACGTGACCGACTTCAATGCCGCGCTCAATGGCCAACTCGCCTTGGCCGTCAGGAGACTGGTCGCCCGCCACCACGTTCCGTATGTCGGCCACCAAGGCCGGCTCGGGCAGGTCACGACCCCAGTTCACGCCGGTGATGTGGAAATCCACTTCGTTGGCGCCGCAAATCCAGTTGGCCATCACGGCCACATCGCGGTCGGCCACTAGGTGCACCGGCTTCTTCAAATTCAAGGGGCCAAGATAGCCGGGCTTACAGGCAAAGTGCTCGTCAATCTCGCTCAACGTGGCAAAGCGGAAACCGCCTTCCATGCCAGGCAGCTTGCCCACTTTGACTTCGTTCATGTCGTGGTCACCGCGCAGCAGCAAAAGCCATACTTGCGACTTGACGATCTCGCCCTGCTCGTTCAGGGTGTCGGTGGCCAACACCAAGGACTTGACGGTGATGGACAGCGGCACGCTCAACAAAGCGGCAACGTCTTCGCAGGTGCTTTGGCCTGGGGTGGCGGTTTTTGTAAGCGCCTGATCGGCCACGCCACGCGGCTGGCTCGGGGCCAAGGCTTCGGCTTTTTCCATGTTGGCCGCATAACTGCTGCTGGGGCAGTACACGATGGCGTCTTCACCCGTGGCCGCAATCACCTGGAACTCTTCACTCAAATCACCACCGATCGCGCCACTGTCGGCGGCCACAGCGCGATAGGTCAGGCCAAAGCGGTCAAAAATTCTGCGGTAGGCGGCGGCCATCACTTGGTAACTGGCTTTGGCGCTGGCCACGTCGCGGTCAAAGCTGTAGGCGTCCTTCATGGTGAATTCGCGGCCACGCATCAGGCCAAAGCGAGGGCGGCGCTCGTCACGGAACTTGGTCTGGATTTGGTAGAAATTTTTGGGCAACTGTTTGTAGCTGCGCAGCTCTTGGCGCACCATGTCGGTCACCACTTCTTCGCTGGTCGGCTGGATCACATAGTCGCGGCCATGGCGGTCTTTGATGCGCAGCAACTCGGGGCCCATCGTGTCAAAGCGGCCCGTCTCTTGCCACAGCTCGGCGGGCTGCACCACCGGCATGGTCATCTCGATGGCGCCGGCCCGGTTCATTTCTTCCCTGACAATGGCCTCGACCTTGCGGATCACCCGCAAACCCATGGGCATGTAGTTGTAGATGCCAGCACCCAGCTTTTTGATCATGCCGGCGCGGGTCATCAGTTTGTGGCTGGCGATTTCGGCATCTGTAGGGGCTTCCTTGAGGGTCGAAATCAGAAATTGAGAAGCTTTCATAGCGTCATGTCCAGGCGTTCCGAGGGTGCATCCTCTTGCTACACACCTTAAGGTGTGCATAATGAATGTAATTTAAAAATTTGGGGTTTGATTATGCTTGACCGTGAGGGCTTTAGGCCCAACGTCGGCATCATTTTGCTCAACCAGAAAAATCAGGTCTTCTGGGGCAAGCGCATCCGCACACACAGCTGGCAGTTTCCGCAGGGTGGCATTGACCGGGGTGAAAGCCCTGAACAAGCCATGTTTCGCGAATTGCACGAAGAGGTGGGGCTCCTTCCGGAGCATGTGCGGATCGTGGCCCGAACCCGAGATTGGTTGCGCTATGAAGTGCCAGACCGCTTTATCCGTCGTGATGCGCGCGGATTTTACAAGGGTCAGAAACAGATCTGGTACCTGCTGCAACTGGTTGCACAGGACTGGAATGTCAATTTGCGCGCCACTAACCATCCGGAGTTTGACGCTTGGCGTTGGAACGATTTCTGGGTGCCTCTTGACTTGGTGGTTGAGTTTAAACGCGGGGTGTATGAAATGGCGTTGACTGAATTGTCCCGCTATTTGCCTCGCTATGAAAACCGCAATCGCTACATGCGGGGCAGTGTGAGAGGCCAAGAGGGTGATGGCTTGGCGATGGAATACGGCGTCATGTCCACCCCGGTGCACATGGAATTACCACCGGGTGGCACTTTCGATCCAGACCCACAAAAAGAAATCAACGACTTGTCTCAGTCCATACCTCAGTCCTTACCCAGATCGCCAACCTGAGCGAACAGCTTGCACCCGCACCTGGTTGATGGAATGCGCAAGCGGCAGGTCAACGCGTCAGAATCATGTTGTCGCGGTGAACCATTTCCGGCTCTGCGGTGTAGCCCAGCAAATTTTCAAATTCACTTGAAGATTTTCGGCAAATCAAACGGGCTTCTGCACTGGCGTAATTGGCCAAACCTCGGGCGATCTCAGTCCCCGCATCATCTCGAATAGCGATCACATCGCCGCGCGAAAACTCACCTTCCACGCTGGTCATTCCTATGGCCAACAAACTTTTGCCTTCGCTGCACAATTTGTCTGCGGCGCCCACATCAACCACCACCGAACCACGCAATTGCAAGTGGTCAGCCATCCATTGCTTGCGGGCTTGCTGCTTTTGCGTTTGCGCCACCAGCAAAGTACCAATGGATTCGCCCCGTGCCAAGCGCAGCAACGCATCGGGCTCTCGCCCCCAAGCTATGACGGTTGAGGCACCTGAACCTGCGGCCCGCTTGGCAGCCAGTATTTTGGTGATCATTCCACCCCGCCCCAGTGACGATCCTGCGCCGCCCGCCATAGCTTCGAGAGCGGGGTCGCCTGCCCGGGCTTCGTGCACAAAGCTTGCTGCAGGATTCTTGCGCGGATCGGCGGTGAACAACCCTTTTTGATCCGTCAGGATCACCAAGGCATCGGCCTCCACCAGATTGGCGACCAACGCGCCCAAGGTGTCGTTGTCACCGAATTTGATTTCATCGTTGACGACTGTATCGTTTTCGTTGATGACGGGCAGCACCTTGTGCTGGAGCAGGGTCAACAAAGTCGAGCGGGCATTCAAATAGCGCTCGCGGTCGGCCAGATCAGCGTGGGTCAGCAGCACCTGCGCACTGCACAGCCCGTTTTCTCTCAACTTGGTTTCGTAGATGTGGGCCAAACCCATTTGGCCTACGGCTGCCGCGGCCTGTAAGGCATGAATTTCATGCGGGCGAATGGTCCAACCCAAGCGCTTCATGCCTTCGGCAATGGCACCGCTTGAGACCATGATGACTTCACGTCCCTCTGCGGCCAAAACAGCCATTTGCCGGCACCACTCCCCAATCGCGGCCTCGTCGAGCCCTCTGCCGTCATTGGTGACCAAGCTCGAGCCGACCTTGACGATGATACGCCGAGCGTCACGCAAAAGGGTTGCAGCAGATGTCATCGTTAAAAGCAGTTTTATTCGGGCGTGGCCTCGGTGAAGCGAGGATCGATATAGACCGGTTCCTGCTCCTGAATTTGCTGAGCCTTGATGTGTTGGAAAATCGATTTGATCAAAGGTTCACAGCCCTCACGGGTCAGAGCCGAAATTTCAAAAACGGGCCCTTTGTATTTGAAGCGCTTGACGAAGTCTTTGACCACGGCTTCACGCTTATCTGTAGGCACCATGTCCAGTTTGTTCAGCACCACCCAGCGCGGTTTGTTATACAAACCCGCATCGTATTTTTTCAGTTCAGCCACAATGGCCTTGGCTTGGGCAACGGGGTCCACGCCTTCGTCAAAAGGTGCCACATCGACAATATGCAACAACAAGCGGGTGCGCTGCAAATGGCGCAAGAACAAATGCCCCAGTCCCGCACCTTCAGAGGCACCCTCGATCAGACCCGGCACATCCGCAACCACAAAGCTTTGTTCTGGGCCGACGCGAACGACGCCTAAATTGGGATGCAAGGTTGTAAAGGGGTAATCAGCGATCTTGGGCCGCGCGTTGGAGATAGCGGCAATCAGTGTCGATTTGCCGGCATTGGGCATGCCCAGCAAACCCACATCAGCCAATACTTTCAACTCCAGTTTGAGGCTGAGTTTATCGCCCGGCCAACCTGGGGTTTTTTGTCGAGGCGCACGGTTGATCGCACTCTTAAAGCGCATGTTTCCAAAACCACCATCGCCACCTTTGGCGATCGTCACGACCTCACCAGGCTTGAGCAATTCAAACAGAACTTCGCCGGTTTCAGCATCAGACATGATGGTGCCGACAGGCATTTTCAGCGTGACGTCATCACCCGCAGCACCAAACATGTCGGATCCCATGCCATGCTGGCCGCGCTTGGCTTCGTGGCGGCGCGAGTAACGAAAATCCACCAGCGTATTTAAATTAGGATCGGCCACCGCGAACACGTGCCCGCCTCTGCCACCGTCACCCCCATTGGGCCCACCAAACTCTTTGTATTTCTCATGCCGAAACGAGACGCAGCCGGTCCCGCCGTCACCTGCGGCGATATCAATATAGGCTTCGTCAACGAACTTCATAGAAATCCAGTTCAGGGGTTATAAAACAAAGTACCAAAACACAGAAGCCCCGACCAGGCGGGGCTCCTTCGCATCCACAGGACCGCTTAGACCGCTGGCGTCACATTGATGGTTTGTTTGTTCAAAGCACCTTTGACGGCAAACGACACGTGGCCATCTACCAAAGCAAACAAAGTATGGTCTTTACCCTGACCGACATTAGAGCCCGCATGGAATTTAGTACCCCGTTGACGAACAATGATCGAGCCAGCGCTGATCAGTTGGCCACCAAACGCCTTGACGCCGAGCATCTTTGGCTTGGAATCACGACCATTTCGCGTAGAGCCGCCGCCTTTTTTCTGTGCCATGACCTATTCTCCTCAGGCAGAGATCGCGCCGATTTGCAGTTCTGTGAACTGCTGGCGGTGACCCTGACGTTTCTGATAGTGCTTACGACGGCGCATCTTGAAGATGTGCACTTTGTCGTGCTTGCCGTGAGCCAACACTGTGACTGTGACTGTGGCGCCGGACACCAGGGGCGTACCGATCTTAATGTCTGCGCCGTTACCGACGGCAAGCACCTGATCAAACACGATTTCCTGGCCAACGTCCGCAGCAATCTGTTCTACTTTAATTTTTTCGCCAGCCGCAACACGATACTGTTTGCCGCCGGTTTTTATGACCGCGTACATAAATGACCTCTTGAATGGAAGTTTCCACAGGACGTCCCTGGGGAACCCGAGATTCTAGCATGCTATCACCCCTCTGTACAAGCCCTCATATGAATACCTTTGTCGTACAGGAGTGGTCTCTTTATAATGGAGTGAGCACCGTGTCTACGGCCTTAAACCATCCCTAGTTAGTCCCAAGTTGTCAGCTTCTGCCCCTATTACTGCCGCCGTTTTGGATCTGGTCGCACACGACATGGCCCAGGTTGACGGCGTGATTGCCGAACGCCTTGCGTCCAGCGTGCCCTTGGTCGCTCAAGTGGCGCAGTACATCATCGCAGCTGGGGGCAAGCGATTGCGCCCCGTACTGTTGCTGCTGACCTGTGGCGCACTTGGCTGTACAAAAGAACAGCGTTTTAATTTGGCTGCAGTTGTGGAATTTATTCACACCGCCACCCTGCTGCATGATGATGTGGTGGACGAATCCACTTTACGGCGTGGTCGTCCGACTGCCAATGAAAATTTCGGCAATCCCGCCAGCGTATTGGTTGGTGACTTCCTGTATTCCCGCGCCTTTCAGATGATGCTTGATGCCAACAACATGCGGGTGATGCAAACATTGGCAGAAGCCACCAACGTGATTGCCGAAGGCGAAGTCCTGCAATTGATGAACATGCATGACGCTTCCTTGGACGAAGAAGGCTATTTGCGTGTGATCCGCTCCAAAACAGCCAAATTGTTTGAGGCCAGCGCGCGTCTGGGTGCTATTTTGGCAGGCAGCAATGCCCACGAGGAACATGCTTGTGCTTCATACGGCCAATCATTGGGCACCGCATTTCAGGTGATAGACGACGTACTGGACTATGACGGACAAGCCGCCGAAATGGGTAAAAACATGGGCGACGACCTGCGTGAAGGCAAAGTCACCCTGCCCTTGATTCTGGCCATGCAACGGGGCAACACAGTGCAGCGTGAAACTGTTCGCGAGGCCATTCAAAGCGGTTGCGTCGATCGTCTCCAAGACATCGTTGACATCGTTCGTGAAACTGGTGCCTTGGCGGCCACGCGACAGGCAGCTTCGGCCGAAGCTCAGCGAGCCATAGATGCAGCGCTCCAATTACCCGACAACCCTTACAGCCAAGCCATGGTGACTTTAGCTTCCCAACTTCTAGAACGACGCGCCTGAATGCTCTATGCGCTTAAACGCCACTTATTTTGAAAGCGCTTCATGACACATTTTTTTGCAACGCCATGGCGTTGTCACCTGCTATTGGCCATGGCTTTGAGTTCGATGGCAGCCTTGCCAGTTCAAGCGCAAGTCGTCTTTCCCAGTAAAACTTTAAAAATTGTGGTGCCCAATGCTGCAGGGGGTGCGGCAGACATCACCGCGCGCACTGTGGCGCAGAAACTTTCTGAAGCTTTGGGTCAATCTGTGGTTGTTGAAAACAAGCCCAGTGCGGGCGGCATTGTGGCGGGTGAAATGGTGGCCCGTGCCGAACCCGATGGTCACACCATGCTCCTGATCTCCAGCGGCAGCGCGGTCAGTGCGGCCTTGTTCAAAACGCTCCCCTTTGATACGCTCAAGGACTTTACGCCGGTCTCCAAACTGGCCAGTTTTGATCTCGTGATCGCAGTGGCCGAGAGCGGGCGTTTCAAAAATTTGTCTGAATTATTGGCCTACGCCCGCGCCAATCCTGGCAAGCTCAATATCGGATCACCGCAAATAGGCACCACCCAAAATCTGGCCGCCGAACTTTTTGTCAGCGCCGCCGGACTGACTGCGCAGATCGTGCCTTTCAATGGCACTCCACCCGTGATTACCGCCTTGCGCGGCGGAGAAATTGACGCGATGGTTGAAATTCTGGGACCCTTAATGCCTCAAATTCAATCCAAGGCGCTTCGTCCAGTGGCGCTGTTGAGTGAAAAGCGCTCGCCCGTTTTGCCCGATGTGCCGGCCATCAAAGAGGCCGGGGGGAATCTGTCTCAATTCAATGTGAGCTCCTGGAACGGCTTGTCGGTGCCCGCAAAAACGCCGCCAGATGTGGTGCAACGCCTGAGCAGGGAACTGCAAGCCATTTTGGCCATGCCCGAAGTGAAGAAACGCTTACTCGAATTGAGTCTTTACGCCCAAGGCAGCACGCCAGAGCAAGTCTCAGATCTGCTGAGCCAGGATATTCGACGATGGACCGAAATCATTGCCAAGTCGAAAATCGAAAAACATTGAAATGCAGGCAGGTTTTGAAAACCTGCAAGGAAACAACATGCAAGACGTTTTGATTGTGGGCGGCGGGCCCAGCGGCCTGATGCTGGCCAATGAATTGGGGCTGCGCGGGGTTTCCGCTTTGCTGGTGGATGCAAAGGCTTCAACGGCCTTCAACCCACAGGCCAACGCCACTCAAGCGCGGACCATGGAGCATTACCGAAGACTGGGTTTCGCTGACGAAATCAGGCAGCTGGGTTTACCCAAAGACCACCCCACAGACATCGCCTATTTCACGCGCTTGAGTACTTATGAGTTGGCCAGACTGCAACTGCCCACAGCAGCCCAAGCGGTCCAATCGATCAAACAAATGGGTGGTTCTTGGAGTGCCGCTGAACTGCCCCATCGTATTTCACAAAAATATGTCGAACCCGTACTCCGTCGGCATGCTGAAAAGTGGCCGAGCAATGACATCCGTTATGGCTGGAAGATGGAGCGCTTTGTTGACCACGGAGACAACATTGAGGTTTGGATCGCACCCACGGATGGGTCGCAGGCAGCGCACCCCATTCGATGCCGATATCTGATTGGTGCCGATGGGCCACGCAGCAAGATTCGCAGTCAGTTAGGCATTTCTTATGCAGGTCATTCTGGCGAAAAGCGTGGCTTCATGGGTGGACAGATGCTGGCTATTTACCTGAAAGCCCCCGCTTTCTATACCTGCATTCCCCACCCACGGGCGTGGATGTATGTGACCGTGAACGCCGAGCGCAGGGCGCTGATGGCAGCAGTGGATGGACAGGGTGAATTTGCATTCCATGCTGCATTACACGAAGATGAAACAGCAGAAGACTGGACGCACGAGCAAGCCCGGAAAATGGTATTCCAAGCCATTGGGCAGGAAGTACCCATTGAGATTTTGTCTGTGCAGACGTGGTCAGCAGGTCATGCGCTTGTGGCACAAAAGTTATCTCAGGGCCGCGTGTTTTTGATGGGCGATGCTGCGCACTTGTTCACACCCACGGGAGGTCTGGGCTACAACACGGCGATTGAAGACGCGGTCAATCTGGGATGGAAGCTGGCTTCCGTGATTCAAGGGCAATCACCCGAAAGTCTGCTGCAGACTTACGCCACAGAGCGACATCCCTTGGCGCAACGTAACACCGGCTACGCAAGGCGTTTCGCTGACTCGGTCGGCTTGCTACCTGCAGTACCTGAATTGGACGAGGACACCCCCCAAGGGAAAGCCGCGCGGGCGTATGCGGGTGAGCATCTGAATGCCCACGTCCGGTTGGAATTTAATATCCCTGGGGTGACATTCGGTGGCCGTTATGACGCATCCGAGATCATCGTTCGCGATGGCAGTACCCCCCCCAATGACGATCCCAACATGTATACACCCACAGCCTGCCCAGGCGGAAGGCCACCGCACACCTGGCTGGAGGATGGCCGCTCATTGTTTGACAGTTTTCATACCGGATGGACCCTGCTGGTGCTGGGCCCCTTGGCACCTGACGTGCAAGCTTTTGAAAATATAGCCCAGAAAAAACACATGGATTTGAAAGTCATGGCCCATGGAGATCCGGCAATACTGGCGCTCTATGAAGCTCCTTTGGCCTTGATCCGGCCTGACCATATCGTGGCTTGGCGAGGACACGATGCGTCTGACTGTGAAAACGTGATTCGAACGGTTTTAGGCTGGTCTTTGCCTGCAGGAATTTGAGTTCAGTTCGGCAGCGCTTGCAGGGTCAACTGGGCCATGCCTTGCGTCAAAGTGGCCACTTTATTTCGCAAACCAAGGTCGATTCCGGTGCAACTTCCTCAGACCCTCACCCTGGAATTGGCCTCTTGTAAGCAGAACTGGCGCCTTTGCAGGTCGTGTTTGCACAAGAATCGGAACGACTTCTGAATGAAGGCACTTACCATCAAGGCCCGCATCGCACAGCACAAATACAGGCCATCAAAGGATAAGCTCGGGTTTTTATATATTTACAAAAGAAGTAATAAAAGTAAATATAATGATTTTTAAGTGTTCTTTAAAATCATGGCTACCGCACAAACTTCAGCTGTCAAACTCAATGGTGCCGATGATTTCCCTGTAGTCGCTTACCTTGAAAAAGTGCTGATCGACGCCGTCAAATTAAAAGCCTCTGACTTGCACTTTGAGCCTTTTGAACACCTCTACCGCGTCCGCATGCGTATCGACGGCGAGCTTCGAGAAGTTCCCGCACCCAATTGGGCCTTGAAAGACAAACTCGCCTCGCGCATCAAGGTGCTGTCAAAAATGGACATTGCCGAAAAAAGACTGCCTCAGGACGGTCGCATGAAACTTCCCCTGCCAAATGGCAGTGAACTTGACTTGCGGGTCAGCACGCTACCGACCTTATTTGGTGAAAAACTGGTTATCCGAATTTTGTCGCCAGAAGCCTCTTGTTTGAGTATTGACCAACTGGGTTACGAGGTGGAAGAAAAAGAGCGCCTTCTCGCAGCCATTCGCAGACCCCATGGCATGGTGCTGGTGACCGGGCCGACGGGGTCTGGTAAAACACAGTCGCTCTATGCTTGCTTGAACTTACTCAACACCCCCGAAATCAATATTGCCACCGTAGAGGATCCGTCCGAGATTCATTTACAAGGCGTCAATCAGGTCAATGTTCACGACAAAGCAGGACTGACTTTTGCCGTGGCTCTGCGGGCTTTTTTACGTCAAGATCCTGACGTATTGATGGTCGGCGAAGTCCGCGATCTTGAGACAGCGGACATCGCCATCAAGGCTGCGCAAACAGGGCACTTGGTGTTCTCAACTTTACACACGAACGATGCACCAAGCACTCTGTCAAGGTTGCGCAACATGGGCATTGCACCTTACAACATCGTCTCCAGCATTGCCTTGATAACGGCCCAGCGTTTGGTGCGTCGTTTGTGTGAACACTGTAAAAAAGCAGAAACTGTGGGCATTCAAATTATGCGTGATGCGGGACTGCCTGATCAGTATTTGCAAGCGCCTTGTGACATGTACAAACCCATGGGATGCACGCATTGCCATAAAGGGTTCTCCGGTAGGATCGGCATTTTTCAGGTCATGCCCATCAGCGATGTCATGGCTGAATTGATTTTGCAAGAAGCCAGCGCAAAGGCCATCGCCCTCCAAGCTCAACGTGAAGGCGTCCTCAGCCTGCGGCAGTCGGGTCTGCGAAAAGTAATGCAGGGGATTACTTCTCTGCATGAAGTGATTGCCGCCACCAGCGACTCCCATTGACAGGTTAACACCATGGCCGCACCCACAAAGACCCAGATCCTTTTTGCTTGGTCCGGCCATGACCCGCAAAATCGCCCCGTTCAGGGTGAGGTCGCTGCACCCAACATCAGCATGGCACGCGCTATGTTGAACCATCAAGGTATTCGCTTAACGAATTTACAAGTCCGTCGCAAAAAAAGAAAGGGGCGCATCAGTAGCAAAGAACTGGCCCTTTTCACCCGCCAACTCGCTACCATGTTGCACGCAGGTGTGCCTTTGCTGCAGTCCTTCGAATTGGTAATACGCAGCACCCCGAACCCCCACTTGGTGAGCCTGCTCGAGCGACTGCATTCGGACATTGAAGCAGGCACCTCTTTAAATACCGCCTTTCGCAAGCACCCCGATCACTTTAACCCTTTGTATTGCAGCCTGGTGGCTGCTGGCGAGGTGGCTGGAATTTTGGACGAAATGATGGACAAGTTAGCCCAAACATTAGAGAAGAATGCTGCCCTTCAATCCAAAGTCCGCTCGGCATTGATGTACCCTGCCGCGGTGGTGACCGTGGCAGTTGCCGTAGTTTTGGTGATATTGATGGCAGTGGCACCCGTATTTCAAGATGTCTTCGCCTCATTTGGAGCCGCCCTGCCGCTTCCAACGCAATGGGTCATTGCAGTCAGCCAGGGCTTAACGCGCAGCGCCTGGCTTGTGGTGCCACTGTCTCTCATGGTGACCTTTGCCTGGCGCAGGGGATGGTTGAGCCACCCTTCGCATCAACAACGCATGGACCGGTGGAAACTGCGTCTGCCACTGATAGGCCCGATGATCCAGGCTGCTGTTGTTGCGCGGTGGACACAAACACTGTCGGCCCTGCTTTCAGCAGGCATACCATTGGTTGAGGCTCTTGGGCCGGTCGCCGCTGCATGCGATCATTCGGTCTATGCGCAAGCATCAGAGACAATGCGAGAACAGGTGGCACAAGGCAGCAGCCTGAACGAGACCATGGCCTTGACAGGCTTGTTTCCGAGTGTGGTGGTGCAAATGTGTGCAATCGGAGAAGAAACGGGATCAATCGATAACATGTTGGCGCGCGCTGGTGGATTGCTGGAAAATGAGGTCCATGACCAACTGGCAGGTTTGTCGAGTCTGATTGAACCCATCATCATTGTGGTTTTAGGCATTTTGGTGGGCGGTATTTTGGTGGCACTTTATTTGCCCATTTTCAAATTAGGTCAAGTGTTTTGACAACAGAATTTTTGTACTCTCTTCAACCTTATGCAGGCTTTCTAGGTGGCTTGATGGGCTTGCTCTTGGGCAGTTTTTTGAACGTGGTCATCCATCGAACACCCCTCATACTGGAGCGCCAATGGCGAGCAGAGGCCTTGTCGTCAAGCGCGGATGAATTGCCTACAAGTTTGACCCTCTCAATGCCGAGGTCGCATTGCCCGCATTGCTTGCACACTTTGTTGTGGTGGGAAAACATTCCCGTGTTAAGTTACCTGATGCTTCAAGGTCTTTGTAGCGCCTGCCGCGCCCCTATAGGATGGCGCTACCCTGCCGTTGAGCTGTTCACCGCTGCCTTGCTAGCTTGGTGTTTTAACCATTGGGGCCTGGGTTGGCAAGCCCTTGTTTGGAGCGGGTTTGTTTGTACTTTAGTGGCTTTGGCGTGCATTGATTGGGACACCACATTGCTGCCCGACCACATGACACAAGCTTTGACATGGGCCGGACTGATTGTCGCCGCGCTGGGACTTTCCAATACAAGCCTAACCGACGCTCTGTGGGGCGCAGTAGCAGCTTATGTTTCATTGTGGACCGTCTATTGGGTGTTCAAGCTATGCACCGGTAAAGAAGGCATGGGGTATGGGGACTTCAAATTGTTTGCTGCGCTTGGAGCTTGGTTTGGCTGGTCTGCGTTAATTCCCCTGATCTTGCTGGCTTCACTGGCAGGTATAGGTGTCGGCTTGATTTTAAAATACCAACAAAAATTACGCGAAAATCACTACATCCCATTTGGCCCTTTCCTCGCCATGGCGGCTTGGCTCTACATGATTTGGGGCGATCTGGACATCTTCCAATGGATGGCTTGACACCATGAACCTGATTCACCATATTGGCCTGACAGGCGGCATCGGAAGCGGTAAAAGTACGGTTGCGGGGCTTTTGGCTGAATGGGGGGCTGCCGTGATCGATGCAGATGCCATCTCCAGAAGTTTGACAGTCCCCGGTGGGCGCGCCATTGCGTCCATTGCCGAGTGCTTTGGACCGAGCATGGTGACTGCAGAAGGCGCGATGGACCGAGCAGCCATGCGGTCCCATGTCTTTGCGAACCCGACGTCGAAACGACTTTTGGAGAGCATCATTCATCCCTTGGTCGGGCAAATCACGCAAGAGCAAACCCAACACGCCATCGAGAGCGGCAAAACTTGTTTGGTGTTTGATGTGCCCTTGCTTGTGGAATCCGGAGATCGCTGGCGTCAAAAGGTTCACCACGTGGTGGTGGTGGACTGTACACAAGCGAGCCAAATCCAAAGAGTCATGCACAGAAGCCAATTGACCGAAGATGAAGTTCGCAACATCATTGCCCAACAAGCGAGTTCATCGCAAAGGTTAGCCTGCGCAGACAGCGTAATTTATAACCAAGGTATTGATCTTCAAGGATTAAAGAGAGAAGTGGGCAAATGGGCAAGCCGCTTCGGGCTATGATGACGTTTCTGAAAGACGCAGCGTGATTCTGTACGAATATCCCTTTAACGAGCGCATCCGCACTTATCTTCGACTCCAACAGCTTTTTAGCCGTTTGGGGCAGTTGATTCCGCGTGAATCTCCGATCGACCACCACTTTGCTTTGATCACCTTGTTCGAGATACTCGAAGTGTCTTCAAGGCCTGAATTAAAGTCAGATGTTCTCAAGGACTTGGAGCGCCAAAAGCAGGTCATGAATGGCTACAGAGGTAACCCCGCGATTTCAGAAAATGCGCTGGACATGATCATTTCACAACTCGAACAAAACTTTGAATCCTTGAACGCACTGACTGGGAAAATTGGCAGCAAATTAAATGAAAGTGATTTCCTGAACAGTCTGAAAAGCCGCGTCGTCATTCCAGGTGGGACTTGTGAATTCGATTTACCAGCCTACCACGCTTGGCAGCACCATGGTGTTGATAAACGCCAAGCCGATCTCCACCAATGGTCGGCATGCTTTATTCCCGTTGCACAGTCGATCCAAATGCTGCTCAAAATGCTGCGCGAGTCAGGTGCAGCGCAAAAGGTCATGGCGACATCGGGCCAGCTGCAACAAAATTTGCCACAAGGCCGAACCTTCCAATTACTGCGCTTGCGTATTGATCCGGCTTTGGCTCTGGTCCCCGAAATCAGTTGCAACCGCTTGCTGGTCGTTATTCGCCTGATGCAACAACAAGAAGATAGCCGCTTGATTGCGAGTACCGGAGACACTGCGTTCGAAATGACCTTGTGCGCATGAGTCTGAGCGAGAAAAAACCCCGTCTTGTCCCTTGCCCCACCTGTGCCGGTGACAGTGTTTTCAATTCGACCAACATCTATCGGCCTTTTTGCAGCGCACGCTGCAAAGGTATTGATTTGGGGGCTTGGGCAAGCGAAAGTTTCCGCGTTCCAGAAGATACACCGCCGGACAGCGATGTGTTTGGTGACCCCAAACTTATTCAGTGAGCCCCAGGCTGTTGGTAAAAAATCGAGCCATCAGATCATGCTGCATGGGTTTGGCCTGAAAACCCTTGTTCCTGCGCCAGCCAAGCCAAAACAGGCACTGTTCCAGGTAACACGGGCATCACTTCTACCGGCAGTATTTGCCATGCATGACTTTGCTGTTCACGCATTTCCAGCGTGCCTTGCCACACGTGAAGTTTGCAAAAGTTCAAACGCACCAAGGCATGTGGATAGTCGACCAATTGCTGCTTCCAGGGCATGACATCACTGACCTGCAAAGAAATACCCAGCTCTTCGGACAGTTCCCGCACCAGTGCTTGTTGAACCGATTCGCCGGCTTCAAGCTTGCCACCGGGAAACTCCCAATAACCCGCATAAACCTTACCCTGAGGGCGAGTTGTTAAAAGAAATCGACCATCAGAGCGGACCAAAATCCCCACAGCCACGTCGACCGGATGACGGTCAGAACCACCATCACGCGCCAATGCCCCGTCGGCTACGAGCAGCGGCTCACTCATGCCTTTGCAGCTTGTTGCCCCATGAAATCACGAGCGAATTGATAAGCCACCCGTCCGCTGCGTGAACCGCGCTCTAAAGCCCACACCAAGGCCTCTGGCCGAGCGGAGTCAATGACCGATGGGCTGGCGCCCAATGAAGCCATCCACTGCGCCACAATGGTCAGATATTCGTCTTGAGAGAAAGGGTAAAAACTGACCCACAAACCAAAACGCTCAGACAAAGAAATTTTCTCTTCAATGACTTCACCCGGATGCACTTCGCCATCGTCCGTATGGGTATACGACAGGTTGTCCTTCATATATTCAGGCAGTAAATGCCGACGATTGCTGGTCGCGTAGATCAACACATTCGGGGTCGATGCAGCCACGGAACCGTCCAGTATGGACTTGAGCGCCTTGTAACCGGGTTCGCCATCTTCAAAGCTCAAGTCATCACAAAAAATCATGAACTTTTCAGGGCGTCCTGCAACGACATCGACGATGTCCGGGAGGTCGATCAAATCGGATTTATCGACTTCGATCAGACGTAAACCCTGCACAGAATACGCATTCAAACAGGCTTTGATTAAAGAAGACTTACCCGTACCACGTGCACCCGTCAGCAACACATTGTTCGCAGGCAAACCACGCACAAATTGCTCTGTATTGCGCTGCATTTTTTCTTTTTGGCCATCGATCTCTTGCAAGTCAGCCAAGCCCATGTCGGAAACATGGCGAACGGGCTCCAAGACGCCGTGACCTGTTGATCTTTTGCGGTACCGCCAAGCAATGGCCTGCGTCCAATCCGGCGCCGACAAGGTCTGGGGTAATGCAGCCTCGATACGGTCCATCAACTGCGCTGCCCGAACGACCAACTGTTCCAAGGGGTGGCTCATGATCTGTAATCCGCGTTGATAGAAACATAGTCATGGCTCAGGTCGCAGGTCCAGACCGTGTCAGTGCATGAACCGCGGCCCAGCAGGACGCGCACCAAAATTTCACTTTTCTTCATAACTCTCTGTCCATCTTCTTCTTTGTAAGCGGGATGACGCCCACCTTGAATTGCAACCTGCACCTCATCGAGAAACAAGTCGATACCGGTTGGATCCAGGTCCTCAATACCCGCATAACCCACGGCTGCGAGAATGCGACCCAGGTTGGGGTCACTGGCAAAGAAAGCCGTTTTCACCAAAGGCGAATGCGCTATGGCGTAGGCCACCTTTCGGCACTCTTCGGTGGTTTTTCCACCGTCAACCTGAATTGTGATGAATTTGGTGGCGCCTTCACCGTCTCGAACAATGGCGTGCGCCAACTGTCGTGACACACTCAACATGGCGGCCTTTAACGCCAGGCCCTCAGGGCTGGACAACGATGTAATGAGGGGGGTCGCAGCCTTGTGGGTCACCATCACCAGGAATGAATCGTTGGTCGAGGTGTCCCCATCAATCGTAATTCGGTTGAAAGACGCATCCGCCAATTCGGCGGTCAAGGATTGCAATAATTCGGGGGCGATATGCGCATCCGTCGCCACAAAGCCCAACATGGTGGCCATGTTTGGACGAATCATGCCTGCGCCTTTGCTGATACCTGTGACAGTGACCGGAACGCCTGCAATATCAACACGCGTACTGAAGGCCTTGGGCAAGGTATCTGTCGTCATGATGCCTTCGGCGGCCTGCGCCCAATGCGTGTCGTTCGCATCAGCCAAGGCTTTGGGCAAACCCGCAACAATGCGGTCCACCTGCAAGGGCTCCATGATGACACCCGTGGAAAACGGGAGGACTTGAGAAGGCTGCAGCTTCAACAGCAAAGCCATTGCCTCGCAGGTCGCCCGCGCATCAGCCAAACCCTGGGCTCCAGTTCCTGCATTGGCGTTTCCCGTGTTGATGACCATGGCACGAATGCCATCACCTGCAGCCAAATGTTCTCTGCAAACTTGCACCGGCGCAGCGCAGAATCGGTTGCGCGTGAAAACGCCAGCAACAGAAGTGCCTTCGTCCAACAAAAGAACTGTCAAATCTTTGCGGTTGACTTTGCGAATGCCCGCCTGCGCAATGCCCAAACGGACACCGGCAACGGGCAAGAGATCCGCCGGCTCAGGCGGCAATAAGTTCACAGGCATGACACACTTTCTTTTGAGACCCTAAGCCAACTTACCGTGGCAGTGCTTGTATTTTTTACCACTGGCGCAAGGGCAAGGTTCGTTACGGCCGACCGTCCTATTTTGATGCAACACGGGCTCTAAAGCCATGGTCTGTGGCACACCGGATTCATCGGGTGCCGTGTAGGTAACGTTGCTGATGGCTTCAGCCTGCGAACCCAGTGCCTGAGCTGCTTGCTCAGCTTCCTCGGGCGACTGAATTTTCACATTCAAGATCACTTTTGTGACTTCGTTTTTAACCGAATCGAGCAACTGACCAAATAGCTCAAACGCTTCTCGTTTGTATTCCTGTTTGGGCTGCTTTTGCGCATATCCGCGCAAGTGAATGCCTTGACGCAAATAGTCCAATGCACTGAGGTGTTCTCGCCAATGGGTGTCAATGCTTTGGAGTAACACTACACGCTCAAATGGCAAGAAATTTTCTGCACCAATGGCTTGCAACTTGACCTCAAAACTGGCGTGCGCTGCAGCAATGACAGTCTCCAGTATGTCCTGATCCGTGATCGCAGTGGCCACTTTCACCTGCTCACGCAAGGGCAAATCAATCTGCCATTCATCGGCAAGCACACGCTCCAAAGCAAACAAGTCCCATTGCTCTTCTACCGACTCCTCAGGCACAAATTGACGAACCAGATCCGTAAAGCTACCTTCACGCAGACCCGCAATTTGTGCATTCAAATCTTGCGCATCCAAAATGTCATTGCGTTGCTGGTAGATGACTTGACGCTGGTCATTGGAAACATCGTCATACTCCAGCAATTGCTTGCGGATATCAAAGTTGCGTGCCTCTACTTTGCGCTGCGCACTTTCAATGCTGCGGGTCACCATACCGGCCTCTATGGCCTCACCTTCAGGCATCTTCAAACGGTCCATGATGGCACGCACGCGGTCACCCGCAAAAATGCGCATCAGCGAATCGTCTAAGCTCAAATAGAAACGCGAAGAACCTGGGTCACCTTGCCGACCTGAACGTCCACGCAATTGGTTGTCAATCCGCCGTGACTCGTGCCGCTCGGTCGCAATGATGCGCAAACCACCCAAAGATTTGACTTTTTCATGCTCGAGCAACCACGCGGCACGCAACTGAACAATTTGCTGTTCTTGCTCAGCAGCACTCAAAGCTTCATCCGTCTCCACAGCTTGAATAGATTTTTCGATGTTGCCACCCAAAACAATGTCTGTACCTCGGCCGGCCATGTTGGTGGCGATGGTGATCATGCCGGGACGACCCGCTTGCGCCACGATATCCGCTTCGCGGGCATGCTGCTTGGCATTCAGAACTTGGTGCTGCAGCTTCGCTTTTTCCAGCAAATCTGCAATGAGTTCTGAGTTTTCAATCGACGTGGTTCCAACCAGAACCGGTTGACCACGGTCATGACACTCTCGTATGTCGTCAATTGCAGCGTCGTATTTTTCCTTGGCTGTTTTGTAGACGCGATCCAACTGATCTTGGCGTTGACTCTTGCGGTTGGGTGGAATGACGATGGTTTCGAGGCCATAGATTTCCTGAAACTCATAGGCTTCGGTATCGGCTGTCCCCGTCATACCCCCTAACTTTCCATACAAACGGAAATAGTTCTGAAATGTGATGGATGCCATGGTCTGATTTTCAGCCTGGATGCTCACACCCTCTTTGGCCTCGACAGCTTGGTGAAGCCCGTCACTCCAACGTCGACCGCTCATCAATCGTCCAGTGAACTCATCCACAATGATGATTTCACCCTCTTGAACCACGTAGTGCTGATCTTTATGGTACAGATGATTGGCACGCAATGCGGCCATTAAATGGTGCATCAAGCTGATGTTGGCAGGGTCGTAAAGGCTGGCATTTTCCGGAATAAGGCCCATGCTTGAAAGGATTTTTTCGGCATTTTCGTGACCATTTTCCGTCAAATAAATCTGATGGGATTTTTCATCAACAGTGAAGTCACCGGGTGTAATGATGCCTTCACCCGTTCGCGGATCGGCTTCTCCTTCTTGACGCGTGAGCGATGGGACCACTTGGTTCATGGCCAAATATTGTGCAGTATGGTCCTCAGCCTGCCCGCTGATGATCAAAGGGGTGCGTGCTTCGTCGATCAGGATCGAATCCACCTCGTCCACAATGGCGTAGTTCAATCCACGCTGAACACGGTCAGCAGTTTCATACACCATGTTGTCACGCAGGTAATCAAAACCGTATTCATTGTTAGTGCCGTAGGTGATATCTGAACGGTAAGCGGCCTGCTTTTCTTCTCGGGGCATCTGAGGCAAATTGATGCCTACAGACAATCCCAAAAAGTTATACAGGCGTGCCATCCACTGGGCATCACGATTGGCCAGGTAATCGTTGACGGTGACAACGTGAACACCCTTGTCAGTTAATGCATTGAGGTAGACCGGCAGTGTGGCTGTCAGCGTTTTGCCTTCGCCCGTGCCCATTTCGGCAATTTTTCCATTGTGCAAGGCGATACCACCGACCATTTGCACGTCAAAGTGACGCATCTTCATGGCCCGTTTGGAGCCTTCACGCACCACAGCAAAGGCTTCCGGCAAGATTGCGTCAAGCGTTTCTCCGGCGGCCACTCGGTCTTTGAATTCTTGGGTTTTGGCTCGCAGCTGATCGTCGCTCAATCCTTCGAGGTTGGACTCAAGGGCATTGATACGTTCGACCGTCTTGCGGTATTGTTTGATCAGGCGGTCATTGCGACTGCCAAAAATTTTGGTGAGGAAATTAGTAGCCATGTCTGCACGATCTGCACAAACCCAAGGGCATGCTGCAAAACCGGAAATCCTGTCTGTTGGTGTGACTTAAGTTAAGGATGACAGTCGCCAAATACAAGGGCCTCGAATAAATCAAAAACACCTGCGCAAGGAACACCATCAAACCCTGCATTTTACCCTCTCGCTCGCCGCCTAATCGCCGATAATCCGGATAATGCCCCGCACACAGCCAATCAGAAGACACAACCAAGCCCAATCATTGCTGCAGGCGGCACAAGACTCTCCGACACTGGCGCAACTAACTTCGCTGATGCAGGAATCGAGGCGAAGGCTGCGATCGCTCGATTCTCTGATACCGCCCAACTTGCGCACAGCCCTCCAAGCCGGCCCCATTGAGGGCTCAGATTGGTGTATTTTGGTCAGTAGCAACGCAGCGGCAGCCAAACTTCGGCAAATGTTGCCAGCCATGCAAGCGCATTTGCACAGCAAAGGGCACGAAGTTCAAACAATTCGGTTGAAAGTTTTATCGCTGTAACCGCTATTCAGAAGTTGCAGCGTTTCAAGCCACCATAAAAAAACCTGCAACATTTGCATGTGCAGGATTGAAAAACTCAAAGAGTTTGTTGATTTGGTGCCGCTTGTCGGATTCGAACTGACGACCTACCGCTTACAAGGCGGGTGCTCTACCAACTGAGCTAAAGCGGCAACGGTCTGTATTCTAACTGTAAGAGAGGGCATTTAAGCCCAAAAAAGAATTATTTGATGCGTGTCAGTGTGGGGCGCGGTGCAGAATTTGGTGTCGTTGAAACATCGGTTTCATCTGCTTTTCCAGCAGCAGGAACTGCTGCCAGACCTGCAGAGGGCGACTCAACGGTTTTCACTGCTTCAAACTGCTGCACCGCACGTTGTGCACGATTTACAGGGAAGGACATGCCTTGCCCATTCTCTCGGGCATAAATTGCCATGACACGGTCCATGGGGACCATGATGTCACGTGGTTTTCCACCAAAGCGTGCTTTGAATTCAATGAAGTCATTGCCCAACTTTAAGGAACTCGTGGCATCAAAACTCACATTCAAAACAATCTCACCATCTTTCACATACTCGCGTGGCACTTGAACAGTTTCGTCCACCATCACGGCCACATAAGGCGTAAATCCATTGTCTGTGCACCACTCATACAAAGCCCTTAGCAGGTAAGGGCGAGTAGATGGAGTTTCTTCTGGCTTCATGAACACCTCAAATGTCTTCAGGTGGATGGTGTGCTTACTTGCGCATGACCTTTTCTGAGGGTGTCAGTGCTTCGATGTAAGCTGGACGAGAAAATATACGCTCCGCATATTTGAGCAAGGGCGCCGCATTTTTGCTTAAATCAATGCCGTAATAATCCAAGCGCCAAAGCAAAGGAGCAATCGCCACGTCAAGCATCGAGAAATTATCACCCAGCATGAACTTGTTCTTCAAAAACACGGGGGCCAATTGCGTCAAGCGATCGCGAATGTGGGCGCGGGCTTTTTCCAACGCTTTGTCATTGCCCTTGAGCGCACGGTTTTCCAAAGTCACCACATGCACAAACAGCTCTTTCTCAAAATTGAGCAAGAACAAACGCACACGTGCCCGATCCACTGGATCACCGGGCATCAATTGCGGATGCGGAAAACGCTCGTCGATGTACTCGTTGATGATGTTGGACTCGTACAAGATCAAGTCGCGCTCCACCAGAATCGGTACCTGACCGTAAGGATTCATCACATTGATGTCTTCCGGCTTGTTGTACAGATCGACGTCACGGATTTCAAAATCCATGCCTTTTTCAAACAACACAAAACGGCAACGATGAGAAAAGGGACAGGTAGTTCCTGAATAAAGCACCATCATGGGGAAGACTCCTAAAATCAAAAAAGAGTGGGAAGCCAATTGTCTGGCTTACCCACTCCATACTGCCCGAACTGAACAGCCGGGCATCGAAGGTTTACTTGATGTCTTTCCAGTACGCCACATTCAATCGCCAAGCGATGAATGTGAAGAAAGTCAAGAAGATCAAAACCCACACACCAATACGCACACGGATATTTTGTGAAGGTTCTGCCATCCATTGCAAATAGTTGACCAAGTCACCAACCGCTTGGTCGTACTGTAAAGGAGTCATTGCACCCGGCTTGGCTTGTTCCCAACCTTTGAACACATTCACCTCGTGTCCATGATCTTGTTTCGTGTCATAAACAGGGCGACGCTCTCCTTGCAGTTCCCACAGCACATTAGGCATGCCGACATTGGGATACGCCAGGTTGTTCCATCCAGTTGGTTTGCTTTCGTCACGGTAGTAAGTGCGCAGGTAAGTGTACAAATAATCCGCACCAGTGCCGCCATGTCCAGAGCGCGAACGGGCTATCAAGGTCAGGTCGGGTGGATTTGCGCCGAACCACAGCGCAGCTTGCGTGGGATCGATAGCCGAACGCATGGTGTCACCGACCTTGTCGGTCGTGAACAACAAGTTGTCTTTGATTTGCTGTTCGGTCAAACCGATGTCTTTCAATCGGTTAAAACGCATGAAAGATGCAGAGTGACAGTTCAGACAGTAATTGACAAACAGCTTTGCGCCGTTTTGCAAAGAAGCCAGATCGTTTGTTTTGACTGGTGCTTTGTCCCAGGTGATACCGTCTGAAGAGGCTTGAACACCACCGATCAGGCTCAATGCCAAAGCCAATCCAGCAGTCAGTTTTTGAATCATTTTCATTTTCGAGTCTCTCCAGGTCTTAGTGCGCAACGAAAGTCACACGGTCTGGCACTTGTTTGGGCGTGCCCAACTGGCTCCACCAAGGCATGAGCAAAAAGAAACCAAAATAAAACAGGGAGCCAACTTGTGACACGCGCTCGCCAATCAATGAGGGAGGTTGCACGCCCAAGTAACCCAAAATCAAGAAGTTGATCACGAACACTGCATACATGTATTTGTGCCAGTCAGGACGGTAACGGATCGACTTGACCGGGCTGTTGTCTAGCCAAGGCAAGAAGAACAAAATCACAACAGCGCCCCCCATCACGACAACACCCCAGAATTTGGCGTCAATCGACAGCATAAGCAAAGACAAGACCACTGCACCACCGACCACGATGCCTTTGAGCAAGGATGGCAATTTGCCCTTGAGTACCGCTAATGCCGCACCGCCGACCACGCAAGCGATCAGGGCGTACATCATCTCGCTGGTGATGGCACGCAACATCGAATAATAGGGTGTGAAATACCAAACAGGCGCGATGTGCAAAGGCGTCTTCAAAGGATCGGCAGGAATGAAGTTGTTGTATTCCAGGAAGTAGCCACCCAACTCCGGCGCAAAGAACACGATGGCGGAGAACACCATCAAGAACAAGCTGACAGAATAAATGTCGTGCACCGTGTAATAAGGATGGAATGGAATGCCGTCAAGAGGATGCCCGTTGGCATCTTTGGGCGCATTCGGGGCCTTAATTTCCACGCCATCAGGGTTGTTCGAGCCCACTTCGTGCAAAGCAATGATGTGCGCCACCACCAAGCCTAAAAGAACCAATGGCACCGCGATCACATGGAAGCTGAAGAAACGGTTCAGGGTGGCATCACCCACCACAAAGTCACCACGGATTAGCAAAGCCAAATCGGGGCCAATCAAAGGAATGGCCGAGAACAAGTTCACGATCACCTGGGCACCCCAGTAAGACATTTGGCCCCATGGAAGCAAATAGCCCATGAAGGCTTCAGCCATCAGGCACAAGAAAATCGCACAACCAAATACCCAGACCAGCTCGCGCGGCTTGCGGTAACTGCCGTAAATCAGGCCGCGGAACATGTGCAGATAGACCACCACAAAAAACGCAGATGCGCCGGTGGAGTGCATGTAGCGGATTAACCAGCCCCAAGGAACGTCGCGCATGATGTACTCGACAGAAGCAAACGCCACTGCAGGGGCGCCGATGATGCCGCCCACAGGGTTGGCATCGGGCTTGTAGTGCATCACCAAAAATATACCTGTCACGATTTGGATCACGAGAACCAGCAAGGACAATGCACCAAAAACATACCAGATATTCAAGTTTTTGGAAGCGTAGTACTCGCTCATGTGGGCTTTAAACAGCTCGGTTGCCGGAAAGCGGTTGTCCACCCAGTTCATCAACTTGGCGCCAACAGGAGCGTTCGGAGAGATTTCTTTGAATTCAGCCATGGTGTCTTGCCTTAAGCCTTCTTGTCTTCACCGACCAACAATTTGGTCTCAGAAAGGTACATATGGGGGGGCACTTCCAGATTGTCCGGAGCGGGTTTATTTTTGAATACACGACCGGCCAAATCAAACGTCGAGCCATGGCAAGCGCAGAGAAATCCACCTTGCCAGTCATCTGGCAGTGAAGGCTGGGGGCCTGCAGTGAGCCTGTCACCTGGTGAGCAACCCAAGTGGGTACAAATGCCTACTGCCACCATGAATTCCGGCTTGATGGAGCGATGTCCATTCTTGGCGTATTCAGGCGTAGGATAGGCACTTCGTGCTGATTGAGGGTCAGCCAACTGAGCATCTGACTTTTTCAAAGCTTCGACTTGCTCGGTCGTTCGACGGATGATCCAAACGGGCTTTCCGCGCCACTCCACTGTCTTTTTTTCTCCGGGTTTGATGTCCGAAATATCGACCTCCACTGCAGCGCCTGCAGCTTTCGCCCGCTCGGAAGGTTGAAAGCTGCTGATGAAGGGGGTGGCGACAAATCCGGCGCCTACGGCGCCTGCACCAACGGAGGCAAGCAGCCAAGTCCGCTTGCTGCTGTCGACTGGGGTGTCACTCATGGGAATCCTCTAGCAAGTCTGTGTAAGGGTTAACCTTGGATTGTAGCTGAGTGAAACTTGCCTTAGAGAGACCTTACCCGCAAAAGAAAATGGTGGCTTTTCAGCTACATTAGTATTTTTTAACTATTTAAGGCTCATTCATGTCAATTGCGAAAGAATTTAAAGAGTTTGCATTAAAAGGCAATGTGATGGATTTGGCAGTCGGCGTCATCATTGGCGGCGCCTTCGGGAAGATTGTGGATTCGATTGTGGGCGACCTGATCATGCCCTTGGTGAGTCGTGTGTTTGGTGGGCTCGATTTTTCCAATTACTACCTGGCCTTGTCGGGTCAAACTGCAGGGCTGTCGCTGGTTGAAGCCAAAAAACTGGGCGCCGTATTTGCCTACGGCAGCTTTATCACAGTGGCCTTCAATTTCGTGATTCTGGCATTCATCATCTTCATGATGGTCAAACAGATGAATCGCATGTACCGCCAAGAGGCACCAGCGGTGCAAGCACCTGATGTTACGTCTGAAGACGTGTTGCTGCTGCGCGAGATTCGCGACAGCCTGCGCAAGTAAATATCACGCGCGGTGCGCCACCAGCGCACGCGCCATACGGATCGCTTCCAACATGCTGGAGGCATCTGCAATGCCTTGACCTGCGATGTCAAAGGCCGTCCCATGGTCCGGACTGGTGCGCACCAGCGGCAGACCCAAGGTCACATTAACCCCATGTTCAACACCCATGTATTTCACCGGAATTAAGCCTTGGTCGTGGTACATGGCAATCACAACATCAAATTCGCCTTCATGCGCAGAAGTTCGTCTGGCGCGCATGAAGACCGTGTCCGGGGCAATGGGGCCCTGCACATTCACACCTTGCGCACGAGCTAAAGCCACAGCAGGTGAAATGATCTCGATCTCCTCACGACCGAACAATCCACCTTCGCCTGCATGAGGGTTTAAGCCTGCCACCGCAATACGCGGCGAACGCCCGAGAGTGGCCCGCAAAGCTTCATGGGTAATGCCAATGGTCTCCATGACATTCGGCAAAGTCACTGCCTCAATGGCCTGTCTCAAGGACACATGAATACTGACCAACACTGTGCGCAATTCTTGGTTCGCCAGCATCATTCGCACAGGAACTTCAGCCACAGGCTTTTGAATGAAATCAGCCGCCTCTGCCTGCAACAACTCTGTATGCCCGGGGTAGCGATCGTAAGGTGGGCCTGCGGCAGACAAGGCTTCTTTATGCAAAGGGGCGGTCACAACGGCACTGACATCCGCTTTCAAGGCAGCACGCACCGCCCAAAAAACGCAGTCTCCAGCCGCCTTGCCCGCTTCGGCGCACACCTGCCCCCAGGGCAATACCGACATGGCTGGGATAACCTGCAGTACAGGAATGCAGCGCGGCGGAACCGATAAGGCCTCGGCTGCATTTTCGAGTTCTATCACCGGCCACCGCGATGCCACATGGAGGGCATGAACGGCTCGCCGCAACACCCCGACATCGCCGACCACAAAGGCACCCCGCGTCGCCTGAGGATCTTGTGCAAAAGATTTGACAATGATTTCTGGGCCAATACCGCAAGGGTCGCCCATGGTGATCGCCAAAGCTTGGCGATCAGCTGAAAGCGAGGTTGTGACTTTCATGAGCGGTCAGGCAGGATTGTCTATATCAATGAATTGATGAGCCAACCCGAAGCTTTGCGCCACGTGTGAGGCCACAGCCTGCGCCCCATACCGCTCGCTTGCATGGTGGCCGCATGCCAGGAAGGCGACCCCCATTTCGTGGGCGTAATGCATTTGAGGCTCTGAAATCTCACCTGTTAAAAATGCGTCTGCGCCAGCGGCAATGGCCTCTTCAAAATAGCCCTGCGCACCGCCTGTACACCAAGCCAAACGGCTAAGCTCACGTCCGACAGGATCAATGCAAGTCACTCGCCGTCCCAAAGTGAGGGCCACGTGATCAGCCAGCTTCTGCGCATTCTCAAAGACCAGCGGCCCTGAGTGACCCAGGCAAGCCAGCTTGTTTTCACCAAACCAGTCCGTAATTTCAAAACCCAATACCTTCCCCAATTGCGCGTTGTTTCCCAGCGTCGGGTGGGCGTCGAGTGGCAAATGGTAAGCCCAGAGATTGATGTCATGCGCCAGCAGCAGCTTCAATCGCTCTCGCATCCAGCCGACCACACGGCCGTCCTGACCACGCCAAAAAAGCCCATGGTGAACAAAAATACCGTCAGCTTTCGCATCAATGGCTGCCTCTATCAAAGCTTTGCTGGCAGTCACTCCAGAAACCAGCTTGCGAATCTGATCTCTCCCTTGCACTTGCAAGCCATTTGGACCGTAATCCTTGAAGCGTGCCGGTTGCATAAGAGCCTCAAAGGCAGATGTAAGTTGTTTGGCGTCAGTCATGGCTTGAAAATAGAGAAGCTGTCCTTATTGTGAGTGATGTTGAAGCGACTCGTGCATGCAATTTTCGCCACATCCCCGACAATAGCTCATGAAACGATTTTGGCTTTTATTTTCTCAAACCGTGACGGTGTTGCTCGCGGTGATTTTTGTGGTCTCCACTTTGAAGCCGCAGTGGCTCATTTTTGTGCCACGTTCTGCGGGTCACCTTACCCTGCTCGAAGCGCCTGCTAGCGCCACACAACAACGTCCAGCAGGCAGTCTAAGTGAAGCCTCGCGAATTGCTTCGCCTTCAGTGGTCAGCATCAACACCAGTAAAAACGCAAAGCGCCATCACAAAGGAGATCCTTGGTTTCGTTTTTTTAACGGTGACCCCAACGAACAAGACTTATCAGGACTTGGCAGCGGTGTGATTGTCAGCCCACAAGGCTATATCCTCACCAACCATCACGTTGTTGAAGAGGCTGACGGCATAGAGGTTGTATTGCACGATGGACGAAAAGCCATAGCCAAAGTGATAGGTATTGACCCAGACACCGATTTAGCTTTGCTTAAAATTGAATTAGACAAGCTGCCTGCCATCGTCTTGGGCAACCCCGAAAAATTGCTTGTAGGCGATGTGGTTTTGGCCATCGGCAATCCTTTTGGTGTGGGTCAAACCGTGACCTCAGGCATCGTCAGCGCCTTGGGCCGCAACCATTTGGGCATCAATACTTTTGAGAATTTCATCCAAACAGACGCGGCCATCAATCCCGGCAATTCAGGTGGTGCGTTGGTCGATGTCAATGGCCATTTGATGGGTATCAATTCGGCGATTTATTCCCGCTCTGGTGGCAGCATGGGCATCGGGTTTGCAATCCCTGTATCCACCGCTAAAACCGTCATGGACAGCCTGCTTAAAGACGGCAAAGTCACCCGCGGTTGGCTGGGTATAGAGCCCACCGAATTGTCTCCAGAATCAGCCCAAGCCTTTGGAATCGTCCCCAACGGCCCATCAGGCCAACTGCCCCAAGGGGTCATGATTGCGGGCGTTTTGCAGAATGGACCTGCTGCAAAAGCGGGTCTTAAACCCGGAGATGTCATTACACAAGTTTCCGAGCATCCGGTGCGCAATGTGTCTGAACTGTTGAGCCGGGTCGCTGCGCTCCAACCGGGGACAGCCTCAACTCTGGTTATTTTGAGGGACAACAAGCTTGTTGAATTGACTGTCAACCCAGGCACAAGGCCCCTTAGCTCTGCGTCAAAGCCCCGATAAAAGAATCAAGGTAGTTGAGTTACTCGGGATCGACGGGTGCCTGAGTGTGTTTGATGAACACTTGTGCAGCCCAAATGCCCACCTCATACAAAATACACATAGGAATAGCCAAGGCCAACTGCGAGACCACGTCGGGTGGGGTGACCACAGCCGCGATCACAAAAGCCAACACCACAAAGTAGCCACGAAACTCCTTGAGTTTTTCGATACTGACCACATTCATCCGCGCTAAGACCACCACGGCAATCGGCACCTCAAAGGTCAAGCCAAAGGCTAAAAACATGGACAACACGAAACCCAGGTAGGCCTCAATATCAGGCGCCGCAGTGATGCTTTTGGGTGCAAAACTCTGGATGAATTTGAAGACCTGGCCGAAGACAAAGAAATAACAAAATGCCACACCCATGAAAAACAAGACCGTGCTGGAAATGACCAAGGGCATGACCAATTTTTTCTCATGCGCGTACAGTCCCGGGGCGACAAAGGCCCATACCTGGTAAAGCACCACGGGCAAAGCGACCAAAAACGATGCCATCATCAAAATTTTGAGAGGCACCATGAAGGGCGAAATCACCGACGTGGCAATCAAGGTCGCGCCTTTAGGCAAATTGGCGACCAAGGGTTGCGCCAAAATATCGTAAAGCTCAGCGGGCCCTGGGTAAAGCGCTAAAACCAAGGCCGCAACGCCAACGGCGATCAAGGCACGCACCAAACGGTCACGCAACTCCATCAGGTGGGTGACAAAAGGCTGTTCTGTGCCTGCGAGTTCGTCTTCGGGGGGATTCGGCTTTTCAGACATGGGTCAATTCAGTGGCTTGGGGCGATAACGAGCGACCCTTGCCGCACCAGACAGCGCCCGTGTGCGTGTTCCGATTTTGGATTTGTACCACTGTGGCATGGCCGTTTGTTTAAGGCGCCACTTTTTACCCGGATGTTTGTAACTCGGAGGTGGCGGCTCCCATGGTTTGACGGCTTCATCGCCCATCAGGCCGGCCGTCGTATTGTTCCAGTCTTTCTCAAAATCAATGGCCGAGGACTGGACAGACTGCTCAACGCCTCGCGCCGCATCCTCCATCGTCTCTTTCATTTTTTTAAGCTCATCCAGGTCCATCGATCGATTGACCTCGGCCTTCACGTCGGCCACATAGCGCTGAGCTTTGCCCAGCATTGTTCCTAGGGTACGGGCCACACGAGGTAACTTCTCGGGGCCAATGACAATCAATGCCACTACGCCAATGAGCGCTATTTTAGAAATCCCTAGATCGAGCACGGCATCCGTTCAGACAAATTCAATTCAAGACTTGGTCTTGGCTTCGACATCGATGGTATTTTTATCGGCAACAACCGCATTGGCCACCTGTCCCGCAGGTTTGTCTTCAGTCGGCGCCACGCTACCGTCTTGTTTCATACCGTCTTTGAAGCCTTTGACCGCACCACCCAAATCAGAACCCATGTTTCTGAGTTTTTTGGTGCCAAACACCATGACCACGATCAACAGAACAATCAGCCAATGCCAAATGGAAAAGGAACCCATGAAATTCTCCTAACAACGTATGGTGATTCTAAGTGGGAAGTGGGCACATCCCGAACGTAAAGCGCGCAAGCACCCCGTGAATTGGGGAATTATCCTCGCACCCAAGGCCGAGGGCCGCCCATGACGTGCCAATGCAGGTGTTGCACCTCCTGCCCGCCCTCTTTTCCTGTGTTGGTCGCAATGCGGTATCCCCCCTCAGGATAAGGTCGGCAACCATTGTCGATGGCCAATTGAGGCAATAAAGTCAGCAAGTGACCCAGCCATGGCGCATCTGCAGCGGTGATTTGCGCCATGGAGGGGATATGCAGCTTGGGCACCACCAAAAAATGCACAGGTGCCCACGGGGCAATGTCATGGAAAGCAAAAACATGTTCGTCCTCAAATACCTTGCGTGAAGGGATTTGACCGGCAATTATTTTGCAAAAAACGCAATTCGAATCTGTCATCACATTCTCAAGAATCAATGGGTTGTTGTTGGTTCAAACGCACCATGCCCATCACAATGCGGTACAAAAACCAAATGGAAATACCAAACCAGGTCAGCCAACCCGGGAAAATAAAAACAAACCACAACGGTAAGCTGACCAAATACAAAGCGGCAGCCCACAGCACGGTGCGAATGCGGTAATTGAAGTGTGAAGCATGCCAGCTGCCCTGCGCATCTGACTTTTTGACCAGGTCCAGAATGAGCGCCACAATCAGCAAGACGGGCCCCATTTGAGCACCAGGCAACACGGCACTGACCGCCACGATCAGATGAAGGATGTAACTGATCAGGCTGACGGTCTTGAGCGAGTCGTCTTGCGGGGGAATGATGACAGGCTCCATCATGCACGTCTCATTCAGTCGCCGGCGCGCTCGCGCGAATGCATTTTGCGCAAGGCTTTTTCTTCCAGCCCGCTGAGACCTTCGCGGCGCGACAACTCTGAAACCACGTCTGCGGGGCTCAACTCGTAATGCGCCAAAGCAATCATGCAGTGGAACCACAAATCAGCCACCTCGCCCACCAGTTTGGACTTGTCGCCGCCGTGGTCCACATCTTTTGCGGCCATCACGGTTTCGGTGGCTTCCTCACCGATCTTTTTCAAAAAAGCGTCAGGGCCTTTATGCAACAGACGGGCCACATAGCTTTTTTCGGGGTCACCGCCATTTCTAGGCTTGCGAGCCTCAATAACTTGCGCCAAACGCGCCAGAGAATCCACAGCATTCATGGCGTTCACTTGTAAATGGTTTCGGGGTCTTTGAGCACCGGCGCGGCCACTTGCCATTGACCGTCCTCAAAGCGTTGGTAAAAACAACTGTGCCTGCCGGTGTGGCAGGCAATGCCTGGTTCGTGCCCGAGTTGCGTCACCGTCAGCAGGACCACATCGTTATCGCAGTCCATGCGAATTTCATGCACGGTCTGCACGTGGCCGGACTCCTCGCCCTTGAACCACAGCTTGCCCCTTGAGCGGCTGAAATACACCGCGCGCTTGAGCTCTGCGGTCTTTTGCAAGGCCTCGCGGTTCATCCAGGCGAACATCAACACGTCGCCGGTGTCTTTTTCTTGGGCAATAACCGGCACCAAGCCCTTGTCGTCCCATTTGATGTTGTCTATCCAATTCATGGGGGTGATCTTAAGACATTAAAGCCAAGGCTTTTTTCACCTTGAGTTAATCGAGTGTTGGGGATGCATCGGCAAAACCCGCGACCGACACCCCTGACATGCCCTGGCGCTTGATTCAAAACATCCTGCTTGCGCGTGAAGAAGCGAAAGCGGGATTGGCTGCCCAGTGTGAATTCGGCTGATGCTGGCCTCTGAACTCCGGCCCCAAAAGTTTGCGCTCCGCTTGAGCGAGGGGTGAGGCTTCACTGGGCGTACGCAAGCAGGCCGGTTTGATGGATGAAGAACCACCGGTCGTTGACCTTCGTGTAGATCTTGCAGGACCTACCTACCCAGTGTTGCTCCTCTCGTGTCTTCTTGTGTCGCCAAAGGGTATCAACGTCCACGACCGCAAAAGCACCATCTTGTTCTTTGGAAATCTGGATTCGGATCGTTCTTCGCTCGTTGTGCACAAGTTCGTACTCGGCGAACAGTGACTCCCAGCCAGCTTTCCAGCGTGCGCGATTGAAGCGACCAAGGGGCATGACCCAGCTTTCCGGGTCGTGAGCGGCGGAGTTTGGCGGCCATGGCCAAACCGTGTCTGGATGGAAAAGGTCAACCAGCGAATCGGCATCGAGCCGATCCCACGCGGAGGTTTCGCGATCCACAAGCGCGCGGATTTCGTCTTCCACTTGTTGAAACTGAGGCATGGCGTGCTTGTGACCTAACGTCAAAATTCAAAGAGCGGCGCAACCGTCCTATGGAATGGCCCGTTATGCTGTGACTTCAATGTACTCAACTTGGCTTGCACCTACAGGCACTGGCAAGCCGTCCGAGCGCAAGCCTTCAAGGTGAAAGGCTATGGCCTCACGCATTTCGGACTCGACTTCTGCAATGTTTGCCCCGGTAGCCACGCACCCGGGCAAATCAGGCGCATACGCCGAGTAATTTCCTTCTGCTTTTTCAATAACGATTGCATAGCGCATAGCACCTCACTTGAGTCCAGCCTGTTTGAATATGCTGTTCAAAGTACCCGGCGCCAAATCGTCGCTGGGTTTTCCGGGAAC
>CAMDKK010000048.1 GCA_945901045.1 Limnohabitans sp. Rim8
CCACCTTTTCACTAAATCCCAACCGGGTCAAATACGATCCAACTCTTGCCCCTTGTGAAGCGCCCGAGATTCGTTGGCCGTCATCGCCAGTCACGTAAGGTGCGTGAAAACCGATTGAGGAAAAGTTGCTCATCACCCTAGGTTCCCCAGCAAGCCAGATCAATGCACAAGCCGAAGAACACTGACCATCTTCAACGGCCGTCTCGAAACCTTTTAGCCGAATAATGGTCCCTATTTCTATAGCTGGACTAACACGACCTCCGGGGCTATCCAAGTAGACAGTAGCCTTTGTTGAAGCAAGTGCCAACAAGCGGAACTTGTCCTCATCCCCAAGATTTAACGGGCCTTTGATGCGGATTACATCTGGTTGGCCGTTTGCCCCAAGCTCACTCGTGATGTCGGCTGCAATTGCCAATTGAGAGCTGAATAATGCTGCAACGGCGACACTAGCAAGTCGGTAAAGAATTTTGTTCATGGGGCTGTTCACAATTGTCATTGGAATCATGCGGTTAATTTGTTTCGCCAATCGACTCATTTGGATTTTGAACTAACCCAGTCTTCTACAAAATTGTCCATAGCATCTCCGAACTGGGCGTAAAAGCTTGAACTGGCATCCACGATAAATCCTCTTGCATGACTTCTGGGATACCCGTGCTCAACAAAATTCGCGTCCAACACCATACGCAGGTCCCAAGCGGTCATGAAAAACTGAACAAGTTCGGACAAAGCCATGGGTTCATTTTTGTGGTGAATGGTTTCATCGTCCAAGGTCATGCCCTCGTACTCGTCGACCACTCGGTAGTCGATCCCACCCGTTACCCTTTTGGCGTAAACGCAGGTCACGTCCTGAGTTGTGGAAGCTATCGTGATGCGAGCGATCTCAACTTCGTTGGAGTCGCAGTCTGGCAAGTACTCCCCCCCCATGAAGGCAGGGTGGACATTTGCCATGCGACGTTGCTCATCCGTTAAGGACGATTGGTTCAGCAGTTCATCGCAAGCCCCAGAATCCCCTTCTTTGAGCAGCCTCTCGAACAAGGCCTTGCGCTCTGCGCCTTTGATGTTCGAGGCTAATCTGATGCCTCTGTCATAGGCCCAAAAGTAGTTGATTGGCTTGTATGACCCGTCAATGCGTTTTTTCATTTCAATCCCCAATTTAGCCACTTTGACGAAAGTCTGGGTGTGGCAAGCAGGAACAAATCCACCCATTTTGAAAACTTACAGTGCGCTACTCAACCCATCGCCGCATTCGTAAGGCATTGTGAAACTTGGCGTCTAACCGTTCTTGCTCCACCTCCAAAAGGGGCTGGGCCAAGGGCGTAAGACCGCCTTCAGCCGAGTCCATAGAGATGAGGAACCGCTTGAAGAAGGCGGAGGAGCGGATTGTTCGCGGGCTGTCCGTATCGCAATCTCAGCGTCAATCCCCGCCCTCCACTCTAACCAGTACCGTTCGTTGAGAGGCTTGATATGAGCCAAAGCATCTTCTTTATCGTCGTACTCTTCACTGACAAAAGTACGCCCCTCGGCTTTACAGTCGAGAACGCGCCAACCCGTACCTGTTGCAAAGGCAAAGTAGGGATAGCGTTCGTGGATGGTGCGCGATAGATACATAAACCCTCCAATTTAGCCACTTCGACAGATGTCTGGGTGTGGCAAGCAGGAACAAATCCACCCAATTCTTTAAGGCCGCAACGCTTTACTCAACCCATTTGCGCATCCGTATCGCGTTATGAAAAAGCGCATCAAACTCGACTTGTTCTTGATCGCTCAGCCCCTTGGCCTTGTAGTTCATTGCCAACACTAATTCCGCCACGGTCTTACGAGCTGCTTCGAGAATTTTCATCTGAGCGGTGGGGAAATTTTCATCGTCGGTCATGTGCTGCCTCTTGCAAACATTTATTCAAAATAAACTGGACATAAAAAAACCCTCGCCAAGAGGGAGGGTTCGATCCCGCTTGGTTGCCATAAGGCCGCATCCGCTTACGCAAACCACCTTGCCCGGGTAGGCAGGTTGGTACGGGCAAAGCCCGTGTCTTGATGCAAGTTGGATTCTGATCAGGTTTCTAAGGCATGTCAACCGTTTGGAGATAGCGAATCCTTACCCAATCGAAACCGATTCGGTTTATTGAGCGGTATCTTTGAGTTTTTGAGCAATCTAAACAAGGGCACTTTAGAGCGCCAGCCTGAGAACCCCTTGACACGTGTGCGCACAATACTGGTCGTGAAACTGACGTATTGGTTTAGCATCTGCGGATAGTCTGCTAGTTCAAGAACATATGGGACAACAATTATTCTGACTAAGTGTGACGCTCAGAAATATACATCTGCCACTCAGGTGATTTCCTAATCTTTTCCTTCAAGCTCTCGCTGAAGCTATCAAACAATTCAATGTCCGGGTCTTCACAGACGAAAAACTGCAATTTGTTGTGACCCGCTGGCCGAGCCGCAGCTTGTCTGACTTGCGGGGACACTGGCCTGATTGCGGCGATGCTGGCAAAGTCCTGACCGTTTTGATCCATCCCATTGGTAACCGAAATCAATGCCCACTCCCCAAGCACGCTCTTTAATTGAAACCCACGCAGTTCATCCGGGGTGAATTTGCGTCCGTGCCAAGTCTGGATGTCTTTGCGCAAGGTTGCCTTTTCTGCCAACGACAGCGTGAAGCTCTTGCTGATCGACATCGGCTTACCGTTGGCAGTGAAAAGTTGTCCTCCGGCTTCACCTACATCGTGCAATTCAAATTGCAACATGACTTCATTGAGGTGCTTGATTCCCCCGAGATGAGTTGTCTTTTGTGTTCCCAAGTTAATAATCCCGTAGCACCTCGCAAGGTGAATTCCCGGCGGTACAAGAGGCCGTTCCTCATCATGACAGTATTCTTTTGAACTTACATCCATTGCACGCTCCAATTAGTTTCTAAGGTTCCAAGGGATCTGGATGAGTCGTAAAAGCGCCAGCCCAAATTCCCATAACCTACAAGTGACCATTGCTTGCGCATCAGCTTCAACACACTGTCGTGCTCTCGCGGGCGCGGGCGCAACGTGAAGTGAAACTTTCGATGGATCTATGGGCCGCGAGAACCAATCCAATTTGACAACAAGATGATCTCTTTTTCCGTAATGCCTTCATACGGGTCGCAATGAATCAGTTCAGGGCAATCAATCGGAAAGTCCTTGATCGAGTCATCCAATGCTCGCCAGTTTGTTTGTGGGCTATTTTTGCTGATGTAGTTCTTGATCTCTGTAAACCTAGACCATCGCCCCATTTCGCGCGGCCCAGTTTGGCCAACAATTAAATTGTCAAAGGGGGCTGTAGTCTTTCCTTCAATTCATCCAAACTGAAGTGCAGCCTCCAACTTGAGGAAATGACACCTGTCTTTGACGCCAGCCTTAATGTCCTCAAAGTGGACTGTTTTTAGCAGCCTGGTCGTGACCCTGTAATCCAGTACCGCCGGTATGTTTAAGTTACCGATCGTTTCTCCCTGGTCAGTTTTGTCGGCAAGTAGCCAAGTGCGCTGTGCAGGTGATAAGAATTGTAGCCATCGAACCAGTCTTTCAGTTGGGCCATTATGGTTTTTGAATCAAGCCGGCCACCAAGAAATCCGCCATAAATCCAATTTGCTCGGCCTCCAGCAACCCAAGTACATGCGGCCTAAAAATCACGCGCTGTAGGGCTAATTTGACGGGGGCTTGAGCATGTAGTTAAGCTGAACATAAGCAGACCCGTGTCATGAAGTGTCGGTTCAACCGACACTTTGTGATGTACCCCTTGACATGAAGTGTCGGTTATTTCGCGGCTCCTTGGTCGATGATTGAGCTCAATCAAATTTACTTCTTTGATTTCATCAACCCGCTGATGCTCGGGACTCGGCTTGTGCATTCGAAGATCTGTCAGTTCTACCTGAACAATGTCATATCGGTTTCGGTGATCAGGTGAGCAAGGGCCGATGAAAGAAGGACTTGTTTGAATTGGGAAGTTCACCAACTACTTATGAACAACTGGGGATCATTGGGGTTCTCTGGTGGATCTATGACTTCTTGATCACTTATTACTATAAGTATGCGACTTTTCAAGAATCGTATACCTGGTCCGTAAAAGACTAAATACATGTGAATTCCAGTGCCCCTTTGGCCTGGAGACAAGGAAACATTCACATGATCAAACTAGAAGTCCATCCCCAAGTCCTGATGTCATTGAGTCAGGCATTTCCCACGCCCAACATGGCCGCCATCAAGGCACTGAATAAATATGTGCAAGTGCTGGAGAAGCTGCTGTTTGCGGCATGGCTCCATGGCCCAACACCTGAGCAGAGAAAGCTCAAGCTATTTGGCCTCTCGCTGTATCAACTGATGACCAAAGGTGGCCAGATCGGCCCCAACAAGATCCGCATTCACAAGTGGCTCAAAGACCAGAAGCTGGAACTGGTGCAAGCCGTGACCAAAGGCACCAACCTCACTGGTCGTTTGAGCGAAGTGAAACTGACAGAGCTGGTCACCATGACCAACACCCTAGAACTAGAAGAAGACATCACCATGAACATTCACAAAAAAACCGATCGAGAAATATCTGCGTATTTAACTGGCGACGAGCAAGCCAACCAAGCCCTGTTTGACCTCCTGTATCCGGACTACGATGACCGCTGGAGCGAAGAATTCATCTTGAATCAGTTTGACCCCATCCAAGTGGACACCAGATCCTTGGAGAGCTATATCGTTTGGCTCACTACCGAAGCTACCAAACTCACCAAGGACAAGAAGGCAGCAGCCATACGCCAAGCCAGAATTGTTCTGGGCTCATCCAAGGCCTTCAATGGGTGGTATCTCCAGAGGAAGAAGCCCAGTGATTTTGGCCGCATGTACTACGAGGGCGTGAGCGTGCAGAACGTCAACAAAGAACTGCGCCGCGCCATGCTGGGCAACTGCTGGGAATACGACGTACGCAGCAGCGTCATCGCTTGGAAGATGGGCTTTGCCCAGCAGTATTTGAAATCATCAGGTCTTGATGGCGATGTACGCCACACCTTCCCAGCCACTTTGAACTATCTGGAGGACAAGGCTGACTTCATGAGGACCGTGCGCATGTATGTGTTCGATGATCACAGCAAGGAATCAGGGGAGTTCCACATAAAGTTATTAAAGCTGGCCTTCACAGCCATGAGCTTTGGTGCGCGTCTGGCATCCACCGGTTGGCAAGATGGATCGGGCAACTGGAATAACCCGGCACTGGTCAATATTCTCAAGAATACCCAAGAGAGAAACCGTTTCTTCAATGACCGATCAGTCAGAGCCTTCATCAAGGAGCAGAACACTCTCGATGATTATTTGTTCAGGCAATTCAAAACTCATCATCCCGAGTTGATCAAATTGCCATGCCTACTGACCCACGGTGGCCGATTGAGCAAGGCCAAGGTCTTGGCCTATTTGTATCAGCATGGGGAAACGCAGGTCATGGACATTGTTTGCGCTAGTGCTGCAGCAAACGAACGCAAGCCAATAGCCAATGTTCACGACGCTATCTTTTTCAAACGGCGACTGGGTGCGGAGCTCAAATCCGAGATTGAGTGGCAGATGCGAAGCCAAACTGGTAACCCTTACTGGCATCTCACAGTCAAGGAGCTCAAGCGCTATGAACCCCGACACTTTGATGTGATTGCCGAAGAAACTGCCCATAAGCGGCGCATGGCTGCCGAACATGCTGCCGCCTTGCACTATGTACCAACAGGTATTGCCCAGTTTGAGGTGTCAGTGGCTTGAAAAGGTTCTGAATCAATGTCCTTCCAACCTGATCGGTTACCAAAGAGTCTCGGTTGTCCAGACCCCGTGGTCGATCACACAATTGTCTGTGCTTTACAAACATTTGAAAGGAAAAGCACATGTCAACTACAACCTCAGCAACAGCCACGCTCTTGCAATCCCTGAAGATCACAGCGGCCAAGAAAGCCATTGGCAACAACCCCCAAGCGCATCGCCGCATGAAGTTGGCCCGCAAACTGTGGGAGCAAATCCAGTTGGCCAAATCACAGGCTGAAGGAACCAACTTCACCTTGACCCGTTTCCGCTCAGTTGTTGATCCCGATGGTGGTCGCCGCAGTGTTGAAGTACCTCGTCGTGTTCGTGCATGGTGGTGGATCACTGAGGCCAATAAGTTGGTATTGAACATCCGGTATGGCGCCCGCAAGATTGAAATCAGCAAAGGCAAGAGCGCCGTTGAGATTGCCACTGCAGCGGACTTGGTGCCCACATTGGAACTGATCAAACAGGCCGTGGAGGCAGGGGAGCTTGATGCGCAGATCGAAGCCGCTTCCATCAAACTGCGCGAAGGCTTTGTGAAATAAATTGACCCCCGCAGGAGTGACGATAAATATGGGTATGAACAAATACCTCGTCACCCTAAGCCTTAAAGGCCAACTCATCAAGACCGCCGTGTTCGCTGACTCATCTACCCATGCCAGGCTCATATGTGAATATCAGTTTGGCCTGGGTTGTTTGAATGGCGCACCAACCCAATTAAGCAGTGAAGGGCATGACTACCCCTTGTTAGATGAACTGACACCCGCCTCAACCCACACGATCAAACCCCGATCCCCCAAGCCACCCAGGGCTGCGACGATCAAACCCGTCAAGCCCCAGAGTCCTGAGCAGATGAGGGTCACCCAGTTAAAGGCCGATGTGGATCGGCAAAAGGATGCGCTTAAGCGTGAGCGTGAGAACCAAAAACGCCAAAAGGAAGCCGAGCACAGGTGGCGAGATTTGGGTGGAATTTGAGGATAACCCCCCGGTGTTGTCAGACCTAATGTGACGTAAATCGCACTAAAACCACGGAAAAGTGGTGGTTCTTGACTGAAAAACATGCTGAGTTTTTAAGCAGTGAACAGACGGATGACAGGCTATGCACAAATGGTCGCAAGTCGATTCCGTAACTGATTAAGATTAGTACAAGACATTTAGAAATTACAAAGAACTTGAAAGACTGGATTTATGAAATTCCTCTTTTTTTTCTATTGCTGCCTGCATAGCTCTTACCGCCTGTGTTGGGACTCGTGATTTGTCTAAATTGAATCGAGATGCTCGTTGTCTACATCCTGGTGACATCGTTTACGGCAATCGTCGTAACAACAACGAGGAGGTCTACGTCAAGACTCTGTCATTTGATGATCGCTTCTTTGTGGAGGTTTACAACAAATTAGGTCAGACGCTGGGCTACAGGGACATTTACGGAACTGAGCTCACAAATGCAGATTTGGAGGCGATTGGTCCTTATTACAGCGAAGTCAATACTTTGTCTTTGCACACAGCTGCTTGGCAATTTCGGCGTGAGCAGTTTTTGAAGTTTCCTGAACTATTCCCCAACCGAGGGCAACCATATAAGGCATTGCCGCGTCCAGCTTTTTGTGATGTACCCGTTAAATCTAGCAATTAATTGACACTTGATCGGATCGGTGGGCAGCTCGGGTTGAATTACTTTGCTGACTAAGAAGTGCTTTTGCTTGGCGCAAGCAGTTGGGCCGAGTGCGACCTACTAACAATCCCAACCAGACCTTGTGATTCGCGAAAACCGCATCAAAACGTTGATTTCTTAAAGAAAGAACTGGTGGTTTTTGATGGCCTTATGACAGTGGGGACGACAGGCATAGCTGTGATGTATTAACTTGTTGTACGCTGATCTAAAGTTTTTTTTCTAAATTAGATCTCTCGGATTTTTTTATCGTCGCTTCTATGTCTTTCCAAGTTAGATTGATGAAGACTTCGCGCACTCCCCAAAAGATGAACGATGAAACAATCATTGTTCCTATCATTCCCATGAAATTGTTAAAACTTTTGAAGGGGTTGTGGTAAAGGAGAAATATGAGTAATGCTAAGTTTGGGCCGTGAGTAATGATGTTGAAAAAGTAATTAACGGCGGATTCGGTTTTACAAATTTTCTTGCAAAGCCAAGACGACCCATAATAAACTAAAAAAATTGCTGTCAGTATCAATATTCCTTCTATGCTGCCACTGTAATCCTCGCCGCCGTATTCATTTCTGCTTGGAGTATAAAAAGCCATAAAATTCTCCGTGGTTATTTATTAATTTTAAAGTTTGTATGGTATATTTCGATTAAATAATTATTTAATAATATTAATTTTGAATTCCTTTGATTAAATTTTAAGCAGGCGACCATCCAATCAAACCCAGCCCTGCCGCCAAACCTTGTCATCTTGAAGTTCACGCCAGGCAATGATCTGTGTGGCTTTGGAGAACACAGATTCGATTTCAACCAATTCAATCGGATCGGTGGGCAACTCAGGCTGAATCACCCGGCTGACCAGAAAGTGCTTTTGTTTTTTCACGGGCGTCACTGCTGTCCATTTGGTTAGCAGCAGTTTCTTGGGGTTCAGGGGGTTCATCAGGACTTGGTCTTTGTTTAAGGACTGGGAGGGCTGCAATCATCGCTTGCAGGCAAGCTTATACAAAAGGCCGTGGTTCTAGGCTGGCTCAGCGCTGTCTGGCGGCTTTGATCTCTTGGCCTAATTCGATCACCGCCATGGCGTAGTAGCTGCTCCAGTTGTATCGGGTGATGGCATAAAAGTTTTCAGTGCCAGCGACATAGGAGGGAGGGGCTCCACCGTTCTGTAATTCGATCAAGGCCAGTGGTCCCGTGTGGGCAAGTGCAGCGCCTTCAAGGATGGCTCCTTTGGCCATGAAGCTGCTGGCACTGAAGGTCGGCAATATGTCGGGCGCCATCAAAGCGTCCATGTTCAGTTGGTTTGCATCCAACTGCACAGGGTAGTGCGTAGGCATGCCGGTTTGCCAGTTGAAGGCCTTGAAATAATTTGCGACAGAGCCAATGGCATCGGTGGTGTTACTGAAAAGGTCAATTCGTCCGTCTCCATCAAAGTCCACCGCAAATTTGGCCCAACTGCCTGGCATGAATTGCGGCCAACCCATGGCGCCGGCGTAGCTGCCCTTGATACCTAAAGGGTCCCAGCGGTGATTTTTAGTCAACAATAAAAACTGTTCCAATTCACCAGAAAAATACGTTTGCCTTTCGGCCGCACGTGGATGCTGCGCTGGAAAATCAAAGGCCAAGGTGGCCAGTGCATCAATTACCCTGAAATTACCGGTGTATTTTCCGTACAGTGTTTCGACGCCAATGATGCCGACGATGATTTCAGCGGGAACCCCATAGGTTTGTTCGGCACGTGCCAGAGTGGCTTCGTGCGTTTGCCAAAAGCGGATACCTGCCTGGATCCGGATCGGTTCTATAAATCGGTTGCGGTAAGCGAGCCAATTTTTGGCGCTGGGTGTTGCTGGGGGCATCACGTACTGGGTGATGGCTGGAATTTTGCGTGCCTGTCCGACGGCACTTCGAACCCATTCGCGGTCAAGTTGATGGCGCCGTGCAAAGGCTTCGGACCAATCCATGGCTGCGGTGCTGGTGCTGTAAGCCTCTGCTGCAAAAGTTTGGGCACCTAATTTTCTTTTCGACTTCTTGACTGTTTGACTGACTTTGGCCTTGTGTGAAGGGGATGCTTTCTTGTGTGTGGGGTGTGGAGGCATGGCCCACGCAAAAGTGCTGAAAAAGCAAAGCGAGATGCACCAGGTCAAGCTTGTCAGCAGGGAAATTGCGTTGAATCGGAGAAAAGTCATGCGACAAAAAAGTCAAAGGGGTGATGCAGTGGCTCAGCACACAAAGGTTTTCAGTGTAAGGGCCTGCGTCGGTTTTTTTCTTGTTGCCGCTCAAAATCAGGTGCTTCACCGATTATGTTCTTCAAAATTCACGCTGGGTGCGTGATAAGCTGAAAGAACTTTGCGGGCGCTTTTGCCCTGCAGAATGACTCCATCAAGAACAAAGACATGGGCGCTACTGGTTACTTTACCCACCGCGATTTCTGGAAACACGAGATGGGTTCGGGCCATCCTGAATGTCCCGAGCGTTTGGGCGCCATTGAAGACCGACTTCTGGTGACGGGCTTGGACCATGCGCTGGATCGGCGGGAGCCTGGCCAAGCTTCTCTAACGGATATTGAGTTGGCTCACGGTCGAATGCATGTGGCTTCGCTCAAAGGCTTGAGCGATGCTTTGCGAGAGGACATGCTGGCCGGTGGCCCGGCGCACAGTGCTCTGGACCCTGACACGGCCATTAATTCTTTCACATGGGATGCCGCATTGCGTGCGGCGGGTGCCGCTTTGGAAGCCACAGATGCGGTGATTTCTGGTGAACTGGAGAATGCTTTTTGCGCGGTGCGCCCGCCGGGTCACCATGCTTGTCGTGACAAGGCCATGGGCTTTTGTTTTTTCAATAACGTGGCGATTGCAGCCAAATACGCTTTGGAGCGCCACGGACTCAAGCGGGTTGCGATTGTCGACTTCGATGTGCATCATGGCAATGGCACCGAAAACATTGTGGCGGGTGATGACCGCATTTTGATGGTCAGCTTTTTTCAGCACCCGTTTTATCCAGAGGGGGGCTCACAGTCTGATGCCGTCAATTTGGTCAATGTGCCCGTTCCGGCCTACACCAAGGGCATGGATGTGCGTGAATTGATCGAGATCATGTGGATTCCTAGGCTGGAGGCCCATCGGCCTGAGATGATTTTCATCAGTGCTGGTTTTGATGCGCACCGCGAAGATGACTTGGGGCAGATGGGCTTGGTTGAGCAGGACTTTGCCTGGATCACGCAGCGGATCAAAGACATTGCGCTGCGTTACAGCCAGGGGCGCATCGTCAGTTGCCTGGAGGGCGGTTACAACCTGAGTGCTTTGGCCCGCAGTGTTGAAGCCCATTTGCGGGTGCTGGCGGATGTTTAGTTCCTGATTCTCAGCCACAATGATGGCCATGAATACTGAAATTTTTTCTTCTGCCAATGCTGTTGTGTTGCACCACCGCGATGCGCGGGGGGTACACACGCTGACGCTTAACTCACCTTCTACTTTCAACGCCTTAAGTGAAACCGTCTTGGCGGCTTTGCAACATGCGCTTGAACGCGTAGCCAAAGATGACATGGGCCGAGCGGTGGTCCTGTCGGCTGCAGGGAAGGCTTTTTGTGCGGGACACAATTTGAAAGAAATGCGCGCCCAACCCGAGTTGGCGTATTACCAGCAACTGTTTGCGCAATGCACGCGGATGATGCTGGCGATTCAAAATTTACCCGTGCCGGTGATTGCGCGCGTGCAAGGCATCGCGACGGCTGCAGGTTGCCAATTGGTGGCCCAGTGCGATTTGGCCGTTGCCTCAGATTCGGCTCTGTTTGGTGTCAATGGCATTGATGTGGGCTTGTTTTGTGCAACACCCAGCGTTCCGTTGTCTCGTAACATTGGCGCCAAACAGGCTATGGAAATGCTGCTGACGGGTGATTTTTTAACCGCTGCCCAGGCGCAGGCACAAGGTTTAGTCAATCGGGTTGCCGCTGCCTCAGAACTGGACGCGCAAGTTGAGCGCTTGGTTGCAGCCGTGCTCAGCAAGCCGCGCGAAGCTCTGCGCATGGGCAAGGCCTTGTTTTACAAACAGCGGGAAATGGGCATAGAAGCCGCCTACCAATTAGCAGGTCAAACCATGGCCTGCAACATGGTTCACCCTGTGGCGCAAGAGGGGGTGCAAGCCTTCATTGAAAAGAGAGCACCTCAATGGCCATGAGTCGGGCGGCCATTCGGATGGATGACCCTTTGGCGTGGCTGCATGGATTGACGCTTGCGCAGTCGAGTTTGGAGTTGGTCGTGATGGCTGGCTGTGTGGCGGCTGCCTGGCTGTTGACTTGGACGGTACGCAGAGCAACACCCCAATTGGAGTTAACCATATTGCTCGGCCTGCGATTGATTGATGGGGTTCTCTTTCCTCTGGTTTTGATGGTTTTTTCTTTCGCGGCAAGCGCTGTCTTGCAGCAGTGGTTGGCTGTGATGCTGATGGGCATTTGGGTGCCCGTCTGCGTTTCATTGGCGGCAATTCGATTGGCCGTTAAAGTTCTGCAAGTGACCTTCAAGCAATCGGATTGGGTCAGACCGATTGAGCGCACCCTGTCATGGTTTGCTTGGGGCGCAGCGGTCTTGTGGATCACGGGACTGCTGCCTTTGTTGCTGGAGGCCTTGGATCAAATTCATTGGAAAGTGGGCACCTCGCTGTTGTCTGTCCGCACCTTGATCGAAGGCGGCTTGACCGCCACCGTGGTGTTGATTCTGACTTTGTGGCTGTCATCGGCACTTGAGTCGCGTCTGTTAAAAAATGCCACGGGAAGCGATTTGTCGCTGCGTAAAGCGATGAGCAATGCTGTCACGGCCTTTCTCCTTTTTATCGGCGTCTTGTTGGCCTTGTCTTCTGTAGGAATCGATTTGACCGCTTTATCGGTGATGGGCGGCGCGCTCGGTGTGGGTATGGGCTTGGGTTTGCAAAAATTGGCCGCAAACTATGTCAGTGGTTTTGTGATTCTCACCGAGCGCAGCATGCGGATTGGTGACAACGTTCGTGTCGATGATTTTGAAGGGCGCATTACCGACATCAAGGCGCGCTACACCGTGATTCGTTCGGTCACGGGGCGTGAATCCATCGTCCCCAACGAAATGCTGATCACCAATCGGGTCGAAAACTTGACCTTGGCCGACAGCCAAGTCTGGCAGTCGGTCCATGTGTCTGTTGGGTATGACAGCGATGTGTCGCAAGTCATGGCCTTGTTGCTGGAGGCGTGCAGCGAGCAAGCGGGTGTTTTGCAAGAGCCAACGCCGACCGTGGCTTTGTCGGCCTTTGGGGCCGACGGGTTGGACTTCACAGTGGGTTATTGGTTAAACGAAGAAGGTAACCTCTTGAATGTGAAGTCACTGATTCACATCGGTATTTTGCAACGGCTGCGGGCGAATGGCATTGACATTCCTTACCCGCAACGTGTGGTGCGCATGGTGAGCTAGATCATGAGCCTTGGTCCTTCAGGGACGGCAGCCAGAGGCTCAGGGCGGGGAAAGCCAGCACCACCAAGGTGTCCAAAATAACGAAGATCACCATCATCGCGCTGACGACCATGATGGTCGACAGACCCCAGGCGGTGATCCACTGCTTGAGGTCGCCAGGTAGGGTGGTGAAGTTCACAAAATAGGCGAATATCGTTGCTGCTATCCATAAGTTGAACAACATGGCGGTGGTGCGTGCGGACTCCACCAGAATCTCATACAAAAATTTCCAGCGCAGTGCACCCTGGGCCAACACAAATGGGAATGCACCCGAAGCGCCCATGCCAGCACTTTCGGTGCTTGTGAAGACACCGCCATACACAGGAAATCCCCAGGAGTTGGATTGCAAAACATCATTTCGTCTGATCTTTTTCAGACATGGGCTGGTGCCAAACTTAATTCACCGACCAATCGGTCGGTGAATTGTCTGGGTTTCCTCGTTCACAATGGCGACGCTTGCCAAAACCTTGGTGTAAAATTAAGAACGACCGTGCTTTTATTGACTGATCTGCTCGCTTTTGCAGTCGTTCTGAGGCACAATTGACGTTAACGTTAACGTCAATTGTGAAAGAGGCTTTTCGGGTCTTTAAGCTGTTCGAAATTTAATCAACGGAGATGTGTTTATGAAAATTTTGGTTCCCGTCAAACGGGTGGTGGACTACAACGTGAAAGTCCGTGTGAAATCTGACGGTACCGGCGTGGACATAGCCAACGTCAAAATGAGCATGAACCCCTTTGATGAGATTGCGATCGAGGAGGCTGTCCGCTTGAGAGAAAAAGGCGTGGCGACTGAAGTCATTGCCGTGTCTTGTGGTGTGACCCAATGCCAAGAAACCCTGCGTACCGCGATGGCCATTGGCGCGGACCGCGGAATATTGGTCGAAACCCCCGCTGATGTGGACTTGCAGCCTTTGGCGGTCGCCAAATTGCTAAAGGCTTTGATCGACAAAGAGCAACCTGGCTTGATCATTTTGGGCAAGCAAGCGATCGATGACGATTGCAATCAAACCGGTCAGATGTTGGCGGCGTTGGCCGATCTGCCGCAAGCAACCTACGCCTCCAAAATCGAAGTGGCCGATGGCCGCGCCTTGGTGACCCGGGAAATCGATGGCGGTCTCGAAATCCTGTCGATCTCACTGCCTGCGGTGGTGACCACCGATTTGCGTTTGAATGAGCCACGTTACGTGACGCTGCCGAACATCATGAAGGCCAAGAAAAAACAACTCGACACCTACAATCCCGAAGACCTTGGCGTGGACATTAGCCCCCGCATCAAGACGCTGAAAGTGTCCGAGCCTGCCAAGCGCAGTGCGGGTATCAAAGTGCCTGATGTTGCCGCTTTGGTTGATAAATTGAAAAACGTTGCAAAGGTAATTTGACCATGACCGCACTTGTTATTGCAGAACACGACAACGCCTCGATCAAAGGCGCGACTTTAAATACTGTGACCGCGGCGGCGGCTTGCGGTGGTGATGTGCATGTCCTTGTGGCTGGCCACCATGCGGCTGCGGCTGCGGCTGCGGCGACGCAAATTGCTGGGGTTTCCAAAGTGATTCATGTGGACAGTGAAAGCTTGGCCCATGCTTTGGCCGAAAACGTTGCGGCTGAAGTACTGGCCATCGCCGCCCACTACAGCCACATCCTTTTCCCCTCTACAGCCGGTGGTAAAAACGTGGCACCGCGTGTGGCCGCCAAATTGGATGTGGCCCAGATCAGCGATATCACCAAAGTGGATGCGCCTGACACTTTCGAGCGACCCATTTATGCCGGCAATGCCATTGCCACCGTCCAGTCTACTGACGGCACCAAAGTCATCACAGTGCGAACCACGGGTTTTGATGCGGCTGCTTCGAGCGGCGGCGCTGCTGCATTAGAAACCTCTGTGGCCCAAGCCGACAGTGGCAAGAGCAGTTTCAAGGGCAGCGAAATTGCCAGGAATGATCGTCCTGAGTTGACCGCAGCCAAGATCATTGTCTCTGGCGGTCGAGCTTTGGGTAGTTCTGAAAAGTTCAACGAAGTCATGACGCCACTGGCCGACAAACTGGGTGCGGCGATTGGCGCCAGCCGCGCTGCGGTGGATGCCGGTTATGCCGCCAACGACTTGCAAGTAGGACAAACAGGCAAGATCGTGGCCCCTCAGTTGTATATCGCTTGTGGTATTTCGGGTGCGATCCAGCACTTGGCCGGCATGAAGGATTCCAAAGTGATCGTTGCCATCAACAAGGACCCCGAGGCGCCTATTTTCAGCGTGGCGGATTTCGGTTTGGAAGCGGACTTGTTCAGCGCTGTGCCGGAGTTGGTTCGCTCGCTTTGATAGCGTTTGTTCCGATTGCAAAAGACCAACCCGACTCCTGTTGAAATTCAAAGAGACACACCATGAGCTACATCGCGCCCCTCAAAGACATGCTCTTCAATATCGAGCATCTGGCACGCATTGAACAGATTGCACAGATACCCGGCTTTGAAGATGCGGGTCTTGAAACTGCACAAGCGGTGCTTGAAGAGTCTGCCAAACTCAACCAAGATGTGCTCTCTCCTTTGAACTGGGAGGGCGACAAAAATCCGTCTTTCCATAATGGTAGCGGGGTGACCACCACGCCAGGCTTTAAGGTCGCCTACAAACAATACGCCGAGGGCGGTTGGCAAGGCCTGCAGCACCCGTTTGAATATGGCGGCCAGGGTTTGCCCAAAACGATTGGGGCGGCATGTTGCGAAATGCTCAATTCGGCCAACATGGCCTTTGCACTGTGCCCCTTGTTGACTGATGGGGCGATCGAGGCACTTTTAACGGCGGGCTCGGACGAACTCAAAGCCACCTACCTTGAAAAACTGGTTTCTGGTGAATGGACCGGCACCATGAACCTCACGGAACCCCAAGCCGGCTCGGATTTGGCGGCAGTGCGGACACGCGCCGAACCCCAGCCTGACGGCACGTTCAAGATTTTTGGCACCAAAATTTATATCACCTATGGTGAGCACGACATGGCCGACAACATTGTCCACTTGGTGTTAGCCCGTGTCCAAGGTGCGCCTGAAGGCGTCAAGGGCATCAGCCTGTTTGTGGTGCCTAAATTCAGGGTCAAGGCCGATGGCACATTGGGTGAGCGCAACGATGTGCACTGCGTGAGCATTGAGCACAAGATGGGCATCAAGGCCAGCCCGACTGCCGTGCTGCAGTTTGGTGACAACGCAGATGCTGTCGGCTTTTTGGTCGGACAAGAAAACCGGGGCCTTGAATACATGTTCATCATGATGAACGCGGCCCGTTATGCGGTCGGCGTTCAAGGCATTGCGATTGCGCAGCGCGCCTACCAAAAAGCCGTTGAATACGCCAAGGACCGAGTGCAAGGCCGTCCCGTGGACGGCAGCTTGCCTGGAGCAGGTGCCATCATTCACCACCCTGATGTCCGCCGCATGTTGATGACCATGCGTGCCTACACCGAAGGCTGTCGCGCCATGGCTTCCACGGCGGCTGCCGCATACGATGCCTCGCACCACCATCCCGACGCAGAGGTTCGCAAGCAGAACCAGGCTTTTTATGAGTTCATGGTGCCCTTGGTGAAAGGATTCAGCACCGAGATGAGCCTCGAAGTGACCAGCCTGGGCGTGCAAGTGCACGGCGGCATGGGTTTCATCGAAGAAACAGGCGCAGCCCAGTACTACCGTGATGCCAAAATTTTGACCATCTATGAGGGCACGACCGCCATTCAGGCCAACGACCTGGTGGGTCGCAAGACTTCGCGCGATGGGGGGCAAACCGCCAAAGCTTTGGCCGCGCAAGTGGCGCAAACCGAAGCCGAATTGGCGGCATCGGCCAGTGGGGATGCCCACGTCATGGCCCAGCGCTTAAAGGCCGCACGCGAAGCATTCACAGAGGTGGTGGATTATGTGGCAGGCAACACCAAAGCCCATCCGAACGATGTGTTTGCCGGTAGCGTGCCCTACCTCATGCTGGCCGGTAATTTGATGGCGGGCTGGCAATTGGGCCGCGCCTTGTTGGTGGCATTGACACCCGAGGCCCAAGCCCAAGATGCGGCTTTCATGGCCGCCAAGGTAACGACGGCTCGTTTTTATGCCGACCACATTTTGTCTAAGGCACCCGGTATCCGAGACAGCATTGTGCATGGCGCTTCCAGCGTCAATGCGATGGCGTTGGAAGCCTTCTGATTCTTCACCCTCCATTGGGCTTGTCGCTTGACTGACAGGTCCTTTCATTGGCTTGCTTTGACAATGCCCCATTTAATCTGGAGACTTCATGTCCAAATTGCCTTCGGTCCTGGCCCATTTGCCTTTTCCCGCTATCGCGTCACCCTTGTTCATCATCAGCAATCCCACGCTAGTGATCGAGCAGTGCAAGGCCGGTATTGTCGGATCCATGCCCGCCCTCAACGCACGTCCTGCGGAGCAGCTTGAAGAGTGGTTGATCGAAATCACTGAAACATTGGACGCCTACAACAAGGCTCATCCCGATAAGCCAGCTGCACCGTATGCCATCAACCAGATCGTGCACAAAAGCAATGACCGCCTCGAGCACGACATGGCGATGTGCGTCAAATACAAGGTGCCGATCATCATCACGTCCTTGGGTGCCAGAGAAGAAATCAACGAGGCCGCCCACAGTTATGGGGGCGTGGTCTTGCACGACATCATCAACAACAAACATGCACACAAAGCCATTGAAAAAGGCGCTGACGGGTTGATTGCTGTAGCTGCTGGCGCAGGTGGTCATGCGGGGGTTAAAAGTCCTTTTGCCTTGGTCCAGGAAATTCGGCAATGGTTTGATGGTCCTATTGCCCTGTCAGGCGCCATTGCCACGGGGGATGCCGTTTTGGCGGCGCAAGCCATGGGCGCTGATTTTGGCTACATTGGCTCGGCTTTCATTGCCACGCATGAAGCCCGTGCAGCAGATGGCTACAAGAATGCCATCGTGCAGAGCAATTCTGACGATATTGTGTACAGCAACCTGTTCACTGGGGTGCACGGCAACTACCTGGCGCCTTCCATTCGGGCTGCCGGATTGGACCCGGACAACCTGCCGGTGTCTGATCCTTCAAAGATGAATTTTGGCGGTGATGCCAAGAAAGCCTGGAAAGATATTTGGGGATGTGGTCAAGGCATTGGCGCCATCACCGCGGTGCTTAGCACGGCCGAACTGGTTGCCAAATTGCGGAGCGAGTACATGGCAGCCAGGGCCCGTTTGGCACTTTAATATGCCTGTTTTTGCGCGCTGCGCAGTGATGTGACTTTGTTGGATTCCGCTCCCAAATTGTCTCAAGACTCAGCCCCCTCAGCGGGGGGGCGTTGGTTTATTCTGGATGTTTTCAAGGCGATCGGATGCCTCGTCATCGTCTGGCATCATCTGTCGGTTTACAGTCCGATGTTCGAGCGCGCGATGTTGTTGGCCCCAGTGCAATTGGCGGCACTGTACAACCATGGTCAACTGGCTGTTCAAGCTTTTTTGGTGGTGGGCGGCTTTCTGACTGCCAGTCAATTTTTGCGTGTGCTGCCTGCAAACGTACAAGGATTACCGGCACATTTTTCACTGCTGCGATTGCTGTGGAAAAGATTATTGCGCTTGGTGATTCCTTTGATGGCTGCACTGGCTTTGACAGTCTGCGTCACTGCCTTGGTTCGACCTTGGTATCCCCATTCTTCATTGTCGGGCTTACCGACTTTGTGGGGCATGGTCGTGCACCTGCTGATGTTGCAAGACCTTGCGGGCGTGCAAGCCTTGTCTGCCGGTATTTGGTATGTGGCCATCGATTTTCAGTTGTATGCGCTGGCTTTATTGACCGTGTGGGTGGCAGCGAAAATGCAGGCATGGCAACCCAGAGTCAAGCTTAGGGGAGCCATGGTTTTACTCTGGTTGTTTTTGACGGCGTTGTCTTTAGGATGGTGGAACCGGCACAGCAACATGGATGTCCAGGGCTTGTATTTTTTTGGCTCCTATGGCTTGGGTATGTTGGCTTACCGTGTGCGTTTGAGCCGAGTCACAGTTAAAGGGTGGGTCATCATTTTTATTCTGGGTTTGATGGCACTGTGGCTGGAACCCCGCTTGCGGATTGGCTTGGCTTGGGGAATGGCCTTGATATTGGCCATCTGGCCTGAACCCGATAAAACTGTCACTGAAAGGTCTTGGATACTGAGTTTGAGAAGAGCTTTGAGCACAATTGCGCTGCGATCTTACTCCCTGTTTTTAACGCATTTTGCAATCAGTTTGATGGTCAGCGCTGTTTGGTTCCATGCGGGTTGGCAGGACCCGTGGATCAACTTGCTGGGCCTGTTGCTGGCGTTCGCATTGTCATTGATGGCCGGTTACGGGATGTACCGTTGGGTTGAAAGTCGGCCTGCCACCTGGCAACACCTCTTGGTGTGGCAGATGGTGTTTGTACTCAGTGGGCTGGCCGTCATGGCCTTGACTTGAGCTTCAACCGACCTGCACTTTTTGGCCAATATACGCCAAAGATTCTTCAACCTGATCAATTAAAATAAGGCACAAGTCGCCAGGTTCCAAGCGGGCCATGGCGTTGTCGATGGCATTGAATTCACCGCGAATTTCGTCGATTCCTTGGGTACGCTCAGCCCCTTTCAAGCCTTCACGCAAGAGCTTCAAAACCTCACCATCTTCACGCCCGCGTTGACAGGCATCTTGGTAAAGAATGACATTGTCAAATGCTTGACCCAGAATGCGGGTTTGGTCTCTGATATCTTGGTCACGCCGATCGCCCGCTCCACTGATGACGACGGACCGTGTGGCTGCAGGCATGTTGTCGACTGCGTTGACCAAGGCTTGAATGGCGTCGGGGTTGTGGCCGTAGTCGGCAATGACGGTCGCACCCCGGTAGTCAAATACATTGAACCTTCCAGGTACACCTTGTACATCGCTGATGAAGGTGGCCAGACCTTGACTGATGTTCTCCCAAGACAAATTGATGGCCCAAGCAGCCGCTACAGAAGCCATGACATTTTCAGTCTGAAATCCGATTTGACCTTGTCGAGTCAGCGGGACGTTGGCCAGTGGCACACGGTATATTTTTTTGCCTTCCTGAGCCACGATGTGGTCATTCTCAACAAATACCACGCGTTTGCCTTGGGCCCGGTGCGTAGCCAAGACGGGATGTTGGGGGTCTTGGGCAAAAAAGGTCACGCTGCCAGGGCAATGCTTGGCCATTGCAGCAACAGAAGGATCGGTGGCATTGAGTACGGCCATGCCATCGGCGGCTACATTCAGCACAATCACCCGTTTAAGGACGGTCAGATCTTCCAATGTGGTGATGTAATTCAAACCCAAATGGTCGCCGGACCCTATGTTCGTCACGATGGCCACTTTGCAGCGATCAAAGGCCAAGCCTTCTCGCAGCATACCGCCTCGTGCTGTTTCAAAAACAGCAGCGTCCACATCAGGGTGCATCAGCACATTGCGGGCGCTGCGGGGACCGCTGCAGTCCCCATCGTCAATTTGGCGTCCATTGACATACACGCCGTCGGTGTTGGTCATGCCTACCCGCATACCCTGCGTTTTGAGCAGGTGCGAGGTCAATCGGACCGTGGTGGTTTTGCCATTGGTGCCGGTGACTGCAATCACTGGGATACGGCCATCATCACCGGGCTTGAACATGCTTTCGATGACAGCCTTGCCGACGTTGCGGCCCTTGCCAAATGAGGGACTGATGTGCATGCGCAGACCTGGTGCAGCGTTGACTTCGACAATGCCACCTTGCTGCTCTTCCAAGGGTCGCAACAGAGATTCGGAGACGACGTCTACGCCGCAAATGTCAACCCCCACCATCATTGCTGCGGCCACTGCGCGTGCGGCTACCTCAGGGTGAACGTCGTCAGTCACATCGGTGGCGGTACCGCCCGTCGACAAGTTGGCGTTGTTGCGTAAAATAACGCGTAGGCCTTTTTCTGGCACCGATTCAGCTTGAAGCTCTTGTTGGGCCAAGCGCGCAATCGCAATGCCATCAAATTTTATTTTGGTCAGCGAAGTAGAGTGTCCGTCACCTCGACGAGGGTCGGCATTGACCAGATTTACCAACTCCTTAACGGTGTGCACGCCGTCACCCACCACCAAGGGGGGTTCTCGCCTGGCTGCAGCAATCAGTTTATTGCCCACGACCAACAAGCGGTAATCCTGGCCGGGCAGAAACCTCTCGACCATGACTTCACCATAGTAGGCAGCGGTTTCGTAAGCCACCTCAAAATGTTCTTGCGAGACGATGTTCACGGTCACGCCTTTGCCCTGGTTTCCGTCTTGGGGCTTGACGACCACTGGCAGCCCGATGTCTTGCGCAATAACCCAAGCTTGCGCTAAATTTTGCGCGGGTTTTCCAACAGGTACTGGCACGCCAGCGGCGATCAGCAGAGATTTGGTCAGGTCTTTGTCTTGTGCAATCGATTCGGCGATGGCACTCGTACTGTCGGTCTCAGCGGCCTGAATACGGCGCTGCTTGGAGCCCCAGCCAAATTGAACCAGACTGCCATCCGTTAACCGACGATAGGGAATCCCACGAAGCACCGCCGCGTCCACGATGGAACCTGTTGAAGGCCCTAACCTGACATCTTCGTCAAGCTCACTCAATTGCACCAGGGCTCCAGCCAAATCAAAAGATTTACCGGCCTTGGCAGCCTTGCAAAGTTGCATCGCCAATTCAAGTGCCAGACGGCCAACCGCTTCTTCTGTGTACTGCACCACGACTTGATAAACACCCGGCTCTTGGGTCACAGTGGTGCGGCTGAAGGTCACAGGACACCCAGCCTGTGCTTGCAAACCCAGGGTTATTTTTTCCAGGGCGTGCGCCATGCTGGCTTGTTCCCCGGGGCGGGAACCTTCAATGAAAGCCAATGCCGGAAAAATGCGACGCAGTTGTTTTTCAAAAGGACTGCCAGGCACGATGTCACGGTCTGGCGTCATGCAGGTGACGATGACTTCCACGCTGGTGTGACGACTCCACAAATTGGGCCCGCGAAGTGCACGAATTCTTGAGACTTCCATGAGCCGGTGTTCCTGGTATGAGAGGCTGTGTGTCAGTGTGTGGTCGGGCTTTGTCCAAAGCTTTTGACGCCGGCACGTATCAGGTCTTTGGAAATATCCAAAGCCCAAGCCGCGCTGGCAGCGGCCAGTAAATCGTTGCGTGACAACTGGTGAATTTTGATGATCTTGCTTGTGGTTGTGGCGGCCAGGCTGAATAGCTCGGTTTCCTGGTTGCCTTGCGCCCATATCACTTGATTGCCTCTGGCAAAAACTACTTTGCCCTCTTTCGCACGATGTGCTTGCAATGTGGGATGGGCTTCATTTTGGGCGTAGAAAATAACTTCGCCATCGCAGTAGTTGGCCAAAGCAGCGACTTGCTCGTCTTGTGCATTCAACACAGCGACTCCGTTGGGCAATACAACGTCGATTTGAGTGCGCACAAAGCCCGGCATTTGGGCATCCGTGTGGACAAATAAATCTTGCAGGCCTTCGGCTTTTGGCATGCTGGTGACCAAGCCGATTTGGCAGCGGTCATAGGGCAGGCCTTCGGTCAGCAAATGGCGGGCTGTGGTTTCAAATACCGCTGCCTGAACGGCACGGTTGATGAGCAGGCGTTGTGCCGTTTCCCAACCCATGGCGCTGTTTTTTTGTAAACGGCGATTGCCTAAAAACAAACCGCAGGCGCAGGCCAAGCCCGTTTCCAGACCTTTCAGGTGAAGCAACCAGGCGATCAATTTGGCGGGACCCGTGGTGTCGCCGTTGCCCATCAGGCCAACCACTGGAATGCGACCCGCCTCGTCAGAGTTGAACAAATGCCGGACAATTGCTTCGCCTACGGGTCGGGCTTTGCCTGACGCTGGTTTGAGGTGCATCAGCAGACCCGGGCCGGCATTGACCTCGACAATGGCACCACCTTGAGCCTTGAGGGGTTTTGAAATATCTTTCACAACCAAGTCGACTCCGGCAATGTCCAAACCCACAACACGTGCGGCCAAAGCAACCAGCTCCGCCACATCGGGATGCACCAAGTCCGTCACGTCCATGGCCATGTTGCCAGTCCGCATCACCAGGACCTGCTGACCCAGGCTTGGCACGCTGTTGTGCAACAATCCCTGCCGTTGCAACTCGAGTACGGCTGTCGGGTGATCGTCCAAACGGACCGTGTCCAAGGGGAAATCCTCTTCTTCACCCCGGCGAGGGTCTGAATTGATTTGCAGTTCGATCAATTCCTCAATGGTTGAAACGCCATCACCGATCACATGAGCCTGCTCGCCTTTGTTGGCCGCCACCACGCGGCCACCGACGACCAGCAAACGGTGCTCGTCGCCCAAAATGTGCCGCTCAACCAGGACTTCGCTGCCCTCGGCCAAGGCCAATGCATAAGCAGATTCAATTTCAGCTTGGCTTGTCAATTCAAGCGAAACGCCGCGCGCATGGTTGCCGTCGGTGGGTTTGACGCACACGGGCAAGCCAATGTCCAGGGCGGCTTCCCAGGCCTGCGCCGGCGACTTGACAATCTGGCCCTGCGGTACCGGGACGCCACAGGTGGCCAACAAGGTTTTGGTCAGGTCTTTGTCTTTGGAGATGCTTTCAGCGATGGCGCTGGTTTGATCGGTTTCAGCCGTCCAGATGCGGCGTTGGCTGGCACCGTGGCCCAATTGCACCAAATTCCCATCGTTCAAGCGAATGTGTGGGATGTCCAATTCGGCTGCCGCATCGACGATGCAGGCGGTGCTGGGGCCAATGCACAAAGAGTCGACCATCTGTGTCAAGTCAGCAATCGCGCTGCCCACATCAAAATGACGGTCGGCAATGGCAGCCAAAATCAGGTCACGGCCATAAGAGAGTGCTTTTTGACTCACTTCAGGATGGCGCGTGCGGATCACAACTTTGTAAATGCCGCGTGGGCCTGCTTCGCGCGCTTTGCCAAAGCCTGTTTGCATGCCAGCGCGGCTTTGCAATTCGAGCGCAACATGCTCGAGAATGTGTCCAGGCCATGTACCTTCTTCTAAGCGTTGGATGAACCCGCCTACTTCCCCCACGCTGCAACGGTGCTCTTCCAAGCCGGGCAGCCAGGCCGTCAAGCGCGCCACAAAGCCGGGCAGGGTGTTAGAGGGGCAATCCTCCAGAGTACCGATGTCTATCCAGGTTTCCAACACGGGCCGGTAGGTCCATATATTGGGGCCGCGAAGGTAGGTGGTACGCAGGAATTGGATAGAGAATTCGGGTGAGCGATACAATGACCGAACAGAGGCTCGATGAGCGCCCGACTCGGCAACTAACGCTGAATTAACAAGGTGCATGGGTTCAGTCCCGGCCGCTTCTGTTGCTGTTTTTATACGCCGCCATTGCTGACGTGGCTCTTGTTGCAAAATTCCAAATGACACCGACTTACCCTTTGACTTCTTCCTATGCGGGGATACCTGATGCTTGGCGGTCGATGGTCTCTGAAACTCTTCAATCAGAAGAAAACGTTTCAGCCGCCATGGAGGTTGACCTGAACAGCGCGTTGAAATTCACTAAAAGTGTGATTATTTTGACAGACAGGCGTGTTTTATCCTTCCAAGAAGGTGTAGCTGTATGTCAATCTTGGACCTTGGAGCCAGCGCATCGGTTTTATTTGACTGACCATGCAGGCGTTGCCAAGCTGGAATTAAGAAATTTATCTACATTATTGGCGGTTTGGCGTTTCACGTTGGGGCGTCAGCCTGCTGCTTTGCGCTTGGTCGATCAATTGGCGGTATTCCATGCGGGTCCTGGCGAGGCTGCGTTGGCTGAAGATGCTGTTTCATGCTTTTGCCCTGTTTGTCATTCGGCGCTGAAAGACGACGTTGAAGATTGTCCCGTGTGTATCAGTGCCGAGATGGTGCCCCCTTCGACCTGGACTTTGATCAAGCTTTGGCGTTTTGCCAAGCCCTACCAGGGTCAATTGCTGGTCGGTTTTTTGCTGACCTTGGCCTCCACAGCGGCCACTTTGGTGCCGCCTTATTTAACGATGCCCCTCATGGACGAGGTGCTGATCCCATTTCAAAACGGTCAAAAAATTGAACCCACCACGGTGTCTTGGTATTTGATCGGCTTGTTCGGTTCAGCTTTACTGGCGTGGGGCTTGGGCTGGATCAAAACCTATATTCTGGCCCTGGTGTCCGAGCGCATTGGCGCCGATTTACGCACCACCACCTACGAGCACCTGCTCAAGTTGTCATTGGAGTATTTTGGTGGTCGACGAACGGGCGATTTGATTGCGCGCATCGGCAGTGAAACAGACCGCATCAACGTGTTTTTGTCCTTGCATCTGTTGGACTTTGCCACCGATGTCTTGATGATTTTGATGACTTCGGTGATTTTGTTCACCATCAACCCCACCCTGGCCATCGTCACTTTGTTGCCTTTGCCGTTCATCGCCTGGTTGATTCATGTTGTGCGCGATCGTTTGCGCACAGGCTTTGAAAAAATTGACCGGGTGTGGTCCGAAGTGACCAATGTCTTGACGGACACGATCCCGGGCATTCGGGTTGTCAAAGCGTTTGCCCAAGAAGACCGTGAGGCGAAACGCTTCAACGATGCCAATCAGCACAATTTGGCAGTCAACGACCGGTTGAACCGCGTCTGGTCCTTGTTCTCACCCTCGGTGACTTTGCTGACCGAGGTGGGCTTGCTGGTGGTCTGGGGATTTGGTATTTGGCAGGTTTCTCGCAATGAGATCACCGTAGGGGTGTTGACGGCGTTTTTGGCCTATATCGGACGCTTTTACATGCGGCTTGATTCGATGAGCCGGATTGTTTCAAGCACGCAAAAAGCCGCCTCCGGTGCCAAGCGAATTTTCGAAATTCTGGACCACGTTTCCAGCGTTCCAGAGCCCGTCAATCCCGTCGCCATGCCGCGGGTGGAGGGTCGCATCACCCTGCGCCAAGCTGGCTTTCGGTACGGCAACCGCGCTGTGATTCGTAAGCTCAACCTGAACATCGAGCCCGGCCAGATGATTGGACTGGTGGGTCACAGTGGCTCGGGTAAAAGTACCTTGGTGAATTTGATGTGCCGTTTTTACGATCTGTCCGACGGTGTGATTGAGCTCGACGGCGTGGACATACGGCAGTTGCGCGTGGCCGATTACCGCCGTCACATTGGTTTGGTGCTGCAAGAGCCGTTTTTGTTTTTCGGCACGATTGCCGACAACATCGCTTATGGCTTGCCCGAAGCCAGCCGTGATGAGATCGTGGCTGCAGCCCGCGCCGCCCATGCACACGAGTTCATCTTGCGCATGCCGCAGGGGTATGACTCGCTGGTCGGTGAGCGAGGCCAGGGCCTCTCAGGTGGAGAGCGTCAACGCATTTCGATTGCCCGCGCTTTGCTCATCAATCCGCGCATTTTGATTCTGGACGAGGCCACTTCTGCGGTGGACACTGAGACTGAAAAAGAAATCCAAAAAGCGCTCGACAATCTGGTGCGGGGTCGCACCACAATTGCGATTGCACACCGTTTGTCAACCCTGCGAAAAGCCGATCGCTTGGTGGTCATGGACAAAGGTGAAATTGTGGAAGAGGGCACCCACGACGCTTTGATGGAAACACAAGGCGCCTATTGGCGCTTGTACGAGGCCCAGCAGCGCCAGGCACAAGCCGAAGGCGCCGTCCTTCGGGAGCTGCAAGCATGATGAATTTTCAATTTGACTGCAACGCTTCGGGCCAATGGGAGCTGATGCTCAACGGCGAACGCCACGTCGGTGTGGTCGCGATTCGGGCTTTCCCGGTGGCCGCGCCAGATGAGGCGATTTCCATCGTCGATGACCACGGACATGAACTGGTGTGGATTACGCAACTGGCCGACTTGTCAGAGGCCTTGCGCACCCGCGTGCGCCAAGCCTTGAGCGAGCGCGAGTTCATGCCGCTGATACAGAAACTGCATGGCGTGAGCAGCTTTGCAACGCCCAGTACCTGGGACATAGAAACCGATCGCGGCCCGACGCAATTGGTTTTAAAAGGCGAAGAAGACATTCGCCGCTTGTCCGCTTCGGTGCTGCTGGTGACGGACACACAAGGTGTGCAGTACCTGATCCGCGATCTGCACTTGATGGACCGTCACTCACGCAAATTGCTGGACCGGTTTTTGTAAATCAAGCTTCAACCAAAGAAACCTTTGAGCTTGTCGGTCCAGCCGTTGCCGGTTGGCAAATGCTTGGCGCCCCCTTTTTGCAAAGACTCTTCAAACTCCTTGAGCAACTTGCGCTGGTGCTCTGTTAGTTTCACAGGGGTCTCGACGGAAATGTGGCAATACAAATCACCCGGGTAGCTCGAACGCACGCCTTTGATGCCTTTGCCACGCAACCGGAACTGCTTGCCGGTTTGCGTGCCCTCGGGAATATCGATGGCCGCTTTGCCGCTGAGCGTGGGCACATCAATTTCACCGCCCAGCGCGGCCTTGGTGAAGCTGATCGGCACCGAGCAATGCAAGTCGTCGCCATCGCGCTCAAAAATGTCGTGCTTTTTCAGACGGATCTCTATGTACAGATCGCCCGCTGGACCGCCATTGGTGCCGGGCTCGCCGTTGCCGGTGCTGCGAATGCGCATGGCGTCGTCTATGCCGGATGGAATTTTGACTTCCAGCGTTTTCTGTCTTTTGAGCTTGCCCTGGCCGTGGCAAGTGCCGCATGGGTCAGGAATGGTCTTGCCTGCACCGCGGCATTGCGGGCAGGTTTGCTGCACACTGAAAAAGCCTTGGCGCATCTGCACCTGGCCTTGACCTTGGCAGGTCGCGCAGGTCTTGGCACTGGTGCCCGCCTTCGCGCCGGAGCCGCTGCAGATATCACACGCTTCCCAAGTGGGGATGCGAATTTGCGCGTCCTTGCCGTTGGCAGCTTCTTCGAGTGTGACTTCCATGGCATAACTGAGGTCGTTGCCACGGAAGACTTGTCGGCCCCGACCGGCCCCGCCTCGACCTCCACCAAAGATGTCGCCAAAGATATCGCCAAACGACTCACCGAAACCACCAAAACCTTCGCCGCCGGTGCGCATATTGGGGTCCACGCCGGCATGGCCATGCTGGTCATAAGCGGCACGTTTTTGCGGGTCAGACAGCATCTCGTAGGCCTCTTTGACCTCTTTGAATTTGGCCTCGGCTTCAATGGCGGCTTCTCCCTGATTGCGGTCAGGGTGGTGCTTCATCGCCAGTTTGCGATACGCCTTTTTGATCTCATCGTCTGAAGCGTTTTTGACCACGCCCAGCACTTCGTAATAATCTCTTTTGGCCATGTTGGATCAACTTTGCTAACAAGAACGCCGCGAGGGCGATTCAGAACCTGAATCAACCAGCGCGGCGGGTCAACGGCATGCCTCAGGGCATGTCGTATTAAGGTTTTTTAACTTCCTTGACTTCGGCGTCTACCACGTTGTCGTCTTTCGGCTTGGCTTCTGCAGCGCCTGCTGCGCCGGCACCTGCAGCCGCTGCTGCTTGTTGTGCTTGCATTTCAGCGTAAACCTTTTCGCCCAACTTCTGGCTGGCGGTCATCAAGGCTTCTGTCTTGTTGTCGATCGCGGGCTTGTCTTCGCCCTTGAGCGCTTCTTCCAATTCCTTGATCGCCACTTCGATGGCTGATTTCTCAGCCGCTTCGATCTTGTCACCATGCTCGGTCAAGCTCTTTTTCACACTGTGCAAAGAGGCTTCGCCTTGGTTGCGCGCTTGGACGATTTCGAGCTTTTTGCGGTCTTCTTCAGCATTCAACTCAGCGTCTTTCACCATTTGCTGAATTTCAGCTTCCGACAAACCGGAGTTGGCCTTGATCGTGATCTTGTTTTCTTTGCCGGTGCCTTTGTCTTTGGCGCCCACGTGCAAGATGCCGTTGGCGTCAATGTCAAAAGACACTTCAATTTGCGGCGTGCCGCGTGATGAAGGTGGAATGCCTTCCAGGTTGAATTCGCCCAAGGCCTTGTTGCCCGATGCGATTTCGCGCTCACCCTGGAACACCTTGATCGTGACAGCCGGCTGGTTGTCTTCAGCGGTTGAGAAAGTCTGGGCAAACTTGGTCGGGATGGTTGTGTTCTTGGTGATCATCTTGGTCATCACGCCGCCCATGGTTTCGATGCCCAGAGACAAAGGCGTCACGTCGAGCAGCAGCACGTCGGTGCGGTCACCAGACAGCACCTGACCTTGAATCGCGGCGCCTACGGCAACGGCTTCGTCGGGGTTCACGTCTTTGCGTGGCTCTTTGCCGAAGAACTCTTTGACCTTCTCTTGCACCTTGGGCATGCGGGACATGCCGCCGACCAAGATGATGTCGTCGATGTCGCCCACGGCCACGCCCGCGTCTTTGATGGCCACGCGGCAAGGCGCGATGGTGCGCTCGATCAATTCTTCAACCAACTGCTCCAGCTTGGCTCGTGACAGCTTGACGTTCAAGTGTTTAGGGCCTGTGGCATCTGCGGTGATGTAAGGCAGGTTGACATCGGTGGCCGAAGACGATGAAAGCTCGATCTTGGCTTTTTCTGCGGCTTCTTTCAGACGTTGCAGGGCCAGCACGTCTTTGGCCAGATCAACGCCGGAGTCTTTCTTGAATTCGGTGATGATGTAGTCAATGATGCGTTGGTCAAAGTCTTCACCGCCCAAGAAGGTGTCGCCGTTGGTGGACAGCACTTCAAATTGCTTTTCGCCATCGACGTCAGCGATCTCAATGATCGACACGTCAAACGTGCCGCCACCCAAGTCGTACACGGCAATCTTACGGTCGCCTTTTTCGGTTTTGTCCAAACCGAAAGCCAAAGCCGCAGCGGTCGGCTCGTTGATGATGCGCTTGACGTCCAGACCCGCGATGCGGCCCGCATCTTTGGTGGCTTGGCGCTGTGCATCGTTGAAGTAAGCCGGCACCGTGATCACGGCTTCGGTCACTTCTTCGCCGAGGTAGTCTTCGGCGGTTTTCTTCATCTTGCGCAGAATTTCAGCGCTGATTTGAGGTGGCGCCAACTTGTTGCCGCGCACTTCCACCCAGGCATCACCGTTGTCGGCTTTGGCAATGGTATAGGGCATCAGATCGATGTCTTTTTGCACTTCTTTCTCTGCAAACTTGCGGCCGATCAAACGCTTGACCGCGTACAAAGTATTGCGGGGGTTGGTGACCGCTTGGCGCTTGGCCGATGCACCGACCAAAATTTCTCCGTCTTCTTGGTACGCAATGATGGACGGGGTGGTGCGAGCGCCTTCGGCGTTCTCGATCACTTTGGTCGTGTTGCCTTCCATGATGGCCACGCACGAGTTGGTGGTGCCCAAGTCAATACCGATGATTCTTCCCATGTGGTGCTCCAAAATCTCTAAAAATAAACAGATGTCTAAGAGGTAAGGGTGGGTTTTCCCTTTTCAAGGGCACTCTTACGAGGCTACAGGCTTTTATTTGGGGGCCGTGACTGTGACCAAAGCGGGTCGCAGGACCCGATCGGCAATCAAGTAGCCCTTTTGCAGTACCGTCACCACCGTATTGGCTTCTTGCTCGGCAGGCACCACGCTGATGGCTTGGTGGTGGTGCGGGTCAAACTTGGTGCCGGCCGCGGGGTTGATTTCGGCCACTTTGTTGCGCTCCAGCGCACTTTTGAGCTGGCGCAGGGTGGCCTCGGAGCCTTCGCGGATTTGCTCTATCGTGGCATTGGGTATCGCCAAACCGGCTTCCAGGCTGTCCAGTACCGGCAACAAGCTGTCGGCAAAACCTTCGACCGCAAACTTGCGGGCTTTGGTGATTTCATCGTCCGCGCGGCGGCGGGCGTTTTGCACATCGGCCTGGGCACGCAGGTACTGGTCGGCCAAGTCGGCGTTTTGGGCTTTGAGGTTGGCCAACTCTGCTTGGGCATCGGCCAAAGGGTCGATGGCAGTGGCAGCGGCAATGGCGGCAGCTTCAGCGGCAGCAGCGGCTTCAAGTTCTTCGGGGCTGAACAGTTTGGGATCGTTTTGAGGTGTGTCTGACATGGCAAAAAACCCGCATCAAGGCGGTTCAAAAGTAACTTCGCTTGTAGGTTGGGGGCGAGTTGGGGGTTTTCAAGAGTCCGCTGATCCGCGGATGAAGTGCCTGAAATTACTTAACGGCCAGCAATTGCACGTCGAATTGCAAGGTGGCGTTGGGTGGGATGACCCCACCGGCGCCACGGGCACCGTAACCCAATTCAGCAGGGATGATCAAGGTGCGCTCGCCGCCCACTTGCATCCCGGCCACGCCTTCGTCCCAGCCACGGATCACCATGCCTGCGCCCAAAGAAAACACAAAGGGGTCGCGGCGGTCCAGACTGGAGTCAAACTTGACGCCCTTTTCACCGTCATTGAACAACCAGCCGGTGTAGTGCACGGTGACGCTCTGACCTTTTTTGGCCTCGTCGCCTTCACCCACAACGGTGTCTTCGTATTGCAGGCCTGTAGCGGAGGTGATCATGGGAAGTCCTTGAAAAAGAGATGTTTGAACAAGAGAAAGGCTCCGGATGGAGCCTTTGAGACATTCTCGGATTATGCCATTGGGCTATGTCACGACCTGAATAGCCATTTTGCGCATAGCCAAATCAATCAATGACCTGCGCAACGGCCAAAAAACTGCAGCACCTGAATTCGGGGTGTGAACAAAATCAGCATGGCGTCGGGGCATGCCAAGACAGCGGATCTGGGCGTGGATTTTGGAAAACACACTGACCTGGGTGAGCGTTCAACGGGCGATGTCATGAAAATGACCGGAAGTCTCAGAGGTGCCGTCGCTGACTTTGCGGCGAAAAAGGCCGCCAAATGAGGTGTTGGCCAGTGTGGGGGGGCTTGTGATCCCAACAGCTTTGATTTAAATCACAAAGGTTGGATGTCAGCTTCTTTGACAATTTTTTGATAGGTATTTATTTCTTCTCTTACGAATTTTGCAAATTCATTGGGCTTCATGGGATTTGGAGTGATTCCTAGCCTGGCGAATTGGTCTTTGACCTCTTGTATCTGGAGAACTGCTGCTATTTGAGTGTTAATTTTTTCAACGATAGCGGTCGGAGTTCCAGCGGGAGCCCAAACACCAAACCACAAAGACACATTGAAGTTGCCAAGTCCTTGTTCTGCCAGGGTGGGAGTTTCAGGTAAAACATCGGCCCGTTTATGGGTGCTCACACCTAATGCAGAGAGTTTGCCTTCTTTCATTTGGCCAATGACTGTATTGATAGGCGCCATGTAAAAAGCTGTTCGGCCAGAAATAGTATCTTGAATAGCCTCGGGCGATCCTTTGTAGGGTATGTGAAGCATCTTCAGGCCCGCATTTTGTGCAAAATATTCTGCAACCAAATGGGTAGAAGAGCCAACACCTGCTGAGGCGAATGGAACGCTACCAGGCTTGGACTTTGCCGTATCTATCAAAGTTTTTAAGTTGCTGTATTCACCACCTTTGGCCGTCACCATCAAATAAGGCGTGACACCCAATATAGAGACATCCACTAATTCTTTGAGGGGGTCGTAAGGTAATTTTTTATAAATGGCAGGATTGGCTGCATGTGATGCAGATTGAACCAGTAAAGTGTACCCATCTGGCTCTGAACGAATCACCGCTTGCGTGCCTATTTGTCCACCTGCACCAGGTCGGTTTTCAACCACGATGGGTTGTTTCCAAATATCTGTCAGATGTTTGGCAACTATTCGACCCGCTATATCTGCTCCAGAGCCAGGCGTGAG
>CAMDKK010000049.1 GCA_945901045.1 Limnohabitans sp. Rim8
TGTCCGATGGGTTGTTTCAAATCAACTTGGTAAGTCAATTGGGCGGAAGGGTACAAAACGCGTGGTCTGTCTTGGCGGTACTGCGATTCGAGCAGTTCTTTGACCAGTTGGCCGGTGAAGGTTTTCACGGTCAAGGTGTTGCCAAACGGCTGGATGCTGAAAAGCTGACCGTAATTCACCGCACCACCGCCAGGCGCCACGATCAAGTCGGCCCTGACACCGCCGGGGTTCATCAACGCAAAATCCGCTGCACCTTTTTCCGCGGGCGCAGTCGCGGCCCATTGCGCATCGGCAATCAGATTGCCCAGAGCCGTTTCGCCAGAAGGCGTACCTGCACGTGTGATCGATTGGGGTAAGCGGGTGATCTGACGCGCGGCTTGCTCAGCCGAGGCGGCCTTGTAGGTGGCCACGATGCGCGCGACTTCGGGGTGGGGTGTGAATTGAGGCAACTGGGTTGTAGGGACAACGCGCACACCGGCCGCGTTGGTAAAGGCTTCGCTTTGGATGATCAGGTTGTGCGCTGACTTGCGGGTCACTTTGCGCTGCAGTGCATCAACCTCCAACTCGATGTGTGTCAGCAGCGTGCCGTATTGCCCGGCGCTGGTCAGTAAAAAAGGTTTAGCCGGATTGAATTTTTGGTAGTCGCAGGCGTAAGCCCGGTGGGTGTGACCCGAGACGACCACATCGAATGCGGGGTCCAATTGGTTCAGGATGGGGATGATGTCACCGGCCAGACCCGGGCAGTGGGGGTCATTGGGCCCGCCTTGTACCGTGGCGCCTTCATGGATCACCAAGACCAGTGCAGAGACACCTTGCGCTTTCAGGATGGGAACCAAGGCGTTGGCGGTCTGCGCTTCTGATTCAAACTGCACGCCTTTGACACCTGCGGGCGTGACAATCAGCGGCGTGCCTTTGAGGGTCATGCCCACGAAGCCGACCTTGACCTCATGCCGGCCTTGCTTGAACACTTTGATCCCATAAGCTGGGAACAAGGTGTGGCCATTTTCTTTTTTGACATTGGCCGCCAAAAATTCGAAATTCGCGCCAGGAAAAGCGGTGTTAACCAAGCAAGGCTTGAGCCGGGTGAATTGTTCGCAACCGCCTTGGCGCATGCGTTCGAGCTCGGCGACGCCCTTGTCAAACTCATGGTTGCCTACTGCGTTGAAATCAATGCCGATGGCGTTGACGGCTTCAATGGTTGGTTCGTCCAAAAAAAGAGCAGAAATCAAAGGCGTGGCGCCAATCATGTCGCCAGCTGACACCACGGCATGCAAGGGGTTTTGGGCTTTGAGTTGTTGAATGGCAGATGCCATGTAAGCAATCCCGCCCGCAGGTACCGTGGTGGCCACTTGGTTAACTTGTTCGCGAATGCTGAGCAGGGGCGGCTCAAGGTTGCCATGCAAGTCATTGAAGGCGAGCACGCTGATGCGCAAAGTCGGATCAGACGCCAGGGGATTCCAGTGGGTGCACGAGATCAAAGCCAATGGGGCCATCAGGGCGAAACTGAATTTGACCAGTGTTTGGATACGTGTGATTGTCATGACAGTTTTTCCAGGAGCGCTTGTCCCATTTGAATGCGTTGACCCGTTTCAATGCCCTTGGCCAATTGGAAACCCGGTGGCACAAACACCAAAATGGTGGAGCCGTGTTGGAACCAGCCCATCTCTTGCCCTTTGGTCACCTGTATGTTGCAAGGAATTTCATCGGGACCGGTGTAGTCCAAGTGCAAAAGTAAATTGATGGCATGCAAGCGCAGGCTGGCCACCAAAATGGCTGCAACGGGCACGATGACCAAGGGCGTGCCGTCTTGCAATCGCAATGAAAGCACGGCGCGTTCATTTTTGCAAAACAAGCGCTCGACCCGTTTAAGGGCAATGGGATTAACGTTCCAGGTATCACCTGCAATGTGCGTCACGTGCTCTAGCGTGGCGTTTGCCGGAGCGTGAAAGCGGTGGTACATGCTGGAGGTCAGCCTGAGGGTGACGTAGGTGCCGTTTTTCAGCGAGTGAACCAGTTCCCCGGTTCGGGGTGAGAAACCCATCAGGCTGCCCAGGGTGTAAGGAAATCCTTTGGCTTGAATCACTTGCGTGGCTTCAATAGTTCCACAGGCACCGACAATCGCATCGCAGGGGCTGCTCAAGATGTCTTCGCGCATGTCAATGCTGCGAGCGCCAGGCTTGAGCTCCCGCGTAAAACAGTCATGCATGCTTTCAAAATGTGTTTTTCGGGCTTCACTCAAATCCAGATCTGAAAATAATTTCCAAATCCCAATGGAAGCATCCCTTATCCATGGATTTTTGATCTGACTCCACCAGCCCATGAACCGGGTCAGCGTCATCCTGGGGATCCGATTGGTCAGCAAAAAGTTCAAATCTTCTTGGGCTGTCAGTTGTTGAATAAAATTTTTCATATTCATTGTTTTGTCACGTAATTTAAATAAAACAAGGGCTTACCCACTTTTGATTGAACACAACGTGTCTGCCCAACTTGTATTGTCTTTAAGTGCTATTGCACTCGCCCTGCCTTTTGTCAAAAAACGTTTAGAACTCTCATTGGCCAAACATCCTTCGCTGACCGGTCATTCCCGAATGGCCAAGAGGGTGGTGTCCTGGCTTCCAGGGTATGGGTTCAATGAGGACCAATTTTTCAATTGCGATGGAGCCAGCAACTTCACTGCCCAAGAACGGCGAAAAGCTTTTTATGTGTTGGCTCAAACGCTGCAAGACAGACACCCCAAAAGCATTGCCATGACTGCGCAAGCCCGCGAAGGGATTGCAGATTTGCAATTCACTGGTGCGTACCGTGTCCCTTTTCAATTCAGTCCCCTGGTGCGACAACATTTGAAAGTTGGTGCTTTTATACAGTCCGCTGATGGCGTCTGTGTGACAGACTTGGATGGCCATCGCTTTCACGATTTGACAGGGTCTTACGGGGTGAATGTGTTTGGTGCGGATTTTTACAAGGACTGCATGCGCGAGGGCTCGGCCAAGGTTGAATCGGTGGGCGCTACCTTGGGGGCTTACCACCCCTGTGTGGAAACCAATGTTGCAAAACTCAAGTCTATTTCGGGTCTGGACGAGGTGTCCTTCCATATGTCCGGTACAGAAGCCGTGATGCAAGCGGTTCGCTTGGCTCGCTATCACACCCGACGCAAAAATCTGGTTCGTTTTTGCGGCGCTTACCATGGCTGGTGGGAAGACGTTCAACCTGGCCCTGGCAATCCGATGCCGCCACGAGAAACCTATACCCTCCGTGACATGCATGAACGCAGCCTGCATGTGCTTCGCACTCGAAAGGACATTGCTTGTGTCTTGATCAATCCCTTGCAGGCGCTGCATTTGAATCAAAGCGCGCCGGGGGACTCATCCTTGGTGGACAGCAGCAGGTCGGCGGCGTATGACCGTACGGCCTATACCGAATGGTTAAAGGCCCTTCGGCAAGTCTGTACCGAGCGTGGCATTGTGTTGATTTTTGATGAGGTTTTTTTGGGTTTCAGGTTGGCCAAAGGCGGTGCACAAGCCTATTTTGGTGTTCAGGCCGATATGGTGACCTATGGCAAAACATTGGGCGGCGGCTTTCCCGTGGGCGTGGTGTGTGGTCGCGCTGATTTGATGAAGCGGTTTCGACCAGAAAGACCCGCAGACGTTTGCTTTGCCCGTGGTACTTTCAATGCACACCCCCATGTGATGGGAGCGATGTCGGTCTTTTTGGAAAAAATTGACTCGCCGGAAGTTGACGCCATTTACCAGGACCTGGATGCATGTTGGGACGCCCGTCGCGCTTTGTTCAATGCAACCATGGAGCAGCACCAACTGCCTTTGCGCGCGGCCAATATGTCGAGTGTTTGGAGTTTGTTTTACACAGAGCCGAGTCGCTACAACTGGATGCTGCAATATTATTTAAGAGCTCATGGGCTGGCATTGAGTTGGGTAGGAACAGGGCGCTTGATTTTCAGTTTGAACTACACTGATTCGGATTTTCAAGCTGTGCTCGACCGGTTTGTGGCCGCCTGCAAGGACATGAATGCTGCGGGTTGGTGGCAACCAGGTTTGGTGCCCACCAACAAATCGATTCGTCGTCGAATTTTGAAAGAAATGTGGGCTTGAATCCAGCGCTTGTGTCCATCAAAAAATGCACCCTCGGGTGCATTTTTTGTGGATCTTCAAAGGCTGCTCAGTGGTACATCTGCTTGGGATTGTTGTCGATCAACTCACCGCGCAAAAGGTACAAAGGCGCTTTGTGATACAGAACAATGTCATGGAATGGGTCGGTCAAAATTTTGGTCATCCAAACCAGGCCTGTCTGAATGTCTTTGATGAAAAACAAATGAATGGTTCTGAAGAGTAAACCGGCGACACCCAACATCAGCCATGCACCGCCGATTTGACGCGTCAATTCTGTCCAAGTCTCCCAAGTCTCGATCAAACCAAACAAGCCAGGCTGCGCGTACAAGGCCAAAGGCATGGCCGCCCAAATGCTCAATAAAACCACTTTGCGACTCAGGTTGTAACCGACTTTGATTTCTTCTTTGTGTTCCTGTGTAGCTTGGTTGACTTCATCGTATCCCAAGGGCTCAAAAAAGAAGTGACCCGATTGGCGAGTGGTCATGGAGATCAACCAAGCGATGAGAGCAGAGACCACAGGATCAATGAACAGCATGGCATAAGCGACCACAAAGCTGATGGCGCTGATCAAATGCAAACTTTGATTGATGCGACTGTGGTGGTAGTAGCGATGGTCATCAAAGCGCTGGGTTCTTAAAGCTTCAAAAAAATTACGCATGTGAAATCCTCAAAAGTCGATGGGCATCAAATGAAAAGAATGCAAGTCACTTGCATGAGCTTATGGTGATGGGCTTTGATGAAATTTAAATGACAAGAACTTCATGTCACGCAAAATTCATTGAATTTCTTGGCGCTGAATTCAATCTGTCATACAACTGTTATCAAAACCATTGAGTATGGCCAGATGGACACACCTGCTGAAAACCCTATCGTCGTCGAAGATTTTCCAGCTTTCAGACCTTCTTTGCGCATTGCAGTTGTGACTGAAACTTGGCCGCCTGAAGTCAACGGCGTTGCCGTGACTTTGGCTAAATTGGTACAAGGTTTGTGCCGCCGAAATCATGATGTCCAATTGGTACGCCCCAAGCAAGTAAAAAATGAAATTCCCCTGCAAAATTTAGGTTTTGAAGAGGTGCTCATGCGGGGCATGCCGATTCCACGCTACCCGGAATTGAAGTTAGGTTTGCCCAGTAAAAAGAATTTGGTCAAGGCTTGGACATTGCGTCGCCCGGATGTGGTCCACATTGCAACGGAGGGACCTTTGGGCTGGTCAGCCATGCAGGCTGCTAAAGTTTTGAAGCTGCCAGTGACATCGGATTTCAGGACCAACTTTCACAGCTACAGCCAGCACTATGGTGTGGGTTGGCTGCGCAAACCCATCGTGGCTTATTTGCGTAAATTTCACAATGCCACCGCATGCACCATGGTGCCCACCCAGGCTTTAAAAAATGAATTGTCTCAGCATGGTTTTCTGAATTTGAAAGTGGTGGCAAGAGGTGTGGACACGGCATTGTTCAACCCCTCTCGGCGCAGTGCTGAGTTGCGTGCGCAATGGCGTGCAGATACCCAGACGGTGGTGTTAATTTCAGTGGGCAGGCTGGCGTTGGAAAAGAATTTAGGTCAAGTCATGGCCTGCTATGAGTCCCTCAAAAGTGCTGGCGCCAAAGTCAAATTGGTTTTGGTGGGCGACGGCCCCATGAGAGAGACGATTGCGCAGCGTTGCCCAGATGCTATTTTTGCGGGCATGCTGTCGCACGATACATTAGCGACCTATTACGCCAGCGCGGACTTGTTTTTGTTTCCGAGTTTGACGGAAACGTTTGGTAATGTCACGGTGGAAGCACTGGCCAGTGGTTTGCCTGTATTGGCGTTTGATTGCGCGGCTGCCACTGATTGGGTTAAACCAGGAGTCAATGGTTGGTTGGTTTCAGAGGCTGAGCCGGAGGCCTATGTTTCGACCGCAATGAAAGTGGCCATGAACCCCGAATTATTGAGCCAAGTGGCGGGCACAACCAGATCGCAGGTCAGTCAATTAGACTGGGATCAAATATCGGAACAGGTGGAAGGTGTTTTGGCAAAAGCCATACAGGGCTTTGATCAGCCCACGTCAAGATTGCGCAAACTGCTGGGGAAAATCAAGCCTTGACCCTTTTGCGATGGACCCAAGTCAAGCAAGCCATGCCCAAGGACATGGCAATGCCCAAAACAGACATCACACTGTTCAATGGCAGCTGCATGGCCAGCATCAAACTGTAAATACCCAGCATGACCAACACACTCGCATTTTCATTGAAGCCTTGCACTGCAATGGAGCGGCCTGCGGTTAAGAGCTGATAGCCCCTGTGTTGGAGTAGGGCGTTCATCGGGACCATCAAAACGCCGCCCGCAAAACCAATGCACAACATCAGGGGTATGGCGATTGACAATGAATTTGAAAATGCAATAGCCGGCAACAACAGTCCAAGCAAGATACCCAAAGGTAAGACTTTTTCTGCAAGCTCCAAGCGTATCCAATAACCTGCTGCAGCCGCACCAGCGATGACTCCGAAAGCGACAATGGCTTGCAAGTAGGCGCCTTGTTCCAAAGGCATGTTCAAGGTTTGTTGTGCCCAAAGTAAGACGGCAAATTGGATCACTGCGCCGACGCCCCAAAACAAGGTGGTCACAGACAAAGACAGACAACCAATGGGATCTTTCCAGAGAATGCGATTGCTTTGTGCAAAATCTTTCAGCAAAGCCATAGGCATCAAGCTGCGTTGCGCATAGTGTGCATTGCTGGGGGGAATGCCCCAATTTAAGAGTGCTGCGACAAGGTAAATGCCCATGATGGTAAGCATGGGGCCTGCCAACTGTGTTTTTAGCGAAAGCCCCAAGCCGTTCACAATGAATGAATTGAGCCATAACATCACGGCAACGCCCTTGAGACTGAGCAATATTCCTCCACAGGCTGTACCCAATATGACGGCCAGTACAACGGTTACTTCAAGCCATCCATTGGCTCTGACCAATTGATGATGCGGCACCGTTTCAGTGACCAGCCCATATTTGGCGGGCGCATAAGCAGATGCTGCTAAACCTACCAATGCAAATGCCAAAACAGGGTGCAAGCCGGAAAAGAAACAACTCACGGCCAAAAATTTCAGGCCATTCATGGTGGCCATCAAGCGAGACTTCGACACCGCATCAGCCAAAGGTCCTAAAACAGGGGCCAGAAAAACATAGGACAGTGTGAAGGAAAATTTGAGCAAGGGCGCCCACCAGCCGGGAAAGCCTTGTTCGTGCAGAAATGCAATACCTAAAATCAGCAATGCATTGTCTGCCAACCCTGAGGCGAATTGCGCGCTGATCAGGAAGAAAAAGCCTTTGGGCATGTCGTTAAGCGACGGTCTCTAAGCGCATGTTTTGGTCAGAACTTTCTTCATCGAGCATGTGCAAGGCCAAGCCGTTTCTCCGACCGATGCCCTGATAGGCAAACCCCATGTTTTCTAGAAGTTGAGGGTCGTAAATATTGCGTCCGTCCAATATCAAGGGCCGCTGCATATGTGTCTTGAGTGCAGCAAAGTCGGGGTGATGAAATGTCTTCCATTCGGTCACAATCAACAGTGCATGGGCTTGTTCAGTTGCTTGCATGGCCGACTCAACAATTTGCAGTCGCGACAAGGCTTCGGGGTGATCATGCAGATCGAGGCTCAATGCCTGAGAGGCTTCGTGCGATGCGACTGGGTCAAAAGCATTTACATGTGCACCGCGTAAAAGCAAATTTTTGATGATCACGCGACTTGGCGCTTCGCGCATGTCGTCTGTGTTAGGCTTGAATGCCAGCCCCCAGATGGCGAATTTCAGTCCTGTCAGGTCATTGCCAAAGTACTGCAACGTTCGGTGAAGCAAGACGTTTTTTTGAGCGTCATTGACTTGCTCTACGGCGGAGACCACTTTCATTTGGCTTCCGTAATCCAGCGCTGTTTGAATCAGGGCGCGCGTATCCTTCGGAAAGCAGCTTCCACCATAACCCGTGCCTGCATACAAAAAACCATGACCAATGCGTTGATCCGCGCCAATCCCTCTTCGCACACAATCAACATCGGCACCCAATAAGTCAGACAAGTTGGCAATTTCGTTCATGAACGATATGCGGGTCGCTAACATAGCGTTGGCAGCATATTTGGTCAACTCTGCGCTGCGAACATCCATCCACAAAGTTCTTGCATGGTGCCTGTTAAAGCTGGCGTACAGCTGTTCTATTTTTTGATGCGCGACCCCGTAATTTTCACCTGAATCCAAACCAATGACGATGCGGTCTGGGCGCATGAAGTCGTCTATCGCCGCGCCTTCTTTTAAAAATTCAGGGTTGGAAATGACCTCAAACAGGTTGTCTTGAATGCCGCGTTTTTCTAACTCCTTGTGAATCGCATCGTGCACGCGGTAAGCCGTTCCTACGGGCACGGTTGATTTGTTGACTACTACTTTGAAATTCTTAAGGTGACGACCGATTTGACCGGCCACTGCCAATACGTGCTGTAAATCAGCCGACCCGTCTTCTTGGGATGGCGTACCCACTGCGATAAAAATAACATCGCCGTGGTCTACAGCTTGTGCCATTTCGGTCGTGAAATGGATTCGACCTTCAGCACGGTTACGTGCCACCATTTCTTTCAGTCCTGGCTCAAAAATCGGAATCCCAGCAGCATTCAGCAATGTAATTTTTTCAGGGTTGTTGTCAACGCAAAGTACCTGATTACCCAACTCAGCCAGACAAGCCCCAGTGACAAGGCCGACATAACCTGCACCTACAACCGTAATTTTCATAAGCCACCTTTAGGTTGGCTAATTTTGAAAACTTAGCGTGACTTTTTGGTGAAATAGGAATGAAGATTTCATGACTATAGACATGAATTACTTGGCAATACCGTTCTACTTTTTGCTGCTTTGTAAGTTAAGCACAAGAACAGCAGCGTCACGACACTCAAGGCTGCGCAGGATGCAATCCAGAAGCTGCTGGGATGCCGTAAGGCCGGCCAAGAGCCCATACCCTGGTAGGCCCACAAGTACCCCCCGCCCAGTCCGATTCCCCACAGTATGACGCTGTAAATGAGCAGGGGGATCAGCGTGATTCGAAAGCAACGCAGCAGGTAGGCGCATACGGTTTGAATGGCATCGAAAAAATGGTAGCCAGCCACCCAACCCAACAAACCGATGGCGACTGTAGTAACTTCTGCGTCTTGGGTAAAAGCCTGAGTCAGCAACTCTTTACCAAACCACAAGGCGGTACAGCAAACGACAGCGGTGGCTCCGCTCAGGCCAAGCCCAATGGTCATTGCACGTTGGACTTGAAGGGGTTGATTCGCTCCGAGCCAAAACCCCACCCTGGAACTGCTGGCAATGCCCAAGGCCAACGGAATCATGTACAACACGCCAGCCGCCGTCGCTGCAATTTGGTGGCCAGCAGAAGCGGCTACGCCCATGCGTGCAATGAACAAGGCCATGAAGGTAAAGGAGGTGATTTCAACCATGATGGACAGTCCGGCAGGTACCCCTTGCCGAAGAAATTTCGCCATGGTCCCAAGGTGAATACGCTCTATGGGCTGCCACAGTTTGTAAATTTGGTAGACCTCCTGCGTTCGAAGAAGGTATAGACCCATGGACAGCATCATGCAATTCACAATGAGGGTGGCCACTGCACAGCCCACAGCCCCATGTGCTGGAAAACCCCATACGCCAAAAGTCAAGGCCATTGACAGGGGTATCTTGACCCCCAGCGCGCCTATTTGCAGCCAAGTGACCAAGCGGGGCATCCCCAAGCTTTGGTTGAAAGTGCTGTACATTCTAAAGAGCAAGGAGGGTGCAAGGGCCCAAGCCAGCACCAGCAAATACCGGCGAACTTCGTCCCGCAAAATTTCAGGCACTTGGGTCCATTCCAGCCAAGGCTCGGGAAAGAGCAAGGCCAGCACGCCCAGCGCAATAGCTGCAGTGCACAGGTACAAGGCTTGCCGGACAGAATGTCCTAATTCGACAAATTGTTTTGCGCCTCGCAATTGGGCCCATACTGGAAGCAGGGCTTGCATCATGCCGTTAAGCGCCACATAAATGCTGATGTAAATGGACGAGCCGATCGACAAGGCGGCCAAGGAGTCTTGTGAGTAATGTCCCGCAATCAATGTGTCAGCCACACTGAAAGCCATGATCGCCATTTGACCTGCCAATACCGTGCCCGCATGCCGAACGATAACGCCTGTTTCAGAAGAACCGCTCAAGGAATCGCGCGCTCGAATATGACGATGGCCTCGGTATCGTCAGTGGGGCGAAAAATAGTTTCGCGGTGGCGCCAGGTTTGCAAAGAAACACCCACCTCTTTCAGCGCTATATGGTCTGCAATCAACCAGTGGCAGTCAGGTGCTTTGGGCGTATCGAGAGGAATCAACCGATACCGACCATGGTGAGCAAATGCGGCACTTTGCGACAAGGCCAGACCTTGCGTGTTCACGCAGGCTGTAGGCCCTATCAGGCTGCTGACTTTGTCAACCAGTGGCGCATACCCACGTCCAAAATTAAGAAGGGGCAGCCACAAGGTCATCAACAAGAGCCAGCACAACGCAGCACCGCTTGCGGGCAGCACCAGGCTTTTCCAGATGGCTGCTCTGTGTCTGCCAGCACGCCATTTGACCAAAGCCATCCAAGCCATGGTTGCCACCGCAGCGATGCCAAAGACGGGGGCTGAAAAGCTGAAGCTGAAGCCTGGCGCCAACCGGGCTACATTGGCTGCAGGTTGTGCAGGCCAGCCGGTTTGCATAGACAGCCAAACCACCCAAATGGTCAGGGCGCAGACGCTGAAGAAGACCAGCGTGAACCAATCCACCAGCGCGCTCAAGCTGCGTTCCAGCGTGGGCAATGCAAATGCAGCAAGGGTGGCAATGGCAGGCAAGGCCAACAGCAATGTTCTGTCACTCAGACCGGTTCCAATGGTGCTGCACACTGTCACTGCTAAAAACCAGAGCGGCAATGCCAGATGGGGGTGCTTCCAGGCTTGGGCGACTTGCAAGCGCCAACGCCAAAGCGTCCAGATCGCCAACGGCCAGGCAGGCCATAAGAACCAAATGAACAGTTTAGCCATGGGTTGCACATCTTTGAATGAAGGACTGTGCAATCGCCAGCGCCACACATCCATCCAAAAGGACAGTTGGGCTGTGGCAAGGCATATTAAAAAAATCAAGCCTACATCCAACATCCTGACCCGAATGGTGCGCCGTTCCTGATAAGCCATGACCAATGCCCCACCTGTGCCAAGTAACAGCGCTGTGGATGGGGCTCCCGACAAGGCTAAACTGGGTAAGGCCATGGCGATTGTGAGCAAGGCTGTGCGTCTGTGCGCAGCCAAATTGGCCAAGCCAAAGAAAAGCGCCGCGGTGAAGCTGAGCTGGGCCAGCGCGGGTGTTGTCTCATGCGCCAATCGGGCCAAACCCAGGCACGCGATCAACGCCAGCAGGCCGCCATCTGCTAAGGCGCGGGCATAGTCAATGGGCTGGGCTTCTCCGCCAAAGGCAAAGGCAATAGGTTGTGCGCTCGGGTTGCGGGCCAAGGCAAATACCGCATACCAAGTGGCAGCCATGGCCATGACCAACAGCAAGGCGAAAGGAATGCGAACAGCAGCATCTGGCGTTATCCATGAAGGCGCCCATTGGATCGCCCATGCGCCCAACCAGTAGGGCAGAATGGCGGCGCCGGGATCGGCCTGCCCCATTAACAAGGGCTTGAGCCAACTGGAGGCGTGTCCATTGAATAATTCGGCAAGGGATGACATGAAGCCAAAGGCCGTGATGTCCTCTCGCTTCCAAGGGTCTCGCCCCACAAAGCCTGGCAACAGATAGGCCAGGCAAAACAGCACCAATGCGACCCGCGGGAGTGGGCGAACGGCGTGCTGGGTAACGATGGCGGGACTGGGTTGGTTCACAGTAAGAAAGATATCACGCAGATCATAGAGTTGAAAAATCAATCGACAAAGAAAAAGGCAGTTCGGTTACCCGAACTGCCTTTGACTCAAAGCAGGATGGCTTATTTGGCCAAAGTGGTCTTGCCAAAACGATTGCGGAAGCGCTCAACGCGGCCACCCAAGGTATCGATGGATTTTTGCGTTCCGGTGTAGAAGGGGTGAGACTCGCTTGTCGTGTCCAATTTGTACAAAGGCAATTCGCGCCCATCTTCCAAAGTGATCATTTCTTTGGTGTTGGCGCAAGAGCGGGTTACAAATTTAAAGCCATTGGACATATCTTGGAAGCACACGTCACGGTAATTGGGGTGAATGCCTTTTTTCATTTTATTTCCTATTCAGTTGCGGTAGCCACTCCGGACCGTCCGGGCACTTTTCGCGATAGCCTTAAATTATATACCGTAAATCAGCCGCCTCTGCGCATCATGTCGAAGAACTCGGCATTGCCTTTGGTGGCTTTCATGCTCTTTAAGACCATTTCCATGGCTTCGATTTCGTCCATGTTGTACATGAATTGACGCAAGATGCGGGTTTTTTGCAAGACTTCGGGCTGGAGCAATAACTCTTCGCGGCGGGTTCCGCTGCGGTTGAGGTTGATGGCGGGGAAGACGCGTTTTTCATACAAACGCCGTTCCAGATGGATTTCGCAATTGCCAGTGCCTTTGAATTCTTCAAAGATGACTTCGTCCATGCGGCTTCCAGTGTCGACCAGGGCAGTGGCAACGATGGTGAGCGATCCGCCTTCTTCCACGTTGCGGGCAGCACCAAAAAAGCGCTTGGGCCGTTGCAGGGCGTTGGAGTCTACGCCGCCGGACAAGACTTTGCCTGAAGAGGGCACCACGTTGTTGTAGGCACGGGCCAGGCGGGTGATGGAGTCGAGCAAAATCACCACGTCTTTTTTGAGTTCGACCAAACGCTTGGCGCGCTCAATGACCATTTCTGCAACGTGCACATGGCGCGCTGCGGGTTCGTCAAACGTGGAGGCAATCACTTCGCCTCGCACGGTGCGTTGCATTTCGGTGACTTCTTCCGGGCGCTCATCGACCAACAAGACCATCAGATGCACATCAGGGTAGTTGGCGGTGATCGCGTGTGCGATGTGCTGCATCATCACGGTTTTGCCGGACTTGGGCTGCGCCACGATCAGCGCGCGTTGGCCTTTGCCGATGGGCGCAATGATGTCGATCACACGGCTGGTGATGTTTTCTTCACCTTTGATGTCACGCTCCAAACGCATCTGCTCTTTGGGAAACAGGGGTGTCAAGTTCTCGAACATGACTTTGTGTTTGTTGTTTTCGGGCAGATCGCCATTGACCTGGTCCAGCTTGGTCAAAGCAAAGTAACGCTCGCCGTCTTTGGGAATACGCACTTCGCCTTCGATCATGTCGCCAGTGTGCAGATTGAAGCGACGCACTTGGCTGGGGCTGATGTAGATGTCGTCCGTTGACGCGGTGTAGCTGGTGTCGGGGCTGCGCAAGAAGCCAAAACCGTCTGGCAAAATTTCCAGAACGCCATCGGCAAAGACTTGTTCACCTGCGCGGGCGCGCTTTTTGATGATGGCAAACATCAGCTCTTGCTTGCGCATGCGGCCTGTATTTTCAATTTCAAGCTCATCAGCCTGCTTGAGGACTTCAGACACATGCAGTGCCTTGAGTTCGTTTAAGTGCATGGATTTACCTGCGTGAAGGCAGTTCATTGAAGAACTGGCATTAAAAAATCTGGGGGTGTAATTCAATGACCAAGAGTGTGAGCCGGATACGTAGAGGCTCTCAATGGTTCTTGGAAAAACTGTCAACCGCTGAGTGTTCTGGAGACGGCTTGGCTTTATTATGACAGCAAAAAAAAAGGATTGAACACTGCTTTGTGAAGTCAGCCAAAGAGAAAAAAGCTGTCAGCCACTGGTTTTGCTTTGAAAACCAGTGGTTTTGAGGGGTTTAAGCGAGTTGCTGGTCGATGAAGGCAGTCAATTGTGACTTGCTCATGGCGCCTACTTTGGTGGCTGCCAATTGGCCATCTTTGAAGATCATCAGGGTGGGGATGCCGCGGATACCAAATTTGGCGGGGATATCACGGTTTTCGTCAACATTCATTTTGGTGATTTGCAGTTTACCTTCGTAACCGGTAGCAACTTCGTCCAAAATCGGGGCAATCATCTTGCAAGGACCACACCACTCGGCCCAAAAATCGACTACAACAGGCTTGTCCGCTTGGAGGACATCGGCTTCAAATGAGGCATCGGTAATGTGTTTGATCAGTTCGCTGGCCATGGCCTGTTCCTTGTGTAGTTGCTACTAAGAGATTTATATGAAGATTTTCCCTATTTTGACAGAAACCCGCATGACCAGTTGGACTCGGTTTTTAATGGTGTGCGGACAGTGAAGTTAAGCTCTTTGGACCCCGCTTTGAAATATTCTTCAATGGGGGAGTTTGATGTCGCCGTGATCGGTGGCGGCCCCTCTGGCCTGATGGCCGCTGAAGTGCTCTCGGCCCAAGGGGTATCGGTTCATTTGTTCGATGCCATGCCTTCGGTAGGGCGTAAATTTTTGTTGGCGGGTCGCGGTGGCTTGAACTTGACCCATGCGGAGCCTTGGGATGCCTTTGTGGGGCGTTTTGGTAACAAAGCCGTTGCGGTAGCGGATTGGTTGAACCCATTTGACGCTGAGCGTGTGCGCAATTGGGCGCAAGAGCTGGGCATTCAGACTTTCGTGGGTTCCAGTGGGCGTGTGTTCCCTTCGGAGATGAAGGCCGCACCCTTGTTGCGTGCTTGGTTGCACCGCTTGCGTCATGCGCCAGTGCCGGTTCAGTTTTACATGCGACATCGTTGGGTGGGGTGGTCCGACGCGGGGTGGGTGTTTGAGACACCCCAAGGGCCTGTGCAGATCAAGCCCCAGGCCACAGTGCTGGCTTTAGGTGGCGGGAGTTGGTCACGGCTGGGGTCGGATGGGGCATGGGCGTACAGATTGCAACAGCGGGGGATTCAAGTGGAACCATTGCAGCCCGCCAATTGTGGCTTTGATGTAGTGGGGCGCAGTGGACGAGGTTGGACAGATCATTTCAAGCACAAATTTGCAGGACAAGCCTTTAAGACTGTCGCTATTCGATGGGCTGATCTGGATGGGCATTTGCATCACCGGCAGGGTGAGTTTGTGGTGACCGGGACGGGCGTTGAGGGCAGCTTGATTTACAGTGCTGCCAAAGATCTGCGTGAAGCGGGTCTGCGGGACGGTCAAAGCTATTTTGAGTTGGATCTGTTGCCCCATAGAACCCTTGACTTTGTTCAAGCTGCTGTCGCGCATCCCAAGGGGGCCCGAAGTTTGTCATCTCACTTGAAGAGCCGATTGGGGTTGGAAGGAATCAAGATGGCGCTTCTTTACGAACTGCTCGATACCGCCCATTTGCAAAACCCGCAAAGCTTGTCGCAGGCCATCAAGTCACTGCCAGTGCGTTTATTGCGTACACGTCCCTTGGATGAAGCGATCAGCACGGCTGGAGGGGTCGCTTTGACGGAAATGGACACCCACTTGATGCTTCACAAAATGCCTGGCGTTTTTTGTGTGGGAGAGATGTTGGACTGGGAGGCACCAACGGGAGGCTACTTACTCACGGCCTGCATGGCCAGTGGTCATCGGGCAGGCCATGCTGTAGCGCGATGGTTGGGTCAAGCCCAGAAAATCACCTCCGAATGAATTCAATCTTGCCAATGATCACTTCGCCTGGCGCGTTGCGTTCTAGAGAGATCACTGTATCGCGGCCTTGAGCAGCATCGAAGATCAAATCCAATTTGATTTGTGACAGATTCTTGACGCTTTTGAACAGCGTTCCCAGCAGACTGAACACGAAGAAGGGGTCTTTGGCGGAGATCTCGTTGGGTGGCGGATTGACTCTCACAGCGCCAGGGGAGCGTTCAACCGCAGAAAGCGATTTTTGCAGACGCTCTTCAAATTCCATGCTTGCCCCACAAATAGGGGTGACGAGCCTTGACCCCGGCACTGGCTCTACAGTTAGAGCTGCTTGGTTCCCCACCTGACTCGGTTGGCCGCTTTACCATGCGGGAAGGCCCGTCAGTTCCTATTGTAGGGCATGCGCCAGGCATGGTCGGCGCGAGAACAAAGGAAGGGCTTGGCATAGCCGATAGAATCGAGTCAATGTCTTACCTTGTTCTTGCCCGAAAATACCGTCCGCGCAATTTCACCGAATTGGTGGGGCAAGAGCATGTCGTCCAGGCTTTAAGTAATGCTTTGGTGCAGCAACGCTTGCACCACGCTTATCTGTTCACGGGTACACGGGGCGTGGGTAAAACCACGGTTTCACGTATTTTGGCCAAATCGCTCAACTGCCAAGGCGCAGATGGTCAGGGGGGCATCACTGCCGAGCCCTGTGGCGTGTGCCAGGCCTGCCGCGACATTGATTCTGGCCGTTTTGTCGATTACACAGAGCTGGATGCAGCCTCGAACCGAGGGGTTGACGAGGTGCAAAGCTTGTTGGAGCAAGCGGTTTACAAGCCGGTACAAGGGCGCTTTAAAGTCTTCATGATTGACGAGGTGCACATGCTGACGAACACCGCATTCAATGCGATGCTCAAAACCCTGGAAGAGCCGCCCGAATACCTGAAGTTTGTTTTGGCCACAACCGATCCTCAAAAAGTGCCCGTCACAGTGCTCTCGCGGTGCCTGCAATTCAATTTGCGGCCCATGGCGCCAGAGACTGTTTTTGAGCATTTGACCCGCGTGCTGGCGCAAGAAAATTTACCCGCAGAGCCGTTGGCTTTACGCATGCTGGCGCGTGCCGCCAGGGGCTCCATGCGCGATGCCTTGAGCTTGACGGATCAGGCCATTGCTTTTGGCAACGGCCAATTGCAAGAAGTCACTGTGCGCCAAATGCTGGGCAGTGTGGACCGGGGGCATGTACTGCGCTTGATCGATGCACTTGACCGTTCCGATGGGGCTGAAATCGTTTCTTTGATTGATGCCTTGCGCCGGTATGGCCTGTCTGCAGCTTCTGCCCTGGAAGACATGTCCTTGGTGCTTCAGCGTATGGCCGTGATTCAAGCCGTGCCTAACACTGTTGAAGATGAAAGCGACCCGGATTCAGCGCAGATCACCCGCTTGGCAAAGGGCATGGCCGCCGACGAAACGCAGTTGTTGTACAGCCTTTGCCTGCATGGCCGGGGTGAACTGGGCTTGGCGCCAGACGAGTATGTGGCTTTGACCATGATTTTGCTGCGCTTGCTGGCTTTCAAACCTGGCGCCATGACGCACACGCCGGCAGAAAAAAAAAGTCCGCGAACACCTCCCTTGCTGACGCCTGAACCGCCTGATGAACCTCACCCCGCCCCTGCCGTTTTGCCCGTTATTGCGCCTGTTTTGCCTCGCCTTGTTGCCTCTCAAACCAGCGTCCAAATCGAAACTGCTTCGGAAGGCCCTCCGCCTTGGGATGATCTCGATGAAGAAGATCCTTATGTGGCCCAACTGTCCGATGACTCCGAGACACAAATACCCCCCTTTCAAGTCCTGAAAGTACGCGAAAGCAGTGAGCCGACTGAACGCACTTCACATCGGCGAGAGACTGCCAAGCCGCAAGATGGGGCGGAGTTGATTCTGACGCCTGAAGGTGATTTTTGGAGCGCCTTGGTTAGGGACATGGTCGACCGCGAGCTGATCAAGGCCTTGGTTCGTGAATTGGCTTTGCAATCGCAATTGATAGCAAGAAATTCGGACCGTTGGCATCTCAAGCTGGAACGCGAGTCATTGAACCAAGTAACGTCGCGCGAAAGATTGAAGGCGGCACTTGCAACGCTAGGTCATGCAGTGGAATTGGATTTTGAATTTGGCAAAGTGACAGACAGCCCTTTGCTGCGCCACACGGTTGCGCTGAAAGAAAAGCAGTGGGCTGCCCAAACCTTGATTGAAAACGACCCGATGGTCCAAGACTTGGTGCGGGATTTTGGTGCCAAAATCGTGCCCGGAAGCGTCAAACCCATTTAATTCTATTCTCACTCAACATACCGATTTAAAGGAACTAAACCATGTTCAACAAAGGTCAACTCGCTGGACTCATGAAGCAAGCCCAAGCGATGCAGGACAACCTGAAAAAAGCGCAAGATGAATTGGCATTCATCGATGTGGAAGGCGCATCGGGCGGGGGATTGGTCAAGGTCTTGATGACCTGCAAGCACAACGTCAAACGCGTGACCATCGACCCCAGTCTGCTGTCCGATGACAAAGACATGCTTGAGGACTTGGTGGCCGCTGCAATGAATGATGCCGTGCGTATGGCCGAAGAAACTTCACAGCAAAAGATGGGTAAATTGACCGCAGGTTTGCCGGCAGGCATGAAGCTGCCTTTCTAAGCGATGACTGATGCCTACACGCTCGACGCGCTGACACAGGCGCTCAAGGGATTGCCTGGGGTAGGCATCAAATCTGCTGCACGCATGGCGTTTCATTTGATGCAACGGGACCGTGCCGCTGCGACCCGTCTTTCACGCGCCCTTCAGGAAGCCGTTGAGCGCGTTCGGCATTGCAGCAGGTGTCACACGTTTACCGATTCAGAAGTTTGCGCCACGTGCCAAGATGCGGGACGTGACAACAGTAAACTGTGTGTCGTGGAAACGCCCGCTGATCAGTCGGCCATTGAGCGTACCGCTTCATTCAAAGGCTTGTATTTTGTACTGATGGGTAAGCTGAGCCCCCTCGATGGCATTGGTCCCAAAGACATTGGATTGGCAAAATTGCTGGATCGAGCGGTTGACGGTGAAGTCCAAGAGGTGATTTTGGCCACCAATTTCACGGCCGAGGGCGAAGCCACTGCTCACGTGATTGCTGAAATGCTCAAAAGTAAAGGTTTGCACGTGACCCGACTGGCCCGAGGTGTGCCCGCGGGCAGCGAGTTGGAGTACGTGGACCTTGGGACCATCGCGCATGCCCTGGTCGACCGTCGTTGAGTACAGCTTTTCAATCGGTTCAATGGTGTAAATCCATTAAGTAAAAACCCATTGCGTGAAAACCCGCTTGGGATGTTTCCCAATGCGCAATTGAAATGCCTTGATTAAGCTCAAGCTCTCAACGCCACCGTGGCGTTCTGAATGGGAGTTGTGGGTGCATTTTGTAATCAGAAGACGACAATTGGGCATGCTGGCTGCAGCAGGCCTGATGGGTTCGTCTTCAATGCACAGTCAAGGGACGGATCTTCAGAAGGTTCGGGTTGGCGTGGCCATGCGCAACAGCATGAATAATTTGCCCTTGGTCTTGGCTGATCAGTTGGGTTACTTTCGGCAAGCAGGGATCATGGTCGATTGGCATGATTTCGAGGTGGGTTCTTTCGCTAATCAGGCGTTGCTGAATGGCCAAGTCGATGTCATCAGTGGTCATTTTGAGCAGGTCCTGGATTCGAACGATCGAGGGCACAAGCTGCAGGCTTTTGTGGTTCAAGGACGAACGCCTCAGATCAGTTTGGGCATTGCCATGCGTCATTTGGCGAGTTACCAGACAATGACGGATTTAAAGCGCTTCAAAATTGGGATTTCTGCTTACCAAACAGCCACCCATGCGATGGCCAACGTATGGTCGCTCCAAGCGGGTTTGAACCCCCTAGAGATGCAATACGTTGAGGTTGGCAGCATGATGACGGCGATGGATGCGTTACGCAATGGGGCTGTGGATGGGTTGTGCCACATGGACCCCCTCATGAGCTGGTTGGAGTTCAAAAGGGACTTGCGCGTGGTGGCCGATACCCGGTCTGTACAAAGTTCTAATCTGTGGTTGGGCGGTGCTTTAGCGGCGACGTGCCTTTATGCCAAAGCTGATTATTTAAACCAAAAGTCTGCGCAAATGCAGGGCATGACCGATGGCGTGGTGCGGGCATTGCGCTGGCTGCTGACAGCTGGCCCTACTGACATTCTTAGGGCCGTTCCTTCCAACGCCTGGATAGGAGACAGAGCTTTTTACTTGGGTACTTTTGACAAAGTGCGCGACAGCTACTCCCCCGATGGTTTGTTCACAGATGAGTTGCTGCAAACTGCTTGGCGCAGTCGCGCATTGCGCTTGGGTTTGCCGCGCATCAATGCGGTAGACAGGACGGCCTTGCTGGCTGCTTACACCAATCTTGCTGTGAAAAAAATCAAGAAACGCCAGAACTCTTGAAGAATTTATTGATGGGTCGCTGTCACTACTTTACCCTGAGGTTTGGCAGAATGAGACGCGTACTTGCCTGTTTTGACGGACTGGGATTTTCCCTTGGTGGTGTTGGAGGCCGCTTGGGCATGCTGCGGCTTGTTGAGCAATCCTTTGGCCATGTATCGGCCTTTCGTGGTGGGTATCAGTAAAACAATGGATTGCCCTGCCTTTAAGGGTGCATTCACGCTGAGTTTGTTCCAACTCATCAAATTGGCGACACTGACCCCGTTCTTGCTGGCAAACCCCGCCAAAGTATCGCCTTTACGCGCCTTCAGGATGATGCGTCTTAGCACCACTTCGGGTGAAAATGCCGCTTGTCCATTGTCGGCCAAATGCTCTGTGACGTCAGTATCAAGCCCCCCTTTGCGAGGTACCAACAAAGTAGACCCCGCTTTTATCAACATCTTTTGTGGAATGTTGTTCATGTTGCGCAATTGGTCTTCAGGCATGCCCACACGCTGCGCGGCCTCGGAAGTTTTCATGGTTTGCGGTGAGACCCAAGCGGTCCAACTGGCCAGACGGTTGTTAGGGTGATTGTTCAGATTGCGTTGAAAAATATCGGCATTGTCCCAAGGCAATAAGATCTCGGGGGTGCCTGCTGCAAGAATGACGGGGCGACTCATCGAAGGGTTCAGTGCCTTGAAGTCTTCCAAACTGATTTCAGCCAAACGGGCAGCCAAATTGACATCGATATCCCGAGTGATTTTGACGCTTTGAAAGTAAGGATGGTTCTGGATCAAAGGCAGCCGGGTACCAAACTTTTCGGGCTGATCGATGATATTTTTGACCGCTTGCAACTTCGGGACGTAGTAGCGGGTTTCATTTGGCATATTCAGTTCGCTGTAGCTCAAACCCAATCCAGCCGCTTTGTTTTTGGCCAAGGCGCGGCTGACACTCCCCTCCCCCCAGTTATAGGCTGCTAAAGCCAAATGCCAGTCACCGAACATGCCATAGAGTTTTTGCAAATAATCCAGCGCCGCTCTGGTGGATTCTTGAATACTTCGCCGGTCATCGCGGAAGATGTTTTGTTTTAACTCAAAATATTTACCCGTTGCGGGCATGAATTGCCACATGCCAGCCGCTTTGGCGGAGGACACGGCCTGCGGGTTGAAAGCGGACTCGATAAATGGCAGCAGCGCCAATTCAGTAGGCATGCGTCGAGCTTCTAATTCTTCCACAATGTAAAAAAGATATTTGCGTGATCGTTCAGTCATGCGCAAGATATAGTCCGGTTTAGAGGCATACCACTGCTCTCGGTCTAGAACCAGATTCCCTTCGAGATTGGGCATTGCAAAGCCTCGGCGAATACGCTCCCAAATATCGACAGGTGGAACTTGTTTGATCACTGCAACCGGACTGCTCGAGGGTACGGCTTCAACTTGGGGTGGCATTTGCACTTGAAAAACTACGGGTGCTTCAGTTGGTGCAGGCGCTTGAGCTTGGGCTTCGGGCTCAGTTGTTGCTGAAGGTACTGAAGGTACTGAAGGTACTGAAGGTACCGATACCAGAGGAGGCGCTACGCTGGCGCAACCCCCTAGAACCAATGAGATCAGAATCAGGAAGATCCCACATTGAATGCGACTTGTAAGGGAATTGAAAATTTTTGCAATCATTTGAATTCATTTTTCCACTGACGAAGTGCGGCGAAAACGGCCGCATCTTCAAGTGAAGTAGGTCGATAGTTTTGCACAGAAGTCCTTACTTTTTCCTGCCTGCTACGCAAAAAAGGATTGATTTTTAATTCGATGTCCAAACGCGAAGGCAATGTGGGAATACCTTGGGCACGCAGGGATTGGCAGTGCGCATCGTAATCAATTAGAGCCTGATTGGAGGGCTCAACATGCTTGGCGAATTTCAAATTACTGAGGGTGTATTCATGGGCGCAACAAACTTGAGAGGCGCCGGGCAGGGAGGACAGCCTGTCCAAGGAGTCGAGCATTTGGGCGGCCGTACCCTCGAATAAACGACCACAACCACCCGAAAACAAGGTGTCCCCGCAAAACAAGATGGGGTCCATGCCCTCAGGCTGACTCCAATAAGCAATGTGACCGCTGGTGTGACCCGGGACATCATGAACCTTAAAAGTAACGCCACACCATGCGACTGTTTCGCCCTGTGACAGGGGAATTACGCCTTCAGGCATTCTCTCTTTGGCGGGGCCATACACTTTGGCGTTCGTTGCCGCGGTCAAGGCAGAAAGGCCACCAATATGGTCTGCGTGATGGTGCGTGATTAAAATGAGGTCCAATACCAAGTCCATGGAGGCGAGTGCGTCCAAAACGGGTTGTGAATCCCCCGGATCTACGACCAAGGCTTGGCCGTTGTGGTGCAACAGCCAAATGTAGTTGTCTGAAAAAGCGGGCAGCGGAATAAGGTTCATGAGCAATCCTATTATAAAAATACCCCTTCAGCTTGACGATGAGGCTTGTCAGGCACCTCGATTGTGGGGTCGATGGCTTTCAACGCCTCTTGGTCGTTATTTGAAAGAGTGGGAACAGTCCGAGTTGGATGCTGCAGTGGTGGATATTTTTGGTTATCACGCAGTGCAATTGGGCTCCTCTGAAATCAATGGCTTAGTTGCGAACAGAATGCCGCACCGATGGCATATTCTTTCATGTATCGATCCGATGCAGACGGTTGTCGATCGGAAATTAATGCCATGTGATCTTTTCGCCGACAGTGCAGCATTGCCCTTTGAGGCCGCCAGTTTGGATTTAGCCGTGTTGCCACATACCTTGGAGTTGTGCCAAGACCCGCATGCCACCTTGCGTGAGGTGGAGCGCGTCCTGGTGCCTGAAGGGCATCTGGTCATTACGGGAATGAATCCAGTCAGCCTGTGGGGCTGGCATCAGCGACGCACTGCACTTTACCAACGCTTCGGATGGGGGCGCGGAAAAAGTGGGGTGGTCGGGCAATTGATCGGCTATTGGCGGATGCGCGATTGGCTGCGTTTATTGGGTTTTGAAGTTCAAGTCAGTCGTTTTGGTTGCTGGCGACCCGCCGTTCAAAACGCGCGATGGCTGTCACGTTTTGCTTGGATGGACCGGTGGGGCTCACGTTGGTGGCCCATTTTGGGAGGGGCTTATATGTTGGTTGCCGTCAAACGAGTCCCAGGTGTTCGTCTGCTCGGACGCTCTTGGAAAAAAGCGCCAAGCCAGGTTGGCCGGGTCATTCCGGCGACCCACCGGCATCATTCCAAGCCTGTGAACTCAGAGGGTATGGCGGTGAAAGAAGCAAGAAAGAAGTCATTTTGGATCACGTAGAAATTCACACCGATGGCGCCTGCAAAGGCAACCCTGGGCCGGGCGGTTGGGGCGTCTTGATGAAATCAGGCCACCATGTTCGCGAGTTGTGTGGCGGTGAACTCGGGACTACCAACAACCGCATGGAACTGATGGCCGTCATTCAGGCCCTGGGCGCACTCAAACGGCCTTGCAACATTGTGCTGTATCTGGACAGTGAATATGTCCGTAAAGGCATCACCGAGTGGATTCATGGTTGGAAGGCCAAAGGTTGGCGCACAGCGGCCAAGCAGCCCGTCAAGAATGTGGATTTGTGGAAACAACTGGATGACGCGGTGGTCACTTCAGAGCATGTCATTGAGTGGCGATGGGTGAAAGGCCATGCAGGTGACCCTGGTAATGAGCGGGCCGATGCTCTTGCCAATCAAGGAGTCGAGAAGGTACTTGCGCAAGGCGTTAAAGCGGCTACAAATGGCCGTCAAACATCATGACATCGACCCATTCGCCAATCTGAGTGGTTTCTTGTTCATGATGAAGCACGATCAACCCATTGGCTTGAACCATGGAGCTGAGCACGCCGGAACCTTGGTTCCCTGTGGTGATCACTTGTAATTCGCCATTTGGACTGGTGCTGACAATGCCTCTTTGGTATTCAGTGCGTCCAGATTTTTTTCGCAACACTTCCTGACTGCGGGCTTTGAGCAAGGGCAAGGGTTGACGATGCATCCCCATCATTCTTTCGAGAGTGGGGCGAACAAATGCCAAAAAAGTGACCATTACAGCCACCGGATTACCCGGCAAACCGAACAGCACGCAGGAACGCTCGCCTTGAGGAATTCGGCCCACCGCCATAGGGCGTCCCGGACGCATTGCAATACGCCAAAATGCCACGTCGCCTAATTTTTTCATCATGGCTTTTGTGAAGTCCGCCTCACCTACGCTCACGCCCCCGCTGGTGATGATCACGTCGGATTGCATGGCAGCTTGACGGAATGCAGCTTCCAACAATGTAGGTTCGTCACAGACCACACCCATGTCAATGACTTCGCAACCCATGCGGGTCAACATGCCGTGCACGGTATAGCGGTTGCTGTCGTAAACTGCGCCCTCGCGGGGTGCTTGCCCCAAACTCAGAATTTCGTTGCCGGTTGAAAAGTAAGCAACTCTCAACCGAGGCTTGACGCTAACTTGCTGTATGCCCAAGCTGGCCAACAGGCCACAAGCAGCAGGCCCCAAACGGGTCCCACTGGGCAAGGCGGATTGACCAGCCTTGAGGTCTTCGCCACACAGTCGGCGGTTGTCGCCGCTTTGCACAATGCCTGCAGCGATGTGAACGGTGTCACCTTCAATATGAACCAGCTCTTGGGGGATCACTGTGTCCGACCCCTCGGGCATGATGGCACCGGTCATGATTTTGACGCACTGACCCTGTAACAAATGGCCTGGCCAAGCTTTCCCGGCAAAGGCAGTGCCTGTCACTTGAAGTGTTTGCCCTCTAGGTAGACTTTGAAAATTGAAAGCGTAACCATCCATGGCCGAGTTGTCATGCGGAGGCACACTGATAGGTGAGATGACGTCATGCGCCAACACCCTGTCCAGGGCCTGAAAAATAGCCACGTCTTCTTTGCCGTTTAAAGGCGGAACCATTTTTTCTAAAAAAGCCAAGACGGCATCGGCAGACAAAGCCTGGGGGTCGTAGCCTGAGAGTTTGTCGCCAATTTCAGCCAGTGTGGCCGTGGGCAGGAAATAATTTAATGCGCAAGTCATCGAATCAGCCCTGTTCCAGGCTTTGCAGCTGCTCAACTGTGTTGGCGTTGAAAAAGGCGCGAGGGTCATCGCCAGGGGTGTTGAATGGCACCAAGACGGTATTGAGTTGGGCTGTCCATGCATCAATTTTTCGGCCACCTTGGTGTGTGAAGGCGACCAGGCTTTCGAGTACTTCAACGCGCATCAAGCAAAATACCGGCTGTGCCCGCAGTTGGCCATCTTCTTCAAAGGCACCCGCCATGGCCATGTCTGAATTTTCAGCGAGAAGGGCATTGTGCAATCGCTCGAGCAAGTCCAACGGAAACAGCGGGGTGTCGCAAGGCACGGTCAGCAGCAAGGGAGTTTCACAGCGCTCCAGACCGGTTAAAAAACCAGCCAGCGGGCCGGCAAATCCATCGAGTGTGTCTGGCCAAACGGGCGCACCAAAGGCTTCGTAGGCCGACAAGTTGCGGTTGGCATTAATTAAAATTTCAGCCAGTGCGGGTCCTTGTTGCATTTGCAAGCGCATCAAGGTGTAAAGCGCTAACGGCAGACCTTTGAAGTTTTGCAACCCCTTGTCAGCACCACCCATGCGGGCGCCACGGCCACCCGCAAGGACCAAGCCGGTCACGGCCTCAAGTGTTTCGGGTGTTTGAAACTGAGCCTTCAACAATGCCATATTCAGCCGCCTATGTAGCTCATTTCAACCCGTTTGCGGGCGGGCTTTTCGCTGCTGTCGGTGTGCATCAGACTGCGCAGTTCAGAGTAACGGTCATCTCTTGCGTGCCAAATGGCCGCCAATTTTTCGGTCAAGCCCAGGACTGTGACGTCGCTGCGGATGAGTGAACGCAAATCGTAGCCTTGGGAGGCGAACAAGCACAAATACAGTTGCCCTTCGGTCGACAAGCGAGCTCTGTTGCAGTCCCCGCAGAAGGCTTGGGTGACACTGCTGATCACCCCGATTTCCCCCAGTGAAGGGTCAAATTCACCCAGCGCGTTGGTGTAGCCCCAGCGTTGCGCAGTTTCTCCCGGGGCGGAGGCTGCCAATTTGACCAAAGGTAATTCGGTTCGCAATAAGGCTATCACTTGTGCACTGGCAAACACTTCGTCCATACGCCATCCATTTGTGGCGCCCACATCCATGTATTCAATGAAGCGCAGGGTGACTCCCGTGCCTCGAAAGTGTTTGGCCATCGGCAGTATTTCATGTTCATTGGTGCCTCTTTTGACCACCATGTTCACTTTGATGTGCTTCAGACCAGCGGATTGGGCCGCTTCAATGCCGGCCAAAACATCTGCAACCGGAAAGTCTGCATCGTTCATTTTTCTAAAGACGGAGTCATCCAAGCCGTCCAGACTGACTGTGACGCGCTGGAGCCCCGCGTCTTTCAAGGCTTGTGCTTTTCGCGCGAGTAAAGAGCCATTGGTGGTTAAGGTGATGTCCAGAGGGAGGCCTTCTGGTGTTCGCAATGCAGCGAGTTGTTCAATCAGGATTTCTAAATTTTTGCGCAGCAAGGGCTCGCCGCCAGTCAGCCTGATTTTTTGCACGCCCAAAGCCACGAAAGATTGGGCTGTCCGGGTGATTTCTTCGAAAGTCAATAGTGCACTGTGCGGCAGATAAGGATAGTCTTTGTGAAAAACTTCTTTGGGCATGCAATAGCTGCAGCGAAAATTACAACGGTCCGTCACGCTGATGCGCAAATCGCGCAACAGGCGGCCGCGCATATCAAGCGTCGGTTGAGACAACATCAAGGGCAGTAACAGTGGTGGAATCGGCAAGCTTTGATTGCGCAGATCTACCATGGGGATGATTTGTTCGGACATACTGCCATTGTGCATGACTCCCGCGGTCCGAACCTTAGTCGCGTCAGCCGTGCTGAATGGCCACAGTTTTGAGTGTCGTGAAGCCTAGCAAGGCTTCAAAGCCTTTTTCTCGACCATAGCCCGAAGATTTGACGCCGCCGAAGGGGAGTTCTACGCCACCGCCGGCACCATAATTATTGATAAAAACTTGACCGCTGCGTACGCGTTTTGCCATTCGGAACTGGCGCCCTCCATCGCGTGTCCATATGCCTGCGACAAGACCAAATTCGGTCGAGTTGGCCATTTCCACAGCATGGTCTTCGTCCGAAAAGGCCATGGCAGAAAGCACGGGCCCAAACACCTCTTCTTGCGCCAGGCGGTGCATGACCGGAACGTCGCGCAGCAAAACCGGTGCTTGGTAGAAACCTCCGTGAGGTACGCCTTGCGCTATGAATCCCTTTGCAACTGTAGCGATACCCTCCGTTTGGGCTTGGTTCAGAAATTCTGTGACGCGATTCATTTGGCTGGCTCGGATCAAGGGACCCAGGTCCAGGTTCATTTCTGCAGTTCCAACCTGTAGGCGTTCAAAAGCATCACCTAATCTTTGCAATAAGGCTTCGTAAATGGATTGCTGAATCAGCACCCTGGAGCCTGCGCTGCATGTTTGGCCCGCGTTTTGCACGATGGCGTTGACCACCACCGGGATTGCCGCATCCAAGTCGGCGTCTTCAAAAATGATTTGGGGACTTTTTCCACCCAGCTCGAGTGTGACCGGGCAATGCCGCTCGGCGGCCATCTGCTGAATCAGCGTGCCCACCCGCGGACTGCCGGTGAAGCTGATGTGGTCAATGCCGGGATGGCGGGCCAGGGCGTCGCCCACTTCGTGTCCCAAGCCGGTGACGATGTTGATTGCTCCAGGCGGAAAGCCCACTTCAGCGGCCAGCTGAGCAACCCGGATCAGGCTCAGACAGGCGTCTTCTGAAGGCTTGACCACGCAGGCATTGCCTGCAGCCAAAGCACCTCCGACGCTGCGTCCAAAAATTTGCATCGGATAGTTCCAGGGGATCACATGCCCTGTAACCCCATGCGGCTCGCGCCAGGTCAGCACGCTGTAGCCATTTTGGTAGGGCAGGGTCTCGCCGTGAAGCTTGTCGCAGGCGCCTGCATAAAACTCGAAATACCGAGCCAATGCCACCGTGTCGGCTGCCGCCTGCTTGGTGGGTTTGCCGCAGTCGCGTTGCTCCAGCGCGGTCAGTTCCGCCGCATGTTCAGTTATTTTTTGTGAAAGCCTCATCAGCAACCGCCCACGTTCCATGGCGCTCTGCTGCCCCCAGGGGCCCTTGAATGCGGCACGCGCGGCTTGGACAGCCTGATCGATGTCTGCTGCTTGACTGCGTTGAATGTGATCAAAGGCTTGCCCGTTGGACGGATCAAGCATTTCGATGGTTTGCCCACCTTGGGCAGGAATAGATTGGTTGGCGATGAAATTCAATTGCATGACGATATTGTGCTTCAGACTTTGAGAATGAAAAAATTCAAATCAATGAAATTTCCATAGAAAAGGCCCGACGAATCGGGCCTCTCATTCCTCAAAGTTCTCAAAGTTCTCAATGAAAGTGCTTGGGGCCTTGACGATTATCCGCCGTGAAATTTCATCACCAAAGGCACGATCAGGAGGGCCACAATGTTGATGATCTTGATCAACGGATTGATAGCCGGACCTGCGGTGTCCTTGTAAGGATCACCCACGGTATCACCTGTCACGGCTGCTTTATGTGCCTCGGAGCCCTTGCCGCCGTGATGACCATCTTCGATGTATTTCTTGGCATTGTCCCAAGCACCACCGCCTGTACACATGGAGATGGCGACAAACAAGCCGGTGATGATGGTGCCCATCAATAAGCCCCCCAAAGCCTTGGGGCCCAAAATTAAACCGACCAGCACGGGTACAACGACCGGCAGCAAGCTGGGAATGATCATTTCTTTGATGGCCGCACTGGTCAGCATGTCCACTGCTTTGCCATATTCTGGCTTGGCAGTTCCTTCCATGATGCCGGGGATTTCTTTAAATTGCCGACGCACTTCAACGACCACGGCACCTGCCGCACGGCCCACGGCCTCCATGGCCATCGCACCAAACAGATAGGGAATCAGGCCGCCAATGAACAAGCCAATGATGACCAAGGGGTCAGACAAATCAAAGGTGATGGATTTTCCGTAGGCTTCCAATTTGTGGGTGTAGTCAGCAAAAAGTACCAACGAAGCCAAGCCGGCAGAACCAATGGCATAGCCTTTGGTCACGGCCTTGGTGGTGTTGCCCACCGCGTCAAGTGGGTCGGTGACATCACGCACGCTGCTTGGCAGCTCAGCCATTTCAGCAATCCCACCCGCATTGTCAGTGATAGGACCGTAAGCATCGAGTGCAACCACAATACCCGCCATCGACAGCATGGATGTAGCGGCCACAGCGATGCCATAAAGTCCAGCCAGTGCATAGGCCGTCCAAATGGCCAAGCACACGAACATGACTGGCCAAGCTGTCGAACGCATGGACACGCCTAAGCCAGCAATGATGTTTGTGCCATGACCGGTGGTTGAAGCTTGGGCAATGTGCTGCACCGGGGCGTATTGCGTACCGGTGTAGAACTCGGTGATCCAGACCAAAGCAGCCGTCAAGATCAAGCCCACAGCGCAAGCGCCGAACAGTTTCATTTGTGCACCAGTGCCGCCCAAAGCGTTGTCAGGCATGAGCATGGTTGTGACAAAATAAAAGGCGAGCAAAGAGAGCAGTCCAGCGATGGTCAGTCCTTTGTAAAGCGCTGGCATCACATTGGTCATGCCAGGACTGGCCTTCACAAAAAAGCAGCCGACGATGGAGGCCACAATGGACACTGCACCCAAAGCCAAGGGGTATAAAACCGCTTGACCTGGCGCAGCAGAAATAAGCAGGGCGCCCAGCACCATGGTGGCAATCAGTGTGACCGCATAGGTTTCAAACAAATCGGCGGCCATGCCGGCACAGTCACCGACGTTATCCCCGACGTTATCAGCAATCACGGCGGGGTTGCGGGGGTCGTCTTCAGGAATTCCAGCTTCGACCTTGCCGACCAAGTCAGCGCCTACGTCGGCACCTTTGGTGAAGATGCCTCCACCGAGTCTGGCAAAAATGGAGATCAAAGAGGAGCCAAAAGCAAATCCAATCAGGGGATTGAGAACGGTGGCCAAATTCTTGTCGGGTGTGAGGTTACCGTTACCGGCAAGGAACCAATAGAATCCGGTCACACCCAGCAAACCCAGGCCCACCACGAGCATGCCCGTGATGGCGCCACCCCTGAAGGCAACGTCCAGTGCAGGGCCAATACCCTTGGTCGCTGCTTGGGCAGTCCTGACATTGGCCCGAACAGACACATTCATGCCAATGAAGCCGCAAGCGCCAGACAGCACTGCGCCAATGACGAACCCAACGGCTGTGACGCCGTCCAGAAATATGCCCATCAGGACGGCTAATACCACCCCAACAACGGCGATTGTTTTGTATTGCCTTGCCAAATAAGCGGCGGCACCAGCTTGAATGGCCGCAGAAATTTCTTGCATGCGGGCGTTGCCCGGATCTTGCGCAAGAATCCAACCACGGGCCCAAATGCCATAGGCTACTGCGATCAGCCCGCAAACAAGCGCCAATGTCAGCGCTGAGTTGCTTGTCATAAATGTATCTCCTCAAAATATTGTCGCTGAAGGGAGGGCAACGCGTTGGAGGCCATCCACTGCGTTGCTTCCTCGCGACCTCACTGAGGGATACGATTGGCCAACCTGCTGATTAAAAAGCCACTTGCGCATTTGCGCAAGGCCTGTGAAAGTAAAATGGGGGTTAATCCTTAGATTGACTGACTTACTTCAACCCCCTTAAGACTGGAAATATGTCCCTTGACAACGTGACCCCCGGCACAAATGCCCCTGATACTTTCAATGTCATCATTGAAATTCCGATGAACGCTGACCCGGTCAAATACGAGGTGGACAAAGAAACGGGGGCCATTTTTGTAGACCGTTTCATGGGAACCGCCATGCATTACCCCACCAACTACGGTTATGTGCC
>CAMDKK010000050.1 GCA_945901045.1 Limnohabitans sp. Rim8
GCGTGTCGTTGCCGTTGCCGCCGTACAAACTGTCGTTGCCAAAATTGCCTTCAATCTTGTCGTCACCATCACCGCCGCTCAGTGAGTCGCTGCCCGCTTGTCCGTCTATCGTGTCTGCACCGCCTAAGCCGTTGATCGTGTCGTTGCCACTGGTGCCCGTCAGGTTGTTACCGTAGCTGTCACCGTTGATGGTGTCCAATGTTTTGTTGTAGTTAGCTGGCACCAACACGCTGGTGTTGATCTGCCCCACCGCGTATTCAAGCGTCCAGTTGCCACCCGCTGCAGCGGCGCCGGTCAAGTCTTTGGAAGCAGCCACATCGGCCTGGGTCAGTTGGGCAATGGCTTGCACGAACTGCTCGCCCTTGGCACCTTGGGCTACATCACAGCCATACAGCTGAATGTCGCCTTGCGTGGACAAACTTGCACCAATCGCAGCAAGCTGCACTTGGTAGTTTTGCACCGTCTCCAAATTAAGTGCTGCGCTGCCCAGCGTCAGCGATGCCTCAGCCCCGTGGCTGATGATCTGTATGGAGGCTAAATCTTTGACGCCGCTCAAGGCCCGCACCATTTGGTCCAGACCATCTTGATCTGGATTCAACAACACCCAAGCATCTGTCGCTTGCAAGCCCGCTACAAAGGCTTGGTAGTTCTCAACGCGTGCGTCGATGAAGAAAATATTTTGAACGGTCATGGTATCTCCAATGACAAATGTGTTTTGGCAAATGTCGTTTTATGCATCAAAATTGATGCCAAATCTATAAATTTGATTATATTGAGCAGTTGTTTTTTCTGCGTCTTTTTATGCATTCATTGGGACGCATTTGAAGAAAATAATGTTTCGGACTTGGCGCAGAAAATGGCTGAAAATCAGCTGTTGATGCTGGCCAAGGACTGGACCCATTGCATCTGCTGAGGCAAGCAGATATTTCGAAGGTCAAAAGAACTGACTGCATGTGCGCGGGCAGCCGCCCCCAAATGGCTGGCAAGAACTTTGTCTTCCAACAATCGACAAACAGATTGCACCAATTCAGAGGGTTTGAAGAAGTCGATCAGCAAGGCTGAATGCTCATGTTCAAGCACGTCCATAACAGGTGCCGTATTGCTCGCCACGATGGCGCATTGCACGCTCATGGCCTCGAGCAAACTCCAACTCAGAACAAAGGGATAAGTCAGGTAAACATGAACTGAACTGAGTTGCAGCAGTTTCACAAAATCCGGATACGGCATGTGGCCTAGAAAATGCACCCGACTTGTATCCACTTGGTCTTTGACTTCGTTCCAAAAAATCTCGCGCCAAGTCTTGCCTTTGGGGGGCAGGGCACCGTAACTGACATCTTGACCACCCACGATCATGACCCTGGCCTTGGGGCGCTGGCGTAACAACTCAGGCAATGCCCGCATGAACTGGTGATAACCGCGATAGGGCTCTAAATTACGGTTAACAAAGGTGATGATTTCATCTTCGCGCGTTAAGTTCTGCTGCCCATTGAGTTGCATGGCTACTACAGGGTTCGGCCTTAACAGTTCGGTGTCAATGCCGTCATGAATCACATCGATATGCTGCGCCCATTTTTCAGGGTAAGTGCTTTTTTGCCACTTAGTGGGCGACACACACCGCTGTGCCTCATCCAACGCGAGCAACTGGTTGGCATTTTTCATGCGCAGTCGACACGCGTTACTCAACGGGTCTTGCGCAGACGGGAACTCGGGATCAAACCCAACATCGGCACCGTCTTGGCTGTAAAAAAACTCCGCGTACAGGCCCAAGCGTGCCGTGGGCCAGACCTGTTTGACAAACAAGGTTTCGCCCCAGCCGGGATGCGCCACGATCACATCTGGGGTGTAGCCATTCTGCTTGAGCGCTAAAGCGCGCTTGGCAAGCGCCTCAGCGCGCAAGACCTTGGCCTGCAGGTCGGTCAAAAGCGCATGCGTGGCTGTCGTTTTGGTTTTAACTTGGTAGCCAAAAACTTGGACACCTTGCCACACGGCGTCAACGCCCATGTGCATCGCCGCGACTTCATGCCCGTTGTCTTTTGCAAGTGCCGGCGCCAAGTGCTTGAACTGACCCGGAAAATTTTGATGAATGAAAAGAATTTTCACGGGTCAAGACTGGCACATCAGAGAATTACAAAACCCATTGCGTCACGGGAACCTTCAAAGCGGCTGCGAGTTCTGTGAAGTAGGCGTTGTCAAGCACGGGCGCATTGACGGCCGAGTTACCGGCCCAAGAGCCATTCACGTCGCCCTTGAGTACTGCGACCAAATTGATATTTGTCACATCTGGCGAAGTGAACAACTTGTCGCCCTCTGTCCACTTAACTTCGCTACGAGAAGTGGTGTAAGCGCCTTGGCCAGAATTGGCAGCTTCATTCCAAAAGTCATGGCTCTCATTGACAAACAGAATTTCACGCGCAGGGGCATCTGCGCGCTTAACCGCCATCTTCAAAATGGCCAAGGCATCGGCACTGGACACTTTGCCATCTTGGTTGGCATCTGCGGCGATGAACTGGTAAGGGGACACAGCAGGCGCAGACAAGGGGCCAGCGCCATCAGGGTCGGCATTGGGATTGCGCCCGACCGCAATTTTCAAAGCGGCCAAGGCATCGGCTGAACTGATGGCTGAGCTCACAGTTTCCGTGCTGCCCACAGCCTTGCTAGCTGTCATGCTGTAATTGCCTGGCGTCAGTGAATCAATCGAATAAACCCCATTGTTGGTGATCGACGAGAGAGTACCGACCGTCGATTCATAGGGCAAGAACGAGGTCGTGTTGATCATGCTGTCGGTGATGGCCACGTTCGTTTTGGACATACCAGCAGGCAAATCCAGGGTCACTGTTCCGAGGTTCACCGCCTTGCTCACTTCTTCGAGACCAAAGGCTGCGATGCGGAAGCTGCCCGTTTGAGAGTTCTCAAACAGCACAGACCAAGACGAAGGCAGCCCCGTCGTGACATTGGTATTTTGATCAAAGTTGGCCACGATACGGCTGTCAATATTGGCACCCAAATCGATGCTGCCAAAAGCTGCAGTACCCGGATTGACCCACAACTCAGCGGTCAAGTCCCCAGATGCTGTCGATGCCACATTTCGGAACTCAAAAGGCTTTGCGTTTGCAACATCTGTCACTGGCGCGCCTTGCGGCGCGATGGAGACCAATACATCATTGATCAGCTTGTGATTCTTCCAGTCGTAAACTTTGCCAGTCAGACTGCCAGAGCTTGGACCTGGCTGAACGGTTTGATCGCTGAATTGCAAATACTCGACCGACTTGAGCAAATCAGTTCCGTCAGGTGAGTTTGTGCGTTTGTCCGTGACCGTCACATCGCCATTGGTGGCCACGCTGATGGTGTAGTCCGACTTGGCACCCGAAAAGACGGCCGTGTCGGTGCCCGAGCCGCCGTCCAGGGTGTCGTTGCCGGCCATGCCAGCCAAAGTGTCATCGCCCATTGAGCCTTGCAACAAGTTAGCTTGAGCGTTGCCGGTCAGCGTATCGGCAAAGGCAGAACCTGCAATATTTTCAAAATTTAACAGGGTGTCATTGCCCGTTTCACCGGAAGACTTGCCTGTGGTCAAATTAACTGCGACGCCAGAGATGATGCAGTTGTTGTATTCGGCTGTGTCGATACCGGCACCACCGTCCAGGGTGTCATCACCCAGCCGACCATCGATGCGGTTGTCAGCGCTGCTGCCCGTGATCACATCATTGAACGACGAAGCTTCAACCCCCTCGATGTTCAAAAGGGTATCCACAGTCCCATAGCCGTCTTGTGCCGTGCCCAGTGCCAAATTGACATTGACGGCTACCGGCGAATCACCATAAGCTATTTCGTCATAGCCACCCGCACCGTCAATGGTGTCATTGCCTTTGTTACCGGCAAAGCTCTCTTGATTGGAGGAGGTTCCCGCATTGGAATCAGAACCCTTGAGGGAGTCATCAAAGGCACCACCACTGACGTACTCGATGCCAATCAAGGTGTCTGTACCACCATAACCGTCTTCTATGACTTGCCCGGTGGACAAGCCCAAATCGACCCGGATGCCTATGGGCGCATTGTTGTAGTACACCTCGTCCCAGCCATCTTTGCCATTGACCGTGTCGTTACCGGCCATGGGCTCAAAGGCTTCAAAAGAAAAATCACCGCCACTGCGGCCAGCACCGCCACCCACCAGTGAGTCACCCAAAGCTGAACCACGGATACGGTACACGCCAGTGAAGGTGTCTACACCCACCACCTGAGCCATGTCACCTTCGCGGTCGGCGGCATTCAATGCTTGGCCAATACCGGTGCTCATGTCCACAGACACGGCAACCATGGAATCGTCATACGAAACGCGGGTCGAACGGTTACCGTAAATGGTGTCGTTACCGCCCAAACCTTGGAAGCTGTTGAAGTCCCCCCGCGTTCCTGCGTTGGCTGAGCTGGCAGAAAACCCCCGAGCGTCGTAAATGTCTGTAAACTGCGTGCCTTTGACGCCCTCGACGCCACGCAAGGTGTCGGTCCCAAGCAGTGCATCACCCACCACAATGCCGTCTTTCATGTTGACATTGATACCCGCCAGAGTGGAGGACACTTGATACTGTGCTTCGTCGTAGCCCCACTTGCCGTCGATAAAATCGTTGCCTATCCCGCCAACGAATATCTCGGTGTCATACGCACCGCCCACCAGGGTATCGTCCAGGTTGGTACCCCGAATGGACTGAATGCCAGACAATGTCTTGACACCGAGGTTGTACCAAGTGCTGAAAAACGAATTGGTCAAGTGCGTCAAATCCACCGACACAGGTGAGGTGCTCAGCTGCACATGAGCGCCTTTGTCGCCAATGACTCCGGTGGGCAGTTGGACCGTTGTGGCGCCGTTGCCCATCACTGTGTCGTTACCGGCACTCAACTGAACATATGAAAACACACCGTCGTTGCGGTGGTTGCCAGTTTGCAAAGAAAAGTCGAACTTGTCATCGTTGACCGTATCGCCAAATGAACTGATGCGGTTGATCGTGTCAACCCCATTCAAGGACGCTATGGTGTCACCCGCAACCGCTGAGTGTGTCACCGTTCCCGATGCACCAACAACGGATACATCCATTTTCCAGTTGTTCAGATTGCGATAACTCAGGAGCAGGCTGTTCACCCAAGGCATGTTTTGCTGCAAGTCTTGACTCACACTGTCGTTGCCACCGTACATGAAAATATCTAAGTTGTGCTGATCACTGGCTACATTGATGCTGCTCAAAGCGGACAAGGAACCCACCACCACATCATTGGCTTTGGTGGTGTCAATGCGCTCAATGCCTCTGAGCGTGTCGGTACCAATAGCGGTGTTGCTGGTCAGCGCATCGCTCACGGTCATGTTGCTCACGTTCAGCTTCATGCCTGTTGCGGTAGCCGAATAGTCCACCCGGTCGTAATCGCTCCAGGCAACGTATTTGCCAGACTTCCATGACAAGTTCTGCTGAGTGCCGCCGTTGAGGCTGTCATCGCCTGTGCCGCCTGACAAAGTATCGCTGCCCAAACCACCATTGAGCACATCGTTGCCCGCGGCGCCCGACAGGGTGTCCCAGCCAGAACCGCCGGTCAAGGTGTCGGCGCCCGCAGTGCCCGTTTTGCTGAGATCGCCCAACTCCACAGCAGGCGAGCTGCCATTCATGGACAGGTAAAGACCGGCAAATCGAGAGTTGCTGGAATTTTGTAACTCCACTCGTTCAACACCCACCAAGGTGGCAGCGGTGGTCAGCGAAGAACCGGTAAACACCCATTGACCGTTGGCATTGCCGCTCAAACTAAGCACGGTGCTTGCAGAACCCGTGCTGGGCGTATTCACCAAATTCCAACTGGTGCTGGATGTAGTCACCAAGCTGAGGCTTCCCACGCTGGTAAGTCCAGTATTGAGGTAAGCGGTGTCAAAACCGGCATTGCCTTCAATTCGGTCGCCGCTGAGTATGGCAAAGCCATCTTCACCCGCGCCCCCCTTCAGGGTGTCCGCCAGGTTGCCACCCGCCAAATACACATTGCGGCCCACCTCGCGCGACGTGGCGTCCATGTTGAAGGTGGCGTTTTGATTCCAAGCGGTGACCAACACACGGTAACTGCCAATTTTGTAATCGTTGGGAATGACGACGTTTTGAACCCCAGTGAAATCTGACGCGGCGATCAAATTGAAGTCTTCGATGCCGACAAATTTTTGGCTTGTCAACGTGGGCATCAAATTGACAGGTGTGCCACTGACCGTCAGGGTCAACAGATCTTTGCCTGGACCGCCGTTGATTGTGTCAGTTGCGCCATCGTCCGTGATGGTGATGCTGTCCTGGCCCGCGCCGGCATTGATCAGGTCGCTGCCTGTGAAGCCGGCAATGGTGTCGTCACTGCTACCGCCAAAGAGGGAGTCGTCGCCAGCTGTTCCCGTGTTCACTTGATTGCTCCAGACAATGCTGGGCACACCATTGACCACATTCAAATTCAAAATAGCGCGCTGCAGGTAGGACGAACTGTTGGAGGGGTCGTTGGTCGACAAAATGATGCGCTCAACGCCACTGAGATAGTCCGTACCAAACGCATGTGAACCGCTGGCAATGTCCGTCCGCAGATCGGTGGTGCGCCACTGCGATGTGGCGGTCAAGTACTCAAATTTGACGACAGGTATCACCGGGCCACCGGACAGGCTGACCTCTAAAGTCCAGCCAGTTGCCGCATTACCGGCTAAATTTGCTGTCGATTCGCCAACGATGTTGCCGAAGTTCATTTCTACATCGTCTTGCCCTGCACTACCGACGAATGTGTCGTTGCCTTCGCCAGCATCAAACAAGTCTGCGCCAGTTGTACCCACCAAGGAGTCATTGCCACTGAAGTTGCCAAAACCCAAGGATTTGTTGCTGGTGGTCAATGCGCTGCCATTGACTGTGAAATTGTTACCAGAACCACCCCAGCCATTGACATAAATGCGTTGAGCAGTAGAACCCGTGAACAGCCCGCTGTTGAGGGTGACGGATTGGGTCACACCGGAAACATTGCCCATGTCGAAATTCAGCGATTCAATGCCTGAGATGTTGTTGCCCATGGCATAAGCACTGCCGGACAAACGCAAGTTCAGGGTGTCCCAGCCGTCACCGCCCGCAATGCTGTCAGTTGACCCGTTGTCAGTGAGGATGATATTGTCATTGCCTGCGCCGGCAGTGATGCTGTCATTGCCAGAAAATGCAAACACCTGATCATTGTTGGCGCTGCCGGTCAGAGAGTCGTTGGCCATGGTGCCCACCACCGCGGCATCCTTGAGTACCACACTGGGTACGCCCCCCACCACCGACAAAGCCAAGTTTGCAACTCTGAAGTGATAGTTACCTGAACTGTCGGTCAGAGTCAAACTGCTGTTGAGGCCAATTTGTTCGACATCCACCAAGGTGTCGACACCAAAAGCCGTTGAGTTACTGGCCACACTGGTGCGCAAATCGGTGGTGCGCCACTTGTTGTTGATGAACTCGACCTTCAACACATCGGTCGTCCCTGACTTCAATGTCCAGCCCAATGTAGGCGTGCCGCTGACAGCCAAAGCGGTAAGCGCTGAGTTGCCAAACTCCGTGAGGAACTCGTCGTTGCCCAAGCCACCTTCAAAGCTGTCTTTGCCCGGCCCCGCACCAAAAACGTCATCACCGCTACCACCTCTGAACGTGTCATTTCCTTGGCCGTCAAAAGCATGAATGGCGTTGCCAGTGGGCAATGTGCGTGCATCAATGTTGTAGCTCATTGACGAGTTGCCGTCCATACTCAACATAATCTTCTGAGTGGTCGTGCCAGCATCGAACAAAGCATTTGTCACCAGGACCGATTGCTGACCGACATTGGTACCAGCGTTCATGGATATGTGCTCAATGTTTCTCAGGTTGGCTCCCAAAACAACAGGCGTGCCGTTCACAGCCAACCCCAACCAATCATGACCGGGCCCTCCATCCACACTGTCAGTGGCACCATCGTCACCCAAGTGAATGCCCTCATTACCTGCGCCACCCAAGATGGTGTCAGTACCGGTGAATGCGTTGATGTCGTCATTACCTGAGGTGCCGACCAAACTGTCATTGCCATTGGTGCCGTTGAGGGTTGTCATTTGCTATCCTTCGAGTCGCTCTGAAAATTAAAAAAACCCACAGTGAACGCTATGGGTTTCGGGGGTCTATTTGGCGATCAGATCACCACAGTTGGTGGCAATTGGTAGAACAAGTCCGCCAGTGAGTAGGTGCCGGTGCTGTTAGCACCAATCACGATGTCCACCAGGTAGGGGGAAATACGACCTGCACCCACAGCGGCATCGTTGTCGCCAAACACATGCAGCACGCCTTTGTTGGTGCCGGTGGTCGCTGCCTCAAACCAAGCGCCGAACTTGTTGTCAAGCGAAGCGTCTTTGCTGGTGATCAAGGTTGCAATGTCGCTAGGCGTTGGGGCCAGCATCACGCCTACGTTGGCAGCAGCGGTGGCGGCGGTAGATGTGTAACCAGAACCCATCATCAGTTTGCTGAGATCGATGTGGTCGGTACCGAACGCAAAGTCGGTCAAGGTCAGATTGACGGCCGAATTGCCGAGCAACACGGTGTCTGCACCTGCACCACCCGTCACCGACACGTTGCCTGTGCCTGTGATGATGAGGTCGTCGCCGGTGGTTCCGGTGGCAACGCCGTTGCCAGGGGTGAAACGGAAAGAAGGATTGGTCAAGCCGGTATAAGGTGCGTCGGAAGGATTGTTTGCTTCTAAAGAGGCAAAATTAATGTCAAGCACTGCAGGTGAAGATTTCCAACTCAAAGCAAAAATGGCTACTGATGAAGTCACACTTGTAGCAGGAGCATCCAAAACATAACCACCGATATTCAAAGAATCAATCGTAGAGTTCGGGACGTCTACAGAACCAACGAGCGGTGAAAAACCATTCAGATTAGAAGTCGCACTTTCAGGGAAAGTAACTTTACTGCTATCAATCAAAAGAGCCGCGTCAAGACTTGAAATTCCGGTGTTGGTAAATTTTGGTGATAAAGCCAACGTCAAAGCCGTTGCTGTACTGCTAACCACTTTCAAGTCCACGGAGCCGGACGTTATTGTCTGCAGAGAATCACCCGAAACAAAAATGGCCGACTGCGTGTTGTCTGCACTCACATTACCCGCCACGTCTTTGGCTTTCGTCGTGAACCCGTAGATACCTGCCGACTCGATGGGAGCGGTGTAGTTGTAAATCCCTTTGGTCGACGTCTCTGTGGCCGTTCCCAGTACAACGGTACCTTTAGAAACAGTCACCTCACTGCCCGTTTCAGCAGAAATCACCAACTTGATGTTGCTACCGTCGGTGACCCAATCCGTGATCACAGACTTGGCAGGCGCGGTGGCATCGATGACCACGGCCTTGACTGCCGATAGTGTGGAGTTGCCAGCCGCGTCACTGGAGCCCGCTTTGAAGCTGTATGTACCATCGGCCAAACTGGCGGTGGTGAAGCTGAAAGTCCCAGCGGTGGACGACTCAGTCGCCGTGCCCAACGAAGTCGTTCCCGAGAAGACTTCGAGCTTGCTGCCCGCTTCAGCCGTCATGCTGAAGGTGAGGGTCTTGTCGTTGGTGATGTTGTCGGTGGTCAAGCCACTGTTATCAGAGAAGGATGACACAACTGGGACGACTGGTGCCACGGTGTCCACAACAAAAGCTTTTTCAGCGCTCAACGCGCTTTGGGTGCCGCCAGCGTTTTCCACCACTGCCGTGATCTTGTGTTGGCCTTGCGCCAACGCTGAGGTCGGCGTGAAAGACCAAGCGCTGCCACTGACTGTGGCAGTCCCTAGCAAAGTGCTGCCATCAAATACTTTCACAACATCGCCGGTTGCCAAGGTGCCTGTGACGGTTCCTGTAATGGCTGGCTTGTCTGTGTTGACCGATGCCGCCAGTGCCGTGACCGCTGCGGTTGCGGCAGGAACGGTGGCGTCAACTTTGAAGGCATAGGCACCGCTCACAGCACCAAGGTTACCAGCGATGTCCTCGACCACCGCAGTCAAAGAATGATCGCCATTGGACAGGCTTGTAGCAACAAAATTCCATGCGGTATTGGTGACCGTGGCCTGACCGATTCGAGTGGCACCATCGTACACAGCGAGCACTTCACCAGCGCCCAAAGCTGCAGTCAAATCACCGACAAGCGCAGGTGTGTTGTCGTTGGTTGTTGAACCCTTGGCAACTTCAGTGACCGTCGTAGACGGTACGTTGTCTTCGACCGTGCGGATGGTGGCCGTCGCCGTGGGCGACGCGGAATCAACCGTCACCGCTTGGGTGCCTGCAACACTCATGTTGCCCGCCACGTCTGTTGCCACAGCACTCACCGAAGGGTTGCCATCTGCAGGCACTTCTGCCGAAGCAAAATTCGCCGTCCAGTTTCCGCCAGTCGCCGTCGCTGTCTTGGTCGTTGCGCCCCAGGTCACGGCCACGCTCGCACCCGCTTCTGCGGTGCCGCTGACAACCACACCCGCTGTTTTTTCTGCAGCATTCACAAAGTTATCTGAGTTGACCGCCGCCACAACAGGGGCTGCCACCGCTGTATCAACGGTGACGGATTTGGTGCCTGCAACGCTCACGTTGCCTGCCACGTCCGTCGCAACAGCACTGACCGAAGTGTTGCCGTCTGCGGGAACTTCTGTCGACGCAAAGTCAGCCGTCCAGCTACCACCCGTGGCCGTCACCGTTTTGGTCGTTGCGCCCCACGTCACAGCCACGCTCGCGCCAGCTTCTGCGGAGCCGCTGACCGCAACTCCGGCTGTCTTTTCTTCAGCATTCACAAAGTTATCTGAGTTGACCGCCGCCACAACAGGAGCCGCCGCCGCTGTGTCAACGGTGACGGATTTGGTGCCTGCAACGCTCACGTTGCCTGCCACGTCCGTCGCAACAGCACTGACCGAAGTATTGCCATCTGCAGGTACTTCTGTCGACGCAAAATTCGTGGTCCAGTTACCGCCCGTGGCCGTCACTGTCTTGGTCGTTGCGCCCCACGTCACAGCCACACTGGCACCGGCTTCCGCTGTGCCGCTCACTGCCACACTCGCAGTTTTCTCTGCTGCATTGACAGTGTTGTCTGTTGCCACTGCTGCCGCCTCTGGGGCTTCAACCGCGGTATCCACTGTAACAACTGAGCCTAAAGAAACAGGACTGACATTGCCAGCCTTGTCTGTGATCGATGCTGTTAAGCTGTGAGCGCTGTCTGCAGCACCCGCAAAACTGACCTTGATCACCTTGAAGCCCAAGGCTAAGTCATCTGCCGTCACCGTAGCAGCAGCACCCACTGCGACTGAACCGTCTTTCAATTGAATGGTGTCACCCGTGATCACGGACGATCCATCCGTGGCTTTGTTTTCAAACAAGACTTTAACGGAGATCTCCGAAGGTTTGTTCGTCAGCGCAGGTGCATCCAAAGTTGGTTTGGCAGCCGCTGTTTTATCTAACGACTGGCCTTGAGCGGTAGAGATTGCATTGATGTTTGCCGCAGTACTGATACTCGTTGATGCAGCTGTAATTTCGCTTTTCTTAGCATCACTCAGAGAGAGTGAGGAAGGCAAGATGGAATTTAAAACCGTAGCATCGTCTAAGGAGATAGCGGGTGCGGTCCCGTTACTGCTAATTCTGGTGGTGAGGCTACTCATCACTTCAGCAGATTTAGCTTCATCGCCACCTGAAGCAAGCGCCACGATGGTTGCCACTTGCGCTGCCGCTTTTTGAACAACTGTGTTGCCTTGGGCAATGGGGTCGTAGCTGGTCAGTGACTTACCGTTCAAAGCAGTCGTCAGGCCCAGTGCTGAAGCCACTTGAGCCATGGCTGTTTGAATCACTGCAGCATCAACAACTGTATTTGGATTAGCAGCCACTTGCTGCTCCACCACGGTTTGAACCAGGGTAGTCAAAGGTGTGATGGACGTTGACCCTTTGGGTGCCTTCAAAACTGCGGTGTTAGCAACACCGGTGTCAATGTTGACACCACCTTGCACCAACAAAGTTCCACCAACCAAATTTCCAGGAATTAAAATATTACCGTTTTTGTCGGTAACACCTACAAAGGTGTCCGCACCCACATCGATGCGGCCGTTGTTGTTGGTGTCTATGTAGACATTAGCGCCGCGAATGTATCCGTCGGCCACCACAACGTTGGCAAAACTGGCTGCATCGTTACCCACTGCATCTTGAATCGCTGCCACATCATCCGCGTTGGTGGGGTCTTGGTAGGCCACAGACACAGCGCCACTGGTAGGAATCGGGTTTGTCATCGTCAAAACAACGGTGCTACCACTCACCGCAACACTTGCAACTAAATTGGCAACACCGCCAATTGAAACAGTGAATGCAGTTGCCTCAGGTTTATTTAAAGCATCCAAAGCTTCTGAATAAGTCAGCGAGATTTTTTGAGTTGCGCTGTCGGCAACCAATGAAGTAATTGTGGGTGTCGCTGTATCCACCGTCACGGCTTGGGTGCCTGCAACGCTCACGTTGCCTGCCACGTCTGTCGCAACTGCACTCACCGATGTGTTGCCGTCTGCAGGAATTTCTGTTGACGCAAAATTTGTGGTCCAGTTACCGCCCGTGGCCGTCACTGTTTTGGTCGTTGCGCCCCACGTCACGGCCACGCTGGCACCGGCCTCTGCAGTGCCGCTGACTGCAACGCCGGCTGTCTTTTCTGCACCGCTCACAGCGTTGTCTGTGGCTACTGCCCCAACCACTGGGGCTGCAACCGCTGTATCCACCGTCACGGCTCGGGTGCCTGCAACGCTCACGTTGCCCAACACATCCGTCGCCACTGCACTCACAGATGTGTTGCCATCTGCAGGAACTTGCGCCGACGTAAAATTCGCCGTCCAGTTACCGCCTGTTGCCGTCACTGTTTTGGTCGTTGCGCCCCACGTCACGGCCACGCTGGCACCGGCCTCTGCAGTGCCGCTGACCGCAACTCCGGCTGTCTTTTCTGCACCGTTGACTACGTTGTCTGTAGCCACTGCTGTAACCACTGGGGCTGCAACCGTTGTATCCACCGTCACGGCTCGGGTGCCTGCAACACTCACGTTGCCCACCACGTCTGTCGCAACAGCATTCACTGAAGTGTTGCCATCTGCAGGAATTTCTGTCGACGCAAAATTCGTGGTCCAGTTACCGCCTGTTGCAGTCACTGTCTTGGTCGTTGCGCCCCAAGTCACAGCCACGCTGGCACCCGCATCTGCAGTGCCGCTGACTGCAACTCCGGCTGTCTTTTCTGCACCGCTCACAGCGTTGTCTGTGGCAACTGCCCCAACCACTGGGGCTGCAACCGCTGTATCGACGGTAATTGCCACGGCTGCAGTTGGCGTACTGTCAGTAGCGCCCGTTTTTTTGGCCACGGCACTGAGGGTGGTTGAGCCATCAGCAGGAATGTCACCGGCTGCAAAAGTTACCGTCCAATTTGTTCCAGTTGTAACAGCCGTTTTTTCTGTATTACCCAACTTTACAGTCACAACGGAGCCCGCTTCTGTCGTACCCGTCACTGTCAAACCTGCCGCTTTGGTCGTGGCATTGACCACCGGCGGGTTCAGTGTATTCACCAGGGGAACTGCCGTGGCAGGTGTACTCCCACCCCCACCAGCTGCGGCCCCCAAAAGTGCAACACCGGCAAGCAGTCCGAGGGTTGAAGAACCGGTGGAGGCGGCCTCTGAAACGGCCGTTGATGAACCGGACATGGCACCGGTCGAGGCATTGGCTGTTGCAGCGCCTGAAGGCGCAGCGGTACTTGAACCGCCACCTGCATCAGTCATGACCTTGGTTTCTGTATTGGCTTGCGCCAACAGGATTGGAAAATCCGTCTGCGCGTCAGCGCCCGTGGCAGCGTCGGAGGACAGTTCTTCATCCTTACTGCGATCGTCTTTCTTTGACTTTTTAGATACTTTAAGATTTTTATTCAGCGGCTTTGGGTTCTCTACGCCTAAAAGTGCGGCTTGTGTGCTGAGAGGTAGTACCGCACCAGACAATTCTTTAGGGGTAAGTTGATGAGAGACTGGTTTTTTCTCTACCGAGGAGTCTGTTTTTTCAACGTCACGGTTAGAGTTGGTGTTTGTCAGGGATTGGTTCATTTACAGCCTCATAATGATAATTTTGATGATACTAACAAATTTTATTGATATTAACAAAATTCAGTTCAACACAAATGGAAGGTAAACACCCGGAACGTCTATGTTTACCTCTGCGAAGGCGACTGGACGCCCGATAAAATCTCTTACCTATGACAAACCAACTCGACAAAAAATCCCAAGCCTGGTCAGCGCTTTTTTCTGAACCCATGAGCGAGTTGGTCAAGCGCTATACGGCCAGCGTGTTTTTTGACAAACGCCTTTGGCAAGCCGACATCAGCGGCAGCCTGGCCCACGCCGAGATGCTGGCGGCGCAAAAGATCATCGGCGCCAGCGACCTGGCCGACATTGAGCGCGGCATGGCGCAGATCACGCAAGAAATCGAGTCCGGCGCCTTTGAATGGAAGCTGGACCTGGAAGACGTGCACCTGAACATTGAAGCGCGTTTGACCCAACTGGTGGGCGACGCGGGCAAGCGCTTGCACACCGGTCGCAGTCGCAACGACCAGGTGGCCACCGACGTGCGCCTGTGGCTGCGCAGCGAGATGGACCTGATCATCGATTTGTTGGTCGATCTGCAAAAGTCGCTGGTCGATGTGGCCGAGCACAACGTCGAAGTCATCCTGCCCGGCTTCACCCACTTGCAAGTGGCCCAACCGGTGAGCTTTGCGCACCACCTCTTGGCCTATGTCGAAATGTTTGCCCGTGACGCTGAGCGAATGAATGAGGTGCGTCGCCGCACCAACCGCCTGCCGCTGGGCAGTGCCGCTTTGGCCGGCACCTCCTACCCGCTGGACCGCGAGCGCGTGGCCCGCACGCTGGGCATGGTCGATGCCGATGGCCACGCACAAGTCTGCCAAAACAGTCTGGATGGCGTGAGCGACCGCGACTTTGCGATTGAATTCACCGCCGCCGCCAGCCTGTGCATGGTGCACATCAGCCGCATGTCCGAAGAGCTGATTTTGTGGATGAGCCAGAACTTTGGTTTTGTGAAGATCGCCGACCGCTTCACCACAGGCAGTTCCATCATGCCGCAAAAGAAAAACCCCGACGTGCCCGAACTCGCTCGTGGCAAAACCGGCCGCGTGTTCGGTCACCTGATGGGCTTGCTCACGCTGATGAAGGGCCAGCCCCTGGCCTACAACAAAGACAACCAAGAAGACAAAGAGCCGCTGTTTGACACCGTGGACACGCTGAAAGACACCTTGCGCATCTTCAGCGAAATGATCGGCGGCCAGCTCAACCCAGCCACCGGCCAGAAAGAAGGCGGCATCACCGTGAATGCCGTCGCCATGGAAGCCGCCGTGAAAAAAGGCTACGCCACGGCCACCGACCTGGCCGACTACCTGGTCAAGAAGGGCTTGCCGTTCCGCGACGCCCACGAAACCGTGGCCCACGCCGTCAAAGCCGCCACCAGCCACCAATGCGATCTGTCCGAGCTGCCACTGGCCGTGCTGCAGGGCTTCCATGCGTCCATCGAAAAAGACGTCTACGAAGTCCTGAGTCTGCGCGGTTCACTGAACGCCCGCAACACCTTGGGCGGCACCGCGCCCGCGCAGGTCAAGCTGCAGATTGCGCGGCACCGTGCGCGCTGGGTATAACGGTCACATACCCACACATAAAAAATGAACTCCAGCGCACAATGCGCTGCAACAAAAGGAAAAACATGGGCGCGCAATGGAAAGCCAAGGGCAAAGAACTGGCCGCTAATGCCAGGGGGCAAATGTTTGGCAAGTTGTCCAAAGAGATCATGGTGGCGGCCCGCGGCGGCGCTGACCCGTCGCTCAACTCCAAGCTGCGGCTGGTGTTGGAGCAGGCGCGCAAAGTGTCTATGCCCAAAGAAACTTTAGAGCGTGCCATCAAAAAAGGTGCGGGCCTGACCGGTGAGGTCGTGCATTTTGAGCATGTGATGTACGAGGGCCATGCGCCCCACCAAGTACCGGTGATGGTCGAGTGCCTGACAGACAACGTCAAGCGCACCGCGCCTGAGATGCGGGTGCTGTTTCGCAAGGGACAAATGGGCACCTCCGGCTCAGTGGCTTGGGATTTCAACCACTTGGGCATGATCGAGGCCGAGCCTACCGCCTCAGGCGCTGACGCCGAACTGGCGGCCATTGAAGCCGGTGCGCAAGATTTTGAAGCCGGCGAAGACGGTGCGAGCTTGTTTTATACCGATCCGGCCGACCTGGACTTGGTCAGCCGCGCCCTGCCCACACACGGTTTTACCGTGTTGTCGGCCAAGCTGGGCTACAAAGCCAAAAATCCTGTGAGCCCAGCCAACCTGACGCCTGCGCAATTAGAAGAAGTGGAAGCCTTTTTGGCCGCCATGGATGCGCATGACGATGTCCAAAACATGTTTGTCGGTTTAGCCGATTAAAGCACCATGACCACCCTACTTGATTCCAACATTGCACCTTTGACCTGGTCCAACGAGCTGCATACCGGCGACAGCCGCATGGACGACACCCACGAAGAATTCGTAACGATGCTGAACCAGTTGTTGACCACACCGCAAGATCAGCAATTGCCTTTGTACAAAGCCTTTTTATCCCACACGGTCGAGCACTTTGCCCAAGAAGACCGCTGGATGCTGGCCACCGGTTTTTCTGCCGACAATTGCCACGCCGGACAGCACACAACCATTTTGGAGACCATGCGCGCAGTAGAGGTGCATTACGAGGGCGGCGACACCGAAATCATTACCCGTTTGGCCGAAGCCCTGACTGAATGGTTTCCGGGTCACGCCAACAGCATGGACGCCGGCTTGGCCCAGCACCTCAAGTCGGTAAATTTTGACAGCGTGACTGAAACGCTGGCCGATCCTTCGGTCATCCACAACGTGACCCTGTCCGGTTGCGGCAGCATCAGTCGCAGCTGACAGTGCGCCCTCGGCGATACCGCTAACATAGTGCCTGCTTCATGACCTGTGTCACACTGGTTTGGCATTCAGATTCACACCCTCCCGGAGACATTGGCCCATGACCGTCATCACCACCATCGAAGACTTGCGCATATTGGCCGAGAAGCGGGTCCCCCGCATGTTCTACGACTATGCCGACAGCGGCTCATGGACCGAGAGTACCTACCGGGCCAATGAAAGCGATTTTCATAAAATAAAACTGCGCCAGCGGGTGGCAGTGAACATGGAAGGGCGCAGCACCGCCACCACCATGATGGGTCAACATGTGGCCATGCCCGTGGCCATTGCCCCCACCGGCTTGACCGGCATGCAACATGCCGATGGTGAAATTTTGGCCGCCCGCGCTGCCCAAAAATTTGGTGTCCCTTTCACACTCTCGACCATGAGCATTTGCTCGATTGAAGACGTGGCCAAGCACGCTGGAGAAGGCTTCTGGTTTCAGTTGTATGTGATGAAAGACCGCCCCTTCATTGAACGCCTGATTGACCGCGCCAAGGCGGCCAACTGCGCTGCATTGGTGCTCACACTGGATTTACAAATTCTGGGGCAGCGCCACAAAGATTTGAAGAACGGTTTATCGGCCCCGCCCAAATTAACCCTCGCGAACATCATCAACATCGCGACCAAACCGCGCTGGGCTTTGGGCATGCTGGGTACCCCGCGTCGCCAGTTTGGCAACATTGTGGGACACGTCTCTGGTGTCGCCGACATGAGCAGCTTGAGTTCTTGGACGGCTTCGCAATTTGACCCTTGTTTGAATTGGGGCGATGTGGAGTGGATTCAAAAACGTTGGGGTGGCAAATTGATCCTGAAAGGTATTCAGGATGTGGAGGATGCCAAACTCGCGGTTCAGTCAGGCGCTGACGCACTGATCGTGTCCAACCATGGCGGGCGTCAACTGGACGGCGCGCAAAGCAGCATCGAAGCACTGCCTGCCATCGTCGACGCTGTGGGCACACAGATAGAAGTGCACATGGACGGCGGCATCCGAAGCGGGCAAGACGTGCTGAAAGCCTGCGCCTTGGGGGCCAAAGGCGTTTACATCGGCCGTTCCATGCTCTACGGACTGGGCGCCATGGGTGAAGAGGGCGTCACCAAAGCGCTTGAAATCATCCACAAAGAATTGGACTTGACCATGGCCTTTTGCGGTCGCATGCAGATGGACACCGTCGACAAAAGCATTTTGTTGCCGGGGACGTTTCCGGTTTGAACCCCATTCGACAAGCTTTGCACAGCATAAGGCCCGATCCCTCGACATTTGAAATTTCAGGCCCATGGTTTGAAACGCCAAAGCACCTTGCCTTGGGCATCGCGCAATTCCAAAATACCCTTTTCGATGCGTGCTGAGCGTGTGCTGTTCAAGGCGTTCCTATAGCTGCTCTCTGTGTCCATCGACTCTGGCTCGCAGAGCATTCGCGTCAATCCAATTTGTTTGAATACCACCGATTCACCCTTGATTTCTATCTTGCCAAAGTAGCCGTTGCAGCCTGCGTGTCCAGCCACACTCGCGGCATCTTTGAAGTCTAAACTGACAGGTTTACGGTCCTGCAATGCAGCCACATCCACCCACCTTGACTGCGTCAAGTTGGCGATGTCCAAAGGGACTGAATTGGCTGTACCCGTGGGCAAGCAACCCAAAACACTAAGGGCTGACGTGGCGCACAGGACAAAAACCCAGACCCACGAAGATGATTTATCTTTGTATATTTTTGGAAGTTTCATGGTGATCTTGTTCAAATTTGGCAATCAATTTTGAATCCTACTGGCCCACACGGTCACAGGTGAACTTAAACTGTTCCAGCCCCTTATCCGGACCCTGCCATCCGCCATCCGCCATCATGCCCACCCTGCCCCGCCGCATAGCCCACCTTGACATGGATGCGTTTTATGCCTCCGTCGAGTTGCTGCGCTATCCGCAACTCAAAGGTTTGCCCGTGGTGATTGGCGGAGGCCGTCGCCAGGCGGACGATCTGCTGGGCAAACTGTCTGCCGCCTACCCTGAACAAGAATGGACTGCTGAGCATCTGGCAGAAATTCCGCTTGAATTTTTCCCGCGTATCGCCGGCTATACCGGTCGAGGCGTGATCACCACTGCCAGCTACGCCGCCCGCAAATTCGGTATTGGCTCGGCCATGGGTTTGATGAAGGCCGCCAAGCTGTGCCCCGAAGCGATTTTGTTGCCGGTGGACTTTGACCAGTACCGGCATTACTCCCGCAGCTTCAAAGCCATCATCACCGACATCGCCCCGCTGATGGAAAACCGGGGCGTGGACGAGGTCTACATTGACTTCACCGAGGTGCCCGGCGGACAGCGCGATGGCGGGCGGGTGCTGGCCCGCTTGATCCAAAAAACAATTTTTGAAGCCACGGGCCTGACCTGCTCAGTGGGCGTGGCACCCAACAAATTAATTGCCAAGATGGCCAGCGAGTTCAACAAACCCAATGGCATTTCTGTCGTGCATGAGGCTGACCTGCAACCCCTGATTTGGCCGTTGGCCTGCCGCAAGATCAATGGCATTGGCCCCAAAGCCGATGAAAAACTGAAAAAGCACAACATCAACACCATTGGCGACCTGGCCGCGCGCGATCAATTTTGGCTGATGGACCATTTTGGCAAGGTCTATGGTGCCTGGCTGCACCAAGCCGCCTGGGGCAGAGACGACCGGCCCGTGAGCATGGACAGCGAGCCCGTGAGCATGAGCCGCGAAACCACCTTTGAGCGCGACCTGCACGCCGTGCGCGACCGCCAGGAGCTCGGCCAAGTTTTCACCAAATTATGCGAGCAAGTCGCCGCCGACCTGCAGCGAAAAGGCTACGAGGGCAAAACCATTGGTATCAAGTTGCGCTACGACAACTTCCAAAGTGTGACCCGTGACCAAACGCTAGAGTTGTACACCGCAGATGCAGCGACCATCCGCCAAGTGGCAGGGCAATGCCTCAAGCGTGTGGACTTAACGCGGCGCCTGCGCCTCTTGGGGGTGCGCGTGGGCTCGCTGGTCAAACAAGGGACAGAACCAGCCGTGATCAATCCCCCCATGGTTGCTGAGGAGACAGGCCATGGAATTCAAGCGCAGCTGCTGTTCACAGACGATTGAGCTGAGGTACGCATTGCGCCTCAGTGACTGTGCAATTTCTCTTGCAGCCAGACTTTGATGAGAGACTGATAGGGCACATCCCGGGCATTGGCCGCAACCTTGATGCTGTCAAGCAAGTGCTGGGGCAGGCGCAGTGAGATGGTCTTGGTGGTGGGGCGTAAGTTGGGCAACTTGACCTTTTTTGCCTTTGCCCAGTCCAAATGCGCAGTTGAGTCTTGCCCATGCGGATCTGACTCCCAATAGACGCGCTCCTGTTCCTCTGTCTTGAACGTGGGGATTGGTTTTTTAACTGTCTGCTTGCTCATAAACACTGCGCTCCTTTCTGTGCATGTCGCGCGCGGAAATCACGCGAATCAACGCCCCCGATCGGCGTAGCGTGAATGTGATGTGCAAACGCCGACCATCGTCTGTGATGCCCAAGGCATGACACCGTGCCTCGCTCTTGCTGTGCTCCGCATCGTCTAACATTAGCAAAGGGGCATTGAAAAAAACCTGCTCTGCCTCGGCCATGCTCACCCCGTGCTTGTCGTTCTTGCGTTCATTGCCCGCATCCCACTCAAAGCCGACGATGGCGGAGAAATCAATCATGATCTGTATATTACGATCATATACGCTAAATGTACAGTCCCAACCCGGCAGGCAAGGCACACCGGTCAAAACCGGGACAAGGCCACTATCGGCAATCGGCTACATTGGCCAACCAGGAGACACCCGATGGACAAACTCAGCTGCTTTTCCCTCTCGATTGAAAACCACGTCGCCCACTTGGTGCTGAACCGCCCCGAAGCGATGAACACCATGGGCCCGACCTTTTGGAAAGAATTGGACGCGGTGCTCAAACACCTGCACCGCGCGGGCGAAGCGCGGGCCTTGGTGATTTCCAGCACCGGCAAACATTTTTCAGCTGGCATGTCTTTAGACACCTTCAGCAGCGCGATCCAGATGGACGACCACAGCCCCGAAGGGCGCGCCGCCATTTTTGATTCGCTCACCGACATCCAAGCCACCTTCACCTTGCTCGAAACCCTGCGCATCCCCGTGATTGCCGCCATCCACGGCGGCTGCATTGGCGGCGCGGTGGACATGGTCACCGCCTGCTGCATCCGCTACGCCTCAGACGACGCCTTCTTTTGCATCCAGGAAATCAACATCGGCATGGTGGCGGACGTGGGCACTTTGCAGCGCCTGCCCAAGCTGCTGCCCATGGGCCTGGTCAAAGAGCTGGCCTACACCGGGCGACGCATGCCCGCCGCTCAAGCCCTGTCGCAAGGCTTGGTCACCCAAGTGTTTGACACGCACGCAGCCTTGGTCGCCGGCGCCCTGCAAACGGCAAAAGAGATTGCCAGCAAACCCCCGGTGGCGATTTGGGGCACCAAGCAAGCCTTGAACTACGCCCGCGACCACAGCACAGAAGACAGTCTGCGCCAAATGGGCTGGCTGCAAGGCGCGATCTGGAGCAACCCGCATGTGAAAGAAGCCATCACCGCGATGAAGCAAAAACGCGAGGCCAGTTACCCGGACCTCACGCCGCTGCAGGGATTCAAAGAGTTTGGTTGAAAAAGCGCCTTGAAGGCACTGCTTTTGCAACTGCGTACGGTCACTCAATGCCGGGGACCCTGAAACACAAACATACCGCTCAAGTTCCACACGAATCGGCCGGAGCAATAGTGCGCGACGGGTCACCCGTTCAGAAAAGATAATTGATGAAGAAAGTTGAATCTCAAATGCGTGCGCAGTAAAAACGCACTGACTTCTCCAAGCCAAAACGATGCAAATTTTTCAAAACTGCCACCAAAGGCACATCGGTTGCCTTGATTGAGTCCAAACTCGCGAAACATTCCCCACATCAGAAACGGTGAATGAGGCGTTCCATAGCCTGCTCTTGCTGGCAGACCAAACAGCTCGCATCACTGGCCGAGGAAACAGAGTTTCGCGCAAACAGGCCGCAGCCGGAGTGCCAACAAGGCACTGGAACATGGCGTGGTGATTGAAGTGCTGCCCACCCACGAAGCCACTGTGGCCGCCGCCCGGTAAGCGGCCAAAGCAATTTCCAGGAAACTACCCGTGGCCATTTGGGGCACCAAGCAGGTGCTGCATGACGACCGCAAGCACTGCAACGACGACAGCCTGCTCATGCTGCTCTTACCTTTCGCAACCCTCATTCACCAAACCATGTTCAGTGCAGCATTTATTTGAGAGCCCGGATCTTACGACGCTGAGTTCAATGAACTCAATGCCATCATCGATGCCTTAGCCTTAGCCTTAGCCTCCCCCGGCTTTCTCGGTGTCGAAGCGTGGGCTTCAGACGATGGCAAACGTCGCAATGCCACCTGCTATTGGGGAAACATGGACAGTCTCAAAGCGTTAGCATCCATTCCCATCCCTATCGAGGCAAAACAAAAATATGCCCAGGGGTACTTGGGCTATTACGTTGTCATCTCCGAAGTCATCAAGTCTTACGGTGACGCTGCCTTTCAGCACCTCACACCCACTATCGGTGACGCAAGTTAACTGATAAAAGTCAGCCTCATTCCGTGTAGCAACCGTCAGTCCATTGACTTTCGCGTTGGCGGCAATCACGGCGTTTTCGAAAAACGTGGCGCAGGCAGTGCGGTAAGCGCGTCATTTTTTGACTGAATTGAGTGGGTCGGCTGCTGGTCGCACCATGGTAAATTTGACTTCTTTCTGATCCATCTACCAAGCTCTTGGTCAAGACCTTATGCCTGCTTTGTTGTTCCGAATATGCCAAGTGCCGCAACGGCGCAAACAGTCTGCAAAGTGCACACAAAATGACCCAGCAGGCCACCCCATTGAACGGGGTCATCGATTCGACCGGATGCGCTGCTTGCGTGCATGCCGATGAGCGCCAGCCTCACGTTATCGCCCCAAGGCCACCTTCGGTTGGACTTGCATGACGGGTTATCGGACACGGCCTATGCCTTGGGTGCGGCCTTGGAAGGGACATTGGAGAGAGCCTTTTCGGCAGGCACTGGGCACGGCCTGCTGCACCTGGGGGCCACGGGTGTGGGGCAGGTTTTGCCGGGCGCATTCGCTTGGTGGCGCGACTTTGCCGCGCGGTATGTGACCGGTCTGTGCGCCGTGGCAGACGACACCGCAATCGCGGACATCACGGTCGCTGTACCGGAGCGGGCGGCGCTGCAGGCTTGGCTGCTTGACCTGCCGCCCATGCGCGGGGCGGAGTATGCCGATGCCGACGTTCTGGCGCAGTTATGGGCGCAAACAGAGGCGGCGCTGCGCGCAGAGCTGGCCGCATCGCACATGAGCTTGGCCGAATTTCTGCATAGCTGCAACGCGGCCTGGCACCAGGTGGGCCGGGTCCACTTCAATCTCGCAGAAAACCGCAAAGACCCGGATTCACCGTTCGCCTTTCTCGCCACCTACACCTCGCGCCTGTCCGCGCATGGCAAAGCCCAGCACATGCCGCTGTCGCGCGCACTGACCGAATTCTCAGACGGCAAGCAGCAAGCGCAACTGCTCAACCTGCTGGTGCCCGTGCAACGTGCGGCGGAGCAATGCGCGTGGTTGATGGAGATGGTCACCGAGGGCGAGATTTACCACCCGCTGCGTTGGACGCAAGCGCACGCCTATGCGTTTTTGCAAGATGTGCCCAAGCTAGAGGCCGCAGGCATTGTGGTGCGCACCCCCAGCAACTGGGCCGCAGGCCGCCCGGCACGCCCCAAGGTCAGGGCCAGCATTGGCAGCCAACAGCCCTCGGTGCTGGGCATAGAGGCCTTGCTCGACTTCAACATGGGCATCACCTTGGGTGACGACCCGCTCACAGAGGCCGAAATACAAGCCCTGCTTCAAGGCGGCGATGGCCTGCAACTCTTGCGCGGCAACTGGGTCGAGGTGGACGCCCAAAAACTCAAGCGCATGCTGCAGCGCTTCACCGACATCCAGAACATCAGCACCAGCCAAGGCCTGTCGTTTGCCGAGGCCATGCGCCTGACGGCACGCGCCTCCCTCGATGCAGGCGATGGCACGGATGACGCCGCCGCCGACTGGTCTGCGGTCAGCGCCGGACCCTGGCTTGCCCAAACGCTGCAAGGCCTGCGTCAGCCCGAAGGCTTGGCCCACATTGACCCGCGCCCCGAATTGCAAGCCACCTTGCGCCCCTACCAAGAGGCTGGCGTGCGCTGGCTTTACTTGCTCACGCGGCTGGGCCTGGGTGCCTGTTTGGCCGATGACATGGGGCTTGGCAAGACCATGCAAATCCTGGCGCTGCTTTTGGTGCTTCAACGTGAAAACTCCCGTGAAAGCAAGGGCAAAAACGCAGCGGCACCAGCGCCCACCCTGCTGGTGGCCCCGGCTTCGCTGCTGGCCAATTGGCACGCAGAGAGCCAGCGTTTTGCCCCCAGCCTCAAGGTGCTCATCGCCCATCCATCGGCCATGCCGGCGGAGCAATTGCGGGCCCTTGAAGCCCCCGCCTTCGCGCAGGTCGATCTGGTGATCACCAGCTACAGCACGCTGCTGCGTTTGCCTGCGCTGCTGCAAATGCGCTGGCAGCTTGTGGTGGCCGACGAAGCGCAGGCCTTGAAGAACCCCAGTGCCAAGCAAACACAGGCGATTAAAAAGCTCAACGCGGCCAGCCGCATCGCCCTCACGGGCACGCCTGTAGAAAACCGCCTGTCTGACCTGTGGTCAATCTTCGACTTCACGCACCCCGGCCTGCTTGGATCGGCCAAAGTATTTGGCAGCTTCACCAAGCGCCTGGACAGCCAAAAGCACTACGGCCCCCTGCGGGCACTGGTCAGCCCCTACATTCTTCGCCGCCTGAAGACCGACAAACGTGTCATCAACGATCTGCCAGACAAGACGCAAACCAATGCCTGGTGCCACTTGCGGCCCGCGCAGGCGGCCTTGTACCAAGCGGCAGTCAAGGAGTTGGCTAAGGCCTTGGAAACAAGTGATGGCATGGCGCGTCGCGGTTTGGTGCTGTCTTACTTGATGCGCTTCAAACAAATTTGCAACCACCCCTCGCAATGGCAAGGCAATGGCGCGTGGGACGAAGAAAACAGCGGCAAGTTTGCCCGTCTACGCGAGCTGGCAGAAGTCATTGCGGCCAAGCAAGAAAAGATGTTGGTCTTCACCCAGTTCCGCGAAACAACGGCACCTTTGGCCGCATTCTTGGGCACCATCTTTGGACGCGAAGGCCTGGTCTTGCACGGCGGCACACCGGTGGCCCAAAGGCGTGCGCTGGTCAAACGGTTTCAAGAAGACGATGCCACACCGTTCTTCATTCTCTCCCTCAAAGCGGGGGGCTCGGGCCTGAATCTGACGGCTGCCTCTCACGTTGTTCACTTTGACCGCTGGTGGAATCCGGCCGTAGAAAATCAAGCCACGGACCGCGCTTATCGCATCGGCCAAAAGCGCAACGTGCTGGTGCACAAATTTGTCTGCCGAGGCACCATTGAAGAACGCATCAACCAAATGATCGAATCCAAACAATCCCTGGTCAACGATGTGCTGCAAAACGAGACCGAGGTGCAGCTCACGGAGTTGAGCGACAAAGAGCTGCTCAATTTGGTGCAGCTCGATATTCATACCGCCATTGAGGGCTAACTGTCCACCATCCACCGTTCAGAGGAGACCGCAAACATGGGTTATTTTGGCTACAAGCCTTATGTCTCAGTGGCCAGCCGCCGCGCCAAGGCGCTCTCGGCCGTGGCCAAGGCCAATAAAAAAGGCGCGAACTACGCGCCCATCGCGCCCTACACCGGTGCCATCGCCAAAACCTTTTGGGGCAAGGCCTGGTGCAGCAATTTGGAGCAGTACAGCGACTACGAAAGCCGTTTGCCGCGTGGGCGCAGCTACGTGCGCAACGGCGCGGTGATCGACCTGCAAATCAACACGGGCAGCGTGCAGGCCTTGGTCATGGGCTCATCACTGTACGAAGTCAACATCACCGTTCAAGCCCTGCCAGAGCCGCGCTGGAAAGCCGTGTGCGCGGACTGCTCCAACTCGATCGCCTCGCTGATTGAACTGCTGCAAGGCAAGCTCTCCAAACCGGTCATGGAGCGCATATGCGCGCCCACCACCGGGCTGTTCCCTTCGCCCAAAGAACTGAAGTTTGAATGCAGTTGCCCCGATTGGGCGGGCATGTGCAAACACGTGGCCGCAGTGTTCTACGGCGTGGGCGCCAGAATGGACCAACAGCCCGACCTGCTGTTCAAGCTGCGCCATGTAAACGCCTTGGACTTGGTCGCACAGGCCAGCGTTGCCAAGCCTACGGCCAGCACAACCAAATCCAGCAAAGTAATGGACGCCAGCGACTTGGGCGACGTGTTTGGCTTGGATATGGACATGGGTGCGGATATGGGTGCGAGTGCGGATACAACGCCTGCCATGCCAAAAACCACGCGGTCAAAAGCGCCAGTCACGGCGACAGCGAAATCAAAAAAAACTCCCAAAAAAGCTGCAAAGACAACTGCAAAAAAAACGACCGCGACCAAAGCAAAGCCAAAACCGATTGCCAAGAAGACCGTCGCCAAAAAGCTGTAAAACAGCGCGTCTGAAAAGCCGAAATCTGTAAACTGAATCTGTGAAAGCACATGTCCTAGCCAACAAACTCTAATCAACAACACGGTTTGATTGAGGCGTATTCCGGCGATCGTGAACACTGATTCCGGTCGACCGGAATACCCAAGCTCACAAAACGCCAAACATTTGCGGCTGATGGGTAAAACAGTTTCTGTTGCGGTAGTGGGTTCGGGACGAAATCAGCGGCTCGTTTGAACCGATGATCAAGCGGCCAGACTGTAGAACTGATTGGCTGCGGACGCGGGTGATCCGGCGGGACAGTCCATCTGCCCCTTTCGGATCATGTGCATGGTCTCAATTGCCGCGATGATGATCCTGGCGCTCCTGAATGACTTGAAGCCCAGCATCGGTCGGGTGATCCGCTTGATGGCCCGGTGGTCCTGCGCGACGATGTTGTTCAGGTATTTGTTTTGGCGCATCAGAATGTCGACGCAGGCGTCGGCCTTGACGCTTTCAATGGCTGCTGTGTTGACGCCGCTCTTGTCAATGGTGATCTTCTCTGGCACATCGTGCAGGTTGATGGCGCGCTCCAAGAACCGCCGGGCCGCAGCCAAATCGCGCTTGGCCGTGAGCAGAAAATCCACCGTGTCGCCGTCCCGATCGACGGCGCGGTAAAGGTATTTCCACTGGCCTGAAACCTTGATGTAAGTTTCGTCCATGCGCCAGTTTCTACCCACGGGGCGTTTTCGTCGGCGGAACACGGCAGCCTACACCGGCAACATACGAACAGCCCAGCGATGCACGGTGTAGTGATCAAAGAAGAAACCGCGCTACTGCATCATTTCTTCAATGTGACGCAGGCTCAACGGACAGGCCACATACCAGCGCACGCACGTCAGCATCACTTCGAGGGGACAGTGAAACCGTATGAGGACCTTGCGCAGCGTGCTGTTGATTGAACTTTTACGGAAATCAAGCATGGCCCGAATTGTCGTTTACGCTTATCGCGACAGAACCTTCGCAGGCGCGTTGCACCCACTTGCAGCTCAGGATTTTTCCAGTCACGACGTCTTTGGCGTACTGGCGGGCGATGGCGGTGTAGCTTTGAGGCTGGACCATGCACCGTTCATTCATCTGACATCATTCATCTGAGAGTTGACGATAGGTATCACTATTGATATCATTCGTGCACGGGGGCCATTGAAAAAATCCTTGAACAAATGCGGTCCGAATCCGCCAACGTGCGCTTTGCCGACTTGCAGCGCGTGTGCGAGTCCTTTTTTGGTAAACCCAGGCAAAACGGCAGCAGCTACGCCGTCTACAAGACACCGTGGCCAAGAAACCCAAGGGTGAACATTCAAAACGACAAGGGCAAAGCCAAGTCCTACCAGGTCAGGCAAGTCCTGCTCGCCATCGAACGCATTGGAGCCAAATGATGAACGTCAATCACTACACCTACCGGATCACTTGGTCTGCGGAGGACAACGAACACATTGGTCTGTGTGCAGAATTCCCCTCGCTGTCCTGGCTCGCCCCCACCCCTGAAAAAGCCCTCTCCGGCATCCGCCGGGTTGTGGCGGAGGTGGTCAATGACATGAAGGCTTCGGGTGAACCGGTTCCCGATGCACTGGCTGAAAAAACCTACAGCGGCCGTTTTATGGTTCCCATTCCGTCTTTGGTACACCGCACGCTGGCCACCGAGGCGGCCGAACAGGGCATCAGCATCAACCGTCTGGTGTCCGCGAAGTTGGCAGCCTGATTTGAATCGGTAGAACGGTCAACTCAAAATTCACCCGTCATCCGTCACTCGTCACTCGTCAACCAAAATATCACCTGACGGTAACAAATTGAATTTCTTCACTTTTTAACCGGACACTACTGATCCGTGGTACAAGCCAATTTAGGAGGACTCAAAATGTTATCCATCGAGGACAATGAACGTATCACCCGAGTGGGCGCTGGGACACCGATGGGAGAGATGCTTCGCGAGTTTTGGACACCGGCCGTGCGGTCGGCCAGCCTCGTCGCCGAGGGCGCGCCTAAACCGTTTCGGCTGTTGGGCGAGGACCTGATTGCTTTCAGAGCCACCGACGGCAGGGTCGGTGTCATGCAGCAGCGCTGTCCGCATCGCTGCGCATCGCTTGCCTTAGCCAGAAACGAAGGTGATGGACTGCGTTGTATTTTCCATGGTTGGAAATTTAACGTCAGTGGCGAAGTAGTCGATACGCCGACCGAGCCGCAGGAGCGGCGTGCTGCTTTTGCTAAAGCGGTTCCTGTGACACGTTACCCGACGGAAGAAGCGGGAGGCATTGTTTGGGTCTACATGGGCCGTCACAAGACGCCGCCCAAATTTTACGATTTTGAATTTCATTTTGCGCCAGCGACGTCGCTTGTTCGATGCGCCACTGTTCATGCCAACTGGCTGCAAGGTTTTGAAGGGCAGCTTGATTCAGCTCACCTCAACTTCCTGCACTCGAGTTCGATTCCCAAGACGCCGAACTCGACGGGTCAGATGGCTGCCGACGATACCAGTCCTCGCTTCGAATTTATTGAAAAGCCATATGGCTTCCGGGAAGCGGCACTGCGCAATTATCAAGATGGCACCGTTTACGCACGCATCCGCGAGGTTGTTTTGCCCTACTACTCGTTCATCCCGGGAAATCACGAAGAGCCGCGACTGGTCGTCGTGGTTGTTCCGATCGATGATGAATGGAGCGCGCATTGGTACTACTATATGAATCCCTTTGGACCTGTTCCTGACTGGTATATCAAACGGGCCTTGGAAGGCGCCGACGTTGATGATGACGATTTCGCCAAAGACCGGGGCGATATCACCAATACCTGGAATCAAGACCGCGTCGCAATGAAGAATGGTCACTTCAGCGGCATCACGAAAAACTTTGTCTACGAGGATTTTATTATCGAGGAATCGATGGGTCCAATCATGGACCGAAGCAAGGAATTTCTTGGCAGCAGCGATGCTGTCATCGTGCGGACACGACGCATGTTGCTGCGTGCTCTCGATAATCATGCCCAAGGCAAAATGCCGTTCGGGCTTGACGAGAATGTGGACTACCGCGAGATACGCGCGTTGGCTATTCGCTATCCGAAAGGCGAAGATTGGAAGACATTCGACACCAAACAGCCACCCACCTTTGAATTTCAAGTCAGTGACGCCGCGAAATAGGGGTATGGCCCAATACGACGTGCGCACTTGGTACGGTCTGCTCGCGCCGAGCGCCACGCCCAGGCCCATACTCAACAAGCTGTCGGCCAGCGTGCTGGACGTGCTGAAGATGCCTGACGTACATAAAAAGCTCCGCGCTGGACACCAGCCCGATCCCGCCCGCGCCCGAGCAGTTCGCTGCCATGATCAAGACCGAGGCCGAGCGGTTCTCGAAGATCATCAAGACCGCCAACATCAAGCCGGTCGAGTAAGGTGAACTCGCCTGCCGTTGCCGCCGTTGCCGCCGTTGCCAGCGTGCCCGCAGGTGCGTGCGTTCCCACTGTCCGCGAGGCGACGATGCGCCTGCTCAGCGACCTGGGTACCGACAAAATCTTTGGCAAGCCGGGCGTCACCGAGCTGCCTACGGCAAGGTGCACACGTCGACGTCCCCGCTGCCTGCCGGCCGGCCCTAGCACGTCCGCCGGTTGCAGTCCGAAGCCATGGGCGTGGAGATCGGCGATTTCACGGGGCTGCCGCCTGTACCAGACAAGCCCCCAGACAAGCCCCCAGCCAAGCATCTAGCCAAGTTATCGTCCACTCAACCAACCTAAAAATCAGGAGACAAAGCACATGCTCAAAAAACTTCTACACGCCTCGCGCAACGCCCTGCGTCTTGGCGCGCTAGCCGTGCCGGCCGTTCACGCACAGGAATCCGCCGCAAACTTCCCCAGCAAGCAGGTGCGCATCATTGTCCCGTTCGTGGCCGGCGGCGGTTCTGACCAGATGGCAAGACTTCTGGCGCAGAAACTCGCAGACAAATGGGGCCAGCGGGTCATCGTGGAAAACCGCCCCGGCGGCAA
>CAMDKK010000051.1 GCA_945901045.1 Limnohabitans sp. Rim8
AATGCGTCATCGCTGAACCACTCGGATTCGTTATTTTCAAGTCCCGAGAGGTCCTCGTTCAAGGCCACCCAGCCGCAGACCCGCGGCGCATGGTGGACGGCCAAGGCCATCGGTGTGGGGTCGAACTGGGCCAATTGGGTCAGTTGTCCGTAAAAGCCAAAGTCAGATGCACCGGGGCGTGCACCTAACAAGAAGGGGTGTTCGCTCAAATGCAACTCCAATGCTTGCAAGACACGCAGGTAACCGGCTTCAATGACCGGAGTGGTTTGAGGGTTGGAGCCGACAAATCGCAATCTTTCAATCTGCCGAGAGGCTATTTGCTCTGCAACATGGAGCCATTGCGCCTGGCTTGGAAACAGGCCCATCCACGTCGCCAGGATGCGACTGGCTTTGTCTATGTCCGGCGCATAGGACCATCGGTAGTGAAACATGGCTTTGGTCAGCCATTCATCTGCAAAGTCTTCCAGCAAGGCGTCCATGAAGGCGAGCGCTGGAGACAAAGGTATCACACTGCGCCCGCTGTACTCTTTTTCGAATCGCCGAATCAGTGGCGTGGAGTCGGTCACCGCTTGCAACTGACCTTGTGCATCAGGCAGGTAGAAAGTAGGCAATAAACGGGGTTTGGCTTTGGGCAAGTCGGGCCGTCCGGAAGCGCTTGGGATCAGCTCAAAAGGGACGCGGCGGTAACGCAAAAGGGCCGTCATTTTCCGGGTGTAAGGTGAGCCGGGCACGCCGCTCAGACGCAAGCTTTCAGGGGGCATAGTTGATGGACTCCAGAATGATGAAAAGGCTGAACTTTTTCAAGGCACAGGCACAGACATGGGCTCAGGTGCAGGTTCAGGTGCAGGTTCAGGTGCATGCGAGGCCAACATAGACTCCACGACCCGCATCACGATGGTTTTGGATTGGTCTGCGGAAAGGCGCTGCAAACTGCGCAAACGCATCCAAGTTTCCAAGCTCACCATCATGGACAAGCTTTCAAAAAACACGGGGTTGGCAAGCAAGTTTGCAGGTATGAGACGCGCCAGTATGTCTTTTTCAATTTTCACGCGGCGTTGGACCTGCAGAAGGATGTGCCTCGATTCATGCATGTGCAATTGAGCGGCTGTGTGGTAGGGGGCGATGTGGTCAAAAATATCGCACCGACGCTCAATACTTTCCATCAATTTGTCTCGCCAATCGGTCGCCTGAAGGGGCTTGAGAACCAGAGGCATCATCAACTCATCCAGCCTTTGGGTGATCTCTCGGTACAAGGTTTCCATGTCCTCAAAGTGGCGAAAAACAGTGCGCAGGCCTACCTTAGCCTCTGATGCGATGTGCTCTGCAGTCGGGGAGGGGTTGCCCTGGCCAATGAGATGGATGAAAGCGACAACAATTTTTTCCCGCGTTTTGACACTGCGGTGAAGACGGCCATCGATGGCAGAAACAGCCGCCGCCGCCGCCGCAGCCGCGTCGGTTTCTTTTCTGAATACGTTCAGATCTGTGAGGTCCATGGTCAGAAATCCTTGTGCGCTTGGATTTTGTCACTGTTTGCGGGCTTGTCCCAAGGGCAAGGCTAGTGTTTCCCCCTAGTGTCATTCAGGTTAAAACAAATGACACTTCATGTGTCAGCTGATGATATCCCTCTCAATTCTAAGGACCCTTATGAAGAAAAAGCTTGCATACCAATGGGCAGGTACCGCCGCACTGTTGATTTCGTCCACGGCCTCGGTGCTGGCAGCTGATGGATTCAAATTGCGTTTCCCTCTTTCTGGCACCTTGGGTGGCGAAATTGTGGCCTCTCTGCCCACAGAGGGTTGGGTCGGTTCTCTGGCTTATACCGATATCGATATCGACAAGATTGGCGGCAGCGATGGCAAAGCACTGACACTGCTCAAACAAGCTCCTTTTGGCCCTTTGACTGCAGCGCAACTGGCCGCTGTGCCTGCCGTCGCTATTCCAGGTGTGGGTTCCTTTACGGCAGCCCAGATGCAAGCGGCTTTGAATGGAAGAACAGCCTCTGCTGTCGGCATTGTCGCGGTGGATTACAGGCAGCAAATCAAGCAGGCCAATTTAACCTTTGCCCGCATTCTGGACAAGGATGTGCAGGGCGGTAAATTGGCCATTGCGATCAATATTCCCTATGCACTGTCTTTGAAGTCGGATGCTTTGTTCACGGGCGTTACGCCGACACTGACTCCTTTGACACCTTCTGCCGGAGCCTTGGCCCCTGTGGCTCAACAAGTGGCCCAATCCAGTTTCAACACAGGTTATCAGGCCGCATTGGCGAGTCAATGGCAAGCGGCCAACGTCAACACCTCGGGTTTGGGTGATATCGAGACCAGCTTGCTGTGGGAAAAGACGGCAGACAAGCTCAAGATAGTGGCCGGCGCTACGCTGGCTCTACCCACCGGTAATTACAATTATGTCGAGGGTCGCTTGGCACCCAACATCGGTTACGGAAAATACTACACCTTCCGTCCCAGTGTGGGCGTGGCTTACACCGCCTCTGAAAATGTCACTTTGGGTGCCCGTGGCAGCTTGGGCTTCAACACCAAAAACACAGAGAATAATGTGCGCAGCGGTGACTTTTATGTGATCGATCTGGCGGCCGCCTTCAAAACCCCTGTGGGCGTGTTTGGTCCTCACGTGACCATGATGCGTCAATACACCGACGACTCGGGTGGTCAGTTGGGTGCTAACCGGGTATCGCTCACAGGTGCGGGTGTATTTGCGGCCTTTCCGATTGCAGCGATCGGTGCGGGTTTGAATCTCTCTTACATGAAGACCACGGATGCACGCAACTCCTTGTCGGGCAGTTTTTTACAGGCGCGTTTGACCAAACGCTTCTGAGTTCAAGGCAACTCATCCCATCCCCTCCCATCCCTCTTCACGGCGTGTCGTGCAGAGGGATTTTTTTCATCTGGCCTTTGCCTGGTCCAGTCAGTTAGCGTAGTAGATGTAGGCGTCACCTGTTCGGAGGGGCTCTTTGAGCGTTTTGTCCAAAGGGATGGCGCCTTCGCCCAAAGAGGGCCACATTGGCTTGGCTTGTTGCGCATTGATGGCCAACAGATCTTTCTTCATTTGCAATAATTTGGCGGGCTCCTGTTGCGCCAGGTTGTTGCGTTCTCCCGGATCGCTGGCCAGGTTGTAGAGCACATCTTGTTTGGGGCGATCCATGACTTGCAGTTTCCAGTCGCCCTGCCGCATGGCCAAGTAGGTGTCGGTACGAAAGAAAATTTGCTGATGAGGGGACTCTGATTTTTGACCACGCACAAAGGGCAGTAGATTCACGCCGTCCAGAACTTTACCTTCAGGGGGGGGTGCCCCAGCCGCGGCCAGAGCGGTTGAAAAAATGTCCAAATGACTGATGGGCTGCTTGTAGGTGACCGCTTTGGGCAGACCCTGGGGCCATTTCATGAAAAAGGGCACCCGAATACCGCCTTCGTAAAAAGTAGCCTTCCAGCCTCTGTAGGGCTTGTTCAACTCCGGTACGCCAATGTAATGTGCCCCCCCGTTGTCGCTGGTGAACATGATCAAGGTGTTGTCTTCCAAGCCATTGTCTTTCAGGTGCTTCAGAACGCGACCCACATTGCGGTCCAGTGACCGAATCATGGCCGCGTAAACGCGGGTGGTGTGGTCGGTGATATGGGGCAGTGCATCGTAATCTTCTTTGGTTGATTGCAAGGGCGTGTGTGGCGCGTTGTAGGCCAGGTACATGAAGAAGGGCCGCTGCTTGTTGGCGTCAATGGCTTTGATGGCCTCATCGGTCAGGTAGTCGGTCATGTAACGCGGGGGTTGAAAAGGCTTGCCCGCATTGAAGCGAATGCCCCAAGGATGCGCCGCCCATAAAAACTTGTCGATCAAGTCAAATTCTTGTTTGGCGTTGACGACTTGGGCTGAGTTTTCAGGCAAAAACATCGATGCACCATGCTGCAGCGTCAAGGACTCGTCAAAGCCATGGGCATAGGGCCTGAACTGAGGACTGTCGCCCAAATGCCACTTGCCCACTTGCAAGGTTCGGTAGCCGGTATTTTGGAGTGCGCGCGCCAAGGTCACTTCGGTGGTGGGCAAGCCCATGTCTTCGTAGGGAATCAAGTCGGCTTCACGCTCAGCGTGGTAAATGGGTCTGTGCAGAACGTCAGCCGTGCTGTTGGCCGTAATCACCTTCATGAATTGCTTGGGCGTCGGCGTGAATTCAAAACCAAAACGTGTAGGGTAGCGACCGGTCATCATCGCTGCGCGAGAAGGGGCGCAGGTGGCATTGCCGGAGTAGCCGGCCAAGAAATCCACCCCCCCCTGTCCGAGTGAATCGATATGCGGCGTGGGCACCGTGCCGCGCGCGACGCCACCGCCGTGTGCTGTGATGTCATTGAAACCCAGGTCGTCGGCCACAATCAAGACGATGTTCGGGCGCTTCACTGCATTTTCTGAAGGGACCAAGGTCGGGGCTTGCGCCCATTGAACTTCCGGGCCGGGCTGGTAGTCTGTGCGGATAATGTATTTAACAGCCAGCAGCATCAAGCCTTTTTGTCCACCCAGGCTCCAAAACCCCACAACTGAAACGACAATCAAGGCCAGCAGTCCGATGACGACTTTGCGCAATTTGGAAGCATACATACACGGTTTCCTCAGGGTAAAAGTGCCCATTTGGGCTGAAGCGAATCTTGCGTGAAAAAGAAGAACAGGGCCATGGGTTGTTTCACCAACAACTCCCCAATTCTGCTAACCTTGACAGTCTTTGACAGATTTTGCTTTCTATTTTATTTGACCGTGCGTACACCCTCACACAATTCAGACCCACTTCCTGCTGCACCGAAGGAGATTGCTCGCCTGTCGCGTGAAGATTGGTTGCAAGCCGCATTCAATGCGGTGGTGGAGGGCGGCATCGACAACCTCAAGGTCCTGACGCTGGCCGAAATTTTGAAGGTGACGCGCGGCAGTTTTTACTGGCATTTTGTCGACCATGCAGAATTACTCAAAGCCACTTTAGAGCGTTGGAAAAATCAAGAGATGCAGCGTAACTTGCGCATCCAGAGTCATGTGACCGACGATGCGGCGGCGGACATGCAGCATTTGTTGGACCAGGCCTTGGCCCATGGCGGCGATGAACTTGAGAATATGCGCTTTGAGTTGGCGGTGAGAGGCATGGGCCGACGCGACCCGCAAGTGGCTGCATTGCTGCATGAAATTGACCAAGCGCGCACCAAATTGTTTTACCACCAGTTCAAGCGCTTGGTGCTCGACGAGCAAAAGGCCACTGATTTGGCGGTGCTGTTTTACCTGACCATCGTGGGCTGTTACCAGGCATTGAGCCGCCCATCCAGTCCGGCGCGGGCCAAGGACTATTTCAAGTCCATCATTTCCGCCTTTTTGATTCAAGCGCAATTGCCAATTAACAAAGGCAATTGAGCTTGCGCAACCCAGCTCGAATGTGCTCATTTCAAGCGCTCCACGGCCGGCATGCCCCACCGTCCATCCAGAGCTTCAGGTTGAGGCCAATACAGGCGGGCATTGAGCAAAAAGTCTTCGTTGGGCTTGACGGGCAGCCAGTTCTTGTCCATGCCCTTTGAGGGCGGTGAGGCCTGGATCAAGATGTCGATCGATCCGTCTGCATTGGGCGTCAGCGAAGACAGGCTTCCGACGGCATAACGATGTTCAACGTTGTCTATCAGAAAGTTGTCTGAACCATAGGCGGTGACGGACCAGAACGCATTCACAGGGGGTAATTGATCGGCTGCAAAATGGATCCGATAGGCATGATTGCCATTCAAGGCCTTGCCTTGTGCATCCCGCTTTGTACTCGGGTACATCGCGTCCTCTGGCAAATTGGCGCCGAGGCCCACCATGGCGACGACCGCACGGATGTTGTACTGGGTGCCATATTGCCCCAGAATCCGAGGCGGCGTGGACCAACCGCGCACCAAGTCGCGCGGCTTTTTCAATTCTTGTGCGATTTTGAAATCGGCCATCCAACGCCCCGCACTGACCGCCGTGCTTTCAACAACATCCCAGGTCACCGGTTGACCCGGCGCTATGCCAATGCGTGTCAGTTTGCTGAGCATCGTGGCATCGGCAGCAGAAGGGGGATTGTCGATCATCAAAGCCGAAAGACGTTCGAAAAAATCTCGCGTGCCCAGCGCTTGCATTTGCGCGATAGGCGCCAAAGGTTTAGATGCGGGCGGAGATGCGGGCGGAGATGCGAGCGGGGTCGTTGTGGGCGACTTGTGGGGTGGGGTTGCCGGGTTCAAGGGCTGCAGTGCAAGTCCGTCTTGCAATCGATGCACCACGGGGTAGTCCGAGACCCCTTGGGTTTGTGTGCGTCCAATCAGCCACACCATGGATGTGGGAGATTGCAGCCGTGTCATGCCCGTCGGCGTAGGGCCTTGCCATTGCGGTCCTGCAATCAAGTACCGCCCGCCTTGCGTGCCTGTCGTCCGTGTGCCTAAGGTGGCAAACACGTTGGTCCAAGCGTCCATGAACGGCATCACTTCATAGCGCTCAGCGTTGGGCGGCATTTCAAAGACCCAAGGCCCTGCGCTCAGGTCCAAGAAGGCCGCGCTGTACAAGGTGTCAACATTGGGCCGCACCACGTCCTTGAATTGGGCATCGGGGAATCGCCGCATCCGTTGCAATTCAAGGGGTGAGTTGTAGGCCTTGGCTGCGTTCTCGCGCGTGATGTCCATGATCACCAAAGGGTAGCCAAACACATAGCCTTCGGCGCCCAGCACTATAAAGTCGGCTTTCCAATAAGCAGCGCCCACTGAAAAAAGCAAGAGCGAAAGCAAGCCAGCGATCACACGCAAAATAACAGTGCGTGTTTTTTTAACAACCCCTGCTTCAGTCATGGGAGTTCAAGGCCCTGTGGCCTCAAGCACGGTGCGAAAGCCCAAATGGCTGGTGCCCAGATCTTCTTCTTGGGGTTGCCGTGAACCCGATCGGTAGCGCATGCAGTAATCGGGAGAGCATAAGAATGAGCCTCCTTTGATCACCCTTTGCCGCATCTGCGGATTGCGAACCCCGCTGGTATCAGGATCCAAGGGCTTGACCGGGTCGGAGGCGGGACGGTGATTGGCGGTGTAAACATCGCGCGTCAGCTCCCAAACATTGCCCAACATATCAAACAAGCCCAAGGCATTCGGGGCATAGCAGCCCACTGGGGCGAGGCCCACAAAACCGTCATCGGCCGAGTTGAGCACCGGAAAGACCCCTTGCCATGTGTTGGCCCCATGGGGTTGGTCATGGTCTTTGGCTGCCAAGGCTTGCCCCGCCCTTGCAGCCCACTCCCATTGGGCTTCGGATGGCAAACTGCGGCCCTTCCAACGAGCGAACGCCAGTGCGTCTTCGTAGGTCACAGTAACCACTGGAAATTGTTCACGCCCTTGAATATGGGTCGACGTTCCCCCTGGATGGCGCCATTGCGCACCGGGCGTGTACCGCCACCATTGGCTTAAATCGCCTCGGTCTTTCACCTGAGAGGGTTGTGAAAAAACGACCGCACCCGGTTGGCGCATGAACGCCGGTAAATCGGGGTAGAGGGTGGCATCAACAGGACGTTCGGCCTGGCCCACATAGCCTGTGGCTTTGACAAATTCTGCAAACTGCGCATTGGTCACTTCAGTGCGGTCCATCCAGAACCCCGCCACACGTGTGGTGTGAATGGGGCCTTCTTCGGGGTAACGGTCATCCCCCATTTCAAATCTGCCGGGCGGTATCCACACCATGCCGGCGTGGGTTGCTGCAGGCAATTCAGGCGGTAAGAGGCAGGAAGGAACCTTTGCTTCAAGCGTAGCTTTGTCAAAACCCGTACGCCAATAACCCGCGGCGAGTGCCGCCAACAAGATGAGACCCACGGTCAGGCGGATCACAGTTTTTCGGTGGGTTGATAGCAACACTTGTGCGTGCCTCATCCTTTGCAAGGCTCAGGCCAAGAAGCCATTCAGACACCCTGCCGCCAGTATCAGGAGCGTCGCAACAGCCAGCCGAGGCGTGAACAAACTGACCATGGGGTGAACGGGGAATACTTGGGTTTGTTCGATGGCCGCCCATTTGTGAAAGGCGATGCCTTTGCTTTCAATCTCAATGGCGAACTTCAAAAAGTCCCGGCGACTGCGGTAGCGCACCATCGCCACGTAGCTCCAATCAGGCGAATGGGCATCGTTGACGAATGTGCCCTTTCTGCGGGCCACGAAAATGGGCAAGGACGCATGTTTGATCAGGGGCCAAATGATGGCTTTGCCGTAACGTTGGTCTGCTGCGCGCGGATCATCGCTGAAGCCTGAATGCTCTGGGTATTGTGCTTTTTTTCGATGCAGAACACTGTTGAACATCACAAATGACAGACCATCGTCCAGCGACAGAAATTGGGCCACTTCGTCCAGATGCGACAGGCTGTTGGGGCCGGAAACCACGGCACGCAGTGTGGCAATGCCTTCTTGCACTTCTTGGGAACTCAAGGGCTTGCTTTTGCCGCCCCACCAAACGTGAAAGATGCCGTACACAAGCAAGCAAAAAACCCAGATCATGGGGGTCACAGGAATCAGCTGGCTTGACCCACCACACTGAAGTGTGCGGTGTTGTCGCGTAACCAATTTTGAGAGGAAACGGCGTCGTGCTGACTGGGGTGAAAGTCTTCGCGCAAATAGTCTTTCCAGGCAGGTAGATTGCCACGCAGCAAGCCATCCTTGGCAAACAGAAAACGCGCGGCACTTTGCCATGTGCGCCATTGAAACAAGCTGCCGTCATGCCACAAATTCCGGACAGTTTGGCGCAGAACATCGGTCAAAAAAATCACCGTGATATAACGAAACACTTTGAGTCGGCGTGGCTGGTCACCGCCCAAGTCCTTGTACAAATCGAAGGCCGTGTTGCGGTGTTCAGACTCTTCTGCGCTGTGCCAAAGCCACATGGTTTTCAAGCGAGGCTCGGCACCTTCCAGCGCTTCAGGATGGCGCAGCATCCAGTCGGCAAAAATAGCTGTGAAATGTTCGGTCGCTGCCGTAGCAGCCAGATGCAGGCGAATGTTGAAATGCGCTTGTGATGCGATGCGCTTGCTGGCGCGATCCGCAAAGGTATTGGTCAATCCTTGGTCGGCCAGGTGCTTGTTGAACAATTCGTGAATCCGGCGGTGAGTCGCTTCTTGACCAATAAAACCCTTGATCTCGCTGGCCATGAGCGCTTGTTTATCGGCCGGCAGTTGCTTGAAGCCTTGTCGGACCGAATCAATGAAAAATTGTTCTCCCACAGGAAAAGTCATCGACAAGGCATTGAAGAAAGCCGATCGAAACGCGTCGCCTCCGTTCCATCGCTTTGCAAAGGGCGTATTCAAGTCAATTAAAAGGCGTCTTATAACTAGGTCGGTCATGGTCGTTCAAAAAGGAGAAAGTGCTGACAGGTTTCAGGGGATTTGGTACACAATACACAAGTGTACTGTTCGTGGAGACGTTTGTCCAACATCCAATATGATGCCCTTGATTCAGCGGCAATAATACGGTAACAGCCTCGTTTTATATCAAAGACTTCCAAATGAGCATCCAGGCCTTTTTTACACGTTGGTATTTACGCAGGCGCTTCAAGCCTCGCCCTGGCGCGGTCGTTCGGGTGGACGAGGCGCGGGCGAGGATGGCGCGGTTGACCCGCAGGCAACTGCCTTTGCCCCATGGGGTGAGCCGCCAAGCGTTAGCAGCGCAGCCTGAGAGGGGTTTGTGCGCCGCTGAATGGTTGTCGGTGCAGGATCCTCAGCGCACGGTGATGTATTTTCATGGGGGAGGGTATTTTTTCTGTAATTTAGAAACCCACAGACCGGTGGTGGCCAGCATCAGCAGCAGGGCCCAAGCGAGGGTGTTGTCCGTCGACTACCGGTTGGCCCCGGAGCACCCCTGCCCGGCCGCCGTGGAAGATGCATTGGCTTGGTACCGGACCGTCTTGAAAGACACGCCAGCGGAGCAGATTGTGATGGCGGGGGATTCCGCAGGCGCTGGTCTGGTTCTGGCCTGCTTGCAAGCAGCCCAAGGGCACGGTTTGCCTATGCCCGCAGGTGCGGTCTTGTTTTCACCTTGGGTCGATTTGGCTGGGGCAGGCGAGTCGATCCAGACCCAGGCCGACGCCGATGTGATGTTCACGCCTGAAAGTTTGCACCATGCTGCGCAGTTTTACCTGAATGGCCGGGCGGCCACAGACCCGGTTGCATCGCCTTTGTACGCGGACATGAAAGGCATGCCGCCTTTGCTGATTTTTGCCAGTCGGCAGGAAATTTTGCTGTCTGATGCGTCGCGTTTGCATGACAAAGCATTGCTTGCAGGTGTGTCATCGCAATTGATTTTGATGTCGGACATGCCCCATGTGTGGCCCGTGATGGTGATGTTGCCAGAGGCCAAAGTCAGTTTGCGACAAGTCGCTGCCTTCATGCGTGAGCGCGTGCCGCAGGTTTGAAGGCCGCGCTTTAGCTCAGTAAAGCCTGTGCAAATTCACGCGCGTTGAAGGTTTCCAAGTCTTCGAGCTTTTCTCCCACACCAATGAAATAGACCGGTACCGGCTTTTCGCGTGCAATCGCACACAGCACGCCACCCTTGGCCGTGCCGTCCAGCTTGGTCACAATCAGGCCAGTCAGGCCCAGCGTGTCGTCAAAGGACTTGACCTGCATCAGCGCGTTTTGGCCGGTGTTGCCATCAATCACCAACAAAACTTCATGGGGCGCGGTCGCATCCGCTTTTTGAACGACCCGTTTGATCTTTTTCAGCTCTTCCATCAAATGGGTTTGGGTGGGCAATCGGCCGGCGGTGTCCACCAGCACCACATCGTGTCCCCGGGCTTTGCCAGCGCTGACCGCATCAAAACTCACGGCAGCTGGATCGCCTCCGGCTTGGCTGATGATGTCCACTGTGTTGCGGTCCGCCCATACGGCCAATTGTTCACGGGCCGCCGCCCTGAACGTATCGGCGGCGGCCAGCAAGACCCGGGCACCGCTGTCGGCCAAATGCTTGGTGAGTTTGCCGATCGAGGTTGTTTTTCCAGCGCCATTGACACCCGCCACCATGATCACCGTGGGTTTGTGCTCGCCAATGGACAAATTCATTTGCAAAGGTGTGAGCAAGTCGGTAATCGACTCAATCAGCAAATTTTTGACCGCAGCAGGCTCGGTGGTTTTGCTGTCTTTGACGCGGCGTTTGAGGTCTTGCAACAAATGTTCAGTGGCCTTGACACCGGTATCGGCCATGAGCAAAGCCGTCTCCAACTCTTCATACAGCTTGTCGTCAATCTGTGTGCCTGTAAATACCGTGGCGATGCTGGAGCCTGTTTTGCGCAGTCCCGCTTTCAGCTTGTCCAACCAGCCTTGGCGGGTGGCAGCGACTGGCGCTAAGACATCTTGTGCAGAGAGGGCGGGCGCAACAGGGGCTGGTGGCGACTTTGAAGCAGCAGGCACTGCAGCAGGATCTGCACCCTGCACTGCAGCAGGGTCTGCAGCAGGTATGGGGGATTTTTTTCGGAAAAAACTGAACATGAGGTCGCTTTTTAAAACACGCTCATTCTATGAAATTGGCTGAGCCTGCTCGTCTTGGTCAAGACAAAATAGATCATTTCTTACAAACCGATTCAAAATTCTATAAAAGCAGAAGTCCGTTGGTCGTTCTGCTGACAGCCAGGGTTGACTGTTCTGTTCGCGAATTTAAGCTTTGAGAAAAAGTTGCTTGGCATCGCAAGCGTATGACTTTTTAATTTCGAGCCAAAACGATTTGCTAATGAAATTTGAAATGAGCTGCCTGAGCTGCCTGAGCTGCAACCGATCCGCTGTGCGGCAAAAACTGAGCGTCTTCGTGACCGAAACGAGGATGCACAGTTGCCGCAGGGTGGGGGTCACTCGAGGGAGATCTTGGTGGCGCGAATCACGGCCATCCAAGCCTGCTCATCGCGCGCGAAGATCTTCTGGAAATCCTCGGGCGTCGTCGCAGTCGGTTCGACGAACATATCCTTCTTGAAGCGGGTCTGAAGCGCCGGGTCGTCCTGCACAGCAGCAATGTCTGAGGCGATCTTTGTAAGCACAGCCGGGGACGTACCCGTCGGCGCGAAGAGACCGAGCCAGTTGTAGCCTTCAAAGCCCGTCACGCCAACCTCGGCCAGCGTCGGCACATTCGGCATGTCGGCGAACCGTTTCGGGCCCGTCACCGCGATGACCTTGAATTTTCCGCTCTGGACGTGGGGATTGGGGCTGAGGAAATCAGCAACCCCCACGTCGGCCTCCCCTGCAAGCAAGGCCCTCACGATGTCAGCGCCGCCCTTGTAAGGGACATGGGTCATGGCGACCCTATTGTCCTGCTCCATCTTCGCCTTGATGATGTGCGCAGTCGAGCCGAGACCCCAGCTTGCAAAGTTCAGTTTGCCTGGGTTTGACTGTGCATAAGTGAACAACTTGGTCATGCTGTCAATGCCAAGGTCGCTGCGCACGAACACCGGCAACTGCTGGCGGTTGATCTGCGTGACTGGAACGAGCGACTTGGGGTCGTAAGGGAGCTTGGCTCGCAGTGCTGGGTTCTGGACCATCAAGGTAATGTTCGCGAGCAGCGTGTGGCCGTCCGGCTTGGCTTGGGCGACCGCAGTCGTCCCAATCATGGAGCTCGCACCGGGCTTGTTGTCGACAGTGACCGGTTGATTCCAGCGCTGCGACAGACGTTCCGCCAGGATTCGAAGGATCGAGTCGTTCACGGTGCCAGGTGGAAACGGCAAGACGATCCGAACGGGACCCGTGGGAAAGTCGGGCTCCTTGGCGAATGCGGGGATAGCGCCAAATAGGATGGCTATCACGGTCGCGACCGCAATTTCCAGCGTCGATCGGCGTGCAGTGCGATGGATACGTTGCATATGCGTTTTTCCGGGTTGAAATGAGCAGTCTGACTCTACATTAAACTTGGCAAACGCACAGGAACGACCATTTTTAAATTGGTTTATCTGACACAGAATGCGCTCAAAAGCTGGCGCCGAAAATTCGATCAGGGCCACGAATTGCTAACTGACTGTATACGATCTATCTCGGATTATTTCTTGGACGGCGCATTGTGGTGGTGCACCTGCTTGAAGGGCTTTGCTGCGAGTCAAGCTAAGGGTTTCCCATCTGATCGATGGCTGAACAAGGTTCGACACTGTATTGGATGGCGTTGAACTCAATGCAATATTTTTCGGTGAATCCACACACTTAGCACTGTACAGGAGATCTACATAATGACTTACTTTTCCCGCCGGTCCATGCTCGCTGCGGCGCTCGCCGCAGGCTCACCGTTCACCGCCTTTGGCCAGGCCAGGTTCGAGCCCACGAAGCCCGTGCGCATCGTGGTGCCCTTTGGCGCGGGCGGCGCGACCGACATTCTCGCGCGCACGCTGTCAGAGAAGCTCACGCGCGCTTTCGGTCAGCCGGTTTTGGTGGAGAACCGTGCCGGCGCCAGCGGAATCATCGGTATCGGCGAAGTGGCCCGCGCACCGGCGGACGGCCACACGCTGCTGGTTACGAACACAGCCCTGCTGCAAACGCCACTGATGGACAACAAGGTGGCTTACGAGGTAAGCAGCTTCACGCCCGTGGCGCAGCTGTCGCTGTCGCCGCTGGTTTTTAGCGTCAACCCGAAGGTGCCTGCCAAGGACATGAATGAGTTCCTCGCGCTGGCCAGGGCGCAGCCGGGCGTCCTGACCTATGGCTCGGCCGGTACCGGACAGACCCTGCACCTGATGGGCGAGATCCTCACGCGTTCCACCAGCGTCAAGCTAAACCACGTGCCCTACAAGGGCGAGGCTCCTCTCATTAACGACCTGATAGCGGGCCACGTCAGCTCCGGTTTTTCCTCCATCGCGGTAGCCCGCCAGCACATCAAAAGCGGTACGCTTCGTCCGCTGGCCGTCGTTGCGCCGGCCCGTTCAAGTCTTATGCCCAACGTGCCAACCATGAAGGAGGCGGGGCTGAACGGCTTCGAGGTCATGAGCTGGTTTGGTCTGTTCGCTCCGGCCGGCACGCCGAAAGCCATTGTCGATGCCGTGCACCGCGAAGTGGCCAACGTGCTCCGTATGCCTGACGTGGTGACGCGCCTGGAAGACCTGGCGCTGAATCCCGTGACCGACGTGAGCCCCGCAGAATTTCAGCGCATCGTGACGAACGACTATGCGGCCTGGGGAAAGATCATCCGCGACGCCGGCGTGAAGCCAACTCAATGAAGGACATCCGATGCTCAAAGCACCAATGAACGAGCGCCTGGTGCGCGTACAAAGGGGCACTCCGATGGGGGAGGCGTTTCGCCGCTTTTGGCTGCCAGTTTGCCAGCTGAAAGACCTGCATCCCGGCGGCGCGCCGTTAGAGGTGCGGCTGCTTGGCGAGGACCTGCTGGCCTTTCGCGGACCCGAAGGAGATGCGGGCGTCGTCGATCGATTCTGCGCCCACCGAGGCGCAGACCTGCGCTATGCTCGCAACGAAGTCGGCGGCCTGCGCTGCATCTTCCACGGTTGGAAGTACGCCGGTGACGGCCGTTGCGTTGAAATCCCCAACGTGCCCGAAGGCGACCGCATCTGCCCGCGGGTGAAGATCAGGTCTTATCCAGTGGAAAGCAAAGGCGGCCTGCTCTGGTGCTACATGGGGCCGCCCGAGCAGCTTCCGCCTTTTCCTGTCCTGCCGTGGATGAGCAAGGGCGAGGCGCACTGGTCCGGGACCTTTGTGCAGGTTGAGAGCGAAGGCAACTATTTACAGCACATCGAAGGCCTGTGCGACGGCAGCCATGTGGGTTTCCTGCACGCCAACCTGCAGGGCGGCGGCGGCGGCTCGCGCTTTGTGCAGTCGGCGGCCTTCAGTGACCGAACGCCGCAATGGGCTTACCTGGAAGACACCATCTATGGCGCGGCCCTGGCGATGGAGCGCGATGCCGGTGCAGGCAAGCGCAACCTGAGGCTGAACCAGTTCCTGCTGCCCTTCAGCGTGGAAGTGCCGACGCCACCTCCGTACGCCGTGAGCTCGTGGCAGACCAACATCCCGATGGACGACGAACGCACGATGTTCCTCTACACGTCTTGGTACGACCCCGAGCCTGTCGAGGAACTTCGCGCCCGGGTTGGCGACCGCAGCTACGAGATTCCGGCCCTGCAGCCCGGTAGCTACAAGCCCGTGCTCAACCGCTCCAATGCCTACGGGCAGGACCGCGGCGAGTTCATGCAGCGACAGTCCTTCTCCGGCATGCGCAACCTGAGGCTGGAAGACATGGCGGTGGCCGAATACGTACGAGGCGGCCTGGTGGCGGATCGCTCGGCAGAAACGCTGGTGTCTTCCGACCTCGCGATCGTGAAGGTACGCGCGCGCCTGCTTGCACTGGCCGACAAGCTGGAGCAGCAGGGTCACCTTCGCGAGGAGACGATGGCGGTGGCCAGCCATCGCATCGTGCCCGCAGAAATGGACATCGAACCGGGCGAGGACGTGGCGCAACGCTGCCGCAGCGCGGGGGTGAGCAACGTCGAGCTTGATCGCGAGTTTGCTGTCGCGTCTGCTTGTCTTGACTCCACTTACCGTTTTGTTTAGAAAGTCGATGCCGCGAACACCGAGGTTTTCTTTTGTAAGCAGCCGCAAGAAACGCCATTAAAAATGGCAAAACTAAAGTAGTTTCAGACGGATTGACTGAAGATTGACACTGGGTATCGGAGACGTTTGCAGGAGATGGATGGCGGCGTGTTCATGAGCGAGACTCCAGTTGATTGGCGGGAGTTAACTTGACGTTACCGTTCAGTAAAGGGGTCGATTTTTAAAAAGTAGCCATTCAATGTGTTCTCTTTTTTACGGCTGAATTATGCTGGATGACGTATTTTTCAGGAAATGAAATTCAAATCAATCCGCTGTAGGCTCCACCGTCTAATTGAAGATTTTGACCCGTGATGAATCCTGAAGTAACCGCGCAAAAAAACGCGCAAGCAGCACCAAATTCTTTCGGATCTCCCATTCGGTTGATTGGCAAAGTTGACGCAATTTGAGCTCGTGCTTCATCGCGTGTGATGGCTAAGTCTTTCATCATGCGTTGGGCCATAAACTCCTGCCTTGGTGTGTCAAATCGCTCGGGCAGCAGATTATTGATCGTCACATTGTCGATGACGGCCTCACGGGCCAGTGCTTTAGACAAGGCCGTCAGCCCTGCACGGGCAGCAGTGGACAAACCCATCGCTGCGTGCGGTGTTTTGACCATGGCCGAGGTGATGTTGACGATGCGGCCAAAGCGCCGTGCGCGCATACCCGGAATCGTTTCGCGCATCAGCAGCGCTGCTGAAAGCAAATTGCTTTCGAGTGCGCCCATCCAAGCGCTGTGGTCCCAGTCGGCCAGCTGACCCGGCGGTGGCCCGGCGTTGTTATTGACCAGAATGTCGGGTGCAGGGCACGCCGCAAGCAAAGCGCTGCGGCCTGCATCGGTGTTCAGGTCGGCCTGCACCGGCGTGACTTTGCCGCCCACGGCACCCGTGGCCCGGCGCAGGCTGTCAGCCGCTTGCGCCAGCTTGTCGGCGCCTCGGCCATTGATGAAGACGTCGCAGACTTCTTGCGCCAAAGCCAGCGCACACGCATAGCCCAAGCCCTGTGACGATGCGCAGACGATGGCTTTTTTGCCCTTCAGACCGAGATCCATAGTCGTGTCCAAGGGTTCAGTTTTGCAGATCAGCGAATGATTTACCTTCGCTCACTAGCTTTTGCAGCAACGGTGCGGGCTGCCACCAAAAGCCATATTCGGCGTGCAGTCGTTCAATGTCGGCCAGCACCCTTGTCAGTCCAATGCGGTCTGCCATGAACATCGGGCCGCCTTGATGCGCTGGAAAACCGTAGCCCGTCAGGTATGTGATGTCGATGTCACTGGGCCGCAAAGCGATGCCTTGTTCCAGCAGTTTCGCGCCTTCGTTGATCATGCCGTACAGGCAGCGTTTGACGATCTCGGCCTCGCTCATTTCGCGGCGCGGCAGTCCCATGCGGGCCGACTCTTCGGCGATGAACTGCTCGACTTCAGGGTCGCGGTGCGGGGTACGGTCACCGGCCTCGTAGCGGTACCAGCCTTTACCGCTTTTTTGGCCCAAGCGACCCAAGTCGCAAAGCTTCATGATCAGATCGTTCCATCGACGGTCGTTTGGGCGGGTGGCCATTTGCGCTTTGCGCGTCTGGTAACCCACGTCATTGCCCGCCATGTCGTGCACCGCAAAGATGCCCATGGCATAGCCGAAATTCTTCAGTGCGGCGTCCACCTCGTGGGGCAGCGCGCCGTCTTCCACCAGAAAGTGCGCTTCACGGGTGTAGTTGCGAAACAGCGCATTGCCAATAAAGCCCGGGTAGATGCGCGCCAGTACTGCAATTTTGCCCATGCGACGGCCCAGATCCATCAAGGTGGCGATCACGTCGGGCGCGGTCTGCGCGCCTCGCACGACTTCGAGCAGGCGCATCACATGGGCAGGGCTGAAAAAGTGCGCGCCGACCACGTCTTGCGGACGGCTGGTCACCGCTGCGATCTGGTCCACATCGAGGCCCGAGGTGTTGGTGGCCAAAATGGCACCGGGTTTGCACAGCGCATCGAGCTGGCGAAAGATGTCCTGCTTGAGGCCCATGTCTTCGAACACGGCCTCGATCACCATTTCCGCGTCATTCACGTCTGCGATCTGCACTGAGCCGGTGATCAGTGCCACGCGCTGGTCCATTTCAGCCTGTGCGAGCTTGCCGCGCTTGACTGTGGTGGCGTAGTTATCCTGGATGCGTTGCAAGCCGCGCTCAAGCCCCTGGGTGTTGGCGTCGATCAGCGTAACCGTAATTCCGACGCTCGCAAGTGACATGGCGATGCCGCCGCCCATGGTGCCCGCGCCGATGACCGCCACACGACGCACGGCCCGCAGCGGGGTAATGGCAGAGATGTCGGGGATGTGCGCCGCTTCGGCGGCTGCCGTTTTGGCGTGGGCCAGTGCACGTGCGCGTTCGTCATCGGTGACACTGAAAAAATCAAAATCCAGCACGCAGTTCATGATTGGTTGTCCTGGATTTTTTTGGCTTTGCCTTCGACGAATTCGCGCAGTCGGGCTTCGGCTTCGGGCGGGCGTGCTCGGGCCGAGTTCAGTTGCTCGACAAACAGACCGTCGTCGTGCGTCATGTCGTGGATGCGCGGCAGCACATTGACGATCATCCAGTTGGTTTCCACGCTGTTTTTGGCAATCCGGTGGGCCAGCTCTTTGGCCTTGGCCAGCGCCTCGCCCGCCGGGGTCAGGTAGCGGATGACTTTTTCCTGCAGACCTTCGGGCGCTGTCAGCAGTCGGCCCGTGAGCATCATGTCCATCATCACCGTGGTGCCGACCACGCGTTGGATGCGCACAGTCCCGCCACCACCCACAAAAATGCCGCGCTGGCCTTCGGGCAAGCCGAACAGGGCCGACTCGTCACCCACGCGCACATGGGCAGCGGTGGCCAGTTCCAGACCGCCGCCAACCACAGCGCCGTGCAAGGCTGCCACAAAGGGGATCGGGCCACGTTCGATCAGATCAAACACTTCGTGCCAGTTGTGGCGCTTGCGCTTGCGGGGCGGCTTGATCTGACCAGTGGCGCGCGCCAGGGCTTCGGCCAGGTCCAGACCGGCGCAAAAGTTGGTACCGTGGCCAAACAGCACGGCCACGTCGGCCTCTTCGTGGGCTTGCTGTACAGCCTTTCGCAGCGCATCGATCAATGCATCGTTGATGCTGTTGCGCTTGTCTGGCCGGTTCAGGCCGATCAGGGCGACGTTGCCGTCGAGTTCATAGGTGATCAGGGTTTCGCTCATCGGGTTGTCCATGGGTTCAAGTCGAAAAACAAGGTTCAAAGTGGAACTTAAAGGTCTAGTACCAGACAGGCACTTTTGGCCCCCGAGCAGCAAACCATCATGCGGTCGTTGCCGGCTTTCTCGGCTTCGGTCAGCACCATGTCGCGGTGGTCGGGCGTGCCTTCCAGTACCTTGACTTCGCAGGTGCCACAAATGCCTTGCTGGCAAGAAAAAGTGGGCTCCACGCCAACGGCGATCAGGCCATCCAGCAGGCTTTGGCCAGGTTTGATCTGCAAGCTTAGCTGGCTGCGCGCCAGCGTCACGGTGTAACTTCCATCGGTGGCTGCGGCTTCTTTGGCTGCAAAGTATTCGCGGTGCACGCGTCCGGGTGGCAAGCTGGCGGTGGCTTTTTCGTAGGCCTCCAGCAAGGGGGTCGGGCCGCAGGCATAGACATGCCCACCGGCAGGCAAGGCCGCGATCACCGCATTCAGGTCCAGCATGCGGCCGCCAGGCTCTTGGTCAAAGTTGAGCTGTACATCAGCACCGGATTGCGCCTGGTAATGGGCCAGCTGGTCCAAAAAGCCTGCGTGCTGGCGGGTGCGTGCGGTGTAGTGCAAACGCCAGGGTGTGCCCAGTGCTTGCGTGCGCGCAATCATGCTGAGCATGGGGGTGATGCCTATACCGCCTGCGATGAACACATTGAAGGGTGCCGATTCGTCCATCTCAAACAGGTTGCGCGGCACACCGATGGTCAGCACTGTGCCCGTGCGCAGCTGCTCGTGCATGAAGCGTGAGCCGCCTCGGCTGTGTGCGTCCAGGTTGACGCCGATGCAGTAGCGGTGGGTCTGCGTGGGGTCGTTCAGAAGCGAATAGCTGCGCCTCAGGCCGCCGGGCAGTTGCAGCTCAATATGAGCCCCGGCGTTGAAGGCGGGCAAGGCGGTTTCCGGGTCCAGCGGCACCAGTTCAAAGCCCAGTATGTTTTTAGCTTCGTAAGTTGTGGCCCGCACGCGGACCTGGAGCGCAGCGTTGTCAGTCAAGGGCTGCGCTCACTCGGGTTTGAAGCCCGAAGTCTTGATGATCGGCTCCCAATGCGCCAGTTCAGCGCGCTGCACGTTTTCAAGCTCAGCGCCAGTTCGGAAATGCGGGTGAGCCCATAAACGCAGACTCAGTTGTTCGCGTGCGTCTGGCATTTGCAAGACTTGTCGAACAGCCTCTTGCATTCGCTGGACTTCGCTGGCCGGCGTACCGGCTTTGGCCCACATCCCGGTCCATCCTTCTCCCGAGGTGATGTCAATCCCTTGCTCGATAAAAGTGGGGATTTCAGGCATGAGCGGTGAGCGCTCTTTGGTGAAGACGCCAATCACGCGAAGCTTTCCGGCTTTGTGCTGGGCCATCATGCCATCCATCAAACTGATTGCGGAGGTGACATGGCCACCGACCAGATCCGTCACCATGGGTGGGGAGCCTTTATAAGGCGTGACAGGTAAATCGATACCCATTGTTTTGGCCAGTTGCACACCTAGAAAGTGGTTTTGACCCCCTGTGCCGGGTGTGCCAAAGCTGGCTTTGCCGGGGTTTCGCCGGACCCATTCGACAAATTCATTTGCATTCTTGGCGCCCGTGTTGATTGCTACACCCATCCCCAAAGGGTAAGAGGCCAATCCCGCTACGGCCGTAAAGTCCTTCAGAATGTTCCACTTGATCTGCTGGCCGAACACCAGCATCTGGAAGGTGGGTGTGGCATTGGGCGCCACCATGAAAGTCAGGCCATCGGCCTGCGCTGCCAATAGAGCATCCGCCGCGATGCGGCCACCAACGCCAGGTTTGTTGTCGATGATGACCGGTTGCCCCAAAAGGTTAGGCAGGCGATCGGCAATGACCCGGGTGATGGCATCGGTCGCCCCCCCCGGTGGAAAGCCCACCAAAATCCGAATGGCAGGTCGGTTTTGTGCCGAGCTGGCTTGGGGTAAGCACAGTAGCGCGCAGCCCGATAAAAAAAAGTGACGTCGTGAAAATTTCATGTTTGTCTCCTGAAAAATCAAAGCTGTGGGCAAGCCAGCATCTGCGTACCAGTCTTGCCCCTGGGTTACATCAAGCCTGGGTCAACGTGCGCCAGTTGGTGCCGGAATCCACCACACCGCCCACGGATTGAATGCCTGGGTAATTCAGCTCAGGGTGGTGTGCCAGCGTGGGTGTTTTGCCTTCCTTGAACTCTTTGGCTGCCTTGATCAGCAACTGCCGCACACGGATCACGGCTCCATCAGCCGAGCACAGTTGCTCGTCGGTGCGGTCATAGGTCGGGCCCTGGCTCAAAAACATCGCAAAGTCTTCTGTGCCCAGATGCTGCGGAAAGCCGGTTTTATGTCCACGCTTCATAATGTTGCGGTTCTGACCCCAATTGTCTTTGGCCTCACCGGGCGGCAGCGGCGGAAAGTTCCACACATCGGGCGAGGCTGACATCACAGTCATGCCTAAATCGCGGTGCGGGTTGTAGTGCACAAACCATGCGCGGTGCGTCACATCGTCCACCGGGGTGGAGAAAAACACCGTGGTCGGGCCGTTGGCGTCGGGCGGGCAAATGATGCCAAACCAAGGCATCACGAAATTGTTGACGCGGGCGTAGACTTTGTCCTCGGGTAAGCTGCGCAGTGCGGCATAGCGGTAACCGTAGGGGCGCTCTTCAAATTCCAACTTCGGTGCCAAAGCCTTGGTCATCAGCATGCGTTCGTTGCCGCCGCCGGACGTCATCTGGGTGGTCGATTCGTGCAGCACGCCCACATGCGAAGAATCCATGGAGGCCTCAACGCCTTGCACCCAGTTGGTGGGCACTTCCACGCTGGTCACTGAGCGCTGGTGTACGGGCAAATCCACAAACGGTAACGCAGGAAATGGCGGCGGTGTCTCGCCTGTGCCCAGCCAGACCCAGACGATACCTCCTCGGTCCACCGTGGTATAGCGGTTGATGCGCACATGCTTGCAAAACTGAGTCTGGTCACCGGCGTGGTTGGGCGCCTCGGTCACTTCGCCTTTCACGTTGAATTTCCAGCCGTGGTAGAGGCAGCGGATGCCGTTGTCTTCGTTACGGCCCAGCGCCAACGAGGCTTTGCGGTGCGGGCACTGCTCGTCAATCACCCCGGCCGTGCCGTCGGTCACCCGAAAAGCGATGAAGTTCTGGCCCAGTAAACGGATGCGGACCGGGGCGCCATCGGCTTCCAGTTTGATGGAGGGCACTGCCGGCAGCCAGTAATGCTGGCGGATCATTTCGCCCATCGGGGCACCGTGTTCAACCCGGGTCAACAGTTCGTTGTCTTCTTTGCTCAGGGCCATGGTGTTTTCCTAGGGGTCAGAGGGTCAGCACTGTTCGGCTGTGCTGAAAGCTTTGCTGTCGACACGGCGGTAGTTGCATTCAAAGATGTCGACCTTTTGCGCCTCGGTCAGCCAACCGATGTTCTCAATCACCGTCTTCATATCGTCGTAGTCGCGGCCACTGATTGGGCCGCGAGAGTTGCCGGTGCCATGTTTTTCGGTGCCAAATAAAAAGTTGTCAGTGCCTACCGCTATTAGCGCGTCCAAGTTGTCAAAAGCCTTGCGCAATTGCAAGCTTGGGTCGGCGGGTAATTGCCCTGCGGCGGGATTTTTACCTGAAATGCCGGAGGAGCAAATCAAAGAGCCTAAATGGGTACTTAGCGGCATCGGGGCATTGTGGTCAGCGCCAGGAATGTCGGGGGAGCATTGAGATGAAGTCATGAAGAAATCCAAAGTTCACGGAAACTTGTTCAATGGTCCGCCGCATCACTTTCAAAGAAACTCATAGGCATGCGTGCCAAAAACTCAGAAAACCCGCTCGAACCCGAAGGTACATGAAGCAACATCGCATGAGCGGCTAAGGATTCATCGCCTTCCTGAATGGCGCGAGCGACCTGCTGGTGCTCTTTCAGCGATTTGCTGATTTGTATTTTGGTCTGAAAGTCACGGACACGGTAACGCTGGATCTGACGGCGTGCGTTGCGAATCAATTCAGCCAAATAGGGATTGCGACTTCCTGAGTAAATAGTTTCATGAAAATAGGTGTTGGCCATGGAGTATTCAGCATGTCCGCCGTGCACTGCGGCGTCCTGGCAACTTTCTATGGCCTTATCCAAAGCCTTGCGCAACACATCATCAACACGGCGTGCCGCCAGCTTGGCGCACAGGGCTTCCAGTTCGCCTAATGACTCCATGATGGACCGAACCTGGCTGATGGTCAGGCGCGAAACTGTGACACCTTGTCGCGGTGCAATGCGCACCAATTCGCGTGCGGCCAGTTGTTGCAGAGCTTCGCGCACGGGAGTGCGCGACACATGGAACCGAGCGGCCAATGCCCGCTCATCCAAGGTCGTGCCAGGCTGCAGGTTGCCGCTTTCGATCTCTTCTTGCAAAACATTGCGAATTTCATTGGCCCTTCCCCCACGTGGACGGCTTTCTTCAGCGATCAAGTTAATTTCTGAATCGGTGTTTTCGATGGAAGAGGAATCATGCATGTTCATGGACTAAATTATGCAACAAATCATCTGTGGCATTCAAATGAAAATCATCAAGTCACGGCTGGTGTCGTCTTGAACCAATTTTGTTGGGTTTTTCAACAGCCTAACAGGCAGTAAATACAGGATATTTGCTAAATTTGTCTTTTTAAACACATCAAAACGATGCCATAGTTGTTTGAGATTCTGCAATCGGTTCTCAGTGTAAACCCTAAAACCCCATGAAATCCACTTCTGGTGTATTGATATATATTTTTTGTATGCCAGAATCGAATTTAAATTCAAAAAATAAAGTGCCGTGGTGTGCAAATTTTCCAATTCTGATTTGTTACGAGGTTTTTTTATCCCATGACCCACTCGGCCGCCTTGCCCGCGGATGCCATGAATGGCGTTCAGGATGTACACCACATCATCCATCCACGTTCCATCGTGATCGTGGGGGCCTCTGCAGATCCGCGTTCCTTTGGCGGTTTTGTGCAGGGCAATCTGGAGCGTTTTAGCTACCCTGGTGATTTGCACCTCATCAGCCGCAGTAGCGAAGAAATTAATGGCCGTCCTTGTGTCAAAACGGTGGGCGAACTTCCTCAAGGCATTGATCTGGCTGTCTTGGCCATCCCCGAGTCGGGTGTGCTGGATACGGTAAGAGCGTTGGCCGCTCGACATTGCAAGGCGGCTGTACTTTTTGCTTCGGGTTACGCAGAAGCTGGCGAAGAAGGCCAGCACAAACAGGCTGAACTCGCGCGTGTGGCTCAAGAGGTAGGGATCTTGCTGGTGGGTCCCAATTGCATGGGGTTCACCAACCTGGCTGCAGGCATTCCAGTCACGTTTGAGCCCTTGGTTGCGCGCGAACCTGAAACACGACCCGGTGTCGGCGTGGTGGCGCAAAGTGGCTTTATGGCGGCCACCCTGCGCGATGCTTATTTGGGTCGAGGCGTGCCAGTCACCACGGTGTTTTCGACGGGTAACGAGGTGTCGGTATGCGTTGAAGACGTGCTGGCTGCACTGATCAGCGATGCGCAAACACGCGTGATCACTCTGTATGCGGAGCAGATTCGCCGCCCACAGGTCTTTTTGAAACTGGCCGCCCAGGCGCGTGCCGCCGGCAAACCACTCGTGTTGTTGATGCCCGGGCGAAGTGCCCGAGCCCGCGAGGCCGCTCAGTCGCACACCGGCGCATTGGCTGGTGACCACGCCACTGCCACGGCTCTCTTGCTGCGCGAGGCGGTTGTGGTGGTGGAGTCGCTTGATGAATTGCTTGACACCACGGTGGTGCTGCTGCGCTACCCGCACCCACCTGTCGGAGGGACCGCATTCATGACGGGCTCAGGCGCGATGAAGAATATTGCACTGGACTTTGCGGATGATCTGGGTCTGGATTTGCCCGAGTTGACGACCGCCACGGTGAACCAATTGACGGCCATGCTGCCGGCTTATGCCGTGGCCGAGAATCCACTGGACTACACCACCATCGGCATCCGCCAGCCAGGACTGATTGGCGAGTTGTTGCTCACCATGCTGGATGACGAGCGCATCGGCAACATTGTGCTGGCTATTCCTGTCGGCCCCACTATGGCCCAGCGGGACAAAGCTGACCACATCATCCCCGCCATAGGGAAAGCCACAAAACCTGCGGTGCTGGTGTTGACCGGTGACAGCAGTCCCGTGGAGCCTTTCTTTTTGGAGGCGATTCAGCAAAGCGGTGTGCCCTTGTTTCGTTCGGCAGATCGCGCCTTGCGTGCTATGCGCCGTGTGGCGCAATACGGTGAAGCCTTGCAGCGTGCGACACGTGCTCAGGCCAGCACAATCCAGGCGATTCCATTGCCCGGTGCCGTGCCGCCCAACGGCATCTTTGCTGAATATCAAGGCAAAGCTTGGCTGGCCAAAGCAGGTTTGGCGGTGCCGCATGGCGCATTGGCTCAAACGGTCGATCAAGCCGTCAGTGTGGCCCACCGGATTGGCTTTCCGGTCGTGCTCAAAGCGCAAGCCAGTGAACTGCCGCACAAGAGCGATGTGGGCGGCGTGCTGGTGGGCTTGGCAGACGAAGCTGCGCTGCGCGCCGGGTGGGAGAAGCTGTTCGCCAGCGTGAAACACCACCGCCCCGAGCTGGTACTGGATGGCGCGCTGGTCGAAGCCATGGGCCCACGCGGCTTGGAGCTGGTGGTGGGTGCCAAACGCGACGAGGAATGGGGGCCCGTCGTACTGGTCGGCCTGGGGGGTATCTGGATTGAGGCGCTCAAGGATGTGCGCCTGATTCCTGCCGACATGGCCGAGGAAGACATTGCCGTGGAGCTGACCCGACTCAAGGCTGCCGTGGTGCTGCAAGGCATTCGCGGCGCAGCACCGGTCGATGTCAAAGCCATTGCCCGCGTGGTGGCCCAAGTGGGCGCGCAAATGCGGGCCAATCCCAACATTACAGAAATCGACATCAACCCCTTGGTAGCCTACCCGCTGGGGTCCGCCACTCCCGTGCTCGCGTTGGATGCGCTGGTCGTGGCACGCGTGAAGTGAGACGGCCATGCAATTGAATTTCACCCCCGATCAAGAGGCCTTCCGCCTGGAAGTGCGCGATTTTGTCAAGCTTCACTTGCCGGTCGATATCCGCCGCAAGGTCGAGCTGGGCCTGCGGCTTGAACAGGCTGATTACGTGACCTGGTTTCGCATCTTGCAAGCACGTGGCTGGCTCACGCCTGGTTGGCCGGTGGTACATGGCGGTCCCGGCTGGGACCACGTGCAACGTTTTATCTTTGATGAAGAAACCCTCCTGGGCGGCGCGCCGCGCATCATCGCCAGCGGCATTCAGATGCTCGCCCCCGTACTGCTTGCGTTTGGCACCGAAGCACAAAAGCAGCAGTACCTGCCAGATATTTTGAGCAGCAACACCTGGTGGGCGCAAGGCTTTTCCGAACCCGGTGCCGGCTCCGATCTTGCGGCGGTTCGCACCACCGCCGTTCTGGAGTCCGATGGTCAGCACTTTGTCGTCAATGGCCACAAGGTCTGGACGTCTTATGCCCACTGGTGCTCGATGATGTTTGCGCTGGTCAAAACCGACCCGCATTCCGCTAAACCGCAAGAAGGAATTTCCTTTTTGCTGATTGACATGAAATCGCCCGGCCTCACGGTGCGACCGATCCGCATGCTCGAAGGCGGCAACGATCTCAACGAGTGCTATCTGGACAACGTGCGTGTACCTGTGGACAACCTGGTGGGCGAGCTGCACAAGGGTTGGTCCTATGGCAAATATCTGTTGGGCCATGAGCGCACCGGCATCGCGGGCATTGGCTCTTGCAAGCAGCAACTGGCCCGTGCACGTGAGCTGGCTGAGCAACAAGGCTTGGGCGACGATCCCTTGTTGCAAAACAAGCTGACTCAGTTCGAGGTCGAGTTGATGGCGCTCGAGTTCACCGCCTTGCGCCTGCTCAGCGCCCACCAGCAAAGCAAGACCCCCGGCGTCGAAGCCTCGATGCTCAAGGTGCGAGGCACCGAATTGCGCCAAGCGATTTACGAAACCCTGGTGGACATCGCCGGACCCGATGCCGTGCCGTTTTCGGCAGAAGCACAGTTTTTGGAACACCTGGACGCCGCTGCGCAGGATGAAACTCTGGTCACGCTGGCGGCCAACTGTCTGGATTCGCGCAAGGTCACGATTTATGGCGGCACGAATGAAGTGCAGCGCAATCTGATCGCCAAAGCCACGCTGGACGCGTATTGAAAGACAGATATGGATTTTTCATTCAACGATGACCACCTGGCTTTGCGCGAAGCGGTGCAGCGTTTTTGTGTGGGGGAATACCCCGCCGAACAACGCGGTAACGCCGCCACACCAGCGCAGGCACAGCGGCGCCGCGCCGCCATGGCCGAACTCGGTTTGCTGGGCCTGCCCTTCAGTGCCGATGTCGGCGGCAGCGAGCAAGGTGCGGTTGAAGTCATGCTGGTATCACAAGAACTGGGCAACGCCCTGGGCGATGGTGCCTTTGTAGCCAGCACCGTCATGGCCGGACAAGTGCTCACCCGTCTGGGCAGTGTCGCGCAACAAAAGCAATGGTTGCCCGGTCTGGTCAGTGGCCAGAAGCAGATGGCCGTGGCGGTGTACGAAGCTGGTGCCCGTTATGACTGGCAGCGCACCGAAACCCGGGCCACGCCTTCGGGCGCAGGCTGGGTACTCCATGGCCAAAAGACGCTGGTGTTGCAGGGCGATAGCGCCGATGTGCTGCTGGTTGTGGCGCGCACCGCTGCTGGCGTGGCCGATCGCGCTGGCTTGTCGGTGTTTGCCGTCGATGCCGCGGCCCCCGGTGTGACAGTGCAGGGTTTTGATACCTTGGATAACCGCCGCGCCGCACATGTGACGTTCAAGGATGTGCAATTGGACGCTGACCGGCTGTTAGGACCACAAGGGCAAGCCGCTGCTGCAGTTGAGGCAGCTCTGGATGCGGCCACTGCGGCCTTGTGCGCCGAAGCAGTGGGTGCGGTCGATGCGCTGCTGACCCATACAGCCGAGCACTTGCGCACGCGCAAACAGTTCGGTGTCCCACTTGCTAAATTTCAAGTCTTGCAGCACCGAGTTGCCGATATCGCCATTGGCTTGGAACAACTCAAGTCCATGGCTTGCGCTGCGGCCATGGCGATGCAGGCCGATGATCTTTTTCAACGCAGCCGTTTGGTGTCGGCAGCCAAAGTGCTGGCCAGCCAAAAGGGCCGCGAGATCGGTTTGGCCGCTATTCAACTGCATGGCGCTATGGGCATGACCGACGAATGCCGGGTGGGCCACTACGCCAAGCGGCTGATGGTGATTGGTCAGAGCCTGGGTGATGCTGCCTGGCATTTGAAACGCCTCCGCGCGTTGCATCAGGTATGAATATTCAACACCTCATTAAAAATTAACGGAGATAAAAATGAAACGTCAAACAGTACTCAAACTAGCGGCCATGGTCATGTTGAGCCTCGGTCTGGGTCAGACCGCGCAGGCCCAAGACAAAGCACCTATCAAAATACTGGTGGGTTTTCCGCCTGGCGGTTCCACCGATCTGGTGGCACGGTTGTTGGCAGAAAAAATGGCCGTCGTGCTTAAACAACCCATCATCGTAGACAACAAACCCGGTGCAGGTGGTCGTATTGCTGCTCAAGCACTGAAGGCCAGTGTGCCAGATGGTTTGACCTACATGATCGCACCCAATGCCACACCCATCATGCAAACCTTGCTCTACCCGCTGGATGTTTTGAAATACGACATGCTCAAGGACCTTACCCCCGTGGCGGTGCTGGTGTCTTACCCATTGGCCATTGCCGTGAATACGCAAACAGGTGTGAAGAACATCAAGGAATACGCGGCATGGGTCAAGGCCAATCCAAAGGAAGGCTCATTTGGTACAGCAGGTGCAGGCGGACACACCCACTTTTCAGGTTTGCAACTCGGCAAGGCCATCGGTCAAACTTTGCAGGTCGTTCCTTATCGCGGCAATGGCCCCATGGTGACTGACCTGCTGGGCGGACAAGTGCCGGCGGGCATCATGACTGCAGGCGATGTATTGCAGTACCAAAAAACAGGGAAAGTGCGTGTCTTGGGTCAGTTTGGAGCCACACGTTCACCTTTGATGCCCGATGTACCTACCCTGATCGAACAGGGATACAACTTAGAAACGGGGGATGCCTGGACGGGAATGTGGGCACCCAGTAAAACACCAGTGGCCGAACTGGATCGGATGCAAAACGCACTGAAGCATGTGCTGGCGTTGCCAGAGGTGCGTGATCAATTGATCAACAAAGCAACTCTTAATCCCGACTTCAGATCTGCTTCTGAAATGGACGCCTTGCAGCGCAAGGAACTTGATTACTGGGCGCCCATCATCAAAGAGTCGAATTTCAAGCCTGAGTCTTGATGGCGCATTGACTTCAGTTACACGCAAAGGAAATTTGAATGAGCTTGAATGGAAAAGCCTGCATCGTAGGCGCTTATGAGCACCCGACTCGATTGGCTGAAAATTTGTCGGTGGTTCGTCTTCATGCCGATGTGGCCAAGGGTGCTCTCGAAGATGCAGGACTGACCAAGAACGACATCGACGGCTATTTTTGTGCTGGTGACGCGCCCGGGTTAGGCGCGACGACGATGGCCGAGTATTTGGGCCTTAAATTGCGCCACGTCGATTCGACCGAGTGCGGAGGCTCTGCACCTATCTTGCATGTTGCACATGCAGCTGAGGCCATTGCCGCAGGCCGGTGCAGCATTGCACTTATTACTCTGGCGGGCAGGCCTCGTGCGCAGATGATGGCCGCTCAGTCTGCAGCCAAAGAGGGGCGGCCCAGCAAGTCGCCCTTGTCCCTGAAACCACCCGACCCCGATGCGCCCGAATTGGCCTTTGAGTTGCCCTATGGCCCAGCCACGCAAAATCTCTACGCATTGGTGGCCAAACGACACATGCACGAGTTTGGCACTACCAGCGAACAACTGGCCTGGATCAAGGTTGCAACATCGCACCATGCACAGCACAACGTCAACGCCATGCTGCGCAATCTGGTGACGGTCGAGGAGGTGGTCAACTCCCCGATGGTGAGCGATCCACTGCACCGTCTGGACTGCTGCGTGATGAGCGATGGCGGGGGTGCCTTGATTGTGGCTCGCCCTGAAATTGCGCGAGAGCTCTCGCGCAAAAACGGACGCCCACTTGTCATGGTGCGCGGCACCGGCGAAGCCCCTAAGCATGGCATGGGTGGTCAAATTGACCTGACCTATTCGGCTGCAGCATTTTCGGGTCCGGTAGCTTTTTCTGAAGCAGGTATCACCCCAGCCGACATCCAATATGCCTCCTTATACGACAGCTTCACTATCACCGTGCTGATGCAACTGGAAGACCTGGGCTTTTGCAAAAAA
>CAMDKK010000052.1 GCA_945901045.1 Limnohabitans sp. Rim8
TGAACGGAGGCGCCACTTTATTCTTGACTACCTTGACTTTGGTCTCGTTGCCGATCGCTTCGTCACCCTTTTTGATGGTGCCGGTGCGGCGAATGTCCAGACGTACTGAAGCGTAAAACTTGAGCGCATTGCCACCGGTGGTGGTTTCAGGAGAGCCAAACATCACGCCAATTTTCATGCGGATTTGGTTGATGAAAATGACCATGCAGTTGGTCTTTTTGATGGTGGCGGTCAGCTTGCGCAGCGCCTGGCTCATCAAACGCGCTTGCAGGCCGGGCAGGCTGTCGCCCATGTCGCCTTCAAGTTCGGCTTTAGGCGTCAAGGCTGCCACCGAGTCGATCACCACCAGGTCCACCGCGCCGGAGCGCACCAAGCTGTCGACGATTTCGAGGGCTTGCTCGCCTGTATCAGGCTGGCTGATCAGCAGTTCTTGCAGGTTCACACCGAGGTTTTGGGCATACTGGATGTCCAGCGCGTGCTCGGCGTCAACAAAGGCGCATTGGCCACCGATTTTTTGCATCTCGGCAATCACTTGAAGCGTCAAAGTGGTTTTACCGGACGACTCTGGGCCGTAGATTTCAACCACACGGCCACGGGGCAAACCACCCACGCCAAGCGCAATGTCAAGCCCCAAGGAGCCGGTGGAAACCACCTGAATGTCCTCAATCACTTCGCCTTCGCCCAAACGCATGATGGTGCCTTTGCCGAATTGTTTTTCGATTTGGGCCAGTGCGGCTTGCAGTGCTTTGCCTTTTTCGCTGTTGGGATCGCTCATGAAAATCTCCTTGAATATCAATGGGTTAGGAAAAAAGCATCAGGCTTTTGTTGCAATATACTGGATGCTTGAACAGTAGTTTAACCCGCTATTGAATCTTGTAAATAGTTTTTTTAGTCAGTTTACATTACTATATGGCCGTGGCTAAAAACAAGATTTCCAACACAACACCGAATGCGGCAGAACCCCGCAGGGACGATCGCTGGCGAGAGACGCATCTGGGGCGTTTGCTCGGTCATGCGATGCGAAAATTCGATGAAAGGGTGTTGCATTTGATGGCGCATGACGAGGGCGTCCCGCTGGCGTTGGCCAACCTTGCGGCGCGCAACCAAATCAGCGCGGCCCACATTCACATCACACGCCATTTGGCGCTGGGGGGCTCGCGCTTAACTGAGTTGTCTCAGGCCGCGGGCATGAGCAAGCAGGCGATGGGCGATCTGGTTGATCAATGTGAGGCGTGGGGATTGGTCAAACGGGGGGCAGATCCGCTGGACGCAAGGGCAAAAAAGCTTGTCTTCACACAGGATGGACTGGCCTGGTTAGATGCCTTCAAAGTCGCAGTGGCACAAGCAGAAATCGAGTTCAAAGAGTCTGTGGGGCAGGACGTGGCGACGGTGGTGGCCTTGGGGTTGGAGGCCTACGCACAAGCCTGAAGCGCAGAAGGCCTAGAATTTAGCCCTGCGTGGACATCGACAACGCACAACAAACGGAGACCACCATGCGCATTTTGATTGCTGAAGATGACCAGGTATTGGCCGATGGCCTGTTGCGCAGTTTGCGCAGTGCAGGCGCCGCAGTAGACCATGTCGCCAGCGGCACCGAAGCCGATGCGGCGCTGATGACGAACACCGAATTTGACTTGTTGATTTTGGACTTGGGTTTGCCCAAAATGCATGGACTTGAAGTGTTGAAAAAGCTGCGTGCACGCGGGTCCACTTTGCCCGTGCTCATTTTGACGGCGGCAGACAGCGTGGAAGAACGCGTCAAGGGACTCGACTATGGCGCTGACGACTACATGGCCAAACCCTTCAGCCTGCAGGAGCTTGAGGCCCGCGTGCGGGCCTTGAGCCGCCGCGGCATGGGCGGTGCCACAGCGCAGATCAAACACGGCCCCCTGCTCTACGATCAGACGGGTCGCGTGGCCACCATCGATGGCAAGATGGTGGAGCTGTCGGCCCGTGAATTGGGCTTGCTGGAGGTTTTGCTACAACGTGCAGGGCGGCTCGTCAGCAAAGACCAATTGGTCGAGCGTCTGTGCGAGTGGGGCGAAGAGGTCAGCAACAATGCGATTGAGGTCTACATCCATCGCTTGCGCAAGAAAATAGAAAAAGGGCCGATCCGCATAGCGACCGTGCGTGGTCTGGGTTATTGCCTGGAAAAAATACCCCATTGAAACCGCAGCAATGGGCGCTCCTCAAACGCGAGCAACGCTCGCTGTTTGGTGAAATTCTGGACTGGATGCTGACGCCACTCTTGTTGCTGTGGCCGGTGAGCTTGGCATTGACTTGGCTTGTGGCCCAGGGCTTAGCGGACAAACCCTTTGACCGTGCGTTGATTTACAACGCACAGGCATTGGCTCAATTGGTGAAGGTCGCGCCGGACCACACAGTTCAATTCAATTTACCGCAGCCTGCCAGCGAGTTGCTGCGTGCGGACGAGTCCGACACGGTGTATTTTCAAGTTCTGGGCGCCAAAGGTGAGTTGCTGGGTGGAGACCGTGATCTGCCGCAACCTGAAGACGAAGAAAAAACAAACAGTTATGAAGTGAAACTGCGCGACGATGAAATGCGCGGTTTAGAGGTTCGTGTGGCGTCCACGTGGGTGAGATTGGAAGCGCCTTCGCCCGGCGTACCCGAGCGGGGAAAAACTGCGATGCAAACAGACAGTCATTTGGTGTTTGTACAGGTGGCAGAAACCCGCCAAAAAAGATCGGTTTTGGCGGCAGAAATTATCAAAGGGGTGATGTTGCCTCAGTTCGCCATTTTGCCGCTGGCTGTGCTCTTGGTCTGGCTGGCATTGGTGCGGGGTATCAAACCGTTATCACAACTCGAAGAACGTATTCGCGCGCGAAAACCGGATGACTTGAGTCCGTTGGACGAGAAAGCAGTTCCCTTGGAGGTGGCCCCGTTGGTGTCATCGGTCAATGATTTGCTGAACCGACTGAAAGATTCGTTGGCGACTCAAAAAAGATTTCTTGCCGATGCGGCGCATCAACTCAAAACGCCTTTGGCGGGCCTGCGCATGCAAGCTGATTTGGCGCAGCGCAAAGACGCAGGTGAAGAGGAGCTGAAACACTCGCTCAACCAAATTGAACGTGCCAGCGTACAGGCCACACACACGGTGAATCAATTGCTATCTTTGGCGCGCGCAGATGGCGGCGGCACCCATCTCAGTCGCCAGCCGAGCAACATGGTCGAATTGTTGAGCGATGTGTTGCAAGAATCGCTCCCCCGTGCCATGGACAAAGGTCTGGACCTTGGCTATGAAGGAGTCGACGCAACATCGCCCTATGTAAACGTACTCGGCAACCCGGTCTTGCTCAAAGAGATGGTTCGCAATTTGGTAGACAACGCCATTCACTACACCCCCGCATCGCCTGAACGCGCCGGGGTCATCACGGCGCGGATTTTGGTGGACCCCTACAGCCATGCCCTGGTGGTACAGGTGGAAGACAATGGGCCGGGCATTCCCGTGGCCGAAAGAGAGCGGGTGTTTGAGCCGTTTTACCGTGCTTTGGGGACCAACGTGGATGGATCGGGACTGGGCTTGCCGATCGTGATGGAAATTGCAAAACAGCACGGTGCTACCGTCAGTATCGATGCAGCGCATGTTGGGCAAACACCATCGGGGGCCTGTTTTACAGTCCGATTTGCCCGAGGCAACAGCTGATAAAACCAAGCCCACTGTGCAGGCGCAACCGATGCGGGCGCAACCTATGCAGGCGCAACGCTTTCAGGCGGGTTTGAACACGTTCAATTGCAGACGCTCGCGCTCCATCACGCGTGCAACCTGCGGATGCGCTGCGACTTTGTTGACAAACGCCCAAAGTGCAGGGCAGCCTTCGGGGTCAATGCCCGCCATGCTGCCCCAGCGTGTCAAGGTCAAGGTGTAGGCGTCCAAAGGACCGAAGTGAGCGCCCGACAGCCAAGCTTGTCCTGCGGCTTGAGAAGCAAGGACCAAGTCCTGTAGTTCTGTTAACAAAGTTTTGTAAAGACCGGTGTTGAAGGCTTTCAAAGCCACCTGAACGTCCGCTTGATCGGAAAATTTGTGTGGCAAAAAGATATGGGCAAACGTCGTGTGTACCGTGTTGTTCATCCAAGCGAGGATTTCGAGCGCTTTGGCACGGGGCAAGGCATCGATCGGTAAAAAACCATGGGCCGGAAACTTCTGGTCCAGGTACAAGACAATTGCCATGAGTTGCGTGATGACATGGCCCTCGTCCACCAACACAGGAACTTGGCCCCGGGGGTTGACGGCTTGGTAAGCGGCTTCGTATTGCTCACCTTTGTGCAACTTGACCATGGTGGGCTCGAAGCTCGCGCCCGAAATCTCGAGCAAAGCGTGCGGCACAAAAGAGCAAGCACCGGGAGAAAAGTAAAGTTGTAAGGGCATATTTAATTTCCTTTGGGTTCTGGAATGTCTTTGTTCTCTTTCAGTTCAGCAGGCCGGACACTGACTTCCGAGCTGAGAATACGGACCCTAGCAGATGCGGTTTGAATTTGCAAAGCACCCGTGGGGTCAACGCCTAACGCAACACCTTCGACCCCATCGCTGGTTTGAACGGTCAGTCCACAAAGCACGTCGCGTGCGTGGAAACGAGATTGCAAAGGCGCAAAACCCTCTTGCGCAAAGCGCTGCACGGCGAAAAGCAAAGGTGCGGCCACAAGTCGCAAAGCCTTGGCAGCATCGATGTCTGGCAGCCAGTCGATCAGGGCTGCTGGGGGCGTACGCAAACCGACATCCGCTTGGGGGTTGATATTCAAGCCCACGCCGATCACCACATAACTGCGCGAGCCGGTGCTGGCCGCTTCAATCAAAATACCGCCCAACTTGCAGCCCTTGATCCACAGATCGTTGGGCCACTTCAGACCCACTTGCGGATGCAGACTTTCGGCCAAGCTCAAACCCACTGCCAGCGACAGCCCCGACCAGTCTTTGACAGGGAGCGGCAAGCCGAGCGAAAACGTCAAAGAATCACCGCGCGTGCTGACCCATTCGCGGCCCAATCGGCCACGGCCTGCGCTTTGGGTTTCGGCCACCAGCAAGACGGGATCGGTTTGACCGGACCGTGCCCGGCGCATCAACTCGGTGTTGCTGGAGTCGAGCTCAGCAAGTACCTCAACGCTGAAATTCGGCAGAGTGGGGTACACCGCTTCCCAAATGGCTTCACTGGGCCAAGGTATGGGGTCTTGCAGCGCAATGGCCATGAACAGACTCAGCGATTGGCTTTGGGAGCCGGTTTTTGGGCCTTTCCAGGCGATTTTTTGGCTTGACTGGGGATCTTGGGTGTGGCTGGCCTTCTTTTGGGCGCCAGCAGCGTTTTGCGGCAGCTGGCGCTGCCGCACCAGCAGGGGTACTCGGCCTTGAGTTTGGGGGTGTAAGGCTCGTCAATGATCAAGCCGTAGTCATAGTTCAGCTCTTCACCCGCGTGGATGTTGCGTAAAGCCTTGATGAAAATACGGTCGTGGTTTTCATCGGCTTCACAGTTCGGCTCGCAGCTGTGGTTGATCCAGCGCGAGGAGTTGCCGCCATGCAGCGCATCAATCACGAGGTCTTCGTTCACATGAAAGTAAAACGTGTGGTTCGGGTCAGTCGGGTCGTGCGGGTGGCGATCCTGGGCTTCATCCCAGCTGATGATTTCTCCCACGTACTCAATCAAGGTTTCGCCTTCAGCGATATCCATGAGTGCAAAAACGCCTTTTCCGTGAACACCGGAGCGGCGTACTTGAATACGGCGATTTGTCGCAGGAGCAGGTTTTTTGGACACAGTTGAAAAATTTGTTATGGTGAAAGCATGTGGGCGCGCGCATGTGTGCGTGCCCGTGGGCGAGCGCGCACCCGCGTACACGCGAGACTTTGGATTGTACTGAGATGAAAACATTGGTGATTGCGGAGAAGCCGTCGGTGGCTCAAGACATCGTTCGTGCCCTCACGCCCATAGTGGGAAAGTTTGAGAAACATGACGATCATTTTGAAAGTGATACCTATGTCGTGACCAGCGCTGTAGGCCACTTGGTGGAGATCCAGGCGCCGGAGCAATTTGATGTCAAACGCGGCAAATGGAGCTTTGCCAACTTGCCGGTGATCCCGCCGTTCTTTGACTTGAAGCCGGTCGACAAAACCAAGACCCGTTTGAATGCGGTGATCAAGCAGGCCAAGCGAAAAGACGTGAAGGCATTGGTCAACGCCTGTGACGCGGGACGCGAAGGGGAATTGATTTTCAGATTGATCGAGCAATACGCTGGTGGGGCCAAACCCTTGGGCAAGCCTGTGCAACGTCTGTGGCTGCAGTCCATGACGCCGCAGGCCATTCGCGATGGTTTTGACCATTTGCGCAGCAACACCCAGATGCAGGGCTTGGCCGATGCTGCCCGCAGTCGATCGGAGGCCGACTGGCTGGTCGGCATCAACGGCACCCGCGCCATGACCGCCTTCAACTCGCGCGATGGCGGCTTCTTTTTGACCACCGTGGGCCGTGTCCAAACGCCCACCTTGGCGGTGGTGGTGGAGCGCGAAGAGCAAATCCGAAAGTTCATCAGCCGTGACTACTGGGAGATTCACGCCAGCTTTGAAGCCGCTGCAGGCAGCTACCCTGGCAAGTGGTTTGATCCGAAGTGGAGAAAAGACGATGAAGACAGCGAGAAAAAAGCAGACCGCCTGTGGACCGAGCGCGACGCACAAGCCATTGCCGATGCCGTGCGCGGCCAAAAGGCGACGGTGACCGAAGAGTCTTCGCCCACCACACAAGCCAGCCCAGGCTTGTTTGACTTGACCTCGTTGCAACGCGAAGCCAACGGCAAGTTCGGCTACTCCGCCAAAACCACCTTGGCGTTAGCCCAAAGCCTGTATGAACGCCACAAGGCCTTGACCTACCCGCGTACCGATTCGCGCCACTTGCCTGAAGACTATGTGGCGGTGGCGAAAGACACCTTCGGAATGTTGGCCGAAAGTGGCATGAAGCATTTGGCACCGCACGCCTTGACGGCGCTTAACAACAACTACGTGCGCAAAATCCCCCGCGTGTTCGATAACAAAAAAGTGTCCGATCACTTTGCGATCATCCCGACGCTGCAAGCCCCCAGCGGCTTGTCAGAGGCCGAGCAAAAGTTGTATGACCTGGTGGTGCGCCGTTTCATGGCGGTGTTCTTCCCCAGCGCAGAATACCAAGTGACCACCCGCATCAGCATGGTGGCTGTGCACAACTTCAAAACCGTGGGCAAAGTACTGGTCAAACCCGGCTGGTTGGCCATTTATGGCAAAGAGGCCGCCGAAGAAGTGGAAGACGCCAAAGACGGTGACAAGGGTCAAAACCTGGTGCCTGTTCAGGCCGGTGAAAAAGTGGGTGTGGAGTCGGTCGAAGCCAAAGGACTCAAAACCCGCCCCCCTGCGCGCTATTCTGAAGCGACCTTGCTGGGCGCCATGGAAGGCGCAGGCAAGTTGGTTGACGATGACGAGTTGCGTGAAGCCATGCAGGAAAAAGGCTTGGGCACACCCGCCACCCGCGCCGCCACCATTGAAGGCTTGATCAACGAAAAATACATGCTGCGCGAAGGCCGTGAGCTGATCCCCACGGCCAAGGCCTTTCAGCTGATGACCTTGTTGCGCGGCCTGGGTGTCGAAGAGCTGTCACGCCCTGAATTGACCGGCGAGTGGGAATACAAGCTGGCGCAAATGGAACAAGGCAAACTCAGCCGTACAGAGTTCATGCAAGGCATTGCGGCGATGACCGAGCACATCGTCAAGAAGGCCAAAGAGTACGACCGCGATACAGTGCCGGGCGACTACGCGACTTTGCACGCGCCCTGCCCCAATTGCGCGGGTGTGGTCCGAGAAAACTACCGCAGGTACACCTGTACAGGTTCAGATGGCGCGAGCGAAGGCTGCGGCTTTTCTTTTGGCAAATCGCCTGCAGGACGTACCTTCGAGCCGGCTGAAGTCGAACAGTTTTTGAACGACAAAAAGATCGGTCCCTTGGACGGATTCCGCTCCAAAGCGGGCTGGCCGTTTGTCGCCGAGATGGCGCTGAAATACAGTGAAGAAGACAAAAATTGGAAGCTTGAATTCGATTTCGGCGATGACAAAAAGAACGAAGAAACTGGCGAAATCGTGGACTTTTCGGCCAGCGAAAGTTTAGGCGCATGCCCTAAATGTGGCAGCCCTGTGCACGAGCGCGGCAGCAACTTTGTTTGCTCTAAAACCGTGCCCACCGATGCCCAACCCACACCAAGTTGTGACTTCAAGAGCGGCAAAATTATTTTGCAGCAACCGGTCGAGCGCGCGCAAATGACGAAGTTGCTGGCTGCAGGCAAAACCGACCTCCTCGACAAATTTGTCAGCATGAAAACACGTCGATCCTTCAAGGCTTTCTTGGCCTGGAACCCCGCAGAAAATAAAGTCAGCTTTGAGTTCGAGCCCCGTGTGAGCAAATACCCACCACGCAAAACCAAAACCCCCTTTGGCAAGGCTGCGCCGGCCAAGGCTGCTGGAAAAACAGCAGCCAAGTCGGCCGCCAAAACCGCCAAGTCGCCGGCTAAAAAAGCAGTCAAATCCGCTGCGGTGAAGGCGCCGCGTAAAGCCGCGGTGGGCAATTTGACGCCGAGCGCCGCACTGGCGGCGGTCATCGGTGATGGGAAAGTCGCCCGTACCGAGGTGATTAAAAAATTGTGGGATTACATCAAGGCCAACAACTTGCAAGATGCGACCAACAAGCGGGCCATCAATGCCGACGCCAAGCTCAAGGCCGTGTTCGGCAAAGACCAGGTGACCATGTTCGAGCTGGCCGGCATCGTCGGCAAGCATGTGAGCGCATAAGATGCGTCGGCCGTGGGCGGTGTCAGCCGCCCACCACGCGGGCCATCTCCAGGCACTTGTTGGCGTAACCCCACTCGTTGTCGTACCAAGCGACCAGCTTGACGAAAGTGCTGTCCAGCGCAATGCCGGCCTCGGCGTCAAACACGCTGGTACAGACCTCGCCACGGAAATCGGTGGACACCACTTTGTCAGTGGTGTAGCCCAGCACGCCTTTCAAGGCGCCTTCACTTTGTGCTTTCATTTCAGCGCAAATCTCGGCATAGCTTGCGGGGTGGTTTAACTCAGCGGTCAGGTCAACGACAGACACATCCGACGAGGGCACGCGAAACGCCATGCCGGTGAGCTTGCCTTTGATCTCGGGGATCACGACACCCACCGCTTTGGCGGCACCCGTGCTGCTGGGAATGATGTTTTCCAAAATACCGCGCCCCCCGCGCCAATCCTTGCTGCTCGGGCTGTCGACGGTTTTTTGTGTGGCCGTGGCAGCGTGCACCGTGGTCATCAGACCGCGCTTGATGCCCCATTTGTCGTTGACTACTTTGACCAACGGCGCCAAACAGTTGGTGGTGCAAGAAGCGTTGCTGATGATCGCTTCACCGGCATAAGTGCGGTGGTTCACGCCAAACACAAACATGGGGGTGTCGTCTTTGGATGGCGCTGACAGCACCACCTTTTTGGCGCCTGCGGCCAAGTGCTTGCCAGCGCTGTCTTTGTCCAGAAACAGGCCGGTGGCTTCAATCACCACTTCAGCACCGACTTCGCCCCACTTCAGGTTGACCGGGTCACGTTCTTGCGTCAAGCGGATGCGTTGACCATTGACGATCAAGGTGCTGCCATCTACCGCAATGGAACCCTTGAATCGACCATGTACGCTGTCGAATTGCAACATGTAGGCCAGGTAATCGGGCTCGAGTAAATCGTTGATGCCAACGATCTCAATGTCTTGGAAGTTCTGCGCCGCAGCGCGCAGCACCATGCGGCCGATGCGGCCAAATCCGTTGATTCCGATTTTCAGGGTCATGAGAGTCTCGTTCAGTGGTTTGATGCAACGAACGTGCACCCAAACACGAAATTTTATTACATTGAGACGGTCTTGTTACGGGTTTGTTCTGGTTTCGTAACTTGCGGAGCGTCAAAGTTGTTTCAGCCCCATCATCCCGTCAAAGCGAGCGCGGATGCAGTCAACTGTCATTTTCTACTCTCGAAAAAACACATTAAAACCTCAGATTTGCGCGACTGATTCAGAACGGCATCCACGCATCAAGCGAAAACTAGGCGCTCTTTATCGCAGCAATGACCAGTCAGGCAAGCTCTCGGGGTTGCTCAGTTCTCCGTAACCATTTCGCACTGTCCGTCGCTGGTTATCGTGCCAGTCACTCAACTTGGTAATCGGTACCAACTCGTCTCCTCGTTGCTGTTGAAAAGCCGCCAGTCGCTGTGCAAGCCAAGCTTCGCGCGCGCTGTATTCCTGTCGGCCAGCGACGTTGACGTTCTGTAACGGGTCCACGCTCAGGTCAAACAGCTCGACTCTTCCATCCAACCAGCGCACATAGGTCTCGGTCTTGGTGCGCACCCCGCGCCACTCCTTGCCGGTCTCGAGCCAATCGAATGCGGCTGAGAAGTTCATGATGAAAATGGCGTCCTGCTCAGCCGCACCTTTCGCACCCCTCCAAGCCGCGGAAACATCCTGGCCTTCAATCGATCGGGGTACCGGAACGCCTGCGAGCGAACACAGAGAAGGAAAATAGTCAGTCATCGCAGTCAGCGCGTCGCACCGGGTTCCAGCCTCCAACTCGCCTGGAAAGCGAACAATGCAGGGAACCCGTATTGAACCCTCGTAAGGCATCTTTTTCTGCCAAGGTGCAATGCCCTGTGCGCCTGCTTGTGTGCCGTGATCCGATGTCATTACAAAAATCGTATTCTCCGCCTTGCCCGTACTGTCCAGGTAATTCAACAGGTTTCCAACCATGTCGTCGATAGCCAGGATCATGGCCAGATAATGCCTGTACATCGCCAGGGACTCGTTCATTTTTTCAGCGCTTACATTCCCAGGCAGTGTCAGATTAACGGGGAGCCGCGCATAGTATTCAGCAGGCGCGAACTCACCGGGTGTGTAGTGGGGCTGATGCGGGGAAATGAACAGACAGAATGGATCGTCTTGGACGGAATCCATGAATTCAATCCCATACTTGAGCAAGCCGTCGGTCTCGTAGCCCTCCCAGCGCTCATAGCTCCAGTCACCGCTCTGGACAAAACCATTGAAGTAAACCATGTGTTGGTTGTAGGCCCGCCAGTACTGGAAGCCGAGCCGATCACGACCCACAGGGACCCAGTCCGGCTGCATCGGCAATCGATCCAGCGCGGGCCAAACGCCGGTATGCAAGTGCCATTTTCCAACCCAGCCGGTTTTGTACCCAGCATTCGCCAGCGCATCGGCAATCGACAATTCCGAATGGCGTGTGCGCACGCTGTTCATCAAATGACCCGTGGTTTGAGGATGACGGCCAGTGACCAGCATGGCGCGAGCTGGCGTGCAGACAGGACAGTTGGAGATAGCGTTCTCCAAGACGACACCTTGCGCGGCCAATCGGTCTATGTTGGGCGTCTTGATCTGCGTTTCGCCGTAAAGGGGAAGCGAACTTGCGCGCAATTGGTCGACGAGCAAAAAAACAATATTTGGCTTTGCAGGCACGGTGGAATCCTTTGGTAAAAGTGCAAAAGGTGGGTGTGATTGGACGATGTCAAACCGCACAGGTCAATGCACGGGTAGCAAAGAAGGCGGTAAAGCACCTCGTGTGGTGCAAGCCAAGCTGCCAGAAGCTGTTCCTAACTGCATGCTGGCGCGCAGGTCTCTTGTGCGCAACCAACCGGAACAAAAAGCGCCAACAAAGGCATCGCCAGCACCTGTTGTGTCAACCACTTCTACCTTTGGAGCAGCGACCCTGATAAGTTCGCCTTGTGCATTGATACCGATGGCGCCCAGTGGACCGCACGTGATCACAACGCCCAGACGAACACGCGAAATTAACAAGGCGCAAAGTTGCACGTAATCGTTCGAGGTGCACCCTGTCAATTGTTGAGCCTCTGTCTCGTTGACGATAAGCAAATCAAGGTTGGCCCACAAGGTATCCGGGATCACGCTTAAAGCCGGTGCAGCGTTAAGCACAGTCACAGCACCAGCGATCCGAGCGAGTCGAAAGGCCTCAACAACTGTATCTGTGGGGACTTCAAGTTGCGACAGCACCAGCGAAGTGTTCGCAATACAGTTTCTTGCAGGAGCCAGGTCCTGGGGGCGTAAAAGCGCATTGGCACCTGGAGACACAATGATCTGATTTTCACCGGAGGCGGCAATGACAATCAATGCCATGCCTGTCGGACCGTCGGATTTGATCAGCGTGAGGCTGGTGTCAAGGTCTTCGCTGCGCCATAGATCGACAGCGCCATGCCCCTTGGCGTCATCGCCTATTGCGCAGACAAAAGCCACTGAATGGCCTGCACGCCGAACGTTGATCGCTTGATTGCTTCCTTTCCCGCCGTGTGATTCAAGGATGTCGCTGCCGAACACGGTTTCTCCTGGAGAGGGGAAGCTTTCTACCCGCAAACCCACATCATGGCAATAACTGCCAATCACAACGACTTCGACCATACCCATTTACTCTCTTAAGACTCAAAAATGACTCTAATTTATTTTGATATTGGAATGAACCGCTAATTTTTCAAAAAAATCTCTGAATATCAAGTCCCGATTAACTTGCGTGACATAGCGCATTAAATGCCGTGACCTGTCTACACTCCACGTGACTGAGTCAGTCAGTACAGGCGTAGGCATCAGTACACTGGGTGCCCATTGAGAATTAAGAACCCATCCAATTGCTGCCATATCCCATATTTGTTTTGACCACCCAATGTGGACATCTGAGTACTCTTTGAAGCGCATGGCAAGAAACTCACCAATGTCACCATGCGGTTGAACGTACCTTTCAATTTCGGGAACATTCGAGTGGAGATGCGAAGTCACCCCCATAGCAGGAACAAGAACAAGCGAAACGCCAGAGTCAAACAGCACCTGAGCACCGCCAACATCTTGTCGAAGATTAAATTCTTTGGTATGCGGCCACTCGAGGGCATGACCCCCTAACCAGACAACAACAATTTTTTCTATAATTTCTGGGGCTTTTAGCAGTGCAGAAGCAATATTGCTGATTGCACCGATTGCAATGACATAAAGAGGCGATTGAGTTGAAGCTGTTTTGGCCCTTGAAATAAGATCATCGACGGCAGCAGAGGAATGGCCTAACTTGGCAGGACCTACGTAATCAGTAACGCCTTTGAAAACAAAATCTTTTGGATCTTTGCCTAAGCGCGCCAGCAAACGTAAAATTTCGTCATAACTTAATTCCATTCCATGTCCGGGACTTTGAGATCGGCTGTTAGTAAAAGGAGCAGCATAAATAGCTTCCAACCCTATCCTATCTGGTGAAAGAAGAGCTTGAACAATGGCAAATTGATCATCAATTTCATTAAAAGTATCTGTATCTAGAATAACGCGTACCCGACCTGTGGGCGGATTAAGCATAGAAATACGTACTTCATCGGATAATTTAGTCATCATTAACTCCAGTGTTAAAAGTTTGAAATCCTACGGCCATTTTTGAATAAGTGAACAGAGTTCTCCATGGGTGTTAAATAAATAATGTCACCAATCAGAGGGTTAAAATCGCCTGGCGATCTAACAGTCAGAGATCCGATATCTGTTAGATCAATATACAATATGGTATCGGAGCCCAGTCTTTCTAAATGACGAATACGGCCATTCCACAAACCAGAAAGATTAGAAGTTAATAAATGTTCTGGCCTGATACCAATTAAATCTGCATCAAAAGTTTTGGCAACATGACCATCTATAAAGTTCATTCTTGGGGAACCGATGAATCCACCAACAAAAGGATTACAAGGAGTTTTATAAATATCGATAGGACTTCCTAATTGTTCGATATTACCATCATTTAAAATAGCGATTTTTTCGGCCATGGTCATCGCCTCAACTTGGTCGTGTGTCACATAAATCATCGTGCTGCCTAATTTGACATGCAGTTCTGAAATCTCAACGCGCATTTGAGCTCTTAATGAGGCATCTAAATTTGACAATGGTTCATCAAATAAAAAAACTTTAGGTTTACGAACAATAGCGCGTCCAATAGCAACTCGTTGCCGTTGACCACCAGATAATTCCTTGGGATATCTTTTTAAAAGCCCCTCTAATTGTAAAATTTCAGCTGCTTCATTGATTAATTTAATTTTATTAATTTCAGCGATTTTAGAAATTTTTAAACTAAAACCAATATTCTCTGAAACAGTCATGTGTGGATAAAGCGCATAGGATTGAAAAACCATCGCAATGCCTCTGTCTACGGGATCAAGATGTGTAACATCTTGATCGCCGATTAATATTTTCCCTTCAGTCACATCCTCAAGTCCAGCAATCATTCTGAGAATAGTAGACTTACCACAGCCGCTGGGACCAACCAGCACGGTGAAAGAGCCATCAGGAATTGTAAAATTAATGCCTTTAATGACTTCAACTTTACCAAATTGTTTCTTTATATCTTTTAATTCTACTTTAGCCATTATAAACTTTCATAAGATATTATTTAAATTAATTATGATGATTGTCGAACAATTAATTTAGATGTAAGTGTAATAGATTGACTGAAATCTACGCTATTACCTAAATTTTGGATCACTAAATTGGCGGCAACTTGACCCAAATTTTCTGCTTTTTGTTCGACTGTTGTTAAGGGAGGAGACGTATATGCCGAAATTTCAATATTATCATAACCAACAATAGATATATCCTGCGGTATCTTGTAGCCAGCTTGATTTAATGCAGATATAGCACCTATAGCCAATAGATCATTGACTGCAAATATCGATTGCGGCAACGCCTTGGTGTCAATAATATTTTTAGTCAGGTTATAACCGTCAGAAAGGCCAAGACCACTGGAGTGAAACACTTTAGCCTTGTACAAAGGATAGCCGGACGAAGATAAGCCTTCCAAAAAACCTTTTGAGCGTAAATCACTGGATGGATGTCCAACAGGACCAGCTATACAAAAGATAGTCTTTGAATAATTCTTAGTTGCTAAGTATTTACCAACTAAACTGCCACCATAAAACGAGTCATCATTCACTGTGCATAATTTTTTATTTTGCCCCGTATCAATAGCAACAACAGGTAAATTATTAATATTGGTAATATGGTCAAAAAATTCAATGCTCGAGTTTGTTGTCATTACAATCAATCCATCAATCCTTTTTGCCAACAAGGTTTGAAGGTGTGTTGTCAATAAATCAAGCTTGTCACCACAATTGGCAAGAATTAAACTGAATCCCTGGCGATTGCACTCTTCTCCTACACCATGAATAACTTGTGCGAAAAAGGGATTGGTACTGCTTGCGACAACCATCCCAATGGTCTTTGTTCGGTCCGATTTCAATGCCTGAGCAATGCTATTGGGAACAAAGTTCAGTTGTTCAATTGCTCTTAAAACCCGAAAATTTGTAGTCGCCTCAACATGGCGAGTACGATTCACTACATGTGAAACTGTGCTCACCGACACATTGGCAACTCTTGCCACGTCTGAAATAGTCTTTCTCTTCATGTTAATAATTTTTCAATAATACAATTATTTAATATCAACACCTACCAATGCACTCACGAATTGGCGTTGAAAAATTAAAATAAAGATCAACGGAATTATTGCGGCAATTGTTGATGCTGCAAATTGCTCATTCCAAAATATAGAGTATTCACTTTGCATCCGACCTACAGCTACTTGTATTAATCGTAAATTAGGAGATGGGGCGACAATGAGAGGCCATAAAAAAGATTCCCATTGGTGAATAAACAAAAGAATTCCAGCGCCGACAGAAACCGGTGTTGTAAGAGGCATGCAAATCAATGAATACACTTTCCACCAGGATGCCCCGTCAACACGTGCGGCTTCAATCAGTGCTTTTGGAATGTTTGCAAAAAATTGACTGTATAAAAATATAATCATTCCATTTGCAACAGCTGGCAATATTAATGCGTAATAAGTGTCATACCATCCTATTTGACGCATGAAAATAAACAAAGGAATGGCAATTGCTTCGAAAGGTATGCTGAACGATATTAAAACAATAAAAAATACAATATTTTTACCGGGAAAATCAAAATAAGCAAATGCAAATCCAGCCAGTGAATTAATAAAAATCCCAAGAAAAACGGTAACAAATGTGACTATTAAAGTTCGAATAACAACCACACCAAAACCTTTTTCGTTTAAGATGATTGTGTAAGCACTCAGATCTGTACCCGGCAAAAAAGCCTTGATCGAAAATGGATCAAGATGATCAAAAATTGCTTCATTAGACTTCAATGATGATGCCGCGGGCCATATAAATGGAATCAATGTAATTATGAGTCCAAATAAAATCAATAAATACCAAACTACTATTGGCCATTGACGCGAAATAAATGAGTGTTTCATGCGTATAGATATTTAATTTTTCGGTCTCAAAAACTTAATTTGAAAACCAATGATAATCAAAATACAGATTGTTAATATAGTTATAATTGCCATAGAACGACCATAATCTTGAAATGCAAACCCACTTCGATAGGCTTCAAACATCAACACATTGGTAGAATTGCGTGGACCACCTTGCGTTAAAATAAACATGGGTACAAAGAGAACGAAATTAATAGCAGTATCTGCAACAGTCACAAAAAGCAAAGAGCGTCTGAGCAGAGGCAAAGTGATATAAATGATCTGATCCCATATTTTTGCACCATCGATCCTGGCCGCTTCATAGTAAATTTTGGGTATGTCCTGTAATCCTGCAAGTAAAAAAAGCATCCATAATGCAACACCTTTCCATGAGGCTATAGCGATAATGGCCCATATGGCTTGAGTCTCGCTGGTAAGAAAAGGTTGGGGTGCAATTCCAAATACGCCTAAAAAACTATTCACCAGACCGTTATTCGGATTCAGCATTAATCCCCAAACAACAGTAGCAATTGGAATAGCGACACCAACCGGTAAAAGAAATAAAGTACGAATAATACTGATATAGGGTGTACTTCTTTGAAGTAAAAGAGCCAGACCTAATGCCAAACCTATTTGAATCGGATTAATGAACAGAGTCAACAGGGCTGTGGCTTTCACAGAACGCCAAAAAATGATGTCCTCCCAAAGTAATTGGTAATTTTCAAAACCAACAAAAATCATTTTCGCTTTGGCACCACCGTAAGTGGCCGTGTACATACTTTCCCAAAGTGCAAGAAATACAGGATAGGCTCTGAATGCTAACAAACCGATAAAAGCAGGTGCCAAAAAGAAAAAAACAGTCAAATAAGCTCTGTATTTACGTTGATTCAATAAAGAAGACATTTTAGTAAACACTTTTAATTGATTTGACTGACCACTTTAATTTAATTATCGATAGCGACGCAATGCAGAAGTAATTCTTGTCTCAGTTTCACTGAGTACTGATTTAGGATCACCCCCATTGCGTATGTCTTCCATTGCGTTATTGAGAAGTTCCTCAAATTCAAGAAATGCAGGTGTTCGGGCACGTACGACGCCTGTATTGGCAGCCTCTGAAGCTGCCATTCTTTTCCCTGAGTTAGCAAATTTTGGTTGATCATCAATAAATTTCAAAGCTGCTTTGTGACTGGGTAAACGGCCATCGATTTCGAATGATTGAATAGCGATTTTGGGATTGGTTGTAATAAATCGCACCAACTCAGCGGCTTCCTTAGGGTACTTTGTATTTTTCCATACGCCCAAATGCCAAGCATTGGTAGGTGTTGCGGCCTTCCCACCCGTAAAATAGGGATGCGGTGCTATACCGTATTTGATCCCCGACTTATCGAAATCTACGGTCCGTGCTTCTAAACCCACAAAGTAAGCCACTTTCCCACTGCTGAATAGATTCACAGTTTCCGACGCGCTAACACCCTTTGGAGAAATTTTCCATTTATTGAACAGATCGCTGTAGAAAGTAAATGCTTTGATCCATCCGTCGTTTGTCAATTGTCCTGTCACAGACAGTCCATCCTTTGACAAACCGGGACCACCACCCAAAGATTCAGGTAAAACTTGCAATTGATAGTATCGGCTTACTTGGTCGAACATAAAGCCCCATACACCAGCCTCCGGTTTTGCAACTTTTCTTGCATTGTCAACAACTTCGCTCCAAGTTAATCGTTTATCAAGTGATGCGGAGGGGTATGGGATACCTGCTTTGTCCAGAAGCTCCTTGTTGTAAAACAAAACTTGGCTGGAGTTGGTTAACGGGGGTGCCCACAGTTTCCCTTTCCACATGGCCGAGTTCGCAGCCGCAGGCGCCCACAACTGTTCAGGATTGATATTGGGCAGTCTGTCGCTGAGCGGTAACAGCAAACCTCGTTCAGCGTACGAAGGTGTGAGGGGGGCATCCACAAAAATCACATCGACGTCTGTAGCCTCAGCCTTACCTAAAATCTCAATTTTTTTCAGTAAATCGCGGAAAGGCAAATCTTCGGCAACCACTTCGATGCCGGTTTCTTTTGTGAATGCTTGGAAAGCAGGCGTAAGTGCCGGTACTGCCCAGTTCCCAATGAGCACTTTGATCTTGGGCTGCGACTGTGCCGTCGCCGTCCCTAGACAGCTCATCAGCACTGCAGCAGAGGTAAACATACTGACTAACAACTTATTCAGTTTCATTTCAAGTCTCCTGGTAGTTCAAAAGTGGAGTGAAAAATTTCATGAGAAAGTTTTCAAACATTTCAAGTCGATAAAAACGTTTGCGCAAACGTTTTTATGAATAAATTAAAACACCGGCTTGGCTCCAAGTCCAGCATCATTTCAGCGGAATGCATGGGTGTTTACCATGAGGTTGCCATAAAAAATAAAGAGCGACTCTTTGCCGAATGATGGGACGGCTTTCCCTGTGAAAAACAAGTATCTGGTCGATTTGATGGGCACGGATATGGACAAAGGCTCGGTTTTTGGACTTGCAATTGTGTCAATAACAGGCGGTCCACTGTCCGCAAATCGCGCCAAAACAACAACGCGCCTGTGGCGCTAAGCAAGGGTTCTTGTCTTGTGAATAAAATCCAGCCCACAAGCTCAGGATTCAAAATGACCCTAAAAATAAATACGCAAATCACGATCATTGGCGGCGGCATTGGTGGCTTGGCAACGGCCTTGGCTCTGCAGCGCAGAGGGTTTCGGGTTGACGTTTACGAGCGGGCCAAAGAGATACGTGAGGTGGGTGCGGGCGTCATCATCACGGCGAACGCACGACGCGCACTGTGTGATCTTGGGGTGGATGCTGAGTTGGCGGCCATGTCCAGCACCATAGACATTTTTCATACCTGCCATTTCGCCACGGGTGCCATATTGCGCGCAGTGTCCGGTGAAGAGATCAGCCGAAAAGTGGGCGCGGCTTCATTGGGCGTTTACCGTGCCGACTTGCACAGCGTCCTGATGGCGTCTGTACTGGCCCATGATCCGGATTGTTTACATGCCAGCTATGAGTTCGTCGGTCTGGAGCAGGACGAAACGGGTGTGATGGTTAAATTCGCTCATGGTGCTTCAGCGCGGTCCGATGTGGTGGTCGGGGCTGATGGCAATGCATCGGCTGTCCGTTCTTTTTTGTTCCCAGATGAAGCACCGAAATTCGCAGGGCAGGTGGCCTATCGTTCCTTGATTCCCATTGCGTTGGTGCCGGACAGCGTGCGAGAGCGAGGCTCGATCATGAGTGCGGGGCCTGGGCGTTATTTACTTTGCTATCCGCTGCGCGGTGGACAAATCATGAATTTAATTGGCCTCGTTCAGTCCGGCGAGTGGGAGGAAGAAGGATGGACAACGCCTGCAACCCGTGCAGAATTTGCGCAGACATTTGCAGGCTTTGAGCCAGACCTCATTGAGCTGATTCACCGTATTCCGCAAGGCGAACTTTTTAAATGGGGCTTGCGGGACCGTGAACCGCTTCAAAACTGGACGGTTGGCCGTGTCACGACACTCGGTGACGCGGCCCATCCGATGACGCCGTTTTTGGGCCAGGGGGCGTGTATGGCGATCGAGGACGGGCTCATTTTGGCGCGTGCTTTCGCAGAGTCATCCACTGTGCAGGAGGCTTTGGCGCGCTATGAAGCTGTACGTAAACCCCGTGGAACGATGGTTCAGCTCGCCTCCCGCGAAGAAGGTCTCAGCTTGCAGGACCCAAGCAAAAAACGACGAACAGCGCAAGACCGTGGTCTGATGGACTACGACCCCGTCACAGTGCCGGTATGAAGACTGCGCGTTTGAAGGGTGGGCGCTTAAAGACTGTCCACTTTACTGCGCTGTGGGCATGGTCAAATCGCGCAGCTCGCGTTTAAGCACTTTACCGATGGCACTGCGGGGCAACTCTTCAATGAAATGCAAGGCTGAAAGCCGCTGTGTTTTGCCGACGCGTTGTTGGTACCACTGCAGTACATCCTCGGCTCGCGCGGTCTGTCCCTCTCGCAGCACCACATAAGCCACCGGGGTTTCTCCCCATTCGCGTGAAGCAACACCGACCACAGCCACTTCCTTGATTTGGGGGTGGGTGCACAACACCGCCTCGAGGTCGCTGGGGTAGAGGTTGAATCCGCCGCTGATGATCATGTCTTTGCGTCTGTCGACCAGGGTCAGGAAGCCGTCCGCGTCAAAACGGCCCACGTCACCAGTGCGGATGAACCGGCGTCCTTGCGTGTCGTACCACTCCGCTTCGCGGGTTTTTTCGGGTTGGCCGTGGTAGCCGTTCATCATGGCGGGTGAATGGCCCACCACTTCCCCGGTTGAGCCGGGCGCAAGCTCGATGCCGACTTCGTCGATCAAGCGAATGTCATGGCCCTCCGACGGTTGACCCACGGTGTGCAGTTTGTCCGGGTGTGCTCGGGCATCCAAAATACAGGTGCCGCCGCCTTCGGTCATCCCATAGAACTCGATCAATCCACCCGGCCAGCGCCGAAGAACATCGGCTTTGAGGGCCGCAGCGAAGGGGGCACTGGTGCAGAACTTGACATGGAAAGAGGACAGGTCGCTTTGATCAAAATCAGCGCAATCCATGATGCGCTGGTATTGCACCGGCACCAGCATGGTGTGTGTGATGCGGTGTTGTTCGCAAAGCACCAGATACTGCGCGGCATTGAACTTGGGCATGATCACCACGCAGCCGCCCAAGGCAAGCGTTGGAAAGAACACCACCAAAGTGGTGTTGGAATAAAGCGGGGTGGATAAAAGTGAGCGTGTCGCAGGGTTGTAACCATACGTCGAACCTCGCCGCATGTGGGACCAGCGCATGCCGTGCGATTGCACAATGCCTTTGGGAATACCGGTGGTGCCTGACGAGTAAATGATGTTGAAAGCAGACTCGGGCGGCACCGTGACCGCTGTGGGCGTGCTGTGGGCCGGTGCCAGCCACGCTTCGAGAGGTCGACCTGCGGCGCTGCCATCAAGTGCAATGCGAGGCAAGCTGCTTAATTCGGGCTCTACCAAGGCGAGCGTGGCTTCGTCTAAAAAAAGCAAACAGGCTTGCGCATCGCGCAGCATGCCGCTGAGGATTTGCGGCGTCACCGAAGGCGCCAAGGGCGCGACCACAACGCCCGCACGAAGTGCACCTAAAAACACACAGCCATAGTCCACACTGGACATCGCGCAAATGGAGACAGCTTGACCGGGCTTGATGCCGTCGCGCTGCAAGGCCGAGGCCACCCGGTCGATCCGCACGTTCAACGCGCCATAACTGAGCACGGTGTTCGCATCACGCAAAGCCAGTGCGTCGGGTTGAATGCGTGCATGGTCTCGCAACAGATCAGACAAGGTCTGGTAATCAGATTCTGGGGTAATGAGCAGAGGCGGCGTGGATTTCATGCGCAACAGCGTAATCCAATTCGAATGTCTTTTCTGAGCCCAGTGAGACTTTAGGGTTTATACGAGGGGCGGTTGGGATTTCCAATGTTGCGACGTAAGACTGATGCAATTGCAATTGCAATTGCATTTGACTGCTGACAAGGCTGGCGAGAAAAAAACCCGTCCCCGGCTGTATTTCACCAAGTCGGATTCAAGATCGAATACAGTATTCGCTTTACCGCTTGACGACCCTTCAAAGATTGATTGCAAAATTATGGCTGCTGACAAACCCCAAATTATTTACACACTGACCGACGAAGCCCCCTTGCTGGCAACGGCCTCTTTCTTGCCAATCGTGCAAACTTTTGCCGCATCGGCAGGTATCGACGTCGTTTCAAGCGACATTTCTTTGGCGGCACGCATTTTGGGTGAGTTTGCCAATCTGTTACCAGAAGCCCAGCGCCTGCCCAACAACCTCGCAGAACTGGGCAAGCTGACTTTGAAGTCTGAAGCCAACATCATCAAGCTGCCCAACATCAGCGCTTCGGTGGGTCAGTTGAATTTGGCCATCAAGGAGTTGCAGTCCAACGGCTATGCCTTGCCTGATTACCCGGACGCGCCGAAAACGGACGCCGAAAAAGACATTCGTGCACGCTATAGCCGTTGTATCGGCTCGGCCGTCAACCCCGTACTGCGCGAAGGTAACTCAGACCGTCGCGCCCCCCGCGCTGTCAAAGAGTTTGCCCGTAAGAATCCGCACAGCATGGCCGAGTGGAGCCAAGCCTCTCGTTCGCATGTGTCGCACATGCATGCAGGCGACTTCTACCACGGTGAAAAGTCAATGACAATGGACCGCCCGCGTGAAGTCAAGATGGAACTGATCACCAAGAGCGGTAAAACCATCATCCTCAAACCCAAAGTGGCCTTGCTGGATCGTGAAGTCGTCGACAGCATGTTCATGGGCAAAAAAGCGCTGCTGGAGTTTTATGAAAATGAAATTGAAGACGCGCACAAAACGGGTGTGATGTTCTCACTGCACGTGAAAGCCACCATGATGAAGGTTTCGCACCCCATCGTTTTTGGTCATTGCGTCAAGATTTTCTACAAAGAAGCCTTTGCCAAACACGCCAAACTGTTCGAAGAACTGGGCGTGAATGTGAACAACGGCATGGTTGATTTGTACAACAAAATCACCACCCTGCCGCAGTCCAAACAAGACGAAATCAAGCGTGACCTGCATGCCTGTCATGAAGGCCGTCCTGAATTGGCCATGGTGGATTCGGCCAAGGGCATCACCAACTTCCATTCGCCCAACGACATCATCGTCGATGCTTCCATGCCCGCCATGATTCGCAATGGCGGCAAGATGTGGGGCGCTGATGGCCGCTTGAAAGACGTCAAGGCTGTGATGCCCGAATCGACCTTTGCCCGTATTTACCAAGAGATCATCAACTTCTGCAAATGGCATGGCGCGTTCGATCCCAAGACCATGGGCACCGTGCCCAACGTCGGCCTGATGGCCCAGCAAGCCGAAGAATACGGCTCGCACGACAAAACCTTTGAAATCACCGAAGAGGGCGTGGCCAATATCACCGACTTGAACACCGGTGAAGTGCTGTTGAGCGAAAACGTAGAAGCCGGCGACATCTGGCGCATGTGCCAGTGCAAGGATGCTGCGATCCGTGACTGGGTCAAGTTGGCCGTGACGCGGGCCCGTAACTCTGGTATGCCCGTGGTGTTCTGGCTCGACCAGTACCGCCCACACGAAGCGCAGTTGATCACCAAGGTCAAGATGTACCTGCACGAACACAACACTTCGGGCCTTGAAATCCAGATCATGAGCCAAGTGCGTGCCATGCGGTACACCTTGGAGCGGGTCGTGCGCGGGCTGGACACCATCAGCGCCACAGGCAACATTTTGCGTGATTACCTCACCGACTTGTTCCCGATCATGGAGCTGGGCACCTCGGCCAAAATGCTTTCGGTGGTCCCTTTGATGGCGGGTGGCGGCATGTACGAAACCGGTGCCGGCGGCTCTGCGCCCAAGCACGTGCAACAGTTGGTGGAAGAAAACCACTTGCGTTGGGATTCTTTGGGCGAGTTCCTGGCCTTGGCCGTGAGCTTTGAAGACCTGGGCATCAAGTATGGCAATGGCAAAGCCAAAATTCTGGCCAAGACCATGGACGCAGCCACCGGCAAATTGCTGGACAACAACAAGAACCCCTCGCCCAAGACCGGACAGTTGGACAACCGCGGTAGCCAGTTCTACTTGGCGCTGTATTGGGCGCAAGAGTTGGCGGCCCAAACCGAAGACAAAGAGTTGGCGGCCAAGTTTGCACCCCTGGCCCAAAACTTGACTGAAAACGAAATAAAAATCGTCGACGAACTCAATCAGGTGCAAGGTCACCCGGTGGACATCGGTGGTTATTACCTGCCCGACATGAAGAAAGTTAACGCCATCATGCGCCCCAGTGCCACGTTCAATGCGGCCATGGATGCCGCTAAGGCCTGAGGCTCTGATCTGCTGACCATGAGCGACATCACATTTGATTACATCGTGGTCGGCGGTGGTTCCGCCGGTTGCGTTTTGGCGTCGCGACTGAGCGAAGACCCCGGCATCAGCGTGGCCCTGTTAGAAGCAGGGCCAGCCGACAGCAGTGTGGTGATTCATTGCCCGGCAGGCCTTGCACTCATGTCGCGCATGCCACATGTATCGCAAGGGCTGCAAACGGTGCCTCAACCCGGCTTGAACGGCCGCATCGGCTACCAACCCCGTGGCCGTACCTTGGGCGGCTCAAGCTCGACCAATGCCATGGTCTATATCCGTGGTCAACAGGCTGATTTCGACCGATGGGCCGCCATGGGCAACCCCGGTTGGTCCTGGCAAGATGTGTTGCCTTATTTCAAGAAAGCTGAGCACAACGAACGCTTGCATGACGAATGGCACGGCCAGGGTGGCCCGCTCAACGTGGCCGATTTGCAAAGTCCCAACATCTTCACGCAACGTTTTGTGGAGGCGGGTGTGCAAGCCGGCTTAAAGCACAATGCCGACTTCAATGGGGCCTCGCAAGAAGGTGTGGGCGTTTACCAAGTGACCCACCGCAAGGGCGAACGCTTCAGTGCAGCCAAGGCGTATATCACGCCTCACTTGGGCCGCGCCAATCTAAAAGTGCTCACCGATGTGACGGCTGAGCGCATTGCTTTAGAGGCTGGCGCGGCGCGGCATGTGCAAGTGCTTCAAGGCGGCGTCAAGCGCACACTGAGTGCTCGGCGTGAAATCATCGTCAGTGGCGGTGCATTTCAGTCGCCGGCTTTGTTGATGCGCTCTGGCATCGGTCCCGGTGCGCACCTGCAAGCCATGGGCATTGCGACCCAATGCGACTTGCCAGGGGTCGGTGCCAATTTACATGACCACCCGGATGCAGTTTTGGTGGCCGATGCGCCGGGGCAGCGTGAGTTGATGGGTATCACTCCAGCGGGGGCATGGGACATGCTCAAAGGCATGTGGCAATGGAGGCAGCATCGCCAGGGTTTATTGACCACCAATTACGCAGAAGGCGGCGGATTTTTCAAGACCGACAGCGCTTTGGCCAACCCCGATATTCAGTTGCATTTTGTGGTTTCCAAGCTGGTCGACCATGGGCGCAGAACACAATTCGGGTATGGCTACTCGGTGCACGTGTGTTTGCTGCAACCCCAAAGCAGAGGCACTTTACGCTTGGCCAGCCCGGATGCCATGGCGGCACCTTTGATCGATCCCCAGTTCTTGACGCATCCTGAAGACATGGCGCAAATGATAAAAGGGGTGCGCCAAGCCCAGGGCATCATGTCGCAACCCGCTTTGAGCGCGTACGGTCAAGAGTGGTCAGCCTCTGCCCAGGCGACCACCGACGCGCAACTTGCGCACTGGATCCGCCAAAACGCAGACACTATTTATCACCCTGTTGGGACGTGCCGGATGGGTCAAGACGAGATGGCCGTGGTCGATCCGCAATTGCGCGTGCGCGGTGTTCAGGGGCTGCGTGTGGTGGATGCCTCCATCATGCCCGCCGTGACCAGCGGCAATACCAACGCGCCGACCATCATGTTGGCCGAGAAGGCGGCGGATATGATTCGCGCTGCGGCCCGGCACTGACGATGTAATTCGCATCATGTGTTGGGTGGCGCAACCCCCGTCAACCCATTTTCGATTTTGTGCATTTCTGCCTGTTGCAATTCAAAATTGAGGGAGGTCGTCCAAGTATTGACGATGATCACTTCATCCCGGCCTTCGTAAATCGTCACCAAGTAAGTCCAAGATGACTGATCCGTTTGGAGTTGCCTGTCACCGTGTATCGCCAGGCCGGTCATTGACCCACGGTGATGCTTTTGATGGAACCTCATTTGGCATGATTGGGATCAGCCGCCAAACCAACTTGCCGGGTCTTGGCGAACACGGCCACGTCGCCCAATTCGGACCTCTTAATGGCTCCTATAGTCAAAGCGGTGTTGGGGCTTTAGCATCAGCGGACCTTGCAACTGGCGCTGGCAAACCCTCAGCGGGAATGAGCAGAGCGCGAATGGGCTTGTTGAGATGGGTCGCACACCGACTGGACTCAGCAGACACTGACTTGACGATTCCAGGCCCCGAACCCGTTTGTATGCGGTCATGCACTTGCGTTGTGCGAACTGCACAATGTTAACCCTACTCGCCCGTTATAGCGTCAGAGATCGCACTCGTGAGGGAGCCGGGTAGGGAGAAGAACCAAGGCACCGCTAAATTTGCAAATAAAAATATAATTAATATCTTTAAACATCTAAAAAGTAGGTTTGATAACTTTATTTTTAAAATAAATCACCTCTGTAGTCACTTCAGATAATGTTATTATACACATCAAATGAATAATAAAAATTGCAAAGATGCAGATGTCAAAATATATTTAAATATTAAATAATTTTAATGTATTAAATATTTTTTATAAAAAAGATCTTGTTTATTTCAATGTCAATGCTTCCCATCTTAAATTATTATTTAATAAACTCAGAAATTAACATGAAAATTTTTAGCTCTGTAAATGCCAAATACACCCCGGTAGGTTGCAGTGGAATGCTGTTGGAAGAAAACACAAGAAGAAACTTTATAAAAACCGTTGGCGGCAGCGTGCTTTTTTCCAGCGTGGGAATGCTGGCCTTTGGCGTGCAGGCTGCGTCAGGAAATTATGAAGCCATGGTTTTGTCGTGTATTGATCCACGTTTTCAAGACTTGGTCAGCAAACAACAAGCCACGGACGGTTTGGTTGGCAAGTACAGTGCTTTCACCATTGCCGGTGCCGCTATCGGTGTTGTAGCGCCTGCTTTTCAAGCATGGCAGCAAACTTTTTGGGAAAACTTGGGTGCTTCAGTGCAGTTGCACAACATTAAAAAAGTCATTGTGGTCAACCACAGGGATTGTGGTGCCGCCAAGATTGCCTATGGCGATGCCAAAGTCGCAAATCCAGAGGTAGAAACAGAAACACACAAAGCGGCCCTTTTAGCGTTTCGTGATCAACTGAAAGTTAAACAACCATCCTTGTCTGTTCAACTGGGCTTGATGAGCTTGGACGGAAAGTTGGAAACATTCAGTTGAAAGTAGCGCGAATCAGAAAATAAGAAATTCTGTAGCGCTGGAATCATTTGAATCATGGTGTGAATTTGAAATCAACTTTATTGGCGCTTTGTATCGCCGTTTAAAGCGCAACGTTCACACACCTTGCTATGGTGGCTGTGGATTTTGAATATCTCAAGGCGCAGTCTTGCTCAGAGTTAGCCAATAAATTTGAAGCTTTGGCAATGGCAAAAAAGACCATTAATGAGACCATCCAAAAAAAGATTCCAACGCCAATGCCAAAGCGGCTGTCGGTTTTCTTTTAAATTGCTTGCCATTTTGGGGCAGTGCCGATCATGGCAATACAAACCAGCCGCTGAAATAAGTACGCGAAGACCTGAAGTACGTGAAGCGCGCACAAAAAAACCAACATGTGCCCTGTTTGACAGGTGGTATGCAACACGCAGTCTCATCTGCTGTGTTGACAGAAAAAAACGCCTGACTTTCTCAATTCAGGCGTTTGATTTTAGGGATTGCTCTTGCTTCCAACCGAGCAGCGTCGTCAGGCCTTGCTCAGGCCTTGAGAAGTGCCGCGTGAACCGTGTCGGCCACGTTCTCGGCCGTGAATCCGAAGTGTTTGAACAAAACAGGTGCCGGAGCCGACTCGCCGTAGGTGTCGATGCCGACCACGGCAGCGCAGCCGTATTTCCACCAGCCGTCAGTTGAGCCCATTTCTACGGCCACGCGGGGGATGCCTTGGGGCAATACGCTTTGTTTGTAATCGATGTCTTGGCGGTCGAACACGTTGGTACTGGGCATGGAGACCACGCGCACACCGATTTTGCGTTCGGCCAGCAGTTTTTGTGCGGCCAGGGCCAGTTGCACTTC
>CAMDKK010000053.1 GCA_945901045.1 Limnohabitans sp. Rim8
CAATCGCGATCTTGCCATCGCCGGCACCCAGGTCAACCACTTCGTCCTGAGGGCCTACTTGGGCCGCTTCCAGGAGTTTCTGGATCAACTCATCCCGTGTGGGCAGCCACATGACGTCCTTGCCGATTTGGCCGAGTTTGGGCGCATAGTTTTCGACTGGCAGGGTTTGACAGCCCTGCAGCAAACTCATCAACCCCATCACCCCCAAGGCCCAAGTTGAAGCAAGAAAACTTCGTCGGCAAAAAATAATGGACAAACGATGCATCAAGGCCATGAGTCATCTTTCAAAAAATAAGAACGGACAGCATCTGTGTATTTTAGGAGGCATCACAGTCACTGGCTGCAGGCAAACGCAGACCGTCGACCACCAAACTTTGCGCGGCTTTGACCGCTTGCACCGTCGCCAGCGCCACAGCTTCCGCCGCCATCACGCACAGCACCGTCATGCCCGGGGATGTTGTGGCCAGACCGGTGGACAGGGCAAACAGGGTGTCTCCGTCCGACAGGGTGTGGACAGGGTTGATGCTGCGGGCCAGGCCGTCATGGCCAATCTGGGCCAGGCGTTGGGCTTGGGTTTTGCTGAGCTTGGCGTCGGTGGCGATCACGCCGATGGTGGTGTTGGTGCCGGCCAAAATCGGCAAAGGCGGCACGCCCGCCAGCAAGCTGCGGCGGGTGTCGCAAAGACCTTGACTATTGCCGTGGCCGCCCTCATGGCGAGCGCCTGCAATCAAGTCACCGGTGTCGGGGTCGATCACATCGCCCAAGGCGTTGCAGGCCACCAAGGCGCCCACGGTCACGCCGCCCACCCGGACGGACGCGGTGCCGATGCCGCCTTTCATAGCGCGCTGCATGCCAAACAGTTTGCCCACGCTGGCGCCGCTGCCTGCGCCCACATTGCCTTGCGCCGGGGCTTGCGTGCTGGCGTTCTGGCAAGCGGCGTAGCCGGCTTGCGCATCGGGTCGAATGGTGGGGTCGCCCAGGTTCAAATCAAACAGCACGGCGGCTGGGACAATGGGCACGCGGGCTGGGCCCACGTTCAGACCAATGCCTTGTTCGTCCAGCCAGCGCATCACGCCGCCTGCTGCGTCCAAGCCCCAAGCGCTTCCGCCCGACAGCAGCACTGCATGAACTTGGTTCACGGTGTTGCCGGGTTCGAGCAAGTCGGTCTCGCGCGTGCCGGGCGCGGCCCCGCGCACCGCCACGCCGCCCACCGCGCCTTGGCGGGTGATGACCACGCTGCAGCCGGTGGGGCGACGCGTGTCGCTGAAATGGCCGACTTCAATGCCGGGTACGTCGGTGATCGCACCGTGTGAGGGCAAAGTGGGCAATGACGAGGCTGTGTTCATGGACGTCCTTTCACTGCGACAATCATGCCTTATGAAACCCATGCGCTTAGAAGATATTTTGTTCAGCCAAGGCTTTGGCACCCGCCGCGTCTGCGCGGGTTTGGTGCAGCAAGGATTTGTCTCGGTGGCAGGTAGCGTGTGTGACGATCCAGGCACTTTTTTTCAACCCGAGGGCTTGGTGTTTAAGGTGCAGGGTGTGGACTGGCCGTTTGCCGAGCGCGCTTACTTGATGCTGCACAAACCAACGGGCACCGAGTGCTCGCAAAAACCGTCCACTTGGCCGAGCATTTACACCTTGCTGCCCGGCCCGCTGCGCACCCGCCCCCAAAAGGCGGCAGTGCAGGGCGTGCAAGCCGTAGGGCGTTTGGACCAGGACACGACGGGTTTGCTGCTGCTCACCGACGATGGCAAGTTCATTCACCGCATGAGTTCGCCCAAGCACCATGTGCCCAAGGTCTATGAGGTCACGACCAAGTATGAAATCTTGTCGGATCAGATTGATCGTTTGCTGGCCGGTGTGGTGTTGGACGATGATCCGAAACCAGTCAAGGCGGCTGCCTGCGAAGCGGTGGCCCCTTTGCACCTGCGCCTGACGCTGACCGAGGGCAAGTACCACCAGGTCAAGCGCATGGTGGCGGCCATAGGCAACCGGGTCGAAGGCTTGCACCGCTCGACCATTGGTGGTTTGAGCTTGCCAGATGATTTGGCACCCGGGCAATGGCGCTGGTTGACTGCTGACGACCTGGCCTTGATGGCCGGTAGCGCAGCCAAAGCCTGACCGATCAGCTGAGGTGCGTGGAGAGAAACTGTGCAATGGCCTCATTTACCTGAGCGGGTTGATCGCGGTGGGGCGAGTGTCCGCAAGAAGCCAGTTTGACCCGCTCAGCATGGGGCACATGCGATGCGATGTCGTCAATTTGCGCCATGGTGCCGTAGGCATCGTCTTCACCTTGGATCGCCAGGAGTGGGGCGGTAATGCCTTCGATTTCTTTTCGGATGTCAAAACTGCGAAACTCTGAGCTTTGCCACACATCGTTCCATTGCCAGAAGGCGCCATCGACATCGGCATGAAATTTGGCAAGTCTCTCTCTCAATGAACCTTCTATGAAAGCATCACGCGCTTGCGCAATGGCATGAACTGAGATGTCTTCCACCATGACATGGGGGGCCATGACGACACAGGCAGCGACAGGGTGGTGGCTGGCATGGATAAGTGCAATCGTGGCGCCGTCGGAATGACCGATCAGAATGGGATTTTGAACACCTAGCCCCTGCAAAAGTCTGGGCAGAACAGTCAATGCTTCGTGATGCATGTAGTCGGCTTTCAAGCGGCCTTGGCGCACACCATGGACAACTTGTGAACTACTTCTGACGTTCGCAGTTGCATCTGACTGGCCATAACCCTGCCTGGAATAGACCACACCAGGCATTTGAAGTTGACCGCAAAGTTGTGCAGGCCAGCCTCGCCATAAGCTGACACTGCCCAAGCCTTCGTGCAAAAAAACAAGGGCAGGAGCCAATGGATTGGCGGGTCCGACGATGGCCACCTCTAATTGAAGGCCAGAAACATTAAAAATAGGCATAGTTTCTATGTTAATCAGAATTTAACAGGCCTGCCCCTAGTACACTGTTGCGGTTTCAGAAAGCACTTGGTGATTTATTTTCGTTTTGTTAGTTTCGGCGCGATTTTGGCGTTTTTTGTTTTGACGGGTTGGGCTCAGGCACAAAATAATCCCGTCTTTGTTCTTAATTCTTTGGACGGCACTGTCAGCGTCATTGATCCCGTCAGTTGGACTGAAACGGAGCGCATTCCAACGGGTAAGGAGCCGCATCACTTGTATTTAACACCCGATGAGAAGTCGGTCATCGTAGCGAATGCCCTGAGTGATTCGTTGACTTTCATTGACCCTCGCACGGCCAAAGTTCAGCGGACGGTGTTGGACATTCTGGACCCCTATCATTTGCGGTTTTCCCCCGATATGAAATGGTTTGTCACGGCTGCCAATCGTCTGGATCACATTGATATTTACCGATGGGATGGACAGAATGCAACGCTGGCTAAACGCATTGCAACGGGCAAAACACCCAGTCATTTGTGGATTGACGCTAAGAGCACCACCGTTTGGGCGACCATGCAAGACAGCAACGAGTTGGTGGGCATTGACCTGATCAGTCAGACCTTGACCTCTCGCATCCGAGTCGGCGCGATGCCTGCCGATGTTTTTGGTACCCCTGATGGCAATCATCTTTTGATTGGTTTGACTGGGAGTGATGGTGTTGAGGTGTATGACATCAGCTCGGGTTCGCCAAAATTTGTGAAAAAAATCAAGACAGACAAAGGCGCCCATGCTTTTCGTGCGCTGGGTGACAGAAAACATGTCTTGGTCAGTAACCGTGTGGCCAACACCATCAGTCAAATCGACTACACCAACTTTGAAGTGGTGGCCAAATTCCCCGCCCCTTCAGGGCCTGATTGCATGGAAGTCAGTGCCGATGGCAAATTGATCATGGTGACTTCTCGATGGGCGAAAAAACTCACCTTGATTGACATCGCCCGCAAGTCAGTGGTTCGTCAAGTCAACGTGGGTAAATCGCCCCATGGTGTTTGGACGCTCGACCATGCGCCTCGCCAATAAAGCAGCTCTGTTGTGCCTTGGATTAACCTGGACGTTGGCGGGGGGGGCGCAAATGCCCTCCTGCGCCAAGCCCTTGTATTTGACTTTTGATACCGGTCACATGGGCGTGGCGCCTTGGATTGCGCAAGTGCTTCAGCGACAAAAGTTGACAGTCACTTTTTTTGTGGCCAATGAAAAAACCATCGAAGGTGACGGATCGCTGGGCGGCACGTGGAGCGCTTGGTGGTCGGAACGCGCCTTAGAAGGTCATGAGTTTGCAAGTCATTCCTTTGATCATGTGTACTGGCAAGCCGATGAGGCCTCGGCAAGCACGGATGCACCGACGCGGTTTAAGGTGCGCCCCTCAGCAGGACCTCGCGCGGGTCAGCGGATGACTTGGTCTGCGGCCGAGTATTGCGATAATCTCAAGCAAGCCACGTCCCGTATCGAAGCCTTGACGGGAAGACCCAGTTTGCCTTTGTTCAGAGCCCCCGGGGGTAAAACTTCGGCAAGATTATTGGCCGCAGCCAAGGCCTGTGGTTACGCCCATGTGGGTTGGGCGCCAGCGGGGTTTTTGGGTGACGAATTGCCCAGTGAAAGTTACAGCAACCAACACTTATTGAATCAAGCGGTAGACAAGATTCGTCCTGGCGATGTACTCATGGCACATTTAGGCATATGGTCCCGCAAGGACCCTTGGGCTCCCGCTGTGTTGGAGCCCTTGATTGTGGCCCTCAAGGCCAAGGGGCATTGTTTTGCAAGCTTGAGGGAGCACCCCGAATACCGCAACTGGATTGCGCAACACAAAAGGTCAGCGTCATGGAAACCTTGATAAACGTTTTTGAGTTTTTACAGCAAGCTTTGTACGAGGTATGTGTTCAACCCTTTGCGGTGTGGGCGGGGGCCGTCAATTTACTCGAGCAAGCCTATGAGGGAACGGGTTGGCTGCTGGTTGGACTTTTGCAAATCGCCTTCATGCTTGTTGTGATGGCACCACTTGAAAAAATTTGGCCTGTCGAGCATTGGCGTGATCGACAAGCGGTTCGGGTTGACGTTTTTTATACCTTGATTCATCGCTTGGGGGTTTTCAAGCTGCTGATGTTTTTCACTTTGGAAAATGGCTTGGACCAGGTATGGGGCTGGTTTCGCGTGCAAGGTGTGCCGACTTTTCACCTGGACCAGGTCTGGCCTGGCGTGACCGACATTGCTTGGGTCAGCTTTGTGCTGTACTTGGTCGTCTTTGACTTTGTGCATTACCTGATCCACCGCGCGCAACATGCTTTTGGGCCTTGGTGGGCTTTGCACGCCTTGCATCATTCGCAAAGACAAATGACGATCTGGAGCGATAACCGCAATCACCTTTTGGACGATGCGGTCACAAGCCTTATTTTGTCCATTGTTGCGGTTCTGTTGGGCGTTGCGCCAGCGCAGTTTGTCGCCCTGGTGGCTTTGGGCCAATTGAGCGAAAGTTTCCAGCATGCCAATGTCAAGTTCTGGTTTGGACGCATCGGCGAGCGACTGTGGGTGAGTCCTCGATTTCATCGTTTGCATCACAGTATTGGGGTGGGACATGAGACTGTGTTGGCCCATCAAACGGTGCTGGGAGGCTGCAATTTTGGGGTCTTGTTGCCGGTTTGGGATATTCTGGGCGGCACGGCCAATTTTAAATACCGTTTTGATCCTACAGGGGTGCGCGATCAAGTCGAACTGGGTCGAGATTACGGGGCGGGTTTCTGGGCGCAGCAGCGCTTGGGCATGCTGCGTTTGATGGGCCGCGCTTAAAAGGGTCAGACGTCTAGGGGGTTAAGCTTGAAATTGTTTTTGGATTCTTTGTGGCGGGCCGTGGCCTATTGTCTTCACCCCCGCGTGATGCTTTTGTCGCTGTTGCCCCTGTTGATCATGGTCAGTTTGGCTTGGGCGGCCAGTTACTGGCTCTGGGATTTGGCTGTGGGTTCGGTGCGTGGCCTGTTGGAGAACTCTTCGGTCTTTGCCATGGTCTGGCAGTGGTTTGTCATTTTTGGCGTGCGTGACCTGAAGTCGGTGGTGGCGCCCTTGGTGGTTATTTTTACAGTAACGCCGGTTGTGGTTGTGACGAGTTTGTTGCTTGTTTCTTTCATGATGACCCCCGCACTGCTCAGTTGGGTTGCTTCTCGTCGATTTCCCGATCTGGCGCGCAAAAATGGGGCCAGTTTTCTGGCGAGTTTGGGCTGGTCATTGTTGTCCGTGTTGATCGCCGTGTTCGCTTTGTTGCTGACCTTGCCTTTGTGGCTGGTGCCTCCTTTGGCCATGCTGATCCCCCCTGTGATTTGGGGTTGGCTGACCTACCGTGTGTTGACCTTTGATGTTTTGGCGGTACACGCCAGCCGGGACGAGCGCTTGGCCATCACCCGGGAGCACCGTTTGAGCTTGATGTGCATGGGTATCGTGACGGGTTTGATGGGCGCTGCACCCAGCTTGGTATGGGCCTCAGGTGCTTTGTTTGCGGCAGCCTTTGTGGTGTTAGTCCCCATCGCTGTTTGGTTGTACACCCTTGTTTTTGCATTTTCTTCCTTGTGGTTTGCGCACTTTGCCTTGGCGGCGTTGGCCGAGCTGCGGGGCAGGCATGTTGCCTCCGTGGAGTTGAACAGGGCCCCTTTGGTGACATTCGAAAGCACATCAAAGGCCCTTCCCGCAGTAGCATCGGCCCAGCCTCCCAACTCACTTCTTTGACATGAACGCTCTCAACGCAAATCACGCAATGCCAGAATTTGGTGCCATCATCATTGGTGATGAAATATTGTCGGGCAAGCGTGCCGACAAACACCTGCCCAAAGTCATAGAGCTTCTGTCTGAACGGGGTTTGACACTTTCATGGGCCGATTACGTGGGGGACTCGCCGGAACGCATTTCGGCCACGCTCAAGAGAGCGTTTGCGACCCCTCAAGTGGTATTTTCTTTCGGTGGCATTGGAGCAACACCCGACGACCATACCCGCCAGTGCGCAGGCAAGGCCTTGGGTTTGGATTTGGAGTTGCACCCCGAGGCTGAAATCTTGATACGTGAACGCATGCAGGACACCGCACGCGAACAAGGCACGGTCTATGAGCCCGATCGGCCAGACAATATCCACCGTTTGAACATGGGCGTTTTCCCCTCGGGTGCCGGCATCATCACCAACCCTTACAACAAGATCCCTGGTTTCACCTGCAGTCTTGCAGACGGTGGCACTGTGCATTTTGTGCCGGGTTTCCCCGTGATGGCCTGGCCTATGGTGGCCCAGGTATTGGATGCGCAGTATGCGCAGTGGTTTCAAACAGAAAAGAGGATCGAAAAGTCGGTGATTCTTTTCGGCTCAATGGAGGCCATGCTAACCCCTCTTATGGAGGCCATTGAGGCGCAGCATCCTCAGATCAAGGTCTTCAGTCTGCCCAGCGTGGACCACCCGCAGTGGGGCCGGCATATTGAGCTGGGTGTTAAAGGCCCCCCTGAAAAAGTAGACAATGCATTTCAAGACCTCAAATCAGGTCTCGAGCCCTTTCAGTTGCAGTTTGGCCCTGAATTGGTGCGTTAAATTTGACTGCACTAAAATGGTGCAAAATTAGCCAATTCGGTGCGTTTTGAACGATGTGTATTGGGGTGACTCAGTAAGAATTTTCATTCAAGCTGAATCCATACGGGCCTGACCCAAGGCACAATCAGGGATTCAGTGCATGGCCTGTTCTTGATGCCTTGTTGGCACAAAAACTGCAGTGAAATTGTTACCAATTTTTGAACCCCATTCAACCAGGAGAATTTGATGGCAAAGACCGTCGCAGACGTGATTAAGATGGTGAAAGACAATGAAGTCAAATTTGTTGACTTCCGCTTCACCGACACCCGTGGCAAGTGGCAGCACATTACTGCGCCCGTTTCGCAGTTTGATGAGAGCAAGTTTGAAGACGGCCAAGCCTTTGACGGTTCTTCCATTGCGGGTTGGAAAGGCATTGAAGCCTCTGACATGTTGTTGATGCCAGACCCCAACAGTGCGCTGATCGACCCCTTCTTTGAAGAGATCACCCTGGTTCTGATTTGCGATGTCATCGAGCCGACCGATGGCAAGGCCTATGAGCGTGATCCCCGCTCTATTGCAAAACGCGCGGAGGCTTACCTCAAGCAATCCGGCACTGGAGATGCCGCTTACTTCGGTCCCGAGCCTGAGTTCTTCTTGTTCGATGAAGTGCGCTGGAGCACCGAACCTCACAATACTTTTTACGCTATCAACGATTACGAAGGTCCATGGAACAGTGGCACCAAAATCGAAGGCGGCAATCGCGGCCACCGTCCTCGCGTCAAGGGCGGTTACTTTCCAGTCCCACCAGTTGACAGCACGCATGACATGCGCAGCGAGATGTGCTTGTTGCTCGAGTCAGTGGGTATTCCCGTTGAAGTGCACCACCACGAAGTGGCTGGCGCGGGCCAATGCGAGATCGGTACCCGTTTCTCAACTTTGGTCGAGCGCGCTGACTGGACTTTGTTGCAAAAGTACGTGATCCACAACGTGGCCAATGCCTATGGCAAAACAGCCACCTTCATGCCCAAGCCCTATGCGGGCGACAACGGTTCCGGTATGCACGTGCACCAGTCCATCTGGAAAGATGGCAAGAACCTGTTCGCAGGTGACGGCTATGCAGGTTTGTCTGATTTGGCGCTGTACTACATTGGCGGCATCATCAAGCACGCACGTGCTTTGAATGCGATCACCAACCCAGGTACCAACAGCTATAAGCGTTTGGTTCCTCACTTTGAAGCGCCTGTTAAATTGGCTTACTCGGCCAAAAACCGCTCGGCTTCTATTCGTATTCCTAACGTGCCCAACCCGAAGGGTCGCCGTGTGGAAGCACGTTTCCCAGATCCATTGTGCAATCCCTACCTCGGATTTGCTGCTTTGTTGATGGCTGGCTTGGACGGTATTGAGAACAAGATCCACCCGGGCGAAGCTGCGACCAAAGATCTGTACCATCTCCCCCCCGAGGAAGACAAGTTGGTGCCGACCGTGTGCACCAGCCTGGACCAGGCTTTGGACGCATTGAATGCAGACCGTGCCTTCTTAACCAAAGGCGGCGTGTTCACGGACTCGTGGATCGATGCTTACATTGATTTGAAGATGCAAGAAGTGACCCGCAGCCGCATTGAAGTCTCGCCTGTCGAATACGACATGTACTTCTCTTTGTGAGCGTTCATTGACCTGAACAAAAAGGACGGCACTTGCCGTCCTTTTTTTCTGTCAACAGACAAGGCATGATGTGAACTCAACAGGGATTTTTGAAAGCACACCATGAGGCTTAAAGCACATCGATTTTGTTTGGCGTTTTTGTTTGGCATGTGTTGGCTTGCCGTTTCGCAGCAAGCTGGCGCAGAAAATCAAATTTACCGTTGTGGGAACGAATACACCAACACGCCAGTCAATGCAAAAGACTGCGAAGTGATGCAGGGGCAGAGCATCACCGTGATTCAGGGAACGCGCCCTTCTGGGGCAGCCAAGCCACAGGTTTCAACCGTGTCGGTTGAGCGCACCAAAATGGCTTCCCCGGCTGTTTCTTTCGCACCCGCATCGGGCACATCGCCTTCGCCTGCTTTGGCCCCTGAACCCGTTGACGCCAAATTCAGAGACTCACAAAAACGCACAATACTTGTGTCAGAGCTCAAACAAGTGCGCGATCGGCATGCGCAATTGGTGCAGGAATACAACGCTGGTGAACCAGAGAAGATCGGCTCAGAAGCGCGCAACCATCAAAAATACCTGGACCGCTTGGCCAACCTGAAAGCGGGCATTGCCCGCGCAGAACGCGATATGGACAGTTTGCAAAAAGAATTGGCGCGTTTGCCGGCAACCCAGATTGCACAACCATGAAAGCTTCTGCTTCTGGCCGTTTGAATGCGTCAAGCAACAAGCCTAACCCTTGGAGTCTGCGATTCCAGGCTTTTGATTTGCTGGCCACGCCGGTGGCGGTGATCAATGGTCGTGGTCTGGTGTTGTTTGTGAATGCCGCTTTGGAAGACACCATCGGTTTGTCGCGTCGCACCCTGCAGGGTTTGCATTTGGGGGAGTACTTTACGGACAAAAAACCGCTGGAAATCGCTTTGGAAGGCGCCCGGTCCAATGAGTTTGCCGCGCTGCGTTATGAGGCCTCGCTTCAGCGCGCCAATCACGATGAGTTGTTGCCCGTGCATGTGATCGTGGCACAAAGTGATCAAGCTGATGAGGTGATCGTGGAATTGCTGCCGATTGAGCAACAAACACGTCAGGAGCGCGAAGAACGGATCGTGGACCAGGCGCAGGCCAACAAAGAACTGATTCGCAATTTGGCGCATGAAATCAAGAACCCCTTGGGCGGCATCAGAGGGGCCGCTCAGCTGCTTGAGATGGAGCTTGACAGCAAAGATTTGACCGAATACACCCAAGTCATCATCCGCGAGGCGGATCGATTGCAAACCTTGGTCGACCGTTTGTTGGCGCCGCACCGTAAACCGCATGTGGTGGGTGATGTGAATATGCACGAAGTGTGCGAGCGTGTCCGGTCCCTGATTTTGGCGGAGTTCCCCAAGGGTTTGAAAGTGGTGCGAGATTACGATATTTCCATCCCTGAATTCAGGGGGGACCGTGAACAGTTGATTCAGGCTGTCTTGAACATCGCGCACAACGCCGCCCAAGCCTTGACAGATCGCAGAGCCGAGGGCGACGCCGAGCTGACTTTGCGCACCCGCATTGCGCGGCAAGTGACCTTTGGCAAGCAGCGCTATCGTCTGGCATTGGAATTGCATGTCATAGACAACGGGCCTGGCGTTCCAGACTCGATCAAAGACCGCATTTTCTTTCCATTGATTTCAGGAAGAGAAGGGGGGTCTGGCCTGGGGCTGACATTGGCGCAAACGTTTGTTCAGCAACACCATGGTTCGATCGAGTGTGACAGCATGCCTGGCCGAACGGATTTCAAAATTTTGATTCCGCTGCCCTGAACCTTAAGAAAGCATGTCCACAATGAAGCCGATCTGGATCGTAGACGATGACCAATCCATTCGCTTCGTGCTCGAAAAAGCACTGTTGCGCGAAGGCTTACCCACGCGCAGTTTTACCAATCCACGTGAAGTATTGAAGGCGCTTGAGGGACTGGACGATGCACAAGGGCCGCAGGCCTTGGTCAGTGACATCCGTATGCCAGGCGGGTCGGGCCTGGATTTATTGACTGCCATCAAGGAGCGTTTACCTGGCTTGCCGGTCATCATCATGACGGCCTTCTCTGACCTCGACAGCGCCGTTTCGGCTTTCCAAAATGGTGCCTTCGAGTACCTGCCCAAGCCCTTTGATTTGCCCAAAGCGGTCGAGTTGATCCGCCGTGCTGTGGAAGAAAGTCAGCGCGAAGAAGTGGCTGAAGTGAAGATGGCGGCTTCACCCGAAATGCTGGGACAAGCGCCAGCCATGCAAGATGTTTTTCGCGCCATTGGCCGATTGTCGCAAAGCAACGTGACGGTGATGATCACTGGCGAGTCGGGTTCTGGCAAAGAACTGGTGGCCCGTGCTTTACACAAACACTCCCCGCGTGCAAGCGGTCCTTTTGTGGCCATCAATACCGCTGCGATTCCCAAAGATTTGCTCGAGAGCGAATTGTTTGGGCATGAGCGGGGCGCATTCACCGGCGCTCAAACCTCACGTCGAGGCCGGTTTGAACAAGCCGATGGGGGCACTCTGTTCTTGGATGAAATTGGGGACATGCCTTTTGATTTGCAAACGCGTTTGTTACGCGTGTTGTCGGATGGCCACTTTTACCGGGTGGGCGGGCACAATGCGGTCAAAACAAATGTAAGGGTGATTGCCGCTACGCATCAGGATTTGGAGCAAAGGGTCAAACAGGGTGTCTTTCGTGAAGACTTGTTTCACCGTTTGAACGTGATCCGTTTGCGCTTACCTGCGTTGCGCGAGCGAAGAGAAGACGTGCCTATGTTGACATGCCATTTTTTGCTGCAAAGTGCCCAGCAATTGGGCGTAGAGCCCAAGCGAATTTCTGAAGCGGCGCTGGACTTATTGGGGACTTTTCAGTTTCCTGGCAACGTTCGGCAATTGGAAAATATTTGCCATTGGTTGACCGTGATGGCGCCGGCTCAAGTGATCGAGTCCAAGGACTTGCCACCCGAAGTCATTGGCGTGGTCGAAATGGGTGGCGTCTTGCCGATCTCGATGCCACTCAGCCTGGCCACAGCGCCGACAGTAAATCTACAAGCTGAAGATCGTGTTCACGTAGAAACGGCGGTCACTGCTTCTTTCCATGTGCCCGCTGATAAAAAGACAGCGATTTCACACGACTGGGAGTCTGAGCTTGCCACAGAGGCATTGAGCCTGTTAGCCACCGATCGGCATGACGTATGGGACGTTCTGACCCAAAGGTTCGAGTCTTGCTTGATTCAGGCTGCATTGTCCACAACCCGGGGCCGGCGGATCGAGGCAGCGCTCAAGTTGGGAATTGGTCGCAACACCATCACCCGCAAAATTCAGGAACTCGGAATCGAGGGTTGATTCAGGCCAGAGTTTACGGGGTGTTTGAGGCAAATGGTTCTTGGCGCAGCACGTCATCAAGGGGGTAGGCCCTACAAGACAAGACCCTATCGTCGGCTTTCTCTCAGACTGTATCGCCTTGGGCCTCAAGGCGGACCGTGAAGAAAGATGTTGAAGTGCTCAAGGGTATAAGTTGACTGGCCAATAGGTGTTCACTTGATTGGGAGTCAGGCATACTTCTCCTGATCTGAATTCACTTTTTCAGGAGACATTGATGCGCCCCATTTTTCGCCGTAACGCCATTGCCAGCACGGCTGCTGTCCTGGCTGCCGCTTTGGCATCGCCTTGGGCTTTTGCTCAAACTTACCCGCACAAACCGATTAAATTTGTGGTGCCTTTTAGCGCAGGAAGCGCGACAGATGCGGTGGGCCGAATCGTTGCCCAGGCCATGGGCGATGCTCTGGGGCAAACCGTAACCGTTGAAAATAAAGCCGGTGCCAATGGCATTTTGGGCGCTGAAGCGGTCAAGGCCGCACCGGCAGATGGCTACACCTTTTTGGTCACCACCAGCACCACGCAAGCGGCCAACGTGAGCTTGTATAAAAAGTTATCTTATGACCCTGTGAAAGACTTCACGCCCATAGGGAAGATTGGCGAGACTGGTTTTATTTTGATGGTTCAAACTGATTTTCCAGCCAAAGACCTGAGAGAGTTCATTGCCTATGGCAAAGCCAACCCGGGCAAGCTGGCCTTTGGTCATGGGTCTTCGGGCTCCTTGGTCTCCGCGGCCATGATTTCACAAATGGCTGGGCTGCAAACCATCAACGTGCCCTACAAGAGCATTCCACCTGCCTTGACCGATTTATTGGGTGGGCAAATCCAGTTTGCATTTGCCGATGTAGGCAATGCCGTTTCACAAATGAATGGGGGCCGATTACGGGGACTGGGGGTGACCACGGCCAAACGTGCTGGTAAAGCCCCCAACGTGCCCCCCATTGGTGATTTGGTCAAAGATTATGCAGTGGGCGCATGGTTCGGACTGATGGCACCTGCAGGCTTACCCGCTGATGTCCACAAAAAAGCCACCAGCACGCTGATGGCGGTATTGGCCAAGCCCGAAGTCAGAGAAAAAATCATGTCTGCCGGCATTGACCTGGATGTGGAGGACGCCGCCCAACTGGCCAAAACCATAGATTCGGAAATCAAGAAGTGGGCTATGTGGGTCAAGGCGGCCAACATCACCCCTGAGTAAGGCTTATTGCGTATAAACCGTGGACCCGTTGGCACCTAAAGCAATGTACCGGGTTTGCGGGCTCAAGCCCCGTAACAACACATTCAGGTTTTGACTCGTTGATGATGTCCGCGCAGTCCAAGTGATGCCATCAGTGCTGGTAAACGCCAGACCCGCATTGCCAACTGCGACAAATTGGTTGCCAGGCAACACGCCAACCGATGCGACAACGGCATTCAAATTGGCATTAGTCCCCATAGATTGCAGGGCCCATTTCACGCTGTCCGCACTTTGCAATAAAGTGCCGTTGTTGCCTGTGACCACGATGCTGTAACCCGTTCCAGAAACATTGTTCGATGTGATGAAGTTGGTCATGGAGGCCACGGACTTGAGGTCGGCTGTGGTTCCCGAACTCATGGCAGTCCATGTTGCCCCATCTGAACTGGTCAGCAAGGTGCCGGCGGCGCCGACTGCCACCCAAATCCCATTGCCGCTGTAGCCTACGCCATACAGCGGGAGGGTGTTGGGTGTTGCAGTGGCTGCAATCCAGGTGACGGCATCAGTAGATCTGATGATGGTACCGTTATTCCCCACGGCAACCACCATGGAGCCGTTGGTCGCCATGGCGTTGAGGTTTTGGGTGACACCGGAGTTTGCTGTGGTCCAGGTGTTGAGATCGGTGCTGTAGGAGACGGCGCCGCCTTGCCCGATGCCAATGAATTTATTCAGAGCATACAAAGAACCCAACCAGTTGGTTGTGTCAGAGGCGGTGCCCGCCGTCCAGCTCAAGCCATCGGTGCTTTGGTATTTGGCGCCGTTAGCCCCCATGCCTAAATAAGAACCGGTTGCGGCATAGGTGTTGTTGGCCGAGTTGTAAATCGGGCCATAGGCTATGCCTTTGATGTCCCCCGTGCCGAGATTCCCGCCACTTTTCCACAGGGCACCCGCTAAGCGCGGTGTCGTTGAAACTGATGGCGTCGCGTCGCCCCCCGGGCCGCCATTGACCCGTCCGTCCATGATGAATGCGTAAACCGTATCGTTGACCATACCCGAGATGAAATAAGGAGAGGAAATCGGCGTATTACTGAGACCTTTGCTGACAGCTCCGGTGATGGATTTCCAGTCGTTTACACCACAATTTTTACAAATTGTGCTGGCTGGAGCCGCGTAAAGCCAGTACTCCACGCCAGGAAGCGCAGTCCATGAAATATTCACACCAGCCTCGCCAGCCTCCAGCTTCAGACCACCGACGGGAGGAGGTGCAGAGTTGCCGCTGCCACCGCAGGCGGATAAAAGGGCTGCTGCCGCAAACAAGGCGACGAAGGACTTGATAGAGAACAAGGGCATTTAATTTTCCTGTGCGCAATTGCAATTGCAATGGGTCAAATTCTAAATGACACAGCGCTTTTAACTGTTTCAAAGCGTGAATTCAAGAGATTTGATTTCACAGACGGTGCGTGTCGCTTTACCCAGAGGGGGGGTGCCTCCGATATCATGCGTTGATATTCAGGAGATTCATCATGGACAGAAGACATTTTTTTCAAAGTACTGCCCTGGTGTCAACCGGTGCGTTGGTGGGCTGCGTCTCCCCGGGCATTGCCCAACAGCAAGTGAAAACGCCTTTCAATGTGCCACAAGTTTACATTCCCATCGTCGGATCTGATGAGATGTTTCCGGTGCGCCGTATTTATTGCATTGGGCGTAATTACGCGGCCCATGCGCGTGAAATGGGCTCTGACCCGACACGCGAGCCGCCTTTTTTCTTTCAAAAACCGACAGATGCCATCCAGTAGGTGGCCGCAGGAACCGTGGCCCCTCATCCCTATCCATCGCTGACCAAAAACTACCATTACGAGGCCGAATTGGTCGCAATTCTGGACAAAGGCGGTCGCGATATCCCGGTCGACAAAGCCCTGGACTTGGTCTATGGCTACAGCTTGGGCCTGGACATGACGCGCCGTGATTTACAAAGGGCCTTGGGCGATGAGAAAAAGCCATGGGAAATTGGCAAAATTTTTGACCATTCAGCGCCTATTGGTGCAATCCACAAAGTGGCCCAGACCGGTCACTTCACCCAAGGTGCAATCTGGCTGAAAGTGAATGGTCAGACCAAGCAAAACGCAAACCTCAAACAGATGATCTGGTCGGTCGCCGAGCAGATCAGCAAATTGTCTCAAGCGTTTGAATTGTTCCCAGGTGACATCATCTATTCCGGTACACCTGAAAACGTCGGGCCTGTGTTGCGCGGCGATGTGATTGAAATGCACATCGATGGCCTGCCTAACTTGAGTGTGAAAATTGTTTAACAGGCTGAAAATGAGGCTGATATGAAGTTTGTCACTGTCGAATCTGTCACGCAAAGGGTTTGCGAGGTGATGGACACCACGCCAGATCCGCGCTTGCGAGAGATCACCCACGCGCTGGTCACGCATTTACATGCCTTCATTCGGCAAGTGCGACCGACCGAAAAAGAGTTTGAGCAAGCCTGTAATTTCATGGTGGCCTTGGGCAAAGAGACCAGCGAGAAAAAGAACGAAGTGATTTTGGCCTCCGACATTCTGGGCGCATCCGCTTTGATCACCATGCTCAATGACGCAGAGCGTTCTGACAATGCTGCAGGCAGTGCCCGCACCGACTCAGCTTTGCTGGGGCCTTTTTGGCGTGATTCGGCACCGGAATATGCATGGGGTGAATGCATTGCCCGAGGTGAAGAGTCGAAGGACATCGATCAGAGCTTGTCGGTTTGGGGTGTGATTCGAGATTCCAAGGGTCAACCCATCGCCGATGCGGTAGTGGATGTCTGGCAAGCTTCGCCGGTGGGCTTGTATGAAAATCAGGATGCTCAGCAGCCCGATATGAATTTACGGGGTCGTTTTCGCAGTGATGCCCAGGGGAGATACCACTTCAAGTCGGTGCGACCGGCAGGGTATCCGGTGCCGGTAGACGGTCCTTGTGGTGATTTACTCCGCGCCCAGATTCGCGATCCTTACCGACCAGCCCATCTGCATTACATGGTGTCTAAGCCGGGGTACCAAGTTCTCGTCACCCAGGTTTTTGCTGATGACGATCACCGACTCCACACCGACGTGACCTTTTCTGTGGTTGAGAGCTTGGTGGGCAGTTTCGCAAAGAACACGGACGCCGCGAACCCTGGCTACACTTTGCACTATGACTTGGTGCTGCAAGCCGGCGAGATGCATTTTCCTGCGCCACCCATTCCCTGACCTTTTTTTGACTGAAGGATTCGCATGAGTTTTGAACCACAAGCACGCTTGGACGGTAAAGTGGCCGTTATCACGGGCGGTAAAGGCGCGATCGGCATCTGCAGCGCGCGGCGATTGGCGACATTGGGTGCGCGGATTGTCTCGATTGACCGCAATCCTCAGGGCGTTCAAGCCTTGTTGGATGGTCTGCCTCAAGTGGCCGCAGGGCCTCATCTGTCGCTTCACGCATCGATCACCGACAGCGCCGCCCTGATGGCGGCGGCAGCGGCGGTCAAGGCGCAAATGGGGCGATGCGACATTTTGATCAACAGCGCCGGCTTCACGCAACCCGTTGCCCCTGCCGATCTGGAGGGCTTAACGGACGCATTATTTGACGATGTTGTGCAAACCAATTTGCGCGGTGTTTTTTCAAGCATTCGCGCATTCACGCCCTTGCTCAAAGCATCGGGTGACGGTTTGATCGTCAATGTCTCTTCCATCGCAGGCATCACCGGCTCTGGCAGTAACTTGGCCTATGCCGCAGCCAAAGCGGGTTTGGACATCTTGACCAAATCCTTGGCCAAGGCGTTGGCACCCCAGGTGCGTGTATTGGCCGTGTCACCGGGGGTGGTGGATTCCACATTTGTGCCAGGGCGCGGCGCGGACTTCAATGACAAAGCAGCAGCGACGATTCCTTTGAAGCGCATTGGCCATGTCGAAGATATTGCCAGCGCCATTGAGGCCTGTGCAACCACCCTGCGTTTTGCCACCGGATCACGTTTTGTGATCGATGGCGGCAGAAGCCTGTGAGATGCCTGACCACGCCAGCTTCGTCACGCAGCCTCATCAAACCCGGCGCGTGACATGTTGAATTTGCAGAAGGTCTGAATATGAGCTTGGCTTCTGTGCAAAGTGCTTTGCATGTCAACATCAAAGCGGCAGGAATTGATGCTCTGGAATTGATGAACGCCGAGCAAGCTTTACCCCCTTGCAGTGAGCAAGAGGTGATTGTCCATGTTGAGGCTGCGGCCATCAATCCCAGTGATGTGAAAGCCACTTTGGGCATCATGCCGAACGCGGTATTCCCTCGCATCCCGGGTCGCGACTTTGCCGGAGAGGTGGTCCGCGGTCCGGCGCACCTTATGGGTCTGAAGGTGTGGGGTTCGGGCGGCGACATTGGCATCACCCGCAATGGCAGTCATGCGGCTTACCTTCTCTTGCCCGTGGCTGCCGTCAAGGCCTGCCCCCAAGGCTTGAGCATGGAAGAAGCAGGCGCAGTGGGTGTTCCCTTTGTCACCGCATGTGAGGGTTTCGCACGCGCAGGCGGTGTTCAAGCAGGCCAAACGGTTGTGGTTTTAGGGGCCAATGGCAAAGTGGGGCAAGCGGCGGTGCAAATAGCCGCACGTGCTGGTGCGAAAGTCATTGCTGTGCAACGTCAGGACCAGCTCGAAGGCTTTGCCTGTCGACCGGTGACCGTGGTCAATTCCACCCACACCGAGCCTGAGCAGCGCATCATGGCTTTAACCGCAGGGAAAGGGGCTGATGTGGTTTTTAACACCGTCGATCAGGTCTACTGGGCGCTGGGTCATGCGGTCATGGCCAAAGGGGCCACCCAAATCTTTATCATCGCCACCAAAGGGCAGCACGTACCGTTTGATGTTTTCAAGTTCTATCGAGGCATGCACAATTTTGTGGGTATAGACAGCTTGGCTTTGGACTGTGTGCGATCGTGCGAACTGTTGGATGCACTGCGTCCTGGTTTTGAGGATGGCAGCTTGAAACCATTTCCGGTCGCCCCTGAAGACGTCATGCCATTGGCGCAGGCCATGCAGGGTTTTCGCAGGGTTTTGGCCGGTGCCAAAAACCGCATTGTTCTCAAACCGTGAAGGAGCTTCGTTGTGAATATCACCCGTTTTGATCAGGCCCCAACCTATGTGGCCCCCAACCACTTCGACATGAAGTGCTTGAGGCTGCAAGGGCATGAGGCTGGCCCGTCCCAGACCTTGTGGATGGGCTTGTCCCAGATCGCCCCCGGCGGGCATACCAGCCTGGACGCGTCACCGCTCGAAAAACACTATGTTGTTTTAGAAGGTGAGCTGACCTTGGTTTCTGAACGTGAGGGTGTGAAAACAGAAGCTGTTTTGCGTCGACTCGATTCGGCGTGTTTCGCCCCAGGCGAAAAAAGACAGTTGGTGAATCAAAGTCAGCATCCCGCCAGCATCTTGCTGGCCATGCCGTATCCTGCCAAAGCCCCCTGATAACGCCCTGGGTCGCTTGCACCTCAATTGAATTATGGGAGACAAAGATGAAACGACGTAATGTGTTGGCGCTGAGCCTGAACGTGCTGATCGGTTTAACGGCGACCCTTGTGCCTTCGGTCTGGGCGCAATCGCCCGTTGCAGACTGGCCCAAGCAAACCATTAAATTTGTCGTTCCTTTTACGGCTGGCAGTGGCACCGATATCGTGGCCCGGGCAGTGGCCGAGCGTTTGACATCGGCCTTGGGGCAAACGGTGGTCATCGAAAACAAGCCAGGCGCTGGGGGCACCATTGCGGCCAACCAAGTCGCCAAGTCCAATCCGGATGGCTACACCTTGTTGGTCCATTCTTCAGGGCATGTGGTCAATCCGGCGATTTACCCCAATTTGCCGTATGACACGCTGAACGACCTGATTGGCATTACGCCTTTGGCCAGTTTGCCGAATGTGCTTGTGGCCTCTCCTTCTAAAGGTTACAAAGACTTGAAAGACCTGATCGCTAAGGTCAAAGACAAGCCCGATGCTTTCAATTACGCCTCGGCTGGAACAGGTTCGGCCACACACATCAATGCAGAAAAATTTCGTGTCGCAGCGGGCATCACGGCCACGCACGTGCCCTTTAGAGGGACGCCGGAGGCTTTAACGGAAACCATGGGTGGGCGAATTGATTGGTTTTTTGCACCCATCGTGTCTGCCTTGCCTCTGATCAAAGATGGCAAGCTGCAAGCTTTGGCCGTGGGTACGCCCAAAAGATCCGATGATTTGCCTCAGGTGCCCACTACAGCGGAGACCGGTGTTGCCGGTTCCGAATATACATTTTGGGTGGGCATGCTGGCGCCAGCCAAAACACCCAAGCCAGTGGTGGACCGACTCAACACTGAAGTTGTCAAAATCCTGAACTCCAAAGAATTTCAGGCCCGTTTGGATGCCATCGGTGCAAGCCCAATGCCTATGAGCACGACTGCTTTTGGCGGGCTCATCAAATCTGAAACGGAGTCGATTGCCAAGCTGGTGCAAACTGCAGGTATCAAGGCGAATTGAGATTCAGGCGGGGCCTTCGTAAACAATCTGCCAGTTACCGCTCGATTTAGTCCAGTACATTCGCAAATTCTGATTGCGTTTTAAGCGGCTGTTGTTCGGGTTGGCCACGTTAACCACCATGTAATCTTGTGCGTCTTTCCATTCAATGATGGACTGCATTTGGACCGTGTTTTTGATTGCACCAGATTGTGCTGCATTTTCAATTTCCGGCCACCAGTCTGATAGGCCTTTGCCATCGCGTTGGAATTGTTTGCTGTACGTTTTTTTGAGTCCGTCCAAATTGGAAGTTTGACGATCGCGCACCCATTGATCCAATGCTTTTTTGAAGGCTTCACGTTCATAGGTCAGCCGCTCGGAAGAGACCCACTCTAATTTATCCGTGATCAAGACCGGCATTTTTTCAACGTCTTTCAGACGAAGTAAACGGTCCATCTCGGGGTTGGACAACACCACGCAGCCATCTGTTGCCAAAGGTGCCCGAGAGTATTGGTCGCTGGGGGTGCCATGCAACCAGATGCCTGAGCCAGTTTGCCCACGCATCAGGTCCAGCGCATTGGGATAGTTCAAGGTCAAGGCACCGGCCCCATATTTATCAGGCAGTATTTGATTTTTCAAATTTTTGTTGACGAAGTACACGCCGAGCGGGGTTCGGCCATCTCCTTCACGTGATTTCCCAATGCCTTTTAGACCGACAGAGACGTAGGTCTCAAGCAACAATTTAAGCTGAGGCTTGAGGGGATCAATCGTCTTATTTTCAAACCAGTAAAGCCTTGATTTGGAAATGTCCACCGCAATGAAATAGGGGTTTTGAGGCGATAGACTGACGATGTTTCGGGGTATCAAGCCTTGTAATGTGGAAGCCTGTGGTCGGTTCAGGCGGCGGTTGGACTCTAAAAGCAATTCATCGTATCGATTGAGGCCTGAGTATGTTTCTTTGCCCTCGATCGATTTCGGGTCTATGGGCGTTGAAGATTGTTCATTCAGCAGTTCGGCGTGAAGCAAATGGGCGAGTTGAAAATTAGGATGCCGGGCCAACAAAATTTGAGTTTGCGCCAAGGCAGTCGAGCGATCGCTTGCACGCAACAAGGCATAAACGTGTTCCATCATTTCTTCGGCAGTTGCACTGGAGGGTAATACCTTCGAAGAAGGGGAGGAGGCATAGGCGTCGAACTGCAAATTCCAAGCGCCAGTTTGAGATGTGCTGAACAGGCTACTGGGTGGTTGTGCGGCTTGTAAAGACTGCCTTGCACTGCCAGAAAAAAACCACCAGCTTGCTAAAGCACCTAAGCAAACCAAGGTGAGAACTATCCAAGCAAAAGGGCGCAGTGAACCTTGACCCTGAGAGCCGAAGTTTGGATCTCGTTTGTACTGAAGAGGCTGGTCGTTCACTTCACAGTCTCACGGGTAATCAGCCAGATGCCGCTTTGTTTGGTCAATTCAAGTGATTTTCGGCTGTTGCCTTTGAAATTATCTGACTCATAAACTTGAGAAAAATTGACTTTGGCTTTGTTGCCTTGGACTTCGATTTTAAAGTTACTCACTGCGACTTGGATTTTCTTTTTGGAGGTGATGCGAAGTTCGCGCTCGGACTCCCATTTCGCACGCGACATATTGTCTGGTGGCACGAAGTTGGATGCATAGGCTGCGAAATATTTTTTCATGTCCTTCTGACTCCAAGAACGGGCCCAACTTTGAACCGCAGACTTGACCAGGTTGGCTTCAGCACTTGAGGCTGCTTCCTTAGACGCTTCTTTGGTTGCTTCTTTGCTTGCTGGCTTGGCTACTTCTTTAGTCGCTTCTTTGGCGGGCTTGACAGGTATGTCTTTTGCAGTGACTTCAGGCAATTTGCCTTGATCGACGGAAGGTGCCGGTGTGAACGGTGGTGTGATGGCCGCAGGCGGGGCGGTTCTCGCCAAGGGACCTGGAATTTTACTGACGTCACTGCGCTCGGTTGTTATAGCCCCAAGCATGGTCAATTGCGCCGTGGCTACTTTGACTTTAGGGTCAACTTGTAATGCGCGGGCATAAGATTGCCGCGTCATTTGGGCTTGTACATCTGACAAATTTTTGTGCGCAGCGGCATAACTGGCATGCGTCAGAATGGCTTTGTCAAAAGCTGCACGCGCCTCGTCGAAACGACCTTTGGACGCGTAAAGCACGCCCAAATTGTTGTAAGGCTCAGGCAAATCCGGGTAAGCCTCGGTCATTTTTTTGAAAGCATCGATCGCACGCTCAATCTGACCCTGTTGGGCCAAAATAACAGCTTCTAAAAACTGAATTTGTGCATCTTTGGGAGAGGCTTGGCGCTCTTGTTGTACCCATTTAAGGGCTTGGTCGAATTGGCCGTTTTGAATAAATTGCTTGATCAAATCCAGGTTGTTGTTGGCAGCAAAAGCAGGCAGACAAATCAATACTGCCGAAATACCTAAAGCGGCAGTCAGTTTAAGAAGCCTTGACGGGCTTCTAAATAATATATTTGCGAGTGTAATAGAAACGAAAGGCATAAAAAAATATCGGGTTTCATCGCTGAAGTGCCCTATTTTAGCCGCCATCGCTCTTTCATCCGATCCATTGTGTGGATCTTAAGAATCAAAATGTGCAAATCATTATCGATTTAAGAATCCCCCCGTACATGGGTAACGCCTCCATCCACGACCAGTGTGTGGCCCAGCACGTAGTCACCCGCGCGCGATGCCAAATAAATGGCCGCTGCCGCCATGTCTTCGGGACCACCAACCCGCTTGGCCGGTACACGCTCGGCCACGGCGTCACCATGGTCGCGAGCTTCTTTGTTCATGTCGGATGCAAACGGGCCCGGGGCGATGGCGTTGACAACAATCCCGTCTTCGATCAGTCGGGTGGCCATGCGTCGCGTCAGGTGAATCAATCCGGCTTTGCTCGCAGCATAAGAATAAGTTTCCCAAGGGTTGACCGAGATGCCATCAATCGACGCAATGTTGATCACTTTGGCAGAATGATGTTGAGCCCCTAAGCGCAGCATGGGCGCAAATGTTTGCGTTAAAAAGAAAGGAGCCTTCAGGTTGAGGTCGACCACTTTGTCCCAGCCAGACTCTGGAAACTCGTCAAACGGTGCGCCCCAAGCCGCGCCTGCGTTGTTCACCAAAATGTCGAGCTGCTTTTCGTGTTCCGAATAGGCAGCCAGTAAAGCCTTGGCACCGTCGAGGGTAGAGATATCCAGAGGCAGAGCCACACAATGGCCCAGCGCTGACAACGCTTTTGCGGTTTCTTCGCAAGCAGCAGCCTTGCGTGCGGTAATGTAGACGCGGGCACCTTGACGCACAAAGCCTTCTGCAATCATGCGGCCAATCCCGCGCGAGCCGCCGGTCACTATGGCCGTGCGGCCTTGCAAAGAAAATAAATCTTGCGTGTTCATCGTGTGTCTCCTGTCGGTTTTTAAAATTGAAAGAACAGTGTGCCGCGAAGTTTTCCGACCGAAGGTCACGCAAGCGTCAAGCACCGAAGCTCAAATAAGGCGGCTGCGCTGACCAATCGACCGGCAGACTGAAAGCCATCGGCTTTTCAGAGAAGGGGTGGGGGAACCCCAGATCCCGGGCATGCAACATCAAGCGAGGGCTGAGTGCCTGCACTTCGAGGGGGGCATACAAGGAGTCGCCCAATATGGGGTGGCCAATGCTTTGCAAATGCACCCGCAATTGGTGTGTGCGACCCGTCACCGGCTCCAGTTCGACAAGCGTTGCCGTGGTGCTGCTTTGCAAAATGCGCCAGCGGCTTCGGCTGGGCTTGCCCTCGGGGCTGATGATGTGAAGCGGCCGTCGATCCCAGTCCAGCAATATCGGTCCGTCGATCGTGTGCCATCCTTCATCGTCCATGTCGGTGGGGGCAGGTTCGCCGATGATCACGGCCACATACCGTTTTTTGACCTGCCTTGTCTCAAACAAACGGCTCAAACGGCGCTGCGCTTCTATGCCCCTCGCCATCAAAATCAGGCCCGAAGTATCCCGGTCCAAGCGGTGCACCACCAGGGCCTCGGGGTAGCAGTCTTGCACACGTTTAGACAGGCAATCTTGCTTGTCCGGGCCGCGACCGGGCACTGACAACAAACCACTGGGCTTGGCAAGCACCAACAGGTGCTCGTCTTCAAAAATAGGTACCATATTCAAGCAGACGGCGGCAACTTCTGTTCTGCCTTATCGAGCCACAGGTTCAGGCTGTCAAGCAGTTCGCTGTGACTGAAAGAGCAACTTTCTTCACTGAACAAAGCGCTCGACTCCAGACGGTCCAACAAAGAGTGCCATACCGGCGCAAATTGGGGGGGCAGTGCTTGCAACAAATCATCTTGTTGACGGCCCATTTGGCTGAAAGCATGCACACCACAAGCGCCGCTGCGCAAGTCCTTCAGTGCGCTTCGCAGAGTGGCCAAAGAGTTTGAGTTCACAAACCGATCCTGTTGGGATTTCTAAACCGTTGATGGTAGCTTACAGGTGCGATTAAGGCGCTTAAGGCGCTTCAGCCCATCTACCCACAGGCAATTCACCCAGGATGTAAGGCCCTATGGCGGTGCGAATCAAGCGCAGGGTGGGCAAACCCACGGCTGCAGTCATGCGCCGTACTTGCCGGTTGCGGCCCTCTCGAATCACCATTTCCAGCCAGCAGGTAGGCTTGTTGAGTCGGACTCGAATCGGCGGATCACGGTCCCACACAGCGGGTGGGGCTACCGCTCGGGCGCGGGCAGGGCGGGTCATGCCATCTTTCAGCATCACGCCTTGCGCCATTTGCGCCAAAGCATTTTCATGAGCAACGCCTTCAACCTGCACCAGGTAGGTTTTTTCCATCTTGAATCGCGGATCGGCAATCTGCGCTTGCAGCTGACCATCGTCAGTCAACAGCAACAGGCCCTCGCTGTCTGCATCCAGCCTGCCCGCCACGTAAACCCCGGGCAAATCGATGTGATCTTTCAATCCCCGCCAACGTCCCTCGGGGGTGAACTGGCTGAGCACACCATAAGGTTTGTTGAAGCGGATCAGCATGATCGATTCTTTCTGACCGCTTCACAGCGATTGCCGATAACGCTCTAGCATCTGCGCCTGCGGTTCGATGTCGATCGTCTCGCCTCTGAAGGTTTGAATCTGGTCACGCAGCATCTCGCCCATCGTGGGCATCGTGGCGCGGTCCAAGTGGCGCGTGGCGTCCCACAACTGTGAGCGCATCAGGGCCTTGGCGCAATGCAGGTACACCGACTCTACCGTCACGCGAATCACCAGCGCTGGGGCGCGCTTGGCATGGGCGAAAAGCTGTAAATCCGCCGCGTCGCTCGACAGCAACGCTCTGCCATTCACCCGCAAGGTCTCGTCAAAGCCGGGCACCAAGAACAGCAGGCCCAGGCGGCCTGTGGCAATGATGTTTTCTAAGGTGTCCAGTCGGTTGTTGCCCGGGGAGTCGGGTATCAGCAAGGTATGTGCGTCCAGCACCTTGACGAAGCCCGGCTCACCGCCGCGCGGGGATGCGTCCAGGTTCGCGTCGAGGTCTGCCGTCGCCCCGCCGCTTGCCAACACCAAAAAGGGCGACAGGCCAATGAACTGCAGCGCATGGGCATCAAGGCCAGGGATTTCTTTTTTCAGCGCGCGCTCGCTGGCCGGTTTGTAAATGGCGCGCAGGGCTTGGAGGGTGTTGATGTGCATAGGTAATTTCGATAATCTCAATTGATTTGGTTTTGCCAATACGTCTGGCCGACGGTGCAAATGGGCGACGGCCACGATCAAAACCCCTTGCTCATCCAGGCTGTAAATTAGCCTTGCGAAGCAAGGCCATGACCGGAAAGTAAGTTTAGCGAAGTTCTGAGCTCAAGGGCACTCAAGTCGCTTTCAAAGCCATGTCAATTTGCATGGTCGCCTCTGGAAGTAATACCGCGACAACTAAACCCCTGACCCCGGTTCGCTCAAAAATACCAGCTCTTCGGGCGTGGACTAGCGGCCGATCAGGGCGTTGCGGTGGGAGTAGCGGCCGAAGAGGTCGTTGATAGCTTTGTGGCGCAGCTCGAAGCTCAGACTGACCTCCATGCCCGGCTGCGCAAACAGGGGGGCGGCTTGCGCGTGCACCAGGGCGGACTCGCTGTGCATGTAGGGCATTTAGGCGAAGCTGCGTTGCACCAAGGGCAGGCTGCGGTCCTGCCTACTCTTCACCAGCTATTGCGCCAGCGCCAAGGCCAGCGCGTCCTGCGCAAAGGCGCGGGCGGTGTCGCGGTAGATGTTGCGCGAGAACGGGTCCAGCACCAACACCTCTGCCGAGCGCCCCTCTGGCGTGGCGCGCCAGGCAAACAATTCGCATCGCGCAGCAGCCTTCAGCATCCCGCCGAAGCGGCTGCGGATGGCTTCGGCCAAGGCCGAGAATTTGGCTCAGTGCTGCTTGGGGGGCAGTTCGGTGAACCAGAAGTGGAGGATGGGCTGAGGCTGCATGGATGAGTTGATTTTTTCAAGTGAGGCGCAAAGCGAAGCGGGAACGTTCAGCGAAAGTTGCTGTGCCGTCAATTAAAACGGCAACTCCTGTAACGGGCGGGCAATTGTGTAGCTTGCCTGCAAGCGATGGGGCATGGACTTTATCGCAAGCAGGCTGGCTCCTACAAAGGCCGGGCAATTGTCGCCCGTAACTTTCAGCGCTATCGCTTTAGGTGCGCCAAAACGTCCGCGTGAAAATGACCACCATGGTAAAGAGCTCTAAGCGACCGAGCAACATGGCCAGCGTACAAATCCAGGTTTGAAAATCTGTGAGCACTGCAAAGGTGGTTGCGGGGCCTACCAAATTGAGTCCGGGCCCCATGTTGTTGATAGAAGCAACGACCGCTGAAAGTGCAGTTACTACGTCGCACCCACTTGCGAGCATGAGCAAGGTACAAACTATGATGGAGGCACCGTACAGGAACAGAAACGCCAAAATGGAGTCGATCACCGAGGGCTCGTAGACCGCGCCATTCAACTTGACAACCATCGGTGATTTTGGATGCACCAGCCGGTGCAGTTCACTGAAGCAGTGTTTCACCAACAGTTGGGCACGTATCATTTTTATGCCACCGCCGGTGGAGCCTGCCGCAGTCGCAAAGCACGATAAAAATATCATGAACACCGGCGCAAACGCGGGCCACAAGTTGTAGTCTTGTGTGGCTAAACCGGTGGTGGTTGCGATAGAGACTACGTTGAATGCAGAATGCCGAAGCGCCGTTAGAAAATCGGGGTAGACCTGGTGTGCCCAAAGAAAATAGGCGACCAAAATGACGCTGGCTATCATCACAAACCAGACCATATGGGCTTCCTTGTCCTTGACATAGGCCTGCAGCGACCGGCCGGAGAATGCCATAAAGTGGGTGGCGAAATTAATGGCAGCCAGCAACATGAATACGATGGCTACCGCTTCCA
>CAMDKK010000054.1 GCA_945901045.1 Limnohabitans sp. Rim8
CAACAAAAGAGCCCGGGGCTGGGAAGATGCCATGCCGATCACAAACGCTGGCCAAATGTGTACTTCGCTGAGTTGGGGCTGTTCACCATGACGCAGGCCCGATTGCAAGCGAGCCAATCCCGATGAGGAAACCACTGACTGGAGAGCCGGGTGCGGGAAAACTGCACGCACGGTTCGGAGGGAGGGGAGGCCTTGGCCTTCCCTACCCCTATCATTGATCGTCCCTCTGATTTCCGTGTAGGAGATGCCTGCAAGCGATCTCAGTTCTTCGCCCCGTGCGCCAAAGCCCGCGCACGGCTGTCCGCCAGAGCCGCTGCATCGGGCGCTGACAAGTCCCAGCCTTGCATGTGGTCCAGGCTGATGTCCATGAGTGCTTGTATCCAAACCGGATGCTTGTTCAAGCAAGGGATGTAGCTGAAGCTGTCGCCGCCTGCATGGAAAAAGGCTTCTTGCGCTTCTTGTTGAATTTCTTCCAGCGTTTCCAAGCAATCGCCCGTGAAGCCGGGGCAGATCACGTCGACTTTTTTCACGCCTTTTTGGGCCATGGCGATCAGCGTGGGCTCGGTGTAGGGCTCAAGCCACTTGGCTTTGCCAAAGCGCGACTGGAAGGTCAATTTGTATTGGTCTTTGGACAGACCCAGCGCTTCGGCCAGCATGCGGCCGGTCTTCAGGCATTCGCAGTGATAAGGGTCGCCCAGGTGCAGGGTGCGCTCGGGCACGCCGTGAAAGCTCATCACCAGTTGTTCGGCTTGCCCCTGTGCGGCCCAGTGCTCGCGCACGGTTTGCGCCAGTGCGGCGATGTAGCGCGGATCGTCATGGTAGTGGTTCACAAAGCGCATCTCGGGAATCAGCCGTGTTTTAAGGCCCCAGCGGTACACCGCGTCAAACACGCTGGCAGTGGTGGTGCCGCTGTACTGCGGGTAGGCGGGCACGATCAAGACGCGCTGAACGCCTTCAGCTTTGAAGGCGTTCAGTTGTTCGGGGATGGACGGCTGGCCATAGCGCATGGCGTAACGCACGGTGACGCTGTGGCCGCGCTCTTGCATGGCCTTGCCCAGTGACTGGGCTTGTTGATCTGTGAACACTTTGAGAGGCGATCCGCCCTCGGTCCAAATGCTGGCGTATTTAGCGGCTGACTTTTTGGGGCGCACGCGCAAGATGATGCCGTGCAGGATCAGCCACCAAATAGGCTTGGGAATTTCGACCACGCGACTGTCACCCAGGAATTCAGCCAGGTATTTACGCAGCGCTGGAGCCGTGGGCGCGCTGGGTGTGCCCAAGTTGCAATACAGGACGGCCGTGCGAGCGGGCTGCCCATGCTGAAAAGAAGGTTCTTTGTTGAATGCCATGTGCGGTATTCTCTCTCACCATGATTGACATTTCTCGAATCAAAGCCATTACCCTCGATTTAGACGACACCTTGTGGCCGGTTTGGCCCACCATCGCCGGCGCCGAGGTGGCGTTGAGCGACTGGCTGAACCAGTACGCCCCGGCCACGGCGGCCTTGTCCCAAGAGCCCGAGCTGAAAAAAGCGGTGCGCGCCGAGATCGCCCAGCGCCATGCCGACCAGGCGCATGATTTGTCTTTTTTGCGGCGTGAGGCCATCCGCGAAATGCTGCTGCGGGCCGGCGATCCGGGTCATTTGGCCGAAGCTGCCTTTGAGGTCTTTTTTGCCGCACGGCAACGCGTGGAGCTGTTTGACGACGCGCTGCCCGCCTTGGCCTTTTGGAGCCAGCGTTATCCGGTGGTAGCGCTGTCGAACGGCAACGCCGATGTGCACCGCGTGGGCATTGGTCAGTATTTTCATGCCAGCGTCAGCGCGCAATCGCTGGGCGTGGCTAAGCCCGATTTGCGTATTTTTGTGGCGGGCGCGCAGGCTGCAGGTGTGTTGCCGCATGAGGTGCTGCACATTGGCGACGACGCGCACGCCGACTGCGTGGGCGCCATGGACGCCGGCATGCAAGTCGTGTGGCTGAACCGCGAAGGCAAAGACTGGCCGCAAGCCAATCACCCCAGCCACCCCGCGCCGGTGCAAGTGGCCGAGCTGAACGCTTTGTGCGCGCTGTGGCTGCCCCCTACAAAGGGGGATCCACCCGCACGCCTGAGTTCCTCAGCCTGAGCCCCAAGGGGCATATTCCTGTCGTGGTGGACGAGCGGCCCGAAGGCGTCCGTCGCCGCGCAGGCATCGAGTGAGGGCTTGCCTGCGGCGATCGCCTGTGCAGTGATCGCTTCAGGCCTTTGCCTTTTTCAATGACGTGCTTGCAAACTCAATGACTTTTGTAAACCGCTTTTTCGAAGTCGTAGAACAAGGGCAGTGACTTGCTGTCGGCAAAGGGGAAGATTTGCGTCATGTAAACCCCTGCCAAACCGGTGGTTTGGTCTGCCCAGTAATAAGAATTGGCCAAGCCTGCCCACATCATGCCGCCGGCAGGGCGTCCGGTGGGAGCGGCTTCGTGGTTGATCTGGAAGGCCAAGCTCCAGCTTTTGGGTATGCCGGGGAAGAACTCCGCGTCATTGGTCAAGGGAATTGCCGCTTTGAGGTTGTACACACGGCAGTCGCCCATGTGGTTAAGGCCCAGCGAGACCACGCCCTCAGGGGTCAAGACACGCTCACCGCCCAATTGGCCGTAATTGAGCACCATGCGCAAAAATTTCAGGTAGTCGCCGACCGTGCCGTAGAGACCTCCGCCGCCCATTTCAAACTCGGGCTGTTGCGGAATTTCAAAGGGGAACACCGCTAAATGGCCATCGGGCCCGCGCAGGTGCGTGGTGGCCAAGCGCTGGCGCATATCGGCATTGATGTGAAACGCCGTGCTGGTCATACCCAAAGGGTCAAAAATATTGTGCTGTAGGTATTGGCCCAAGCTTTGGCCGCTGACCTTTTCAATCATCTTGCCTGCCCAGTCGATGTTGATGCCGTATTCCCAGCCTTCGCCGGGGTCGAACAACAAAGGCAGGGTCAGGGCTTTGTTTTTGCACTCTGTGACGCTGGGTATTTCCAGCGCTGCCTGCACTTTTTGCATATCGGTATTCCAAATTTCGTAACTGAAACCCGCTGAATGTGTGAGCAACTGGCGCAGCGTGATGTCACGCTTGGGTGGGCGGGTTTGGGGTTTTCCGTTGGCGTCAAAGCCGGTCAACACGCCCACATGGCCAAGTTCGGGGCAGATGTTTTTAGCGGGCTCATCCAGCTTGAGGTGGCCACGTTCGACACACTGCACGGCAGCTACTGAAGTGATGGCCTTGGTCATAGAGGCCATCCAACCCACCGTGTCGTTGGTCATGGCGTTGCCCGAGCCGAGGGCTCTTTCACCAAAAGCACCTTCGTATAAAACGCCTTCGCGATTAGCCACAGCCGCCACCACACCGGGCACAGCGCCGGACTTTACGCCTGCGTTCAGCAGGGCATCGATTTGATATTTCATTGTCATGGCGGGTCTTTCAATCATGGTTTTGCGAAATGCTTTCCCACATTAATCTTGCCCGCCATGAAGGACAACTAGACTAAACCCTGAATCAGTCCGTATTTCAGCCTTGCGCGCAGGGCTTCGGCCATTTGCAGCGACTGCGTGACTTTGACGCGGGGGTCGTGTACGCCGTGCATCAGCAATATCGGCCCTTGTACTTGATCGGCTTTGTAAAGTGGTGAGCGCTCTTTCAGGTCGTTGCGCTGGGCGGGGTCTGCCGGGTTGCCGGTGTATTGCCACCACAAAAGCTTGTTGAGATCCCAATAGGGCGGGGCATTTTCAATCAATGTCGAGAGGTCGGAGATACCGACCAAACTGATGCCGCAGCGGAACTTGCCCGGTGTGTGTCATGCCCACCAGGCTGGCGTAACCGCCGTAACTGCCCCCACTGATGACCACACGCTTCGGGTCAATCACACCTTGTGAAGCCAATGCACCCACCGCATAGGTCAGGTCGCCGTGCATCTTGCCTGCAATTTCACCCTTTGCAGCTTCTGGAAGGGCTTTGTCATAGCCACTGGAGCCCCTGTAGTTGACTTGCAGCACTGCATAGCTCCGGTTGGTCGAAAAGGGCACTTCCGGATCCTTGTTCAAATGCACATCGCGCAACCAAGGTCCACCATGAACATAGGCCACGGTGGGATAGGGTTTGGATATACCCTGTGGCAGGCTCAGATAGCCATGCAAATCCAGCCCATCACTGCTTTTCAGGATGATGGGCTGCTGGAGCGACAAAGTGCTGGTGGCGTTCATTCGGATGCGCCCCAGTTCGGCCAGTACCTGGAAGGTCTGCGATTGCAAGTCATACAAGACATGCTCGCCGCCGTTGTGTCGTGTCACGGTGGCATTCATCCAGCGTTCGTCGTCGCTCATGGTGTGGATATCGATGCCTGCTTCGCTTTGGCCATCTTCAGGCGATATTTTTGGGCGCGGCGTCTGTGGCGGGCAGCAACGCAAGGGGCTCATGCGAGCGGGCTGCCCATGCTGAAAAGAAGGTTCTTTGTTGAATACTGTGCGGTATTCTCTCAACATGATTGACCTCACCCGCATCAAAGCCATTACCCTCGATTTAGACGACACTTTATGGCCGATCTGGCCGACTATCGCGCGGGCTGAAGAAGCTTTGCTGGGATGGTTGGCCGAAAATGCGCCACGCACGGCGGCTTTGTGCGCCACCCCAGGATTGCAAAGACAGGTGCGAGAGCAAATGCCGCTCTTGCGTCCGGATCTGGCTTCCGACATGTCGGCCTTGCGCAGGGAGGCCATTCGCATCTTGCTGGGCCGAGCGGGGGAGTCAACTGATCTGGCGGAAATCGCTTTTGATTTTTTCTTAGAGCAAAGGCAAAAAGTGGTCTTGTTTGCGGATGTCTTGCCTGCGCTCGATTTTCTGCAAGCCCGTTACCCCTTGGTCTCAGTGTCCAACGGCAACGCCGATATCCACAAAGTAGGTTTGGGCAAGTACTTCACCGCAGCATTGAGTGCGCACCAATTGGGCATAGCCAAACCCGATGTGAGTATCTTTCATGCCGGTGCGCAAGCTGCCGGGGTGTTGCCCCATGAAGTTTTGCACATCGGGGATGATGCGCACCTTGACTGTATTGGGGGGCTGGACGCGGGCATGCAAGTGGTGTGGGTCAATCGAGAGGCACATGTTTGGAGCCACGCAGACAAGCAGCCGCACTTGGAAGTACCAGACCTGCATGCCTTGTGTGCCCATTGGCCTGAATATCAGCCCTCCTAGTCAGCCGGCTCAGCGCTGACAATGGCTTCGATTGAATTCAACAGCTTATCTGGAAGTTCAAAATTCAGTCAACGTCCACCGCCTGAGCATCGACAGAAACGGTTTCAAAATCGCCGGGCAGCACGATTTCGAGGATCTCTAGATCCTCGGAATGGGCAATTTCCCTGTGCCGAATGCCAGGCGGTTGGTGCACGCAGGTGCCCGCTTCGAGTTTGTGTTGGCCGTGCCCTTCGTATTCAAAAATTGCCCAGCCCTTAAGCACATACACAATTTGCAGAGAGATTTTGTGAAGATGCCACTCGCCATTGGCGTTGGTACCTTCGCGTGCACGAATGACATGCACGATCGCTTGACCGTCCGTTGCTTTGTAGATGCCCAGGTCACGGTATTCAAAGTACTTGCGCAAACCGTCGAACTTGAATTGACCATCGCTTGCGTGTTGGATGCTGAATGACATAACGGACTCCGGGGTGAAATTCAAAAAGTATTGGGGCACAGGTTCAATCAAAACCGTCCCAGCGCTTGGATCTTCCAAGCCAGCCAAAGCTTGCGCAGCGGCGTCAGTGTGATGCGTTGGTGCAGCACTTGAAAGTTGGAAGTTTCAATCTCTCGCAGCAGCGTGCGGTAGATGCTGGCCATCATCAGGCCAGGTTTTTGGGTGCGGCGGTCGGCTCCGGGCAGCAAAGCAAGGGCTTCGTCGTAAAGCGTGTGAGCTCGCTCGGTCTGAAATTTCATCAGCGCGCTGAAGCTGTCTGAGTAGCTGCGCTGCATCAGGTCTTGTGCCTTGACACCAAAGCGTTGCTGCTCATCCAGCGGCAAGTAGATGCGCCCACGCAGGGCATCTTCGCCCACGTCGCGGATGATATTGGTCATCTGAAGCGCCAAGCCCAGCTTGTGGGCGTAGGCCGTGGTGGCTTCATCCGTTTGGCCAAAGATGCGTGCGGCGACTTCGCCGACAACCCCCGCCACCAAGTGGCAGTATCGGGTCAGGCCCGCAAAGTCAAGGTAGCGCGTCTGGCTCAGGTCCATCTGGCAGCCTTCAATCACGGCCATCAAATGGTGGCTTTGAATGCCAAAGGGCAGGGTGTGCGGCATCAACGCCTGCATGACCGGGTGGGAAGCTTGGCCTGCGTAGGCTTGCAGCACTTCTTTGTGCCACCAGCCGAGCTTGGCGGCGGCCACACTGGGGTCGCTGATTTCGTCAACCACATCATCTACTTCGCGGCAGAAGGCATAAAACGCGGTAATGGCGGCACGGCGGTCGGGTGGCAGAAAAAGGAAGGCGTAATAAAAGCTGCTGCCCGAAGCAACGGCTTTTTGTTGGACGTAGTCTTGCGGGGTCATGGACTGGATTCTCGCACTGCTGCGAGTCGATTGAATTCAAGCGCCAAGGTCTTGCGGGTAGCCCCGCCCAGCACAATTCGCCATAGCAATTTTTTGACTTCATGTCGCGGCATTTTCACGGGTGTGATCAAGGCGCTAGGCCCCGATTGACGCAGCAGTGCCAGCGTTCGGATGCCGATCAGTGCGGGCAGTGCACTGGCCAAGCGAACGCGCGTGTTGTTGACCGCTAAGCTGTACTTCAATCCATCCTCGAGTTGGGCTCGGGTGCTGTCAAGATAAGCTTCCCAGAGGGGGGTCAACGCTGTCAAAGCTTGGCCCATGCGTACGCTCTGAACCAATTGCTCAGGGGTCAGGTCTTGATCGGACAGACGTTCGCGAGGCCAATAACAGCGACCATCAGCCAAATCGGCGCCAGAGTCGCGCAGGATATTCAGCCGCTGTAGGCCCATGCCATAGCGGCGGCCCAGTTGCCGCATTTCCAGAGTGGGTCGTTTCGAAAAGTCAGGCAAGTGCCGAGCGCACACTTCGGTCCAAAACTCTCCAACACAGCCGGCCACTTGCCAGGTGTAGTTGTCCAGTTCAGACTCGGTGTTGAAGGCATTGGGCCCGTCGCCAAAGAGGGACACATCTGCCATTTGACCCTGCGTGATGAACCCCAGAACCTCTCTCACGCTGCGTTGGTCTGCGGCCGTTAAATCTTGAAGCTGTGACAGGCATTCGGGCCACGCATGCATCAAGGCACGTTCTTGGCGGTTGTCCTGTTGGCCGGCAAAGGCCTGGATTTGCGGGGTCAAATCTTCTATCACATGGTTTGTCGCTTCAATCGATCGGACCAAGCCGGCCAACAAATTCAAACGATCAGCCTGCGTTTGCGCTGTGGTGTCTGCGACGGTGTCCGTCGCCCGAGCCAGTAAATAACCGACGGCAACAGGCGCCTGAATCGCTCTGGGCAAGAGCCGTATGGACAGGTAGAAAGACCGGGAGACCCCTTGGAGCAGTTGGCGCAGATCTAACTTCTTCATAGGCGGTGAATGGGCTTCTTCAGACATGGTTAATGCTGATTGTCGCTTGACAGAAAATGTGGGTTTGATTAGATTACTAACCAATCAGTCATTAATTTACACTTGAGTTCTAATGTATTCTTTTAAATTGGCGCGAGCCGTACCTTGCAAGCCCTTACTGGCCCTGAGTTGTGCCATGTTCATTGCAGCCTGTTCCAAGCCTGAAACCGTGCAAGAGCCCGTGCGCGCTGTCAAAGTGATCACAGTGGATGCAGGCAGTGTGACTTCGGGAGGTGAATTCGCGGCTGAAGTACGCGCCCGGGTGGAGTCGCGCTTGGGTTTTCGGGTGGCAGGCAAAATCACGCAACGACAAGCAGAGATGGGTCAGCATGTGAATGCGGGCGCAGTGTTGGCGCAAATTGATGCAGCTGACTACCAACTGGCCTCGCAAGCTGCCCAGGCGCAAGCCGCTGGGGCGCGCACCCAGCGAGATTTGGCCCAAGCCGAATACAAACGCTATGAGGGTTTGCGTGCGCAGAACTTCATCAGCAGTGCGGAGCTCGAGCGGCGCGAAGCCAGTTTGAAAGCCGCACAGTCCACCCTGGACCAGGCATTGGCGCAAGCCCAAAACCAAGGTAACCAATCAGGCTACACCCAACTGCGTGCCGATGTGTCTGGCGTGATCACCTCGGTGGACGCTGAAGTCGGCCAAGTGGTTGCCGCTGGAACGCCGGTCTTTCGCTTGGCGCAGGACGGTCCCAGAGACGCAGTATTTGCAGTATCCGAAAACATGGTGATGCGTTTGCAAAAAGGTCAGATGATGTCTGCCGTGATGGCCCAAGGCGGGCCCATCGTCAAGGGGCGAATACGTGAAATTGCAGGCAGTGCCGACCCCGTGACCCGAACCTTCACTGTCAAACTGGCTTTGGAAGGTACGGAAAAACTACCATTGGGGGCCAGTGTCAATGTGCAAGCTGCTGGCCTGACAGCCAATGCGCCAGCGGTCATCAAGATCCCTACCAGCGCCTTGCGGCAAGATGGTAAAGGCTCGGCAGTGTGGGTGCTTGACGAAGCCAAGATGACCGTCTCATCGCAAGCCGTGGAGGTCGGCACCGCCGACAACAACGAGGCCGTGATTGCGTCAGGTTTGACAGCGGGTCAGCGCATCGTTTCTGCAGGTGTGCATGTGCTCAATCCAGGGCAAAAAGTGACACTTTACAAAGCCCCTGTTACGCCAGTGCAGGGCCGTTGATCTCCTATGAGTAATTTGCATTCCCAACCGGCTTCAGACCGTTTCAACCTGTCCAAATGGGCGCTGGACCATCCCGCACTGACTCGCTACCTGTTGATCTCATTGATGGTGCTGGGCTTTGCGGCCTATTTCCAATTGGGTCAAGACGAAGATCCGCCATTCACCTTCAGGGTCATGGTGGTGCGTGCCTATTGGCCCGGTGCCACGGCGCAGCAAATGGCCGAGCAAGTGACCAACAAACTTGAGCGTACTTTGCAAGAAGCACCTTACGCAGACAAGATTCGCAGTTATTCCAAGCCAGGCGAGACGCAGATTATTTTTGAAATCAAGGACTCTTCCAAGTCCACTGAAGTGGCCAATGTTTGGTACACCGTACGCAAAAAAATAGGTGACATGCGCTCCACCTTGCCCAGTGGGGTGATTGGACCGTTCTTCAATGACGATTTTGGCGATGTTTATGGCGTCATTTATGCCTTGCGCGGCCAAGGCTTCAGCCCCGCAGAGGTCAAAGACTTTGCAGACGCAGCGCGGCAAAGGATCTTGCGCGTCCCGGATGTGGCGAAGGTCGAGCTGTTTGGCGTGCAGGAGGAAAAACTGTTCATCGACATTTCCCAAAAACGGCTGGCGCAAATGGGCTTGGACATGTCGGCAGTAATCGCCCAATTGAACCAGCAAAACGCCGTTGAATCGGCCGGCATTTTGCAGGCCCTTGAAGACACGGTACAAATACGGGTGGCCGGGCAATTCAATTCGCTGGAGGCTTTGCGAGCCATGCCGATTCGTGGTTCAAGTGGCAATCAACTGCGCTTGGGCGATGTGGCCAGCTTGTCTCGGGGCTACGTCGATCCGCCGCAGGTCAAAGTGCGGCACGATGGCAGCGATGTGATTGGTTTGGGCGTTTCGATGGCCAAGGGTGGCGACATCATCGAACTGGGCAAGGCCTTGCAAATGACCGCCAAGCAAATCCGGGCCTCTCTGCCTGCCGGCATGGAGTTGATTCAAGTGCAAGACCAGCCGCAGGCGGTGTCGAGTTCGGTGAATGAGTTCATCTATGTGCTGATCGAAGCCGTGGTCATTGTGCTGGGGGTCAGCTTTTTGGCGCTTGGCTTGCACAAGCGGCCCGGCGTTCAACCCTTGTGGAGACGGTGGACGCTGGATGTGCGCCCGGGCCTGGTGGTGGGCATCACCATTCCACTGGTGTTGGCGGTGACCTTTTTGGCCATGTATTACTTTGGCATCGGCTTGCACAAAATTTCGCTCGGATCCTTGATCATTGCCCTGGGCTTGCTGGTGGACGACGCGATCATTGCGGTTGAAATGATGGTGCGCAAGATGGAAGAGGGCTATGACAAAGTGCGCTCCGCCACCTTTGCCTACGAGTTGACCGCAATGCCCATGCTCACGGGCACCTTGATCACGGCCGCAGGCTTTTTACCGATTGGCATGGCCAAGTCAGTGACCGGCGAATACACCTTTGCCATTTTTGCGGTGACGGTTTTGGCTTTGCTGATCAGCTGGGTGGCGTCGGTTTATTTTGTGCCTTTCCTAGGGGCCTGGTTGCTCAAGTCGCCAGCGCAGCTTCAGCAGGCGCAGGGCAACCTGAACGCACAGCCGCATGAGATGTTCGACACCCCGTTCTATAACCAATTTCGCCGCACCGTCAATTGGTGTGTGGCGCACCGCTGGATCACCATCGGTTTGACGGTGGCCATGTTTGCTTTGGGCATCGTGGGCATGGGCAAGGTGCAGCAGCAATTCTTCCCTGATTCGAGTCGTCCTGAGATCATTGTCGATTTGTGGTTGCCTGAAGGGGCGACTTTTACCGCCAGTGAAGAAGTCGCCAAGCGCTTTGAAAAGCGCATGATGACGGAGCCCGGGGTCAAGTCGGTTACCACGTGGGTAGGTTCTGGGGTGCCGCGTTTTTACTTGCCCTTGGACCAGATCTTTCCGCAAACCAACGTGTCGCAGTTGATTGTCTTGCCCCAAGACTTGAAAACCCGCGAGAGTTTGCGCATCAAGTTGCCAGCCATTTTGGCGCAAGAGTTCCCCGAGATTCGGGGGCGTGTCAAGTTGCTGCCCAACGGGCCGCCTGTGTCTTATCCTGTGCAATTCAGGGTGGTGGGTTTGGACCCGGTGATGCTGCGTGAAAAGGCTGACGAAGTCAAAGTCATCATGCGCAGCAGCCCCAACACACGGGGCGTAAATGACAATTGGAACGAGTCTGTCAAGGTCATTCGATTGGAGGTGGATCAAGCCAAAGCGCGTGCTTTGGGCGTGAGCAGCCAGTCGATTGCGCAAGCCTCACGCACGATGTTCTCTGGCGCCCCTGTAGGTCAATTCCGTGAAGGTGACAAATTGATTGACATCGTGTTGCGCCAGCCATTGTCAGAACGCGATGCCATCACCGATTTGGGTCAGGCCTATGTGCCCACGGCTTCCGGCAAGTCGATTCCGCTGATGCAAATTGCCAATCCGGTGTTTGATTGGGAGCCTGGCGTGATCTGGCGTCAAGGCCGTGACTATGCCATCACCGTCCAAAGTGACTTGGCTGAAGGTTTGCAAGGCGCTACAGTCACTTCGCAGTTATTGCCGGAGTTGAAAGCCCTAGAAGCCAAATGGCATGCTGCAGGGCAAACGGATTACCGCATCGAAGTCGCTGGCGCCGTGGAGCAAAGCGCCAAAGGCTCTGCGTCCATTGCGGCCGGTGTGCCTGTGATGCTGTTCATCACTTTCACTTTGTTGATGTTGCAATTGCAAAGCTTCAGCCGAGCCTTGTTGGTGTTTCTGACAGGTCCGTTGGGCATGGCCGGTGTGGCTGCGGCCTTGTTGGCCTTGAACCGACCTTTTGGCTTTGTGGCTTTGCTGGGCGTGATTGCCTTGATGGGCATGATCCAGCGCAACTCGGTGATCTTGATCGACCAGATTGAGCAGGATCGTGCGCAAGGTATTCCCGCTTGGACGGCGATTGTGGAGTCGGCGGTACGTCGCCTCAGACCGATTGTGCTGACCGCGGCGGCGGCGGTTTTGGCCATGATTCCACTTTCGCGCAGTGTGTTTTGGGGGCCAATGGCAGTCGCCATCATGGGGGGATTGATCGTGGCAACGGTGCTGACGCTGTTGGCGCTGCCCGCGATGTATGCCGCTTGGTTCCGTGTTGCCAAGCCAAACTGAAAACACCCAATTTCATGGGTAAAATAGCGGGCTGACCGATTTCACACGGGCGATCAGGTTGAGTTAGCTACAAGCGCTCTTAATCTGTACGCCCGTTTTATTTGGACCCGCGCGGGTGGCGAAATTGGTAGACGCACCAGGTTTAGGTCCTGACGGTAGCAATACTGTGCGGGTTCGAGTCCCGCCCCGCGCACCAACTTATTAACCAGAGAAGCACCATGGCAGTTACTGTAGAAACCCTCGAAAAGCTGGAGCGCAAGATCACGCTGTCACTGCCTGTGACCGCCATCCAGTCTGAAGTCGACGCTCGTTTAAAGAAGCTGGCACGTACCGTGAAAATGGACGGCTTCCGTCCAGGCAAAGTGCCCATGAACGTGGTGGCTCAGCGTTATGGCTACTCGGTTCAGTATGAAGTTATGAACGACAAGGTGGGCGAAGCTTTTGCTGTCGCCGCCAACGAAGCGCAAGTGCGCGTGGCGGGACAGCCCCGTATCACCGAAAAAGAAGGTGCCCCGACAGGCGAGTTGACTTTTGATGCGATTTTTGAGGTTTACCCTGAAGTTAAATTGGGTGACTTGGCTGATGTTGAAGTCGAAAAAACTTCTTCGGAAGTCTCTGACGCTGCGATTGATAAAACCATTGACATTTTGCGCAAGCAACGTCGGACTTTTGCGCAGCGCGCGTTGGACACAGCCACTGCTGAGGGCGACCGCGTGACGGTGGACTTTGAAGGCAAAATCGACGGCGAAACCTTCTCCGGTGGCAAAGCTGAAGACTTTCAGTTCATGGTCGGTGAAGGACAGATGCTGAAAGAATTTGAAGACGCAGTGCGCGGCATGAAAAATGGTGAGAGCAAAACCTTCCCCTTGGCATTTCCTGCGGATTACCATGGCAAAGATGTTGCGGGCAAAACTGCCGACTTTATGGTCACTGTTAAGAAAATCGAAGCTGCTCACCTGCCCGATGTGAACGAAGCCTTGGCCAAATCACTGGGCATTGCTGATGCTTCCGTCGACGGTTTGCGTGCAGACATTCGCAAAAACCTTGAGCGCGAAGTCAAATCCCGTTTGCAAGGCCGTAACAAGCAAGCCGCAATGGACGCCTTGGTCGCCAAATCTGAGCTTGACTTGCCCAAGTCCATTGTTCAGTCGGAGGTGGATCGCCTCAAAGAAGGCGCTCGCGCCGACTTGAAACAACGCGGTATCAAGGACGCCGATAAAGCCGAAATTCCTGATGATATTTTTGTACCGCAAGCTGAGCGCCGAGTGCGTTTGGGCTTGGTTGTGGCCGAATTGGTTCGAGCCAATGCGTTGCACGCCAAACCGGAGCAAATCAAGGCCCACATTGAAGAGCTGTCTTCGAGCTACGAACGTCCTGCGGATGTGGTCCGCTGGTATTACAGTGACAACCAGCGCATGGCCGAGGTGGAATCCGTGGTCATTGAAAGCAATGTGGCTGAATATGTCATGTCCAAAGCCAAAGTGACTGAAAAGTCGGTGTCCTTTGACGAATTGATGGGCCAACAAGGCTGAGCTTTTGCGCTGAACCGGATTTGAAATTCTGACTTTCTCGCCTTTGGGACTTGTGAAGGACTTGCAGTTCCGTCCACAAGCCCCATCTGCCTGAAGGTCTCCCAAAAGGGTTAAAGTAGCCAAATGAAGACAGGAACGAACATGAGTGAATTCGAAACCCAAGCCTTGGGCATGGTCCCGATGGTGATTGAGACGTCTGGCCGCGGAGAGCGCGCCTATGACATTTATTCCCGCTTGCTCAAAGAGCGTGTGATTTTCTTGGTCGGCGAGGTCAATGACCACGCTGCCAATTTGGTGGTGGCGCAGATGCTGTTTCTGGAAAGCGAAAATCCGGAAAAAGACATCTCGTTTTACATCAATTCCCCTGGTGGCTCTGTCAGTGCAGGCATGGCAATCTTTGATACGATGAACTTTATCAAACCCGCTGTGTCTACGCTGTGCATGGGCATGGCCGCCAGTATGGGGGCTTTTTTACTGACATCGGGTGCAAAAGGTAAACGTTTTTGCTTGCCCAACTCCAAGGTGATGATCCATCAGCCTTTGGGTGGCACACGTGGGCAGGCGACGGAAATTGAAATTCACGCCCGTGAAATTCTGAAAACTCGCGAACAATTGAACCGTATCCTGGCTGAAAAGACAGGTCAGCCCATCGAAAAAATTGAGCGTGACACCGAAAGGGATTACTACCTTTCTGCCGATGAAGCTAAAGAATATGGCTTAGTTGACGAAGTCATAGCCAAGCGGCCTTGAAATTAGTGGGATCGAACAGACAGTTCGGCCTTGATCTGGACGGCGTTTCCCGGGTTAGGTGAACGCCGTTTTTCTTCTCGTTTATCATTGACCCATTCGAATCATTAGGCATTGTTATGGCCGACAAAAAAGGCGCATCTTCCGAGAAAAATCTTTACTGCTCCTTTTGCGGTAAGAGTCAGCACGAGGTCAAGAAACTCATCGCGGGCCCTTCGGTCTTTATTTGCGATGAATGCATTGACTTGTGCAATGACATCATTCGTGACGAGTTGCCTGCGGTTGACTTGACGCCAGGTGTCAAAGACGGCTTGCCAACTCCTTTGGACATCAAAACCAATCTGGACAACTATGTGATTGGCCAAGAAAAGGCCAAACGTACCTTGGCCGTGGCGGTCTATAACCACTACAAGCGCTTGCGCCACAAAGAAACGGCCAAAAAAGACGAAGTCGAGCTTTCCAAAAGCAATATCTTGCTGATTGGCCCTACCGGCTCAGGCAAAACTTTGCTGGCACAAACGCTGGCCCGCATGCTTGACGTCCCCTTTGTCATGGCCGATGCCACGACCTTGACCGAAGCCGGTTATGTGGGAGAAGACGTGGAGAACATCGTCGCCAAGTTGCTGCAAAGCTGTAATTACGATGTTGAGCGTGCCCAGCGCGGGATTGTCTATATCGATGAGATTGACAAAATTACCCGAAAATCGGACAACCCCTCTATAACCCGCGATGTGTCGGGTGAGGGCGTTCAACAGGCGTTGCTCAAACTGATTGAAGGCACCATGGCGAGTGTGCCGCCTCAAGGTGGGCGCAAGCACCCCAATCAAGACTTTTTGCAGATTGACACCACCAACATTTTGTTCATTTGTGGTGGCGCGTTCTCTGGCCTTGAAAAAGTGATCGAGAACCGGACCGAAGCCTCCGGCATTGGTTTTGGCGCTGTTGTCAAAAGTAAAAAACAACGCTCGTTGACCGATGTTTTCAACGAGGTGGAGCCCGAAGATCTGATCAAGTTTGGCCTGATCCCTGAGTTGGTCGGTCGGATGCCCGTGGTGGCAACTCTGGCCGAGTTGACTGAAGAAGCGCTGATCGAGATCTTGACAGAGCCTAAAAATGCCTTGGTCAAACAGTTCGGTAAATTGCTCAGCATGGAAGGCGTCGAGTTGGAAATACGCCCCGCCGCGTTGCATGCGATCGCACGCAAAGCCTTGGCGCGTAAAACCGGTGCGCGTGGACTGCGTTCCATACTGGAACAAGCGCTGATCAATACCATGTTCGACTTACCGACATCTTTGAATGTCGCAAAAGTGGTGGTGGATGAGTCCACCATCGAAGAAAACCAAACACCCTTGCTGGTTTACCGCGAAGCGGCTAAACAAGCCTGAGCCCTTCGGGGCGCAGACTAAAGGACAATGGATTGCAAACTCAAGACACCTTGTGTGCGTGGGTTGAAATCAGGCGTCCTGTGACCATCTATCCCGTATAACTGAGGGAACCCTTATGTCCGGACACACTCCATTACCCGCCATTTTGCTTGACCTGCCCATGTTGCCTTTGCGTGATGTGGTGGTCTTTCCGCACATGGTCATTCCCTTGTTTGTGGGTCGCCCCAAGAGCATCAAGGCCCTCGAAACCGCCATGGCCAGCGACCGCCGCATCATGCTGGTGGCCCAAAAAACCGCTGCCAAAGACGAGCCTGAAGCCACCGACATGTTTGAAGTCGGCTGCATTTCGACGATTCTGCAGATGCTCAAACTGCCGGACGGCACGGTCAAAGTCCTTGTTGAAGGCCAGCAACGGGCAACGGTACAAACCATTGTGGATGGTGAGGTCCATTTCACTGCCACGGTGATGCCCATGGAAGTGGCGGCCGAGCAAGCCCAGCAAAGCAGCGAAATCGAAGCGCTGCGGCGTGCGGTGATGCAGCAGTTTGACCAGTACGTCAAACTCAACAAAAAAATCCCTCCCGAAATTTTGACTTCGATCTCTAGCATCGATGAGCCTGGTCGGCTGGCAGATACCATCGCTGCTCATCTGCCGCTCAAGTTAGAAAACAAGCAGTTGGTGCTTGATTTGGCGAGCATCCGTGACCGCTTGGAAAATCTTTTTGCGCAACTTGAGCGAGAAGTCGATATTTTGAATGTCGATAAAAAAATCCGTGGTCGCGTCAAGCGGCAGATGGAAAAAAATCAACGTGATTTTTATCTCAACGAACAAGTCAAAGCGATCCAAAAAGAATTGGGCGAGGGCGAAGAGGGCGCAGACATAGAAGAGATAGAAAAGAAGATCAAAGCCGCCAAAATGCCGCCAGATGCCCGCAAAAAAGCGGATGCTGAACTGAAGAAACTCAAGCTCATGTCTCCCATGTCAGCCGAAGCCAGCGTAGTGCGCAACTACATTGACGTCCTGACGGCTTTGCCTTGGAGCAAGCGCACCAAGATCAAGCACGACTTGGGCAATGCCGAAGTGGTGTTGAACGAGGACCATTTTGGACTCGAAAAAGTCAAAGACCGCATCATGGAATACCTGGCGGTGCAGCAACGTGTTGACAAGCTCAAGGCGCCCATTCTTTGCTTGGTTGGTCCTCCGGGCGTTGGCAAAACATCTTTGGGTCAATCGATCGCCAAGGCCACAGGTCGCAAATACGTGCGTATGGCCTTGGGTGGCATGCGTGACGAGGCCGAGATCCGCGGCCACCGCCGTACTTATATCGGAGCCATGCCTGGCAAGGTATTGCAAAGCCTGACCAAGGTCGGCACGCGCAACCCTTTGTTTTTGTTGGATGAGATCGATAAACTCGGCACTGACTTCCGCGGTGACCCATCCAGTGCATTGCTTGAAGTCCTGGACCCTGAACAAAACCATACTTTCGGTGACCATTATGTGGAGGTGGATTTCGATCTGAGCGACGTCATGTTTGTGGCAACCTCTAATTCGATGAATATTCCTTCGGCCCTTCTGGACCGGATGGAAGTGATCCGCTTGTCTGGCTACACCGAAGACGAAAAAACCAGTATCGCCATCAAGTATTTGCTGCCCAAGCAAATGACCAACAACGGGGTGAAAGAATCTGAGCTGAAAGTCTCTGACGCAGCGGTTCGCGACATCGTTCGTTACTACACCCGCGAAGCGGGCGTGCGATCACTTGAGCGTGAGCTTTCTAAAATTTGCCGCAAGGTTGTAAAAGCCTTGCTGTTGAAACAAATGACACCGCAGGTAGTGGTCACCCCAGACAACTTGAACGATTTCTTGGGCGTACAAAAATACACCTACGGACGCGCAGAAGCGACCAACCAAGTCGGGCAAGTGGTGGGCTTGGCCTGGACCGAAGTGGGCGGCGATTTGCTGACCATCGAAGCCGCATTGATGCCGGGTAAGGGCGTTATCACCCGCACCGGTTCATTGGGTGATGTGATGAAAGAGTCTGTGGAAGCCGCCCGCACCGTGGTTCGCAGTCGCGCTCGTCTTTTAGGTATCAAAGACGATGTCTTTGAAAAGAAAGACCTGCACATTCACGTGCCTGATGGCGCCACCCCAAAAGATGGCCCCAGTGCGGGTGCAGCCATGACCACCGCCATGGTGTCTGCCATGACGGGGATACCGATCCGCGCGGATGTTGCCATGACGGGAGAGATCACTTTGCGCGGCGAAGTCACGGCCATCGGCGGGCTGAAAGAAAAACTGTTGGCCGCATTACGCGGTGGCATCAAGACGGTATTGATCCCGGAAGACAACGTCAAAGACTTGCAAGACATTCCCGAGAACGTCAAAAACGGCTTGGAGATAGTGCCCGTCAAGTGGATCGACAAGGTGCTTGAAGTCGCCTTGGAGAGAATGCCAGAAGCCTTGCCTGAGGAAGAAGTTGCCGCCGTGACCGCTGTTGTCGCCTTGGTTCCGGTTGACGCTGTGCTTGAGAAAGAAGCGATCAAACATTGAAAGAAAATGAGGGCAAAAATTTCGCGATAGGTTTTAAAAGTCTGAAAAATTGCCCTATAATCCACTTGAAGCAAAAAACAAAGCATATAATGCTAAGTTGCTTGCAAATGCGGGAATAGCTCAGTTGGTAGAGCGCAACCTTGCCAAGGTTGAGGTCGCGAGTTCGAATCTCGTTTCCCGCTCCAAATGATGAAAGAAGTTCGCGATTCTTTCAACGCAGAAGGGAAGCCCATCGCTTCCCTTTTTTGTCGGCCGTGATTTTGTCTGTTTAATGGCTCGGTAGCAAAGCGGTTATGCACCGGATTGCAAATCCGTGTAGGTCGGTTCGACTCCGGCCCGAGCCTCCAGTCCAAACGCATCACTGTTCATTCAGTGGTGCGTTTTTTTTCGTATGCACACCTTGCACACTCGCTGCACACTTTCAACGCTGCCAAACACTTGCGGCAGGCTGTGCAAAATGTCTGCATTTTATAAAACCGCGTGGCAGGGTAGGGCTGTGAAGCAGACACAGATCGGCTACCCCTTGCCCAATTGTCTCACCGTTAAAACAACGCCGCCACAACCCGCAGCGCACTCAACGCAGCGACTGATGGCACTGAGTGAGCGAATGTGCATTGGCGTAGTCAGTATGAGGCAGACGGCGTTGAATATTTGCGTGCGCGTGTTAGCGGCAAGTCTGGCGAAGGCTACCCGGTGGCAAAACACGAAACTCTGTGTGTCTTAAACCGCTTGCACAACAGGCAAAAGGATATTGCCACACTAGATTTTGAAAAAATGCTGGGCAGAGTCGATGAGTTGCTGTTTCACAATGCACGAGGTATGCATCCCCAGGCAACGCTGGAACTGTTGTCTGAAACAGACCTACACACGCTGTCAAAGCAAATGGGCACCAACGTGGGGGTGTTAAAGGCGCATTACAGCAACTTGGCAGCACCTATGTCGGCAGACGGGTTGGCTTGACAAATCAGTAGTTTAAAAAATAATACGTATGATATAGTTAGCAAGTAAATTAACTAACTTGAAGGAAAAAAATGAACTATTTTAAGTATTTAATCTTCTCAACAACTGCTTTAATTTTTGCTGGTTGTGCGACGCCTACAGTAACGCAGGTTGTAAAGCCAGGCGACTCTGGTCTGACGTGTGCTCAAATCCAAAACGAATACTCTGATGTTCAGCGGCTAAAAAAGGAAGCGGATTCAGAAAAATCAGTCACAGGTGGCAATGTAGTTCGAGCCCTATTTTTCTGGCCCGCTATTATCGGCACGGCGATGAACGCTAATGAAGCGATTGCGGCAGCCGACAATCGCAGCGTTCATCTTAGTAATTTAATGCGAGAGAAAAACTGCGAAGTTCCTAAATAAGACCATCAGTTACTTAAAGGCGTAATTTCTGACTCTGAGTGATGAGCCAATATCAATAGATTGCAAACGCAAATGAAAAAAAGCCCACACATTGTTGGGCTTTTTTCGACATTGTCGTTTAAAACGATGGCGGTACAAAGCTTGTACTGTTAGTCCTACTCGGTTGCGAAGGGCAATGTGTTTCACGCGGCTCATAACTTGTGATTTGAGCGAGGCCGGAGTCCAACACCGGGGAGATTAGGCAAGTGCAGATCTTTGTTGCCGTGTTGGGCGCCTCCAACTTCACCTATTCCTGCGCCACGCCCACCCAAACGGCCCCAGACTGGGTCGCTATGTTGGCGCCGACGTCGATTTGACCAGGAGAGGTGCGGCGGCAACAAACCCACCATAGAGATTGCCAATCTCCTTTGCCAGCCCCGTCATTTTTCAGTTTGCGGGGCAGGCTTGCCAGTAAATTACTTGCCTGGTGAACCAATCGCGGTGGGTGCAAGGGGCTGAATAAACGCACCCAGTGCACCCACTGCGGCCGCTGTGTAAGTGGGGCTAGAAGTTGAAGCACCGTCCCAAACAGCCGAAACTGAGTTGGCATTGGCCGTCGCACCAAAAGCTGGACCTGCATGAACACCAGTTACAAAAGTGGTACCAGCAGAAGCTATGGCGTGTGGGAATCCAGTGGCATCTGGACCGTAATTCATCCAAGTCACAATAACCCCAGATGCGTTGTAAATAACCACGGCATCACCACCACCAAGGCCTGGTCCTGCCACATCGGTAGTGGCTATCGGGACTTCAGATGCCAAACCCCAAGCTGTTCTGAAGGCGGTTGCGCCATTCAAAACATTCATGACAAGCAAACGTTGCCCTGCAGCAATGGACGTACCGTTGCTGAAAGTGGCAATTGCAGGGTCGGTGAATAAAAACTTGTTGTCTCCCCATTTCCATCCGCTGATGTCTACAGCGGATGCACCGAAGTTATAAATCTCAAAAAAGTCACCACCAGCAGCGTTCGAGTTCACTTCCGTGATGAGCAAAGTGGGCGTCGTAGGTGTAGCAGCCGTGTCAAAATTTAAAATGGTTGAGGATGTGATGCCTGCAAACGAATTGCCGGCAGCGTCTTTGATCACACCACTGGCCATCGTCACGGAGTAGCCCACACCCTTTTTCAAGTCAGCAGTGGGGTTGATGTTCACAATATTGCCGTTGAAAGTCACTTGCGTGGTATCACCAATCGCAATGGTGCGTGTGTCACTGGCACTGCTGATCAGAATGTTCCCGGATACAGGCAGTACATTTTCACTGAAGGTCAGGATCACTCGGCTGCTGGATATGCCTGTTGCATTGTCTAAGGGTGATGTGCTCAAAAGAGTGGGTGCAGCGGTGTCAATCAAACCGGCGGTCTTGAAGTCGATTGACGAGCCTGAAACTGCAGGAGCAGAGTTGCCCAGGGAGTCTTTGAGCACCCCAGCAGCGTAAGTTACTGTATAGGTGGAACCGGCTAACAAATCCGTTGTTGGATTGATGGTGACAGTTTTTCCGTTGACAGTGACCTGAGTAGCGTCTGTTACAGAAATAGTTCGGGTATCGCCTGCGTTGTTGTTCAATACAAAATTGCCCGTTCCGGCAACAATGGTTTGGTTGAAGCTGAGGTACAGATGAGTGCCTAAACCCACGGCGGTCTTGGAGGTAGTTGGCGCAAAAACCAGCAGTTCAGGGCGACCCGCTCCGCCTCCTATTTCACTGACAACATAAATTTTTCCATCACGATCCATCGTCATGCCCTCATTTTGAGCGGCACTTCCGATATCCAGTGTTCCCAAAAGGTTGCCCGAACGGTCCATTTTGATAATCTTGCCAGCAGGAGCACTCAGGATCATCAAGTGACTGTAATCGGCTGCTGTGTTTGAAACAATATTCGAGAGTGCAAAAACATCATTGACAGCAGGTAAGCCGATTTTGTTGGGATCAAAAAGATTGACAGAATTCTCAGTTGTTGCTGAGCCGTTAGAGGCAGTTTTCGCAGCAAAGTCAACAGTCGTTTGGAACACGCCCAATGGCCCGGACTCTTTGACTGCAATAAAGCCCGACGTCATCGGGTCGAAACTGATGCCTTCAATGCCGGTGTTCCCGATGGTTGTACCCAGCTTGACAGTGCGAACACCAGAGGCATCCAAAGTGGAATTGGCTTTGTATGTGAATTCGTTCAATTGACGGAATCGTTCCTCAACCATCACAAATTTATTATTTCCTATGTAGGCTATTCCTTCGGGGTCGTAAAAGTAGGTGCCTTGGCAGCAAGCCACCTTGGCTGGGTCAGCGGCAAGAGTCATCGAATCAATGAGCACCCCTGTCTTACTGACTTGGGTCACTGAAGTCCCACCATCGCCCACGACAAACAATGTGTCGGTATCTTTGTTGTACGTGACGCCAGAGGCTTCTTCAGCCAATAAGTTGGCCCCTGTACCAACAGGCAAACTGTATCGGCCTGATAAGGTGTAATTAGACAAATCAAAGGTCTGGGTGGGGGCCGTGAAAGTCAGTGAAGGTGGCTCAAAACTGACGCTTGAATCGCCGCTGCCTCCACAAGCGATCAATACCAGTGAAATGACTGCCGAAGTCAATAATTTGGCGTTTGTCGTAATTGACAGGGTGGGCAATTTCATTTCTGACCTTTATAAAAATGTTCAGTAAATAAGATTAGCCCTCTTGTGTTTCAAATTAATGACAAAGAATTTTTTAACTCGCTTGCGATTTCAATTCGCCCGAGCCACCCAGACAGTCGCGCCTTCTGTTCCATAACGCTCGGCATGGGGAATGTCGCGCGCAAGTCTGAAACTGTCGCCTGCTTTCAGGTGTTTGATTTGAGTGTCCAGTGTGAGCCAGTATTCTCCTTTGACGACATAGGCGCTGACATCAAAAGGGTGGGTATGGGTGTCGAGCACCAGATCTGGCGCCCATTCACGCACCAGCACCTCGTCAAAGCCTTCTTCCAGTGATTGTTTGGTGAAGGCTTCTAAGTTCATCGTGGTCATAGGTGAGTCCTTGTGTTTACTTGCCGGCTATGGCGATCAATTCAATTTCAAATTGCAGGGTGGCATTGGGTGGGATGACACCCCCTGCACCGCGTGCACCATAGGCAATGGCGGGTGGGCAGGTCAATTTAGACTTGCCGCCAGTTTTCATCAACTGAACACCTTCGGTCCAGCAGGCGATCACCCCATTCAATGGAAATTCAATCGATTGATTGCGTTTGTATGAGCTGTCAAATTCTTTGCCATCGGGTAACGTCCCCCGGTAATGCACTTTGACTTTGTCAGTCGCGTTGGGGCTTGCGCCGGTGCCCTCTTGGAGGGACCGAAAGACCAAGCCTGATGGCATGACCTTGGCACCGGGTTCTTTGGCCGCATCACTGATGAAGTTGTTTTGCGCCCAGGCGAAAGAAACGCAAGTGCTGCACAAGCTCAGTGCGATAAGTTGTCGGAGTTTTTTGTTCATGCTTTATTTTCACCGAAATTTTATTTTTTGACTGGAGTGAGCCTTTTATTCCTTATGCTGCTTTGTTCGTGTCCTGTAGTAAAGTCAACTCAATTGTTACTTTGACTGAAATGACATGCCCCTTTTAGACACGCTGAAAGACTACAGCCAGTTCACCGATTTACGCCGCGATATTCATGCACACCCTGAGCTGGGATTTGAAGAACATCGCACCTCCTCGATAGTGGCCGAAAAGTTGCGGTCCTGGGGCATTGAGGTTCACACTGGGGTAGCGGGTACCGGGGTGGTGGGTGTCTTGAAATCTGGCAAAGGCTCTCGCTCCTTGGGTTTGCGCGCAGACCTTGACGCCTTGCCTCTGCAAGAAGAAAACCATTTTCCACACCGATCAACCCATGACGGGCGCATGCATGCTTGTGGCCATGACGGACATACCACCATGCTGTTGGCAGCGGCTTGGCACCTGTCTCAGCACTGCGACTTTGATGGTACGGTGAACTTCATATTTCAACCAGCTGAAGAAATGGGCAAAGCGGGTGCTAAAAAAATGATCGAAGACGGATTGTTCGAGCGTTTTCCCTGTGATGCTGTGTTTGCTTTGCACAACTTTTCAATCGGAGAGGTTGGACACTTTGCGCTCAATCATGGCGCTTTAATGGCCTCGAGTAACACCTGGCGCGTGGTGATGAAGGGGCGTGGAACGCATGCTTCGATGCCGCATACGGGTATCGATCCGGTGGCCGCTGTGATCAACTTGGGACAGCAATTGCAAACTCTGGTGCCCAAGGTGGTCGACAGTGTGGAGCGTGCCTTGTTGGCGGTGACACAAATCCAAGGCTCTGGCGCGCCCAATGTGATTCCCGATGAAGCGTGGGTCGGCGGCACTGTGCGTACCTTTTCAGAATCAGCTCTCGACGCCATTGAAGCAGGGCTTCGTCAACTGGCGCAAGGCACAGCACAAGCGCATGGATGCACTGTGGTGGTGGAGTTCAGACGTGCGTCGCCTCCGGTTGTCAACCATGCCCAGGAAGCGCGATTTGCTGCAGAGGTCATGCGCGAGGTGGTGGGTGCCGATGCTGTCAACGAGCACTTCCCAGCGGTGCTGAGTGCTGAAGACTTTGCCCATATGCTCAAAGCGAAACCGGGTTGCTATGCCTTCATTGGCAATGGTTTTGGTGATCACCGCATGCCTGACCACGGGCCAGGTCCTTGCATCATCCACAATACCTCTTTTGACTTCAACGATGCAATCATTCCCATTGGAGCCAGTTATTTTGTTCGCCTCACGCAACGTTGGCTTGCCAATTCTTGAAACTTTCAAAGGACACATTATGAAAATCAAAACCTCACTGGTCGTGCTTGCAATGGCAATGGGTTTGAGCACATCTGCCCTGGCGCAGCGTGTGATCCGCATCGTGGTCCCGTTTGGTCCGGGTGCTGTGCAAGACACGGTGGCCAGAACCTTCAGCAACGAGTTGGGTCAAATACTGGGTGCTTCGGTCATCATCGAAAACAGAGCGGGTGCCGGCGGCACCATCGGCACAGCTGCAGTGGCCAAAGCAGCGCCCGACGGCAACACCTTGGTGCTGGCTGCGGCCAGCCATACCTTGGCGGGCCATTTGTTTGCCAAGCTGCCTTACGACCCCATCAAAGATTTTGCTGGCGTGTCTTTGCTGGGCTATTCTGGCTACGTGATCGCGGCACCCTCCAGCATGGGGGTGAGCAATTTGGCGGATTACATCAAGCAAGTCAAGTCCAAGCCCAAACAACTGAACTATGCGTCCGCTGGCAACGGCAGTGCCACCCACTTGGGGATGGCGTCTTTCATGTCCAAAGCTGGTTTGGACATGCAACACATTCCGCTCAAGTCGACAGGTGATGCAGTCAACGAAGTCTTGGCCGACCGCGTGCAAGGTGTGACGGCCGCCACCATCGGTGTGGTGGGTTTTCGGCAAGACCCACGTATCAAACTGTTGGCCTATACCGGCTCCAAGCGCTCGCGTTTCATGCCCGAGTTGCCCACCGTCGCTGAGTCTGGGTTGCCGGGCTACAAATTTGATTCCTGGATCGGTTTGCTCGGCCCTGCAGCCATGCCCAAAGCCGAACAAGATCGCATTAACAATGCCGTTCAAAAAGCCTTGGCTGATCCTGCCGTGATTGAACGATTCAAAAACCTGGGCGTTGAAATGACAACGGCCAGCCCCGATGAATTTCAGCAAATTTTGCGTGCCGATTGGGATAACGCCGCCCTGATCGTGAAAAGTTCGGGCGCTAAAGTGGAATGAGCTTGAAGCCAAAATTAATCAGGCCTCATGGCTGAATCAGCCCGAAGCTGTGGCCTAATCAGGGGTTGAACTTTTTACTGGAGCCACTGATGGGCAATAAGATTGTGACTGAAGCTGATCGTAAATTTACCCCGCCAATGACGCCACAGCCTGGCGCGACATTGCCGACACATGGCCGCGGTCAGCGTGTGAGCTTGGAGCGTGGCGTGGCCACTCGCAACAAGAAGAACCCTGGCAAGCGCTCCAAAAAGGGCGGTTAACAACCAGGTGTGATTCTTTGGAATCCAAAAAAGCCCTCTTAGGAGGGCTTTTCTGTCTGCGCTGCCAACTTCAGTCGGCAGCCACCTTCAGCATGATTTTTCCAATGTGTACAGACGACTCCATGAGCGCGTGCGCTTGGTTGGCTTGCGTCAAATCAAACACTTTGTAAATCACGGGCTTGACCGCACCAGCTTCCAGCAAAGGCCAGACGGACTGCTTTAACTCTGTGGCCATTTGCATCTTGTCTGCGGCCGTTCGTGGTCGCAGAGTAGAGCCTGTAAACGTCAAGCGTTTGGTCATCAGGGATATCCAGTCGACTTCTACTTTGGACGTTTGCAAGTAGGCAATTTGCACCAACCGACCGTCTAGGGACAGTGCTTGCAAGTTGCGCTGCATATAGCTCCCGCCGACCATGTCAAGAACGATATTGACCCCTTGCTTGTTTGTGTTCTCCATGACGACTTCAACAAAATCTTGGGTGGTGTAGTTGATGGCGATGTCGGCGCCTACTTCTTGACACGCCATGGCCTTGTCATCATTGCCAACAGTACAAAACACTTTGGCGCCAAAAGCATGTGCAAGCTGAATGGCAGTCAAACCAATGCCCGATGATCCGCCATGCACCAAAAATGTTTCACCCTTTTGGAGTTTGCCGCGTTGGAATACATTGGTCCAAACTGTGAAAAAGTTTTCGGGTAAAGCTGCGGCTTGCAGCATGGAGAAGCCCTTAGGAATTGGCAGCGCTTGTCCTTGGGGCACTGTCACGTACTGGGCGTAGGCGCCGCCATTGGTCAACGCGCAAAGCGAGTCACCAACTTTCCACTGCGTTACACCTTCGCCCAGCGCAACGACCTCGCCTGAAACTTCAAGGCCAATGATCGATGATGCGCCTGGGGGCGGAGGATAGCGTCCACTGCGCTGGGCACAGTCGGGGCGGTTGACGCCCGCATAAGCCACGCGCACCAAGACTTCGCCTGGCGCTGGGCTCGGGACTGTGCATTGGCTGGGGACCAGAACGTCTGGAAGCCCCCCTTTGCCATGATCAATAAAATTCATCGCAGTTGGAACCGACATTTCTTCACCTTTTTTAAACAAACAGCAAGATTTGATGGGTCCAGAGATGCACTGTGCCATCAAACATGCTAAATACTACAGCACTTGCATCCTACCCCGATTTGTCAAAATGACGGGTATGAAAGAGGGGATTGGGATACAGCTTGAAAGCTGGGTTGCTGGTCTCGGACCTTGCTTTTTAATTGGTCGGATTTTTGATCCAATTTGAAACGAGCTTCACCGTTTATTTTTCGTAATGGATGAATACGTATTAATAAGTGTTAAAAAACACATAGACCGGAGCTGTTGTATTGAAAAACGCCTAAGTCCCTAGCCCATATGAAATTGAAGATTAGAGGCGAGCGGTGGCGCTGCAAGACAAAACCCATGGTGTCTGGCTGTTAAACTAGAGCAGTACTAAGTTGCGATCATTCGCACTGCCCCGATGGTGAAATTGGTAGACACTGCGGACTTAAAATCCGCCGCTTCGTGAATAGCGGGCGTGCCGGTTCGATTCCGGCTCGGGGCACCAGTATCCATGCGACTTCCAAGACCTTCAATGTCTAGAAGTTGCATTTGCTCAAACGCATCTATGGCATTGGCAATGTTCTGTCAGTGCAAACGATGCAGTCAGCAAGCTAAACAGTTGTAGTCTCGGCAAGGCATGCACCAGGCGCAGGAAAATTGAGTTCCGCAAGCCAATCAAGTAAAAATATGCAAGAAATTATATTTTTACTGCTTTATCAGTAGTGTCCGGTTAAAAATTGAACAAATTCAACTGCTTAGCGCAGTCAGGTGGTTCGGTTGTGTAAGCATCGGTCTGCAAGGCTCATGAAATCGACGTTTTCTCGAAAACAGACACCGACAAAATCTGTAGAAAAGTGTAGAGCG
>CAMDKK010000055.1 GCA_945901045.1 Limnohabitans sp. Rim8
TGTGATGTTCGGCTCGCCCGAGACCACCACCGGTGGCAACGCACTCAAGTTCTACGCCTCAGTGCGATTGGACATTCGCCGCACCGGCACCATCAAGAAAGGCGACGAAGCGATTGGCAACGAAACCAAGGTCAAAGTGGTGAAAAATAAAGTTGCGCCTCCCTTCAAAACAGCCGAATTCGATATTTTGTTTGGCGAGGGCATCAGCCGCCAAGGCGAGATCATCGACATGGGCGTGACCGCCAAGGTGATTGAAAAATCCGGCGCTTGGTACGCTTACCAAGGCGAAAAAATCGGCCAAGGCCGCGACAACGCCCGGGAGTTCTTGCGCGAAAACCCCAGCCTGTCCTTTGAAATCGAAAACAAGGTGCGCGTGTCTTTGGGTATTCCTTTGCTGGCGCAAATGGAGCAGGCCCCTGCAGGCAAGCCCCCTAAGGTGGCCAAAGAGCCGAAAGAACCCAAAGAAATTCTTGCCTGACGGACCATGACTGACGAAGAGCCAAAACCCCAACCCCGCAAGGGTTTGGGTTCCCAACTTTCGCTCAAAGGCCGCGCCATGAGGTTGTTGTCGCAACGCGAACATTCACGCCAAGAGCTGGAGCGCAAGCTGCGGCCCTTTGAAGAAGAACCTGGCAAGCTGGTCGCCGCTTTGGACTTTTTACAAGCCAAGGACTTCATCAACGCGCAAAGGGTGGTGGATTCGGTGGTCAACCGCCGTGCCAGCAAGCTGGGAGCCGCGCGCATCAAACATGAGCTGCAGGCCAAGGGCATAGAAGGCCCAGCCATTCAAGAAGCCATGCACGGCATGCGGGCCAGCGAACTTGAACGGGCCCGAGAAGTTTGGCGAAAAAAATTCGGTCAACCCGCCACAGACGCTAAAGAACGGGTCAAACAGATGCGTTTTTTGCTGACCCGCGGTTTTGCCTCTGAAGCGGTGCGCCGCGTGGTGCAAGGAGAAGACGACTGAGCGCCTACAAACCCAGCATCAACTGGATGTTTTGCACCGCCGCGCCACTGGCACCTTTGCCCAGGTTGTCCAATCGGGCAATGACAACCGCCTGGCGCGCCTCTTCATTGGCAAACACCCGGATTTCGAGCTGGTTGGTGTCGTTCAGCGCCAAAGCGTCGAGCTTGCCGTTCTGTGTGGTGGGCGCTACGCGCACCCAGCCGCCTTCGGCGTGACTGGCCGCATAGTGCGCGCTGAGCGCCGCATGCAGGTCGGCCGCTTCGGGCTTGCCAGGGAGCTGATCCAAATGAAGCGGCAGTTGCACCAACATACCTTGGCGAAAATTAGCCACCGCCGGAACAAACAAGGGGCGTGTGGTCATGCCGCTGTAGCGCATCATTTCAGGAATGTGCTTGTGCTTCAAGCCCAAGGCGTAGGCCTCAAACAAGGGGGCCTTGCCGGCTTCATAGTCTTCGATCATGCTGCGGCCGCCCCCTGAGTAACCGCTGACGGACGGCAAACACACCGGAAAGTCTCTGGGCACGATCCCGGCGTCCACCAAGGGCCGCAAAATGGCAATGGCGCCCGTGGCATAACAGCCCGGATTGGCCACGCGGTCGGCTTTTTGCACCGCTTCGCGTTGGCCAGGGGCGAGTTCTGGGAAGCCAAACACCCAATCAGGGTGGCAGCGGTGGGCGCTTGAGGCGTCGACGATGCGGGGTTTGCGCCCTGCAAGGCTGTCGATCATGGCCACCGACTCGATGGCTGCCTCGTCATGCAAACACAACACCACCAGGTCTGCGCTGGCCATCAGTTCGCGCTTGGCCTCGGGGTCTTTGCGCCGGACGGGGTCGATGCTGAGCACCTGAATGGCAGGCATCAAAGCCAGCCGCTCGCGAATTTGCAAGCCGGTGGTGCCCGCTTCGCCGTCAATGAAAATAATGGCCATGGTGTGACTCCCCGTCGTGTAGCGCCCAGCGTCAAGTCAATGTAAGTCGCAAGGCTCAAAATTTGTGCATTGCAGCATGATACAGTCACGGGCTGCAGTGTCCAGCGCTTGCAGGATTCCAAAGTGTTCCGCAAGCTGGTGAAACCATCCACCCCTCTGAGAGAAGCCTCATGAAGATTCACGAGTACCAAGGCAAGGAAATCTTGCGTCAATTTGGTGTGCCTGTCCCACGCGGCATTCCTGCGTTCACAGTTCAAGAAGCGGTCGAAGCCGCGCAAAAGCTGGGCGGCCCGGTGTGGGTGGTCAAGGCGCAAATTCACGCGGGTGGCCGTGGCAAAGGTGGTGGTGTCAAGGTGGCCAAAACCATTGATGACGTCAAACGCATTTCTGGTGAGATTCTGGGCATGCAGCTCAAAACCCACCAAACCGGCCCCGAAGGCCAAAAAGTACGCCGTCTTTACATCGAAGACGGCGCGGACATCCATAAAGAATATTACGTCTCCGTGGTCACCGATCGCGCCAGCCAAAAGATCGCCTTCATTGCATCAAGCGAAGGCGGTATGGACATCGAGGAAGTGGCTCACTCCACCCCAGAAAAAATGATCACCGAGTTCATCGACCCGTTGACCGGGCTGAGCGATACCCAAGCCAAGAAGATAGCAGACGCGATTGGCATGCCTGCCGATTCCACCGCCCAGGCCGTGGACATCTTCAAGAAGCTGTACCAATGCTACATGGACACCGACGCTTCGCTGGTTGAAATCAACCCGCTGAACCGCGACAGCAAAGGCAAGGTCATGGCTTTGGACGCTAAGTTCAATTTCGATGCCAACGCTTTGTTCCGTCACCCCGACGTTGTGGCTTACCGCGATCTGGACGAAGAAGATCCAGCTGAAGTGGAAGCTTCTAAGTTCGACCTGGCTTACATCAGCTTGGACGGCAACATCGGTTGCTTGGTCAACGGCGCCGGTTTGGCCATGGCCACCATGGACACCATCAAGTTGTTTGGCGGTGAGCCTGCCAACTTTCTGGACGTGGGCGGCGGCGCAACCGCTGAGAAAGTCACCGAAGCGTTCAAGATCATGCTGGCGAACAAGAATGTCAAAGGCATTTTGGTCAACATCTTCGGCGGCATCATGAAGTGCGACACCATCGCCAGCGGCGTCATCTCGGCTTGCAAAGCCGTGAATTTGTCCGTGCCCTTGGTGGTGCGCATGAAGGGCACCAACGACGAACTCGGCAAAAAAATGCTGGCCGAGTCCGGTCTGCCCATTATCTCTGCCGACACCATGGCCGAAGCCGCGACCGCCATCGTCGCAGCCGTTAAATAAATGTCTTTGTGGGACAGACCTTCAGCTCTGTCCCCAACTGATTAACTTTGCGGGACGGCTCTTTAGCACTGCCCCCAACTGATTAGGAACAAACATGTCGATCTACATCAATAAAGATACCAAAGTCATCACCCAAGGCATTACCGGCAAAACCGGTCAATTCCATACGGAAAAATGCCAGGAATACGCGAACGGTAAAAACTGTTTCGTGGCGGGCGTGAACCCCAAAAAGGCGGGCGAGTCCATCTTCAACATCCCGATCTACGCTTCGGTCAAAGAAGCGGCTTCGCAAACCGGTGCCACTGTTTCCGTGATCTACGTGCCACCGGCTGGCGCTGCCGCTGCGATCTGGGAAGCCGTGGAAGCCGACCTGGACTTGGCGATCTGCATCACTGAAGGCATTCCTGTCAAAGACATGCTGATGGTGCGCAACCGCATGAAAGCCAAGGAAGCCGCTGGCGGCAAACGGACCCTGCTGCTTGGCCCCAATTGCCCGGGTTTGATCACGCCTGACGAAATAAAAATCGGCATCATGCCCGGTCACATCCACCGCAAAGGCCGCATCGGCGTGGTCTCGCGTTCAGGCACCTTGACCTACGAAGCCGTGGCCATGTTGACCGAAGTCGGCTTGGGCCAGTCCAGTGCCGTCGGTATCGGTGGCGACCCGATCAACGGTTTGAAGCACATCGAGGTGATGAAGGCTTTCAACGACGACCCGGACACCGACGCCGTCATCATGATCGGCGAAATCGGCGGACCCGACGAGGCCGAAGCCGCCCTGTGGTGCAAAGCGAATATGAAAAAACCCATCGTCGGCTTCATTGCAGGCGTCACGGCCCCTCCGGGCAAGCGCATGGGCCACGCCGGTGCTTTGATTTCTGGCGGCGCCGACACGGCTGACGCCAAACTGGCCATCATGGAAGAATGCGGCTTCATCGTCACACGCAACCCGTCTGAACTGGGCAAACTGCTCAAGGCTCAACTCAGGTAAGAAAAATAAAGATTTGGCGGGTAGCATACCCCGTTAGACTACAGGTCCAGATCGTAAAGCGCCGGCGATGCACATTGCCAGTGCTTTTTTTAATTGCGTCATCGGAGATAGACATGGAATTTATGCAGAGCCCGGATTTTTGGATTGGGTTGATGAAAATCATCTGGATCAACATCATCCTGTCGGGCGACAACGCCGTGGTGATCGCCTTGGCTGCACGTTCGCTGCCTCCGGAACAACAGCGTAAAGCCATCATGATCGGCTCCGGCGCTGCCGTTTTTCTGCGGATCGCTTTGACCGTGGTCGCAGCGCAACTGCTGGCGATGCCTTATTTGCAAATCATTGGTGGCGTGTTGCTGCTGTGGATTGGCGTTCAACTGTTGGGAGATGAAGAGGGTGAAGACGATGGCGAGCCCAAAGAATCCAACCTGATGACCGCTGTACGGACCATTTTGATCGCCGACCTGGTCATGAGCCTGGACAATGTGATTGGCGTAGCCGCCGCGGCCAAGGGTGACTCGCTGTTGCTGATCATAGGCCTCGCCATCAGCATTCCCTTGGTGGTGTTTGGCAGTTCCATGATGATCAAGATGATGGAACGCTTCCCCGTCATTGTCGTGCTCGGCGCCGGTCTGATCGGCTGGGTGGGCGGCGAAACCATCGTCAGCGACGTGGCACTGAAAGAGGTATTGGCCGACAACACGTGGTTGCACTATGCCGCTGCCGCCGCGGGTGCCGCCTTCGTGGTGGGTATTGGCAAGTACCTGCAAACACGCCACACCGCTAAAGCGCCCGCCGAGTCCAATTGACCCGAATGTATTGACCTGGCTAAGATGGTGACTCTTTTAGGGAGCACTGTCATGAAAAAAATAGCAAGTGGATTCACGTTGATCGAGTTGATGGTCGTTTTGGCGATCATCGGTATTTTGGGCGCCATCGCCTTGCCGCAATACCAGGACTACACCGTCCGAACCAAAGTCTCTGAAATGATTTTGGCCGCCACCAGTTGCAAAACAGCGGTGACTGAAACAGTGACCACGGCTTCACAAGCCGATGTATCGGCTTTGCTGCCCAAGGCGTGTGAAACGCAAACCTCCAAATACGTCAGCGGTGTTTCGGTCGATGCCAACGGCGTCATCACGGTCGCCGGTAACCAGGATGGGCTTCGCGGAACCACCTCAGCGTCAACCAACGCCATCTCACTCACCCCCATGCAAATCGGCAGCACCAAGCTGTCAGGCACCACAGACGGGGGCAAATCCATTGCCTCTTGGAACTGCGGCCCAGCAACGACCAATGGGCTGGCGTTGAAGTACCTTCCTTCAACGTGCAAGTCCTCCTGAAATGGTTAACTTGCTGGACCGAAGGAAGACTTGGCCAGCAGCCCTGCTGGCATTGACGGCCTGTGCTGCACCCCCCATAGATGTTGACTACTTTCAGCCCCCCATTACCATTTCAGCGCCACCGGCCAGGCCCATCACCCAGTTCAGCCTCTACAACAACACCACCTTGGTCCGTTTGGGGGAAATGAAAGCCCAAGTGACTGCCTTCAATGGAAAGGGTTTGTTGATGGCGAGCTGGACCCCCCACCCCCAGGGTACAAGGGCACGCCCCACCTTTGTGGTGGTGCACGGTGGACATGGCCTGGTGCCCACCAACTTTGCCAGTGGCGTATGGCTGCGGGACACTTTTTCGGCCAATGTGCTGGTGCTGGACAGCTACTGGAGTCGCGGCCAAAACGAAAACTGGGCCACCCGAACCCGATTCGGCGCCAACATGCGTGCGCTGGATGTGATTGCCGCCGGCAAGTGGTTGCGCGATGAACACCACGTCGACACCGCGCAAATGTTTGTCATGGGTGACAGCCAAGGCGGCTGGACCGTCCTGCGGTCCTTCACCGAAGATGCCCTGCTCAGCACCCCCATGAAGGCACTCTACCGCGGCGGCATTGCCGCCTACCCCAACTGCTTTTCACTCGACACGGCAGTCGCGCCAAAATTGTCACCCTACATCGCGCCGGTCATCGTCTTTACAGGCGGTAAAGACACAGCAACCCCGATTGCCGAATGCCCCAAGCGCGTCTTGGAATCGGCCGCCCAGTGGACGCACTACCCCGACCAAACCCACGGCTGGGATGCGGCCAACCGCGGTGCCGCAGGCCAGGCTGTCGATGGAGAGTGCGGCAAAGCGATGAACGTTTACAACAAGTTCCCAGTGTGCCGAAGCAACGCCACCACTGACGATATGCGGCGCAAAATTGAGCAATTCGTCAATGACCTTCTTCCGCGCTGAAGGGCTGCGGCGGGCTCACGTCTCCCCCACCCAATGCCCCGACTTGCCGCCTTGCTTTTCTAACAGCTTCACGCCAGAGATGGTCATGCCGCGATCGGCAGCTTTGCACATGTCATAAATGGTGAGCAGGGCGACTTGCACGGCGGTCAGGGCTTCAACAAAATCAACAACTTAGCCAACTCAGGCTTTTAGCCTTGAACCCTTTTCTGCGGGGTTAGTGGGACAAAATTGGGACAAGAATTTATCCCACTTAGATGATATCAATTTAACCAAATCATTGTCTGCTGACCTTCGGTCAAAAATTCAGCCCGGCCAGACCCCACCGTACCCCCATCCCCCGTGTTAGCAAGATGGTTCCATCCGGCGACCTTGCACTGTGTTTCGCTCGCCCGATTGCCCTTTAGGTCAAAAGCACCCCACTTGCCTTTGAGAACGCTGCCCCCGGGGGTGAGGTTGTCTCGGTTTTGCCTCAAGGAGAAGGCGTTGTGATGGGCGAGTTGGGCCTCGAGCGACTGAAGTCCGTGCGCCAAAATTTGCAGGCTTTGCTGCATCGTCGCTTGAACGCCACTGCTACCGGGACGCAAGGCTAATGCCTCGGTCTGTGCAAACTGCATGGAGTTTGTCGCCGTCGATCGTGAGATAAAGCTTTATGGCATCACATGAAATGTACATGGCCTATCACCGTGAGAACGTTTTTTAGGCTAACTCCCGTAACTTGGTTACCGACAGATGCAGCCGGTCCCTATTTCTTGCCCTGCCAGACCCCCCCCCGCGGACAACGCGGGGGGCTATTTCGGAGCAGTGTGCCATCCCTGACAGTTTGCAATTGGCAATGGCATCTCGCGCCTTGAGAGTCGTTTATCAAAGCGTTTCAACGATTGCCACTCGCAATAGCCAAATTAAATTATTTTGAAAAATCAAAAACGCCACTGGCAAGAGCAGACAGTTTCCTTTCCTTGTTTGACGCAAACCCACTTTTCATTTGGCGCGCATGACTGAGCAGTGGCAATTGAACCAAAAGAAATGAGTGCAAGGGAGATAGCAATTTTTTTGAACAACATGGTTTTTCCTTTAAAAAGGCCACCGGATTAGTGGTTTTGGTATCTTATCCCGTGGTTCTTTGTCCGTCAAATTTAGAGCATATGGCGATGGCAAAACCTTCACCAAAACATGCAGGAAATGAGACGTTAGTCTCTTTGGGGCTTGCTATTAGAGCAACTCGGCTGAACCTTGGCCTTTCTCAAGAAGCCTTGGCAGTAGATGCCGACTTTGACCGTTCGTATATGGGAGGGGTTGAACGTGGGGAGCACAATTTGACACTGATGGGACTGTCTAAAGTCGCTGCCGCGCTAAATCTTAAGCCATCGGAATTACTTCAAAGGGCAGGCATTTGAATTTTCCTTCGGGTAGGTTACTTGGTTGGAAATGATAGTGATGTATTGCTTCATGCCCACAGTTCTAAGTAAGTGCTTTCAATAAGCTCGTACTGCGCAGACTCAACCCAAGCCTGCCCACCACTACCCAGTGCGTTTGAGTAGCCCCAGCTTGCCACCGCAAGGGTTGTAGAAGCATCTGCGTTGATGCCTGCTTCCCTGCCGATTTCCTTCAAGTCATTGTCATGGGTGTCCATGAACTCCAGCCAACGGATCAAGTGCGGTTTGGCTGCCAGCGTGTCAGACTTGCTGCGGTTGCAAGCGGGATGAGAGAGGACAAAGTTGTGCATCAAATCCCGTGGGTACATGGAGTGGGGGAGAAAGTGATCGACATCCGCCTCCTTGACTGTCCCGCCGCAGTAATGGCACTTTCTGTTGATCTTGCGCAGCCCCGTGCTGATCGTCGTTAACGCCTGACGCGGCGTCTCAAACAGGAAGGACTCCAAGTCATCGTCCTTACCCAAGAGGGGCAGGTTGCTTTTGTTGCCTCGGATATGGTTAAGCCAATGGCTGCGTGTCAGTTGTTGCACCAAGGGCTGGAAACGCCTCAAGCAATAGGCCACGCCGGGCAACAGGGTCAGGCTGTCTTTGCCTGCGTCAAACAGAAAGACATCCTTTCCTCCGCCAAGGTTCTGGATGTTGTAACTTGACGGTCGCAGTCACTGCGTTTAGCAGCGTCTGAAAGTCTTCTCCGCTCCAAGCGGAGTTCAAGGTCAGGGATGGATGTCTACGTTGGTATGCAGAGATAGATGCACCACCGCAGCCTGCATTCCAAGGTTTTGCACCAAGACATCACCGCCCGTAAAATTATTGAAGGACTTTGTATCCGCGACCGGCTAAACATCGGCGGATGATGTTTCGTTGACTTGTCTCACCTTGTGCACCTGCACTAACAGCACCTGTCACTGCCCCAACTTGAGCAGTGTTTGTTCTGCTGTACCCCTTACCTGCAGCAGAGGCCAACAATCCACCAAGCAAAGCACCCGCAACAGCACCGCCAACAGCAGACTCTCCGGCGCTTGCAGTTTGAGTTGCATACCCTTGGCAGGCTTTTAAATCAGATTCGTAACGATTAAAGTCGACGCCTTGCGTATCAACAATCGGTCGATAGTTAGCACCTGACGGAGCGGCACAACCGGAGAGCAACGAGACTGCTGTTGCACCAATAACGAACGCCGTAAAAATTTTATGCACAGGAAACTCCTTGACCAATATTTTTAATCTTATAACAAATTCTACAAATTTGGTTGATCTAACTGAAGCTCAAAGAAAGACCCAACATGCCGGATGATGAGTCTGTGCCCGGGTGAGATCGGAAAGCCATCACGAATGACAACGCCAAAGGCGTTTGAATCAATAATGCGTTCAGGCGGTAAGGTGCAGAAAGGGCAGATCATCTGCTCATCATAATTCTTTGAATATAGAAACAGTTCATAACCAAAGTCAGTAGTCAAGTAGGTGGTGAGATGGGTGCTCAAGCAAAGGAAAACCAGTCACCTGGTCATCTTAAAGCTATTGGTAGAGCGAGGCTTTTATAGAAAGCCGTACCCCGGGGACATTTAAAAGGCACGCCTTATGACCACGCCCGAAGGGCAACGGTCAATAGCTTAAGGAATAGAAGGGGGAGTGTCCATGTAGCGGAACAGCCTACCGGGCCAGTCTGAGGCGCGGTAAGGCATACACAATGTACCCAGCACACCCTAAATCGCAGATGACTCGCACGGAAGCCGAGTGCGCTTACTGTTCGTCTTACATCGTTGGCAAAGGATTCGCCATCCTGCGGTTAGACGCCATTGATCAGGTTGCATAGAGTGTTTCCAGTCAAACGATCCGTCATCATTTACAACACCTCATGACCTGAAGGTCATGGGTGTAGATGCCATTTACAGCTACCGCGTGCAAGCCTAGAAGCCATTATTTAAGCGACCTTATGGTAATGTAGCCACATCGATGAAAACGGCTGGAATTCAGTTACACGCCGATCCAGCCTATACAAAAAAGAAAGATAAATTTACGAACTCTACAGAGCTAAGAGTTCGGAGTTGAGTGTCGTGTTGCCACCCAATCCATAACTGTCAAGCCTTAATTCAAAACTCATCTCCGCGCGGTCTCAAAGACAGCCCAAGATTCAAAGCAAAAGGTATGGGATTGTTTTGGATCAGTGTTTTGATTGCTGGGTACAAAACGCTGCGAGTTGTCGGATCGTTACCTTGCTCAATGTGATCCAAAATTATCTTTGACATTTTAATGCGTTCAAATTTGCGGAGCTTTGGTGGTGGCAACTCAAGCCCATAGTGCTTGGCTACTTCATCGAAGAATCGTTCTGACCGCAGTCGATATGATTTTCGATTTCCACACATCTTTGAAGCGGTCAATTGGTCATGACGGATGCAACAAATGAGCACATGCATGTGGGGGCAAGCTTCATCCATGTGAACATCTGCAAGTAAAATCTCAGCCAAGTCGAATTCTTTTTCTGACCAATTCAGGCAGTCCACAAAATACTGCTTGGCATCTTTATTGAACCATTCCGGTGGCAGACTGAAAACCACTTCAATCATACGGACGGCATTTGATTGCAGTTTTTTTCTAGTGTTGATTTCGTAATCCTCTGTCAACTCTTCAACTCGACCGATTACCGTTGCTGTTGATGCTTCCGGTGTGAGGCTGTAATTGAGATGACTCTTGCTACTTGCGATGTGACTACCCGGTTGCATCTCCTTTGCAATTTGACGTCTGTTATGCCGACAGGCGGCACGAATCTGCTTGATAGATTTGATCTTCTGGATTCTGAAGACTAAGGAACCATATTGGTCTTGATGGGTAAAGATACGCATAAATTCTCCTGAGAATTGTTATGCGCCAAGCGGTAAACAAAAATACGCATGGCGCGGCCATGCGAACCTGATACCTTGTGAGAGCCTTGGGACTTCGGTAGCTCACTCTAGACCTATCTCCACGGGGGAGACCCATGAGTCGCTACGTATCCAACTCGTAGCTATCAATTCACCACCCCAGTTCACGAAAGGTGGCTATAAGATTGGAATTGATCTTTGCTGCAATCTTCTTAAAATTTTAAAATATTTAGATTTATTTCATATGAGAAATTACCCTAATACGTTTAAACACATACTGATTACTCGTGATTGTTGGCCACGGTGTTCTCAAGGCAAAGGGTCATGCTCATTCAGCCCAATTTTCTTGCCAACTCCGAAGCATCAGGCCGGTAGTACTGCTTCAAAACCATCAAACTCTTGTGCCCACTGACGGCAGCCAACTCAATGACATTGGGCAGCTTCTCCGCCATCCGGGTTATTGCTGTGCGTCGCAAGTCGTGAAACCGGACATCATCAAGCCCCGCCCGGCGAGTGCCTCGTTTAAAGGCGGAATCTAATGTGAAGTATTTAACTGGGATAACCAAACCACTGATATGGCAAGGCAAACCAGACAACACGTGCACCGCAGCGGTTGATAGCGGTACTGTCCGAGAATCCCCGTTTTTAGTATCGGGAAGGAAGGCGGTTCTGCCTTGCAAGTCCACATGCTCCCACTTCAGCGATAACAACTCCCCTCGACGCATTGCAGTAGCCAATGCAAGCTGCACAGCAGGCTTTGTCCAATGACTCCTTCTCCCTGTCGGTTCAAGAGCTTGCAGCAGCCTTGATATTTCAATCTCAGTTAACACGCGCCCTCTTGAAGGAGGCCTTGCCGGTTTACGCACCATCTGGACAGGGTTGGGTACATTGATCCCCCATTCCCTCCGAGCATGGTTGATGATGGAAGACAGGTACGCCAGTTCTCGGATGACTGTTCCACCGCTGACCTCCTTGAGTCGCTCGTCCCGGTAGGCTGCAATTTTGGATGCGCTCAGATTTGCCATGCTCCACCTTGCGATGGGTCTGCGCATGATGGCTTTGAGCCTGATGGTGTCCTCCGTTGCGCCCTTCATGGTCGGCGTCACCTCGACCAGATACCTTGCAATCAAATCACCCAAGGAGGTGCGCTGGGCCTCACTGACACCGAAAAATTGACCTTTGTCTATCTCGGACTCCAGTGATCGTGCCCATTTTTCGGCATCAAGAAGCGCGTGGAAGCTCTTGGTAATGTCTGGGTAGCCTTGCCTGCGAATTCGCGCTTGCCAGCCGTTGCCGTGTTGTCTAAACGATGCCATATCTGCTCCTGAGTGGGACAGAAATGGGACAAAGCCTCAAACTGAGTATGTTCCCGCTGTTGATTTGTTAGTGGTCACGTCTCCCCCACCCAATGCCCCGACTTGCCGCCTTGCTTTTCTAACAGCTTCACGCCAGAGATGGTCATGCCGCGATCGGCAGCTTTGCACATGTCGTAAATCGTGAGCAAGGCCACTTGCACGGCAGTGAGGGCCTCCATCTCGACGCCTGTGGGACCGACGGTTTCAGCGGTGACTGTGCAGACCACACAGGGGGTGGGCGACTCGATCATCTCAAAGTCCACCGCCACCCGCGTCAGCGCCAGCGGATGACACAAAGGAATGAGATCGCTGGTTTTTTTAGCCCCTTGAATGCCCGCAATTCTGGCGATGCCCAGCACATCGCCTTTTTTGGCAGTGCCTGATGCAATCAAGCCCCATGTGGCGGGCAGCATCTCTATGCGCCCCTTGGCCACTGCGATGCGGTGGGTTGCGGCTTTGGCGCCCACATCGACCATGTGGGCCTGGCCTTGGGCATCGAAGTGGGTCAGTGAAGAAGTGCTGTTCATGAGGGGCTCTGGCGGTATAAGCTTACAGGATCAGGACTGAATTTACACAGGCTTGACGTTCAGCGCCGATGATACGGGCATGATACGGTCGTTCTAAGATACAGGATGGATGTCACCTTGTTGAAATGGTCTCGCAAACAGAGGGCATGGCTGGCGGCTGTGGGTGCCGTGTGTCTGTTGGTTCCTGCCTGGGCGCAAGCCCCAGCACCGCAATACATCAGCACGGCACCTGCTGCGCTGCCCAGCTTGGGCGAGGGTTCGGACATGACGCTGACCGCCGAACGCAAGATCGGCGACCGGATTGCCCGTGAACTGTACCGGGACCCGGATTACATTGACGATCCGGTGCTGGACGAATACATCCAAAGCCTTTGGAAGCCCTTGGTGGCCGGTGCAAAGGCACGCGGGGAGTTGAATGCAGAATTACAGGAACGGTTTGCTTGGCAAATTGTGCTGGGCCGCGACCGCTCGGTCAATGCGTTTGCCTTGCCCGGTGGCTACATGGGTTTGCATTTGGGCTTGATCAGTGTGGTCACAAGCCGAGACGAATTGGCCTCCGTCATGGCGCATGAGTTGAGCCACGTCACGCAGCGGCATATCGCACGCTCCATAAGCGAGCAAGCGCGCATGACCCCCCTGATGATCGGGACCATGATTCTGGGTATTTTGGCCGCCAGCAAAAGTCCGCAAAGTGCACAAGCCTTGATCATGGGCGGGCAAGCCGCAGCCATTCGCAGTCAACTCAGTTTTTCGCGCGACATGGAGCGCGAGGCCGATCGGGTCGGTTACAGCGTGATGACCGAAGCGGGTTTTGACCCGCAAGGTTTTGTCAGCATGTTTGCTAAATTGCAACAGGCCTCCGCTTTGAACGACAACGGCTCCTTTCCTTATCTGCGCTCACACCCCATGTCGACAGAGCGCATGGCCGACATGCAAGCGCGTCAGCAACTTTTGACCCCTCGCGCAGCGTCAGACAAAGCCGATTTAGAGCACGTGATCATGACCGCACGGGCACGGATTTTGTCGCAACCCGGCATAGACTTGCTGCGCAGTTGGACCCGCGAAGCCAACGACGCGCAATTGGGCAGTCAGCCCTTGGCCAAACAAGTTCATGTGCTGTACGGCGCGGCCTTGGCGCAATGGAGTTTGCGTGAGCCGCAGTTGGCCACTCGTTTCTTGATGCGTTTGACCCCCTTGGTTCAGCGGGACGCCAAAGCCTCGCGCCTGGTGCAATTGCTCAGCGCCGAGTTGGCATTCAAAAGCGACAACCTTCAGGGTGCGCTGCGGGCCTTGTCTGAAATACCCACTGGGACGAACCCCCGTCGACCTGAGTTGTTGGCGCAGGTCCAAGCCCTGACCCGCATGGGCGCATCGTCGGCGCTGGACACAGGTATTTCTCAGTTGCGTTCATGGGTGCAACAGCACCCTGAAGACGGCCAAGGCTGGCAGGTCTTGGCTGGCGGATTGATGGCCCAAGGCCGTGCATTGCAATCTTTGAGAGCGGAGGGTGAGTCCCAACTGGCGCGCATGGACTACAGCGGTGCTATGGACCGATTCAAAGCGGCCCAAGATGCCAGCCGTCAATTGCCGCTGCAGGGGGCAGACCTCATTGAGGCCTCTATCGTCGACGCCAGACTCCGTTCAGTTCAGTCGCTGTGGCGGGAACAACTTCTCGAGCGCTGAATCGATCACGACGCACAGCAGAGAATACCCAACGGAGCCGATCAGCGCTGCTTCAAACCCGCTGACAGCAAAGCCGTCCAGCATGCCCGAGGCCGCCCAAAAGAGCAGCGCGTGGATAACGAACAAAAACAGGCCCAAGGAGACTAAAGTGATGGGCAAAGTCAGCACAATCAACAGCGGGCGCAGCAGGGTATTGAACAAGCCCAGAACCAGCGCCGCAATCAGCGCTGAACTGAAGTTTTGCAATTGCACTCCGCTGTAGACCTGCGCCACCAACAGCAAGGCGCCTGCGCACAACATCCATTTGACAATCCATTTCATGCGCCCAGCTTAACAGCCTGGGGCAAGGCCTCGATCGGTACCATTTATTTACAAGCGAAACCCTTTGTGTTTTTCACAGACCCCCCTCGCAGCGGCTATGATCGATTTCCCTTAGAACTGACACCATGGCCGGCATTTACATCACTGACATTGAAGCGGCCATCAACTATTGGCGCGAAAAAAACCCCTCACCAGACGGCATCACCTTGCCCCGGGAGCTGCGTGCTTTGGCCGAGGTGTATGCCTTGATGGTCTACCACCACGAAGACACTGCCGATGAGTTCAGCCTCCCACTGGCCGCTGCTCAAGCATGGCAAGTCTGGTACGCCACTACGCCTGATACGCCTTGCATTGCCATTTGCTCCACCAGTCAAGGTGACGAAATGTGCAAAGGCTGTGGGCGCACCTTCGAAGAGGTACAACTCTGGATTGAAATGACGCCAGGTCAAAAACGAGGGATTTGGCACCGCATCAGCGCCGAAGGCACATCGTGGCGCTTTAACCGCTACGCTGAACGCGCCGCTCAAGAACGCGATTGGGCCAAGGCTGCTGCCGAAGCTCAAACCCAACTGGATTTGTAGCTTGGTTTATTTCCAGCGCACTGGCTCGATGTGCACACTGCCTTTGTCGCTGCTGAAGGTGACCGCGTTTTCTTGCACTGTGGCCTGCATGTGCATGCTGCGCTCGGCCAACTTGGCCAACTCCTGAGAGGCTTCGGTAGGGACACGCCAAACCTGTAATTTATCCAAGCGTGTGAGCTTGGTCTCAATGCCTTTCCACCAGACCTCGGCAGCGTGGTTAAAGCAATACAAAAGCACCTCGTCTGATTTCTGGCAGGCTTTCATGATGGGCTTGTCTTCAGGTTGCCCGACTTCCATCCACACCCGGGTACGGCCTGTGAAGTCGCGCAAGCTGACATCCGGGTCGTCCGGGTCCGACAGTCCTGCGCCAAAAGCCAGTTTGCCGTCCCCATGGCACACGGCTTGCAATTTGTAGGCGTTGATGGCCAACGCCAGCAGACGGATCATCATGCGCTCGTCGGTTTCACTCGGGTGACGCGCCAGCGTGAGCGCATGGTCTTCGTAATGGCTGTGGTCAATGTCGGCAATCGACAGATTGACTTTGTAGATGGTGGATTTGAGTGCCATGGAATCAAACCCGCCGCGCCAATTCGGCGGCTTTGCCCACATAACTGCCAGGTGTCATGGCCAAGAGCCTGTCTTTGTCGGCTTGCGGGATTTCGAGCTCTGCAATCAGGCCATGCAGATCGGCCGCCGTCACCGTCTTACCCCGCGTGACTTCTTTCAGTTTTTCATAAGCGCCTTGAACCCCGAAGCGACGCATGACGGTCTGGATGGGTTCTGCCAACACTTCCCATGCCGCGTCCAAATCAGCGGTCAGAGCTTCTTCGTTCAACTCCAGCTTGTTCAAACCGGTCATCAAAGAGGCATAGGCCAAAGCTGAATATCCCAAGCCGACACCCATGTTGCGCAGCACGGTGGAGTCGGTGAGGTCGCGTTGCCAGCGGCTGATCGGCAATTTTTCAGACAAATGCTTGAGCACGGCATTGGCCAAACCCAAGTTGCCTTCCGCGTTTTCAAAGTCAATCGGATTGACTTTGTGCGGCATGGTCGACGAGCCAATCTCACCCGCTTTGAGCCGCTGTTTGAAATACCCCAGCGACACATAGCCCCAAATGTCACGCGACAAATCGATCAGGATGGTGTTGGTTCGGGCCAAGGCATCGAACAACTCAGCCATGTAGTCGTGCGGCTCGATCTGGATGCTGTAGGGCTGAAACGTCAAACCCAAACCCCAAGTAGTGGCACCGTCTACTTCACCGAATTCTGGCGTTTCAATCACGCGCTGGGCAAAGGCTTCCCAGTCAAAATCGGGCCAAGCCGACAAATGGGCATTGAAGTTACCCACAGCGCCGTTCATCTTGCCCATCAGTCTCACGCTCGCAATTTTCTCGCGGCAACCGCGCAAGCGCATGACAACGTTCGCCAGCTCCTTGCCCACGGTGGTGGGGCTGGCCGTTTGCCCATGGGTACGGCTGAGCATGGGCACTTCGGCAAAGGCATGCGCCATGTCGCGGAGTTTGTGGATCAAACTGTCAATGGCGGGCAAGATCACGTGTGTGCGTGCACCTTTGAGTTGCAGTGCATGGCTGGTGTTGTTGATGTCTTCGCTGGTACAGGCGAAGTGCACAAACTCCGAAGCCGCTTCGATCTCAGGGCGGTCTTTGAATTTGGACTTGATCCAATACTCCACGGCCTTCACGTCGTGGTTGGTTGTTTTTTCAATGTCTTTGATGGCGACCGCATCGGCTTCAGAAAAATTTTTCACCAAGCCTGTCAGATAACTGCGTGCGCCTGGCGTTAAAGGTTTGAATTCGGCAAACCCGGCATCGGACAGAGCCGTGAACCACGCCACCTCCACCTGAACGCGGCGGTGCATATAGCCTTGCTCACTCATCAAAGGGCGAAGGGCGTCGAGTTTGCTGGCGTATCGGCCGTCCAACGGCGAAAGTGCGGAGATCGGAGAGAAGGTCATCCCTTGATTGTAGGTCTTCACTTAAAATAAGCGCCATGAAACTCATCGGTGCCTTGTCCAGTCCTTATGTGCGCAAAGTGCGCATGGTGTTAGCCGAGAAAAAACTCGACTACCAATTTATTCCTGAAAACGTGTGGTCTGACCACACGCAAATTGCCGCATCGAATCCCTTGGGCAAAGTGCCTTGCCTGCTCATGGAGGGCGGCGAATCTGTCTTTGATTCGCGCGTGATCGTCGAATACATCGACACCTTGTCACCTGTGGGCAAATTGATCCCGTCCGCCGGTCGCGAACGCGCCGAAGTCAAAACCTGGGAGGCCCTGGCCGACGGCTTGCTCGACGCCTCCATTCTGGCGCGACTGGAGTCCACTTGGGCGGGGCGTGCCGAGACCGAGCGCAGCGACGCCTGGATCGCGCGGCAAATGGACAAAGTGCACTTGGCCCTTCAAGCCATGGAGCGTGGTTTGGGTGACAAAGCTTTTTGTTCCGGCATTCACATGAGCCTGTCGGACATTGCGGTGGTTTGCGCCTTGGGTTATTTGGACTTCCGATTTCCGCAGATTGACTGGCGAAGCCCCCACCCGAGCCTGCACAAGCTGCACGACAAAATGGCGCTTCGTGCCAGCTTTATCGAGACACAACCACAATAAGCTTTCAACTCACAGCTCGCGCCTTCAGCCAACGCATCAGTCCTCCGAGCACAGGCAGTTTTTCGTACAGCTCTTCGGCTGCGTCCCAATAGTCGCGATGCAATGTGATCAGGCCGTTGGGGTCGTAATGCAAATGCGTGCCTCCCCGAACAGTTTGTAGCTTTTGCGTGTCAAAGCGTTTGAATGTGAACTTGAAATCCCAGGTCAAAAAAGCCTGCGTACCATCCACCATGCTGCCCGTGATCACAAAGTGCGGCGCCTCCAGCGCGACATACATGTGCGCGAAGATTCGCTTGACTTCGTGCAGTCCTTGCACCTCATTGAACGGGTCTTTGAAACGCGCTTGGGGTGCATAAAATTGGCCCAGATCCGCAACAAGGGCCGGTGTGAGGGTCTCAAAATAGGCAGCCACCTCGGCTGTGCGTGTGCGGTAATCCATACCTTCAAATCCCTGTATAGCGACGCACCAATGCAAAATACATCCGGTAGGGCAAAAGCCTCATTCCCTTGAGCCACATCGTCAGGCGCTTGGGAAAATGAATATCAAAAGCCCCGCGTGACCAGCCAAGCAGTATCGCTTTCGCGGCTTGATCAGCAGTGATCAATGCCGGCATTTCAAACGCATTTTGGGCCGTCAGGGGTGTGGCGACAAACCCCGGGTTGATCACACTCACCCCAATGCCTCGGTCTTGCAAATCAAGGTACAAGGTCTCGGCCAAATGCGTCAACGCTGCCTTGGTCGGTCCATAAGCCAAACCGTTAGGCAAACCCCGCCAACCGGCCACACTGCTGATCAGGCTGATGTGTCCTTGGCTCTGTTTAAGCAGCAAGGGCAAAACGGCGTCCAAGACCTGCAAGGCCCCCACATAATTGACTTCCTGATGCCGCAGCATGTCGCTCAAATCAAAGTCCGTCGCGCGTTGCGCATGGTAATGCCCTGCACAATAAACCACCAAATCGAGTTCCCCACCGAGTCGTTCATGCTGCAATAAACGGGTCACCAACGTGTCCTTGGCTGTTTGAACACTCGCTGCGTCTGTGACATCCAAGGCTATCGGGTGGATATTGGCCATACCCTTGAAGCCGTCGATTTTTCGAGCCGACACCACGACCTGCGCGCCGGCTTGGGCCAATGCCATGGCACAGGCATGGCCAATGCCTGTTGAGGCGCCAACAAGCCAGACGCGCTTGCCTGCCCAATCGGTCATCGGTGTGTTTAAAGGGGCACCCCATGCGCGTTTGCTAGGGGCTTTCACAGGGTGCAAGACCCCATTGGGTGCTGCAGGAGAAAACTGCGAATCCATTCAGATTCCTTGTTCAACGTTTGCTGAATGAAAGGGTTACTTCGCCTAAACGAAACCCCCACTTGCTCATCACGGCTTTGTTCAGCATGACGCGGTCGTTCATCAGGTACATCCAATCTTCAAATTGGACCTCCCAGACACGGCCATCAACGGGCAGCGCCAAGGTGTATTGCCAACGCAGTGCATTGCCGCTGGCATGACCTAAGGCTTGGCCGACCACGTCTTCTGCGCGGCCACTGTAGCGCCCGTCTGGCAAGGCCTCAAGGCGCCAGACTCGGCGTTGTTTCGTGCCATCGCTGTAGGTGAAGTCTTCGTCCAGCACGCCTTGATTGCCTGTCCAAGTGCATTGCATGAGCACCGTGAACCGCTTGACCACCTGACCGCTGCGGTCGGTGAAGACGCCCCATGCATCGATGGTGCCGTTGAAATACTCACGCAGGTCCAGAACCGGTCGTTCTTGCGCGTAGTCAGCGGGTTGCGGGCCTGCGCAACCCGACAAGGACAGGGCCCCACCACCCCATGCCAAGGCCTGCGTTGCAAAGGGCAAAGCCCCGATTCTCTGAAGTGCACCACGACGGTTCATGATGATTTCCTTTGCCGAATGAAAAAAAGATACAAGCCTGCTGCCGCGCACAACTTGAGCGCACAAGGCAACACCACATACGCCATCGTCAAGGCCTGCAAACCTTGCGCTCCGGGTTGACCCGGCGCATAGCCCCACAAACCCAAGAGAGGTAAAGCAAAGCCTGCCGCCATTGCCAAATTCAGCTTGCTTGCCAAGCTCCACCACCCCATGAAAACCCCTTCGGATTGCCCGCGAAAACCAAGCCGATCGATCAAACCATTCAGCAAAGCCGCAGGTGCCGCAAGGTCAGCGCCCAAAGCCAAACCGGACAAGCCACAGGCCAGTAAAAACAAAAATGCGTCGCCGGCCTCCAGCATGCTGACACCCGCAAAGGTCACAACCGACATGCCCATGCCCAGCAGCCAAGCACGCGGCAAGCCCCATTGCGCTATAGCCTTTAACCACAGCGGCAGCGAAACCGCACCCGCGACGAAATACACCGACAAAAACCAAGGCTGCATCGCCGCAGGCGCCTGGATGCGGTCCTGCACAAAAAACATCACCAAAGTGGCTGGCACGGCACTGGCCACCCCATTGAGCAAAAACACCCCCAACAATTGCCTGAACGCCGGAAAACGCCATGGCAAGTTCCATGCGCCAAGCACCTTTTGCGCAACCGGTTGCGGCTGAACACCTTGAAACCAAACCAGCAAACCAAGCAGCAAAGCCGCAGCCAAAAAACCAGCCGTGCCGTCCATCCCGATCAGTGAAGGCATGACCGAGGCCAGCATCACCCCCAACAAGCCAAGCCCTTCGCGCCACGCCACCAAACGGCTGCGTTGCAAAGGATTGCCGCCCAACATGGCGGCCCACGATTGGTGCATGATGCCTAAGGCACTGTAGGCCCAATGGCTGAGCGTCAACATGCCTGCCGCCCAGCACAGTAACAGCGTGTGGCCCGTCTTTTCCATCACTTCAATGGGTGGAAAAAACAAGCCCACAAAGCCACAAGCCATCAACAAAGCCGCCAGGGCACATGCCCACTGCACGGCGCGAATAGACCGCGCATACAAGCGGTCACTCAGTTGCCCCAGCCACGGGTCTATCAATGCATCGCTCAAACGGCTCAACATCAAAACCAAGCCCAAAGCCGTCAAAGGGACGCCAAACTGGGTGGCATACCAATGCGGCAAATGGACATACACCGGCAAGGCCACGAACGCCAAGGGCAAACCCAACAGCCCTGCACCCGCGCTGTGGGCATGGCTGAAAAGAGGCGATGTGAGCGTGCGCATGCTTCAAGGCCAGCGTGAAATAAAGGCCTGACGGATTTCAGGGGCTGTCGTTTGAGGCGATAACCAAATGCCAAAAAACAACTTGGCAAATTGCGGGTCCGCCACCTGACCCACCAAACGGTCATTGACCCAAAACTCTGCACCCTGTTCGGGCTTGTTCACGCCAATGATGCGATCGCCTTTTTGCACATCCGGAAACACGGCTTGCATGGCTTTGAGCCAACTTTGAGCTTGGCTGTCACTGATCGGTCCTTGCCGCTTGATTTCGTCTAACGAACGTTGCGCAATGGCGTCGCCCTTCAAGCCCCGCAAATAACTCAACTCCAACGCAAAAGGGTGCCGCACATACTGCGCCGTAGAAAATCCTGCGCGCGCCCACAGTTTGGCGTCATACACCTCAAAGCCCCATACGGTCAATCGCACCGTTGGCGTGGCCACGGCACCTGGCAAGGCGAGCTCTGAGGCATGCACTGGGGCCATCAGGCACGCCTGCAATGCGAAACCGACGGCGCAAGCACGCATGAAGCCGGCTACTCGGGAGTAATGCATACGCGGGCCTGTCATGTCGGCCTCAAGCCGTCTTGACCAAGGTGTACTGCACCACGTCAATGTTGTTTTCATCAAATGCCGCTTCGCAATAGGCCAAATAAAATTCCCACAAACGAACAAATGTGGCGTCAAAACCGAGTTGCTCGACTGTGGCGAGTTGCGCCATGAAGCCTTGCCGCCAACGGCGCAATGTTTCGGCGTAATCGGCGCCAAACGACAATTCATCAACCACGGTCAAGCCCGCCAATTGGGCTTGCTTGCGAAACTCCCTCGGACAAGGCAAACAACCGCCCGGGAAAATGTACTGTTGAATGAAGTCGGTTGAATTGACATACCGCTCGAACAAGCTGTCATCGATCACGATGCTCTGGATACAGGCACGACCACCGGGTTTGAGCAAGCGCGCGATGCTCTGGAAATAAGTGGGCCAGTACTCGCGACCTACCGCCTCGATCATCTCAATGGAGCACACCGCATCGTAAGGCCCATCATGAATGTCACGGTAATCCTGCAAACGCAGGTCCGCTTGCGCTGAACGCTGCACGTGCGCCATGCGCCGCTGTGCGAAATCCAACTGTTCGGTCGACAAGGTCACACCCGTCATGTGTGCAGCAAATTCAGTCGTCGCGGCCTCGGCCAAAGCGCCCCATCCACAGCCGATCTCCAAAACACGGTCTCCTGGCTTGACATCGGTCATGCGCAAAGCACGCCGCACTTTGGCCATTTGAGCCTCTTGCAATGGTCGGGTGTGATCGCCCTCGAACCAGGCGGATGAATAGTTCATCGTGCCGTCTAACCAGAGCTCGTAAAAAGCGTTGCCCAGGTCGTAATGCGCGTGGATGTTCTTACGGCTGTTGCTGCGATGGTTCCGATTCAATAAGTGTTTGATACGGTAGTACAGCCGCCCGAGCCAATGGCCAAAAATGACATCGTCCATTACACGTCTGTTTCTGATCATGACGCGCAACAAATCAGTCAAAGAAGGGCTGCTCCAGTCACCCCGCATATAGGCTTCGGCAAAACCAATGTCGCCCGACTTGAGCGTATCCGTGCACATGGCCCAATCGTGAATTTGGATACTCGCAAAGGGCGCTTGCTGATTGCCAAAGCGCCTGTCTGTGCCGTCTGGCAAATGCACACTCAGCGTGCCATGCTGCAAGCGCTCGAGCAGTCCCAGCAAACGCTTGGCCGCTGCTGGCAGCCTGTCTTGCGCCACGGAACGAGAAGATGAAATTGAACTCATAAAATCAAGAAGTCAAGGTAAAACAACAGGTCATGCGCATTCAGCTGCGTGTGACAAATTTTTCTGGTAAAGCGGGTTTGCGCCAAAAGGGCACCCGCTTGCACCACAACAAGAACGCATGCCAGTGAATACGAAACATCACACCAAAAGTCATCAAAGGAAAGTGCCACAACACGCTGCGCAAAGCCGCATCAGTGGCAGGCACTAAGGTGCCACTCCAGCTGGTTTCAATCAAGGGCCCGACTTCATCGTCATGCTCAATACGGGCCACCAGCCGTTCTTGACCTTGCTGCACGGTACGCATGAAACAAAAGCGGTACCGGCCCTCGACCGCGCAAAACGGTGAGACATGAAAGACCTTGTCCGTGCTCAATGTCTGTCCGTAGTGCGGCGAATCCAGCAGATAACAATGCCGCTCGCCAAAAGTGTTGTGCACTTCGGCGACGATGGCGGCCAATTCACCATTGGGGCGATGGCAATACCAAAAGCTCACCGGCTTGAAGGTGTAGCCCCATACCCGCGGAAAGGTCTGCAACCAGATTTCGCCCTCGGCGTCGTGCACGCCTTCTTGCACCAACAGCGCCGTGATCCAGCCCAAAGCGCCACCATTTTCGGCACTTCGTCCATCACCATGGTCAACATCGTAAAAAGACAAGGGTGCGGCGCGGTTGATGGCCAAATCAGCCTTGCCGGCTTCATTTTTCAGACGCCGCATGGGCAGCATCAAAAAATAGGCAGCATACGCAAAAGCATGCTGGCGAGGTCGTAAACGTGCATGCCGCACCTGGCCCAAACCAATACATACGCCTGCCGTCTTCATGGAGAAGGTTTGTACAAAGAGGCCATAGAGGGCGGCGTGCCCCCATCGCCATGGAGTCGCTTGAGCAGTTCACGGGCAACCGACATGCCGGCCTTCAGGCCATCTTCGTGAAAGCCGTAACCCATCCAAGCGCCCGCAAACCAGGTGTGGTTTTGGCCTTGCAATTGGGGCACTTGTTTTTGCGCATCGATGGCTTGCAAATCAAACACCGGATGCGCGTAGGCGTACTCACCCAAAATCTTGTCCGGTGCGATGGCGCTCAAAGGATTGAGCGAGACCACCACCGCTTGCTTGAATGGCAAGGGTTGCAAACGGTTGAGCAGGTAATGCAAGCACACCCGGGTTGACTCTTGCGCCGTGGTGGCTGCACGCTCGTAGTTCCAAGCAGCCCATGCTTTTTCACGCCGCGGCAGCACCGACGCATCTGTGTGCAACACGGCCTGATTGGGTTGGTAGCGAATGGCACCCAACACCGCTTGTTCTGCCGGCGATGCATCACGCAAAAGTCTGAGCGATTGGTCAGAATGGGTGCACAACACCACCTCGTCAAAACGCTCTACCTGTCCATCGGTCACGACACGCACGCCTTGCGTATCGCGTTCAACCAAACGCACGGGTGTATTCAGGCGTTTGTCCGGCAAGTCAGCCACTATTTTTTCAACATAGTGGCGCGCCCCACCTTTGACCGTGAACCATCGCGGCCGATTGGTGACTTGAATCAAGCCATGGTTGTGACAAAACCGGATCATCGTGGCGACCGGAAATTGCAGCATCTGATCTGTCGGGCAGCTCCAAATACAGCCGAGCATGGGCAAAAAATACCAATCGCGAAACGCATTGCTGAAGCGATGGGTTTTTAAAAAATCGGCCAAGGGTTGTCGCATATCGGCATCCAGATTGGCCTTGGCCAGTCGGGAACACAGGGCATTGAAACGCAACACATCCGCCATCATTCTCAAAAAACGAGGCCGAAGCAAGTTACTGCGCTGTGCAAAGACCGTGTCCAGATTGGTGCCGCTCCACTCGAGGGACTGCCCATCAAATGCATCCGGCACTTTGACCGAAAACGACATGTCTGATGCCGCTGTCTCCACGCCCAGCTGCGCAAACAAGTTGATCAGGTTGGGGTAGGTGCGTTCATTGAAGACCAAAAACCCCGTGTCCACGCCGTACGTGACAGGCCCTTGCGCGGTGGGCAAGGTCACGTCCACCGTGTGCGTGTGCCCACCAAAATAATCGGCCGACTCGAACAAAGTGATGTCGGCCAAGCCCCCCAAGGTGTGCGCCACCGCCAAGCCTGAAATGCCTGAGCCCACGATGGCAATTTTGCGCAAACTCATGCTCAATTCACTGCAGCAAGGCTCTTCTCAACGGCACTGACCATGCTGCGATTGCTGGGGTTGGTCATGCTGCCAAAGGTGTCCACCACTTTGCCATCGCGACCGATCAGGTATTTGAAAAAATTCCAGCTCGGCTTCTTGCCTGTTAAATCGGAAAGTTGTTTGTAAAGTGGCGAGGCGTCCGCACCCGTGACCACCGTCTTGGTGAACATCGGAAACTTCACGCCAAAGGTGTTTTCGCAGAAGTCTGCAATCTCCTTGTTGGTGGCTTTTTCCTGCGCAAAATCATTCGACGGAAACCCCAACACCACCAAGCCTTTGCTGGCGTATTTGGCATGCAAAGCTTCTAAGTCTTTGTACTGCGGCGTAAACCCACAGAAACTGGCGGTATTGACCACCAACACCACTTTGCCGCTGTACTGGCACAAAGACTGGGGTTTTTCATCCTGCAACCGAAGCACCGTGTGCTGCAACAAGGCAGGACAGGCATTCGCTTGGGTCCGCGCCGGCGCGTCGGACGCGTGAGCAACACTGCACAGCAAAAGGCCCGCCCACACCCCCAACGTCCATCTCCAAAGCGTGAATTTGGTCATTAAATACTCATCGTTCTGATTTGTGACTCATTAGTTTAATCGAGTTTCGTTCCAAAGTCACTCACCCTCCAAACCTGCCACTTTCCAAGCCGCCCTTACCGCTACACTTTCGATGTATTGAAATTTTAACTATGAACCGGCCCGCACTCATCTTGTCGGCCCTGTGCATCTTGGGGACCAGCGTCGGAGCGCAAGCACCGCCTGAAACGGGCCCGCAATGCCTGACACAGGCCTACCCTGACTTCTGGGCGCCTTGGCGCAACCAGGGGTCACTCGACAACACACTCACCACACGCAACGGCGACACCTGGGCCTACAGCGAACACAAAGACCACCTGACGCGCACCGAGTTACTGAACCAGGCTGACTTGAAGGCGCACATGTCGCAGCCTTATCCGGCCGGCTTTCCCGCCTCCCTGCCGGGGCCCAACCAAGACCCGGGGCGCATGCGCTCTGAAGCCCTGCTCAAAGCACTGTATGGCCACAACCGGCAAGAAGTTCAACGCCATCTGGTGTCAGTACCCTGGGCGCCGAACGGTCGCACCGTGCTGTTCCATCGCCGGCACGGCGCAGCCCCCGCCCTGCAGCGCGTCGGCCAAGCGCTGGCAGAAAACCCCGCGCTGGCCGCCTATGTGCGGCAGCCGGCGGGCAGCTTTAATTGGCGCCACATTGCAGGCAGCACCCGCCAAAGCATGCATTCATTTGGTGCGGCCATCGACTTTGCCTTGCCCCATCAACTCGGCCACTATTGGCAATGGCGCGGCTGCAAAGAAAACAGCCCGTGCCCTTACCCCGAAGCTGTATTGCGCGATCCGCTCCTGAAACAAGTCGTGACCGCTTTTGAAAAAGAGGGCTTCATCTGGGGCGGCAAATGGGCCCACTTTGACACCTTGCACTTTGAATACCGGCCTGAGTTGGTGGGGTATTCTTGTAAGAACGTTAAATAAAGTCATCGCCAGCGTTGACTTGGCTGTGGGCAAAGCCAGCCCCACCGCCATCCGATAGATCTTGGCTACAGACTTTCACAAACGTTTGGGTTATCGTTTTTAAATCGGACACTCTCAAGACGAAAGGCCGCGGTATGCGTTTTTTTATCCGTCGGCCTGAGTTTGTTTATACATAAATTAAAAATGTTATCAACTAACGATAACATTCCAAACATCAGTAGTGTCCGGTTAAAAATTGAACAAATTCAACTGCTTAGCGCAGTCAGGTGGTTCGGTTGTGTAAGCATCGGTCTGCAAGGCTCATGAAATCGACGTTTTCTCGAAAACAGACACCGACAAAATCTGTAGAAAAGTGTAGAGCG
>CAMDKK010000056.1 GCA_945901045.1 Limnohabitans sp. Rim8
AAGCAGCAGCAAGAAATAGTGGCCGCCATTGCGGCGGAATACAAAAGAAGCCGTGAAGAAGCCGCCCAAGGCGAAGCCCTTGCGCAATACAACCTGGGCGTCATTTACTACAAGGGTCAGGGCGTTCAACAAAATTTTGGGGAAGCCAGTCGTTACTTCAAACTGGCCGCCGAGCAAGGCAACGTCAATGCGCAGATCGACCTGGGGACCATGTATGAACACGCCCACGGGGTCTCCAAAGACTTCGCAGAAGCCGTTCATTTGTACAGTTTAGCCGTGGCCCAAGGCAGTGTGGTGGCGCATTGCCGAATGGGCCACATGTTTGAATATGGGCTGGGCGTCAAGCAAGACTACCAAGAAGCCATTCGCTTCTACAAACTGGCCGCGCAGCAAGACTATCCCGAAGCGCAGTACGCCATGGGCTTGGTGTATGAAAACCACCATGGTGTCGAACAAGACAACGCCAAGGCGGTTGAGTGGTACAAGTTGGCTGCAGCCCATGGCCATGTGGATTCACATATCCATATCGGTGCGCTTTTGGAAAGTGGGCAAGGTCTTAAGAAAGACCATGCGGAGGCTATGCGCTGGTTCATGTTGCTCGCGGTAAAAGGCCATGCCGTCGCGCAAATCAACGTGGGTCTGATGCACGACCGTGGTTTGGGCGTCAAAGAGGATTTTGTGGAAGCCATGCGCTGGTACAAATTGGCCGCAGCGCAGGACAACGGCGATGCGCAGACCAAGGTGGGTTTCATGTATGCCAACGGCAAAGGCGTTCCCCTCAACTATGCAGAAGCTATGCGCTGGTACAAATTGGCCGCAACGCACGACAATGCGTCGGCGCTGTCAAACCTCGGTTTCATGTATGACCACGGTTTGGGCGTTGAAGTAGACGATGCAAAGGCCCTTGTGTATTACAGCAAGGCCGCAAAAAAAGGCGACCCCTATGCCATTAAAAACCGCGACATCATCGAAGCCCGCTTGGCAGCGCAACACGACCACAAGGCCGACTAGTTTGTCATTCATCCCTCGCATGCCCTGAAGTTGGGGTTTTCTCATGCTGAAAACCCATGTTTTTGTTTACGTAGAATCCGCCTGTCAGTTGATTTATTTTTCCAGGAGTTATTTGTGAACAAAATTTACCCTTCTGCGGTTGCGGCCTTGCAAGGCATCATGGCCGATGGCCAGTTGATTGCTGTCGGTGGTTTTGGCCTGTGCGGCATTCCCGAGGCCTTGATAGCCGCTTTGCGCGATCTCGGCACGCAAAACCTGACCGCAATTTCCAACAACGCGGGTGTCGATGATTTTGGTTTGGGCCTGTTGCTGCAAACACGCCAGATCAAAAAAATGATCTCCTCCTATGTGGGTGAGAACAAAGAGTTTGAGCGTCAGTATTTGGCAGGTGAGTTGGCGTTGGAATTCACGCCGCAAGGCACCTTGGCCGAAAAGCTCCGAGCTGGTGGTTCAGGCATTCCCGCTTTCTTTACCAAAACCGGTGTGGGCACCTTGGTGGCCGAGGGCAAAGAGTCCCGCGAATTCGATGGCGAGGTCTACATCATGGAGCGCGCCTTGCTGCCAGATGTGTCCTTGGTGAAGGCCTGGCGTGCCGACAAATCGGGTAATTTGCAGTTCCGATACACCGCCCGTAACTTCAACCCTGCGGTAGCCATGGCGGGCAAAATTTGCGTGGTGGAGGTCGAAGAAATTGTGGAAACCGGCTCCATGCACCCCGACAGTGTTCACTTGCCGGGCATTTATGTGCACCGCATTGTGCTGAACGCCACGCCCGAAAAGCGCATTGAAAAGCGCACCATGACAGAAAAGGCGGGCGTTTGAAGCCCGCCGTGACCGATAAAAAAGGAGTTTGAAATGAGCTGGAGTCAAGACCAAATGGCGGCCCGTGCGGCCCAAGAATTGGAAGACGGTTTTTATGTGAACCTGGGCATTGGTATCCCCACCCTGGTCGCCAACTTTGTACCTGCCGACAAAGAAGTCTGGTTGCAAAGCGAAAACGGTATGCTGGGTATCGGTGCTTTCCCCAATGAAGACGAAGTCGATGCCGACCTGATCAACGCGGGCAAGCAGACTGTGACCACCATCAAAGGCTCGTCCATCTTTGGCAGCGAGCAGTCGTTTGCCATGATCCGTGGCGGCAAGATCAACTTGTCCATTCTCGGCGCGATGCAAGTCAGTGAGAAGGGTGATCTGGCCAACTGGATGATCCCCGGCAAAATGGTCAAAGGCATGGGCGGCGCGATGGACTTGGTGGCCGGTGTCAAGCGCGTCATCGTGCTGATGGAGCACGTGGCTAAAAAGAAAGACGGCACCGAAGACCTGAAGATTTTGCCCCATTGCACACTGCCATTGACAGGCGTGGGCGTGGTGGACCGCATCATCACCGATCTGGCCGTTATGGATGTGTCACCCGAAGGGCTGAAAGTGATTGAGTTGGCACCGGGCGTGACGCCCGAGGCCATACAGACCAAAACCGGCGTGAAGCTCATTTTTTGAAGTTTTTAGATTCAACTGGAAAAAGCCTTTTGAGGCTTTTTTTTGGTTAAAATTCTAAAAAAAGAAGCAAAATTATCTGTAATTTCAAATAAAAATTTATTAATTATTGGGTATATTAATTTTATTTTTGACTATAAACTGACGAAACACTCAATGGCATAGGCGACAACAACTTGACAACGCATAAGGATGATGAAAGGGTCAATGGAAGCCGGCTGCGCGAATTGCGTGAGGCCAAAGGCTTCACACCTGAATACTTGGCTCGCTTGTGCAGTCTTTCCTTACACCAAGTCCATGAGCTTGAAAATGGTGGTAGCCAGCGGTTCTATTCGAGCCAGATCAAAATCAATGCCGCTCGCAAAGCTGCACAAGTTTTGTCGGTTGATGTTTCTGAGCTGCTTTTTGAACCGCTTGCGGCCGCCCAGGAATTGTTGGCGCAGGTGCCAGCGCGGCAATTGCAAACCGAACCCGCGAAGTTGAGTCATGCTGAGCCCCCATCAGCCTCTTGGGCGGCTTACCTGATCGTATTGACGGTTTTGTTGGGCGCAGGGATGTGGTGGTTTCAAGAGCCTCGTGCTTTTTCCCTCCCCTCTTACAAAACCGGGTCTCAGCAAGATTCTCCGGCCGGCGCTGAGATGCAAACCGCCCTTTCATTCGAGGCACAAAGCGTAGGTGTGTCCGTGCCTCAAGCGCTTGCTAAAGAGCCCGAAGTACAGGCTTGCAATTTCGAGGAAGAAATGCTTGTTTTGGAAGCCAAAGCACCAAACAAGCCGGCGAATAAAGTCAGCCTGATGATGCACAGACAAGGTGAGTTGTGTATTCAAGACGGCACCGGTAAAGTCTGGCGGGAAGACCTCAATCCTTGGTTGGGGCGTAATTTTAAGGGGACTGCGCCATGGCGAATCACCAGTCCCGTTTTGTTTTATGGGGATGTGTATTTTCAAGGTGAAAAAATACAAATTCCATCACAAAAAGTGCGTTCCATCACCCTGAATGCCAAGCTGTCCAGCCCTTAGTCTCGGACTGCACTCACAAAATTTTGAAGGCCGACTTGATCATCCTGCGGATCACCGGTTGAACTCCACCTGCTTTGAACAGTGTGGCTGCTAACGAAAATTGAGTTTGAACCACACCGCGTTCATGGCTGAAAGCCTTGAAACCGTAGTGACCATGCGCGTTGCCAATGCCTGAATTGTTCACCCCGCCAAAAGGTAAATTGCCGTGCATAAATTGCATCAGGGCATGGTTGACACAGGCTCCGCCGGAGGCTGTTTGGGTCAGTACCTTGTCGATCAAGGCCGAATTCTTACTGTAGATGTACAAGGCCAAGGGTTTAGGACCTGCATTGATCTCGGCAATGACTTCATCGATTTCGGTGTAGCCGATCACAGGCAGCAGGGGGCCAAAAATTTCTTCGTGCATGATGCGAGCCTCCTTGGGCATCTGGTCCAGCAGCGTGGGTTGGATGAAGCAAGACGCCTGATCGAATCCGCCACCGATCAAGGTGCGCGCGCCCAGGGCTTGCGCCTCGTCCAGCAGCACTTTCACGCGGGTGGTGTGGCGTGCATTCACCATGTGCGCTAAATGTGGACTGTTTTGCTGCTCAGTGAGCGTTGAGCCGTAGGCCTTGATCAATTCCTTGCGGCAACACGCAACCCATTTTTCTTTCACGCTCTCGTGCACATACACATAATCCGGGGCGATGCAGGTTTGTCCTGAGTTGGTGAACTTGGCCCACATGGTGTTGCTTGCGGCCAGTTCGATGTTTGCGCTGGCATCCACAATGGTGGGGCTCTTGCCGCCCAACTCCAGCGTGACGCTGGCCAGATTCTTTGCCGCCGCTGCCATGACGTGTTTACCGATGGCCGGACTGCCCGTGAAAAAGATGTGATCAAAAGGAAACTCTTGCAGGGCTTGCGCGACATCGGCCTCGCCCATGAAGATAGCGACTTCGTCTTCGGTGAAAACTTCTCGAATCACTTTGGCAATCAGCGCAGACAAATGGGGTGTCAATTCCGAAGGTTTCAAAATGGCCGTATTGCCCGCCGCAATGGCGGAGATCAAAGGCCCTAAGGTGAGGTTCACGGGGTAGTTGAAAGGGCCGATGATCAGGCATCGGCCCCGCGGCATGTACTGCACATGGCTGCGTGTACCTGCAGTGAGCAAGGTGGGCCAGACACGTTGGGGCTTCATCCATTTTTTGAGGTTTCGGATGGCGTCATTGGCCTCAACGCAAATGGGCAAAATCTCCCCCAAATCGACCTCGCCCGGGGGCTTTTTGAAGTCGGCATAGGCCGCGATATACCAGGCTTCGGAATGCGCAATCACGGCGTCTCTGAGTTTGCGAATTTTGGCAATGCGCTCGTTCGCGGTGGAACTTCTAAGGCGCAGCGCAGTTGCGGCTTGACCTTTGAAAACTGCTTCCATTTGGGTCTTGGATGCAAAAGGCTGACGTGTGACAAGGTTCATGTGAAATCTCTGGTGGTTAGGGCAAGTTGAGCGCAGTCTAATGCATACACAGGGCGTGCAGTTGCTTGCCAAACCCTTCCGAAGTCAAACGCTAGCGGGTCACGATCGCAAAATTACCTGGTGCTTTGTCGATCAAAGAAAGGAAGCGGACCAGATCGATTTTGCTGCCCCCAATTTTGAACTCATCGCTCAGCAGTGTGTCGTTGATGCCCGCTGTGCCTGTCATCATTTTGACAAACAGGGGTTGGGTCAGGGTGAGCGTGGCATTGGCGTCTGGGGCTGGCGCTGATTTTTTGAAATGAAGCACGGCGTTCTCGATCCACAAGACGTAACTTGCTTTTTTGTCCGAAAATACGAGATTGATTTTGAGATTCTTGCCCTCGGCGGCGGGGCCATCCAGACTGGCGGCCATCGCTTCAAAGAACCGCTCCAAGGGCGTTTGCGTGAGCATATCCACCAGCATAGAGCTGTCAACCCCTCGGGTCGGTGCGCCTCCACGCAGTTCAGCGGCGGCCGTCAGGTAACTGTTGCGCCAGGTCGCAGCTTCGGACATGTAGCCCATTTGGTCGTAAGTGCGGGCCAGCAGGGCTTTGGCAGCTTTGTGATCGGGCGCACCAAAAACGGCATGGTTGAGCAACTCAGCCGCCCATCGGTAGTCCCCCTTGTCGTAGGCGACCTGTGCAGCGGCCACAGCCTTGTCAACGCCGCCCATGAGCTGCAGGTATTTTTGGGCAGATTCTTGGGGCGGCAAGGGATTCAGATTGGCCGGGTTGCCATCATAAGCGCCCAGATAGAACTGGTAAACCGCCTTGACGTTGTGCCGCAGATCGCCGTAGTAGCCACGGCTGCCCGGATAGCGCGAGAGGGATTGGGGCAACTTGACCCTGTCGGCAATCTCGCGTGGCGTGAAGCCCGCATTGGCCAGCCGCACGGTTTGGTCGTGGGTGTATTTGTAAACGTCGCGGTGTTGGGTAATGAACTCGGTGATGCGTGCTTTGCCCCAAATGGGCCAGTTGTGTTGACCGACATAGATTTCAGCATCGGCCATCTGATCGAGTGCCTCCTGCATGTAGGTGGACCAGCGCAAGGCGTCTCGGACCTTGGCGCCGCGCACAGGCAACAAGTTGTGCATGGTCTGCGACAAGTTTTCTGCGCCCCCGTAAAGCTTTTTGTCGGGCAGAGAAAAGGTCATTTCAGCAGGGGCTTCCGCACCTGGCACGTTGTGAAAAATAAATCGCACACCGTCTAAAGTCAAGGCCTGTGTGGGTTGCTTGATCAGTTGTGTGGGTGCAAGAATGCCCACGCTGCCATAAGCCATACTCTTGCCCAGTCCGGTGTCGACCAATCCTTTGGCCGATCGGTCCAAATTTTTGCCAAACTGGTACATGGACCGCCGCCCCATGGCGGTCCCCACCAAAATGTTCTCGCTGGTGGCTTCTTCCATGAAGCCCTCGGAAGCAATGACGGGAATGTTGCGCTGAGCCACTTCTTGGGCCGAGGCCACACCCAGAGCCCCCCCGAAGTGATCGACATGGCTGTGCGTAAACACAATGGCTGTGACGGGCTTGTTGCCCAGGTGTTTGCGTGCAAAGGCCATGGCGGCGGCGGCGGATTCGCGGGCAGTCAATGCGTCCACCACAATCCAGCCGGTCTTGCCTTCGATCAGGGTGATGTTGGCGATGTCAAAACCGCGCAGTTGATAAACACCCTCGGTCACTTTGAAAAGCCCGATCTGTGCATTCAAAATGGCATGTCGCCACAGGCTGGGGTTGACCGTTTCGGGGGCTTGGCCTGCGTTAAATTTGAAGGCATCAAAGTCGATCAAAACAGCACCGTTGGCGGCCAGAATTTGACCTTCGGGTCGGGCAATAAAGCCTCGCTTGGCTTCTTCAAAGTCTTGCAGGTCGTCAAATGACAGTTCGTTGGCAAACTGCGCATTGACTTTGATGGTTTCAGGAGAGGCATCACCCGCCTGTCCACCCACGCCATTGGTTTGATTGCAGCCCGCAGCAGCCAAGACAAAGGCTGCGAAGATGGTGCATTTGAGTTTTTTCATCAGCATGGCTTAGCGGCTTCTTGTCACCACAGGTGCTTCAAAAAATTTTTGTCCAACAAGAGCCAGATAATGACCGGCGCCCAGTGAGTCAGCACCAAAGCTGAACTGGTAAGCAAAGGCAATGGCTTTGAGTTGCCAGCCCACAATGTGCATGGTCATTTGCATTGAAAAAGCAGGGGGTATGGAGCGGGTGATGGGAATCGAACCCACGTTATTTGCTTGGGAAGCAAGAGTCCTGCCATTGAACGACACCCGCGATATGCTCAATTATAGAGCGATGAAAGCGTCACAAAGCCTGTGTATAGTGGTAGTCCATGAAACTCTTGTTTTTTTGGCGACCCGCATTCTTGTGTGCCATTTTTCTTTTCAACGGTGCCCTTGCATGGGCGGCTCGCCCGATGGTCACTGATGATGCGAATGTGGTGGACCCGCACGCTTGTCAAAACGAAAGTTGGGTTCGATTTGGTCATTCCTCCATTGAGAGGTGGACGGTTCCTGGTTGCAATTTTTTTGGCGATACAGAAATTTCTGTGGGTGCTAATTTTCTTTCTGAAAAAAACAGCGTCAACCAACAGCTTGGACTTTTGCAAGTCAAAAAACGCTGGAAAGTCGTCGAACCCGGTCAATGGGGTTTGTCAACGACTGTGGGCAGGGTTCAGTCAGGGGGCACTGTTTTCGGGATTTCGTCCAGCACCGATACCTATGTGAATATACCCATAACTTGGCCGACATCCCAAGGACCCATCTTGCATTTGAACCTCGGGGCTTTCCACCACCAGGCGCAAAGGGTGACTCAAACTACTTGGGGTCTAGGTGCTGAAGTTCCTGTGCATCCGCGCTTTTTTGCCATCATGGAAGCCTTTGGAGAAGCGGGCACTCGCAGCAAGGTGCAAATAGGATTGCGTTATTGGGTTGTACCCCAAGCGGTTCAAATCGATACAACGATGGGGCAAGAAATGCAGGGGCCAAGTCAATCACGCTGGCTTTCATTGGGTCTGCGTTTGCTCACGCCCGCTCTGTATTAAGGGTGCCTAGGGTGGCCGTTGGCCGCAGATTGACAAATACAACATGCGCCTCAAGTCCTTGCTGATGGGGGACGTTTTGCAGCCAGAATGTCGCGCCTAACAAATGGGCATAGCGGGTGACAATGGACAGACCAAATCCTGCACCTTGTCGCATGGCTTGGCCTGCAATGCCTTGTGTGCCGCGCGCGAGGAGTTGTTCACATTCCTCGGGTGTCAGGCCGGGGCCGTTGTCGATCACGGTCAACTCGATTCGATTCTCAACAGCGCTCAGTCGCACCGTCACCTCGGCGGGGACTTGCGACGGTTTGCCATAGCGCATGGCGTTGTCGATCAGGTTGTTCAAAATGCCAGAGATCAACGCGGCGTTGCCCATGATGGTGACCGCCTGTTCAACGCCTTCGGCCCCGAGATCGACGTTCATGCCCCGAGCGCGGGCGCTCGCCTCCACAATCGCGTTCGTCACCAGCAGGTCCAGTCGCACCGATTCTCTGCGCAAGGTCAAATCAGATTCATCGGCCAAGGCCAAAGCCAACAATTGGTCAGCCAAATGGCTGGCGCGTTTGCTGCTGTCTTGGATGCGTTCAAGTTGCTCTCGCCAAGCTTGGGGTTGGTCGCTTTGCAAACCGTATTCGGCCAAGGCCCGTATGCCCGCCAGTGGCGTTCGAAGTTCGTGCGCCACGTTGCCAGAAAATTCTCGCTGTGCGTTCAAGCCATCTTGAATGCGCGCGAGCAGGGCGTTGATGGCGGCGTTCAGCTTGTCCACATCTTGCGTGTTGGAACTCACCACCATGGGCTCCAAATCAGCAGCATCGCGCAGTTCTACTGCAAGTTCCAAATCCACCAAGGGTTGCAAATCACGGGCAATGGCCGAACGCAACCAGATGGCTATAAGCACAAGCAACAACAACTGCGGCAAGATCGAGTACCCCAGCAGTTGCTCCAAAAGATGGGTTCGGCTGCGGTTGGTTTGCGCCACCACGATGGTGAAGGGGCTGGGTTTGAGTTGGTGCAACACCACACTGCGCATGGGCTGCCCTTGAAAATGCAAATCGCCAAATTCAATCGCCGAGAGGCCCGGCACCCAATCCGCTGGCCCTTTCAAACCCGCATGTCCCGCCATCAGTGAACCGTTCTCGCGGTAGACCGCAAAAAACATCGACTCACTTTGGTCAAACAGCAAGCTGGCGATTTCAGTGGATGACAGGTCGACCTTGAGCTGTGGTGGCCAAGCGTCATTCAGCCGCACATGGCCTGCCACCGCATAGGCATCGTCCAGCAAGGAGCGGTCAAAAGCCTTTTGCGCAAAGTAATTGGCAATGCCTGCAGACAACAGGGTGCCGATTAACCACACAATGGCCAAGGGGACCAGCACGTGACGCATCAGTTTGGTGCGCAAAGAAGGTTTTTCAGCAAGTGGCTTCAATTGATGGACGGGTGTCATGCCTCTTCCTCCAACAAATAGCCAATGCCGCGCAGGGTTCGAATGACTGCGCCGCTCTGGTTCAATTTTCGGCGCAGGCGCGAGATGAAAGCCTCCAACGCGTTGTCGCCCAAAGAGACATCGAAGTCGGACAATTTATCCGACAGCGCACGCTTGTGGACGGCCCGCCCGGGAGGCGACATCAACTCCCAAAGCACTTCGAATTCACGGGCGGGCAACAAAAAAGGCTCTTGCGCCAAGCTGAAGCGGCGATTCTTTCGGTCCAACCCCAGCTGACCCACTTGGGTCACATCGCTGGCACCTTGACTGCGGCGAACCAAGGCACGCAAACGGGCCTCGACTTCACCCAAATCAAAGGGCTTGCCTAAATAGTCGTCGGCTCCGGCATCAAGCCCGGCGATGCGTTCTTCGGTGCGGTTACGCGCCGTCAACACCATGACAGGTGTGCGGTCGCCGCGTGCACGGGCCTCGCGCAGCACCGTCAAGCCCGATCCCATGGGGGCATGGTTGCGGTCAGATTCGGGCAGGTTCAAATCAAGTAACACCACATCAAAAGCTTGCACATGCCAGTAGTGGCGCGCCTGGCCCAAGTCTGCGGCCGCGTCTACGCGATGGCCGGCATCGACCAGACTTTTGAGCATGACTTGTCGTAACACCTCGTCGTCTTCAATCAGCAAGATGCGCATACAACTTGTTTCAAGGGAAAGGATAAACCCATTGAGTCAGGGTCAACAAAGTGTGAGTTTGGCACGTTTTTGGTCAGGTAGAGGTCAGGTCCCATGCGCGATAAAGGGCTAATGAGCATACGACAATTCTTTTCTTTGGTGGCCATTGCCGCTGCGGGTGTTGGGGGAGGGCCACTTTCAGCCCAAACCATAGCACCTGTCAGTTCAACCCCGAGTGCAGCGCAAGTTCCGGCCTCGCATGCTTTGTCAGCGCCCTTGGCCTTGGCCGAGGTGCTGGAGGCAGCACGGCACAATCTGGAAGTGCGAATGGCGCAGCAAGATGTGGCCGCCACCCGCGCTGATATTTTGGCGGCCAACCGAGCGCCTTTGCCTGTGTTGTCTGCCAAAGCCTCGTCGGCGGATCAGATTGGTTTGACCCATGGTGCGTTGACCTCGCAACGTCGTATCGACAAGTCCCTGGGCTTGGACTGGACTTGGGAGCGGGGCGGCAAGCGAAGCTTGCGCACGCAGGCGGCGCAAAGCATTGCGGCCGCATCGCAATCGGACTTGGCTGAAATTTTGGTCCTGCAACAGCTTGTGGCCAAAGATGCTTTTTTTGATTTGTTGGCCGCGCAGGAGCGTTTGACCCATGTGCTGGCCATGGCGCAAAGTGCCAAACAGTTGGCGTCAACCGCTCAAATTCGGGTGACTGCGGGTGACCTGTCGGTGCAAGATTTTTCGCGTGTCGAAATCGAAGCTCAGCGCGCCCAAGCCGATGCGCAAAGTTCGCAACTCGAACGCCAGCGCGCTGCACTGGCCTTGGCGCAAATCACCGGGCGTCAGTTGCGACCAGAGCCCGTCATCGCGTGGCGTTTACAACCCCAGTGGCCCAGCGCCTCGGTCACAGTGGGAGGCAATGCAGAAGCTTGGCTGGAGGCCCGTGCAGATGTGCAGGCCGCCACGCAGCGCCTGTTGGCGACGTAGGCCTTGCTGGACAATGCGCAGGCCCAAAAGAAGTTGGACCCGACGGTGGGTCTTTCTTTGGACGCAGGACCCAATGCCAGTAAGCGCCTGGTGGAGTTGCGAGTGCAGTTTCCTTTGCAAGTGGGCTATGCCTACGAAGGTGAAATCGGCCGCGCTGTGGCCCAACATGCACAAGCCCAAGACCAGCTCGACAAAGTGCGCCTTGCGGCGCAAGGTGAGTGGACGGGTCTGCAGCAAGACCTGACGAATGCGGCGGGTCGGCTGCAAGGGTATGAAGCCTTGATCCTGCCGCGCGCCCGCAAAGTGGCTGAACAAGCCGAGTTGGCGTACACCAAAGGGGCCATTCCTTTGGTCGATTTGCTCGATGCCCGACGCACACTGCGCGCGTCTTTGCTCGAAGCTTTGACCGTGCAAACCGAATTCGCTAAAGCCGCCACGGCTTGGCAGTTGCGCAGCCGCCCATAACAGCCCCATGGCCGCTGTCTCCAACTCCTTTAACCTTGAATGCAAGAGACCCCTGTGAAGAATTCTGTGATCAAACCCCTTGTCTCTTTTCTGGCCTTGGCGTTTTTGGCCGCGTGCTCGGAAGCGCCAGCGCCGAAAGCCGCAGAACCAAAGCCCATCATGCAGGGCAAACAATTGCGTTTTCCTGCTGGCAATGCGCAATTGGCCTTGTTGAAAACCACAGCGGCAACGACGGCCGAAACGATCAGCATCGATTTGCCAGCCCGTTTGGTGTGGAATGAAGAGCGGACACAGCGCATTTATGCGCCGCTGGCCGGACGAGTCGACACTATTCGTGCTGATTTGGGTCAAGCGGTGTCGCCTGGTTCGGCGCTGTTAACCTTGTTTTCGCCAGAGTTTGGCGTTGCGCAAGCGGATGCGGCCAAGGCTTTAGCTGACGTGCAGTTGAATGAAAAGGCTTTGCGCCGCCAACGCGAATTGTTTGATGCCGGCATTGTGGCTCGCAAAGACCTGGAGCAAGTAGAAGCCGATGCGCTCAGAGCCAAAGCCGAGGCCGACCGTGCCTTGGCCAAAACCCGCTTGTATGGTGGCAGTCATACCGTCAATCAGCAACTGGCCCTGACGTCGGGTATTCGCGGGCTCGTGGTTGAGCGCAACGTTAACCCCGGGCAAGAAGTTCGTCCCGACCAGTCTGGGCCCGGCATTCCCGCTTTGTTTGTGTTGTCAGATCCTTCACAGTTATGGGTTCAGATCGACGCCCGAGAAGCCGATATTGCCGCCTTGCGACCCGGTGCTTCATTTGATTTGTCGATACCGACCTTGCCCGGTCAAAAATTCACCGGCAAAGTGGCGGCTGCGTCTGATTTTTTGGATCCTACAACCCGCACCATCAAGGTCCGTGGGGTGGTGGCCAACCCCCAACGTTTACTGAAATCGGAGATGTTGGGTACGGCCAGAATTCAGCGCAAATTGGGCACAGGTGTGATGGTGCCTGCGTCTGGCGTGTTTTTGCGCGGAACTACTCATTGGGTTTTCTTGCAGTCTGCCCCGGGTACTTTTGAGCCCAAAGAAGTGACTGTAGGTCATGAGGGCGCCAAAGAGACATTGGTCACGCAAGGTCTGTCGGCAGGCGATGTGGTGGTCAGTGAAAACGGTTTGTTGTTGGCGCGTGAATTTCGCATTGCCGAAGAGGCCAGTAAAGTTTACCCCTCAGTGGCAGTCGCGAAATGAAGAAGCTCGTCCATTACGCTTTGCACCAGCCCCTGTTCATCGTGTTGGGCACGGTGTTGTTTGCCATGGCGGGCATTTTTGCTTTCAAAAATTTGTCGGTTGAAGCCTTTCCTGACGTGACCGACACACAGGTCACGGTGATTGCCTTGTACCCAGGCCGTGCGGCCGAAGAGGTTGAAAAGCAAGTGACCTTGCCCATCGAAGTGGCCTTGTCGGGCTTGCCCAACTCCATTCGCTTGTTCTCGCACACCCAGTTTGGTTTGTCTTTCACCGTCATCACCTATGACGACAATGCACAAGTCAATTTGGTCCGCCAGCAAGTCAATGAACGCTTGCGCAGTGTGGACTTACCGCCTGGGGTGGAGGCCAATATTGCGCCCGATGCCACACCTGTCGGTGAAGTCATGCGTTACCGCGTCAAGGGCGATGGCAAAACCACAGCAGAACTGCGCACTCTGGAAGACTGGGTCGTAGAGCGTTCGCTGCGGCAAGTGCCTGGCGTTGCCGATGTGGTGGCCATGGGTGGCTTCATCAAGCAATACGAAGTGCAACCGGATCTGGACAAGTTGCGCGCATACAAGCTGAGTTTTCAGAATGTGCTGGAGGCGTTGGGCCGTGGCAACGCCAACGCCGGTGGCAGCTACGTGACGCAAGGTACACAGCAATTTGCAATTCGCGGCATTGGCTTGCTGCGATCGCCGGAAGAAATCGGTCAAATTGTGGTTTCTTCGCGCAATGGCACCCCGATCTTGATTCGCGATATTGCGCAAGTCAAAGTAGGGGCTGTACCCCGCTTGGGCACCGTCGGACAAGACCTGGACGACGATATCGTCACTGGCATTGTGGTGATGCGCAAGGGCGAAAATCCGAGCTCGGTCTTGAAGGGTGTGAAAGAAAAGATTGCTGATTTGAATGCCCGCGGATTGCCTGCGGGTGTGCAAGTGGTTCCCTTTTACGACCGAACCTGGTTGATGGGTAAAACACTGACCACCGTTTTCAAAAATTTGGTGGAAGGCGCTTTGTTGGTAGCCTTGGTTTTGTATTTGTTTTTGTCCAATATACGCGCCAGTTTGGCTGTGGTGGTGATCATTCCACTGGCCTTGCTGTCTACATTTTTGGGACTCAAAATCATGGGAGTGCCCGCCAACTTGCTGAGTTTGGGGGCAATGGATTTCGGCATCATTGTGGATGGCGCTGTGATCGTGATTGAAAACATCATGCACCGGCTCGCCCAGAACAAAGAGGATATGTCAGAAAACGAACGCCGCGAAGTCATCATCAACGCGACCAACGAAGTGGGCCGCCCCACTTTGTTCTCCATGCTGATCATCATTGCCGCTCACATTCCGATTTTTGCGTTGCAGCGGCATGAGGGGCGTATTTTTCAGCCTATGGCTTTGTCTGTGACCACGGCCTTGGTGGGCTCCCTGGGGTTTTCTTTGACTTTGGTGCCTTTGTTGGCCTATTGGATGCTGCGCCGCAATCTCCCCCACGGAGATAACCGCGTGGTGAGTTTGGCCAAGAACATCTACCAACCTGTGCTGGCTTGGTCTTTGACAAACCGGTCCAAAGTCGTGGTCATCGCCTTGGCGCTTTTTGCGGGGACCATGCTGGCGGCATCCCGCTTGGGCTCTGAGTTTTTGCCTGAGTTAAATGAAGGCACGATCTGGGTGAATGTGCGATTGCCGGCCAGTGTCTCTAACCCCGAAGCCACACGCATCTTGAGCAATGTTCGCCGTGCCTTGCTCAAAGTGCCGGAGGTCCGCACCACGGTTTCTAAAGCCGGTCAACCCGAAGACGGCACCGACCCCAAGACCATCAGCATGGCCGAGGTGTATGTGGACATCAAGCCTCAAGAAGAATGGCGCACAGGCCTGACCCGTGAGCAATTGATCGAAGAAATGGACCGGGTGGTATCCGCTTTGCCGGGCATGGAGCCGACCTTTTCGCAACCGATTCGTGACAACGTGCTTGAATCGATTTCCCAAATCGATGGCCAGATCGTGATCAAGGTGGCTGGCGATGACTTGGCCGAGCTGCGACGCATCACCGAAGAGATTCAGCGCGAGATCAAACAAGTGCGCTGCGTGTACCGCGCCGAAATTGACCGTGCCGGTGAACTGCCGCAATTGGTGATTGACATCGACCGGGAACGTGCCGCCCGATATGGCCTGAATGTGAGTGACGTCCAAGACGTGATTGAAACGGCCTTGGCCGGAAAATCAGCGACGCAAATTTGGGAAGGCGAGCGTAAATTTTCAGTGGCGGTGCGTTTATCGGAGGACCGCCGCTCGATTGCCAATTTGTCCGGAATTTCGATTGCCACCCCTGACGGTGCTTACACCACCTTGGGCAATGTGACCCAAATTCGTGAGGCCAGCGGTGCCATGAACATTGCCCGTGAAGCGGGACGGCGCACCATGGCGATTGGTATTTTCATCAAAGACCGTGACATGGGCTCGGTGGTGGGTGATATGAAGGCGCGAGTCGAAAAGAGCGTCAAAATCCCTTCTAACTACGCCTTGACGTGGTCCGGTGAATTCGAAAACCAAGAGCGCGCCATGCAACGTTTGTCGGTGGTGGTGCCGATTTCCTTGCTGCTTATTTTTGTGCTGCTCTTTGACGCCTTTGGCTCCTTCAAAACCGCGAGTCTGATTTTGGTCAATGTGCCCTTGGCTCTGATCGGTGGCTTTGTGGGCCTTTGGATTTTCTCCATTCCCTTGTCAGTGTCCGCGGCGATTGGCTTCATTGCCTTGAGCGGGCAGGCGGTACTCAACGGCGTGGTGATGCTCTCCGTGTTCCAGCAGTTGCAGTCGGCCGGCATGAGCGTGGTCGATGCGGTGCGGGAAGGCTCAATGCAGCGCCTGCGCACGGTGCTGATGACGGCCATGCTGGCGGCGCTGGGTTTGCTGCCTATGGCCCTGTCGCACGACATTGGCTCGGAAACCCAGCGGCCCTTGGCGATCGTGGTGATCTGCGGTTTGTTCACCGCCACCTTGCTCACTTTGGTGGTCTTACCCGCCCTCTACGTGGCGTGGTTTGCACCCAAGCAAGACAGGGCAGTTTGACGGCGCATTACTTGTGGATGTCACCCATGCACAAGTACTTGATTTCTACGTAGTCGTCCATGCCGTGGTGAGAGCCTTCGCGCCCCAGGCCTGACTGCTTGACGCCGCCAAAGGGCACGTGCTCGGTGGCCAGAATGCCCACATTGATGCCGACCATACCGTATTCAAGCGCTTCGCTGACTCGGAAGATGCGGCCCACGTCGCGGCTGTAAAAGTAGCTGGCGAGGCCAAACTCGGTGTCGTTGGCGGCATCAATCGCTTCTTGCTCCGTCTTGAATTTGAAGATGGGCGCAAACGGGCCAAAGGTTTCTTCTTTGGCGCAGAACATGTCGGGTGTGGCGTCGGCCACCACGGTAGGTTCAAAGAACTGGCCTGAGCCCATGCTGGCGAGGCGCTTGCCGCCCACCAGCACGCGCCCGCCCTTGGCCACCGCGTCGTCTAAATGGCGCTGCACCTTGACCAAGGCGGCCTCTTCGATCAACGGGCCTTGGTTCACGCCGTCTTCAAAACCATTGCCAACCTTGGCGGTTTGCACCTTGGCGGCAAACTTTTTGACAAACTCGTCGTACACGGCTTCTTGCACATAAAAGCGGTTGGTGCAGACGCAGGTCTGGCCAGCATTGCGGTACTTGCTGGCAAAAGCCCCTTCAACGGCGCTGTCGACGTCAGCGTCTTCAAACACGATAAAGGGGGCATTGCCGCCCAGCTCCAAAGACATTTTTTTGACGGTAGGAGCGGACTGCGCCATCAAAATGCGGCCCACTTCAGTCGAGCCGGTAAAGCTGATGTGCCGCACCACATCGCTGGCGCACAGCACCTTGCCCACCGCAATCGAGTTGTCGCTGTCGGCGGTGATCATGTTCAGCACACCGGGCGGAATGCCCGCGCGCATGGCCAGCTCTGCGGCGGCCAGGGCTGTGAGCGGTGTGAGTTCGGCCGGCTTGATGATCACTGGGCAACCAGCGGCCAGGGCGGGCGCAACTTTGCGGGTGATCATGGCCAGCGGAAAGTTCCACGGCGTGATGGCCGCGCACACACCAATGGGTTGCTTAAGCACCATCAAACGGCGCGTGTTGTCAAATTGGGGCAAGGTCTCGCCGTTGATGCGTTTGGCTTCTTCGGCAAACCACTCGACAAAGCTGGCGCCGTAGGCCACTTCGCCTTTGGCTTCTGCCAGGGGCTTGCCTTGCTCGGCGGTCATGATGCGGCCCAGGTCGTCTTGGTTGGCCATCAGCAGGTCGTACCACTTGCGCAAAATAATGCTGCGCTCTTTCGCTGTCTTGGCTTTCCAAGGTCCCCAAGCGGCGTTAGCCGCGGCAATGGCCTGTTCGGCCTCGGCAGGCCCGAGGTTGGCCACATTCGCCAATACCGCACCGGTGGCCGGGTCGGTGATTTCAAAGCGGCTGCTGCCGGCCACCCATTGGCCGTTGATCAGGGCGTCGGTTTTGAGCAGGCTGGGGTCGTTCAGCAAGGCGAGGGGGGAGGTCTTCATGTCCATGGGATTTCCTTTGATTGCTTAATATGTTAACAAAATTGCGCCATGGCTCGAAGCTTAGCGCAGGATGTTGATGTGGGCTGTCGCAAAATGCCGCAAAGCCCAATCTACAAGTCTAGGTGAAAGGGTTGAGCAACTTCACCCCGGCGAGCACTTCCCCGGTGCCCATGTCTTCTATGATCAACACCGAACACCCCGCCATGTGGGCGCTGGCCACGATGAGGGCGTCCCAGTAGCTCAATGCGTGTTTTCCGTGCAAATCCAGCGCCATGTCGATGGTGTCGGGCGTCACGGTCGCCATGTCGAGTTGACGGTAACAGTGCAGCTGCTCGCGGATGTGCGCATGCGACAAACCCAGCTTGCGCAGGCCGACTTGGATGTACTCGTTGAGCACTTGGGTGGACAGCACGCCAAGTCTTTCAAAACGCAGGTGGCGCAGCAAGTCGATGGCAATGCGCTGTTTGAGGGGCTCATCGGTGCTGTCGGCATAAACCAGAACGTTGGTGTCGATGAAGCAACGGGCTTTGGGCAGGTCTAACAACTGGCCCCAAGGTGGCGTGGGTTCAGCGGCGATCATGCAATGCTTCCCGGTCGAATTTGTAGCCCTTGAGGCGGCCACCGCCGCTCAGGCAGCGCTGCTCCCAAAGCTGCCATTCAGTGGCTTGGCGCTCCTGGCCGGCCAGCTGTTCCAGATAGTCGCGCACGGCTTGGTTCAGGCTTTTGCCCATCTTGCGCGCTGCCTCGCGGGCGGCTTCGGCGATGCGTTCATCGACTGACAGGGTGATGTTCATAGTGAGCCTTTTTCAAAGGATTAGGGTGGGTGTGCAACATGGAATGACGCATTCGCACATATTATGTGTGAAATAGAGATGGGTTGCAAATAGGCAAGCCCTGACGGGTTAAGTCAGACCGTAATGCACACCACGGCCACCCTCAGGCCTCAAACTTATAATGCACGCTTGCACTTTGAGCGAAAACACCCCATGAGCCAAGCCACTTTTTCTGTCTCCGACATCCGTAAGACCTTTTTGGACTTTTTCGCGTCCAAAGGTCACACCGTGGTCGCGTCCAGCCCCTTGGTGCCAGGCAATGACCCGACCCTGATGTTCACCAACTCGGGCATGGTTCAGTTCAAGGACGTTTTTCTGGGCTCGGACAAACGCAGCTATGTTCGCGCTGCGTCTGTGCAAGCCTGCCTGCGCGCGGGTGGCAAGCACAACGACTTGGAAAACGTGGGCTACACCGCGCGGCATCACACCTTCTTTGAGATGCTGGGCAACTGGTCGTTTGGGGACTACTTCAAGCGCGAATCGCTGCAGTGGGCGTGGGAACTTTTGACCGAGGTCTTCAAACTGCCCGCCGAAAAACTGTACGCCACGGTGTACATGGAAGACGACGAGGCCTATGCCATTTGGGAGGGTATTTTTGTCAATGCGGGTTGGACACCTGAGCGCATCGTGAAAGAAACTCGCATCATCCGCATAGGTGACAACAAGGGTGGTCGCTACAAGTCCGACAACTTCTGGATGATGGCCGATACTGGCCCTTGCGGCCCTTGCTCTGAAATTTTTTATGACCACGGCGACCACATTCCCGGTGGCCCACCAGGCAGCCCCGACGAAGACGGCGACCGCTTCATCGAGATCTGGAACAACGTGTTCATGCAGTTCAACATGGACGAAAGCGGCGCGGTCACGCCGCTGCCCGCGCCTTGCGTGGACACCGGCATGGGCCTAGAGCGCTTGGCAGCCATCCTGCAACACGTGCACAGCAACTACGAGATCGACATTTTTGACGCGCTGACCAAGGCCGCATCACGCGAGACCGGTTGTGCCGATTTGAGCCACAAGAGTTTGCGCGTGATCGCCGATCACATCCGCGCCACCGCGTTCTTGGTGAGCGACGGCGTGGTGCCCAGCAACGAAGGCCGAGGCTATGTGCAGCGCCGCATCATCCGCCGCGCCATTCGCCACGGGTATTTGCTGGGCCAGAAAAAACCGTTCTTCCACAAACTGGTGCCTGACCTTGTCCAACTCATGGGCGCGGCTTACCCCAACATGGCGAGCCAAGCCGAGCGCATTGCCGAGATCTTGCGCATTGAAGAAGAGCGCTTCTTTGAGACGCTGGAAACCGGCATGCAGATTCTGGATACAGCCTTGGCCGGTGGCGTGAAGGTGCTGCCCGGCGATGTGGCATTCAAGCTGCACGACACCTATGGCTTTCCGCTGGATCTGTCGGCCGATGTGTGCCGCGAGCGGGGTCTGTTGGTCGATGAAGCAGGTTTTGCTCTGGCCATGGAAAAGCAAAAAGCCCAGGCCCGCGCGGCAGGCAAGTTCAAGATGGACAAAGCGCTGGAGTACACCGGCGCTGGCAACGATTTTGTGGGTTATGAGGACCTGACATCCAACGCCAAAGTGCTGGCCCTGTATGCCGACGGCAACGCCGTGAGCGAGCTGAAGGCCGGACAAGATGGCGTGGTGGTGTTGGACACCACACCGTTTTACGCCGAGTCGGGTGGTCAGGTGGGCGACCAGGGCATCCTGCACAACCCGGGTGGCCAGTTCCATGTGGCCGACACCCTGAAGATCAAGGCCGATGTGTTTGGCCATCACGGCGAATTGAGATCGGGCACCCTGAAAGTGGGAGATGCAGTGCAAGCCCATGTGGACCTGGCCGTGCGGGCCGCCACCGTGCGCAACCACAGCGCCACCCACCTGATGCACAAGGCCTTGCGCGAAGTGCTGGGCGGCCATGTTCAGCAAAAAGGCTCTTTGGTGAATGCCGAGCGCACCCGCTTTGACTTTGCGCACAACGCGCCCATGACCGATGCGCAGGTTCGCGAAATCGAAGGCCGTGTCAACGCCGAAATTTTGTCAAATGCATTGGCGCAAGCCCGTGTAATGGACATCGAAAGCGCACAAAAGACAGGCGCGATGATGCTGTTTGGCGAGAAATATGGCGAAACCGTGCGCGTGCTCGACATTGGCTCCAGCCGTGAGCTGTGCGGTGGCACGCACGTCAAAGCCACGGGCGACATTGGCCTGTTCAAAATCGTGGGCGAGAGCGGCGTGGCCGCAGGTGTGCGCCGCATCGAAGCCTTGACCGGCGAGAACGCCTTGGCTTACTTGCAGTCGCTGGAGGACACCATGGCCCAAGCCGCAGGCGCGCTCAAGGCCCAGCCTGCCGAGTTGAACAACCGCATCGCCCAAGTGCTGGACCAGGTCAAGTCGCTCGAAAAAGAACTGGCCGCAGCCAAAGGCAAACTGGCTTCAGCCCAGGGCGATGAACTGCTGACCCAGGCGGTGGACGTCAAGGGCATCAAGTTGTTGGTGGCTAAACTCGAAGGTGCCGATGCCAAAACCCTGCGCGACACCATGGACAAGCTCAAAGACAAGATGAAGACTGCGGCGGTGATCGTGCTCGCCGCTGTCGATGGCGACAAGGTCAACATCGCTGCGGGTGTGAGCGCCGACACCGTGGGCAAGGTCAAGGCCGGCGAGTTGGCCAATTTTGTGGCCCAGCAAGTGGGCGGCAAAGGCGGCGGCAAGCCCGACATGGCCATGGCCGGTGGCACCGATGCAGCAGCTCTGCCCGCTGCGCTGGCCAGCGTGCAGGCGTGGGTCACCGAGCGTGCTTGAAATCACGGCGTGATGGACAAGGCCAACTGACTGCTGAAGGCGCGGGCCTGTGCCGTATGGGGGTCGGTAAACACCACGCTGTGCGCCAGCAATTGCAAGGGCTGGCTGAAGTCCTCAGCTGCATCAGGCCCGCGTAACACGATGGGGTAAAACAAGTCGCCCTGAATCGGCAAACCCAGTGCCAGCATGTGCACCCGCAACTGATGGCGTTTGCCGGTGACGGGTTCGAGTTGGTACAGCGCCCGTTGACCCTCTGCCTTGAGGAGGCTGATGCGGGTTTCGCTGTTGGGCTGGCCGGGGGTCTCCATCATTCGAAAAAAGGGTGCCCCTGCCACCAAGCGGCTGCCGTGTATGCGGGGCAATGACACTTCGGAATCATATGCCGCGACCGCGTGGTACACCTTGCGGATGTGTTTGTTGCGAAACAGTGCATGGTAAGCGTCACGCTCTTGCACGCGTTTACCTAGCAGCACCAGACCCGCTGTTTCACGGTCAATGCGGTGCAAGGGCACCAAGTGGTCGTTGCCAGTCAATTGCTTGAGTTGCACCAGCAGGCTTTGCTGCACATAACGGCCCGCCGGCGTGACCGGCATGAAATGCGGCTTGTCTGCCACCAGCAGGTGTTCATCTTCAAACAGAATGTGCGCTTGGCTCGGCAAGGCGGGTTCGTTGTCAACATGGCGGTAGTAATACAGCTTGCTGTGGGGGCGGTAACTGTCATCGGCGCGCACGGGTTGGGCTGAATCATCGAGGACCCATTGGTGGCTCAATCGGTCCAGCCATTCTTCGCGCGAAATACCGGGCATCCGCTCGACCAGAAAGTCCAGCACCGTTGGCCAAGGGCCTGCGGGCAGTGACACGCAACTGGGGCCCACACCGTTGCGTGTCGGAATGTGCATGGCTTAAACCCGTTGGAACACCAGATCCCACACCCCATGACCGAGCTTAAGGCCCCGGCTTTCAAATTTGGTCAGGGGTCGGTAGTCGGGTTGCTCGGCAAAGCCATGATCGGTCCTTGCGGTGTTGCGCATCAAGGGTTCTGCGCCAATCACTTCCAGCATTTGCTCGGCATACGGTTGCCAGTCGGTGGCGCAATGCAGGTAGCCACCGGGTTTGAGGCGACGCGCGAGCTTCTTGACCAGCCCCGCTTGTATCAAACGGCGCTTGTTGTGTTTGGTTTTGTGCCAGGGGTCTGGAAATAAAATATGCACCCCGTCCAGGCTGCTTTCGGGCAGCATATGGTCAATCACCTCGACCGCATCGTGACGCAAGATGCGGATGTTGTGCAGGGCGTTTTCGCCAATGCGTTTGAGCAAAGCGCCGACGCCAGCTTCGTGTACTTCGCAGCATAAAAAGTTGTCTTGCGGGCGCACTTTGGCAATGTGGGCAGTGGCCTCGCCCATGCCAAAACCGATTTCCATAATCACAGGGGCTACACGTCCAAAGGCGGCTTTTGTGTCCAGCGCTTGTGCGGCGTAGTCCAGCAAGTGGGTGGGGCCGTAGACTTCATAGGCCTTGGCTTGACCGATGGTGGTGCGGCCTGCCCGCAGCACGTAGCTTTTGACCGTGCGCAAATACACATCGGGCGGTGGGCCTTTGCGCAGCGCAGCGGTGTCGATGGTGTTGTTGGCTTCTGTGGCCATGTCAGAAGTTATGTCAGTGGACGGAGTGGGAGAGGTCATGCACAAAGCGGGGCACGCAAAGCCCGAATTGTAGAGGCTCAGGCTTGCCGCGTCAGTTCGACCCAATGTGCCAAAGCGCAAGCCACCGCGCCCGATTGCTCGGGAAGGCCTAAAACACATGCCGCCGCGTTCAGCGCAGCCAAAGGGTTCGACAAGTCCAGTGCCTGTGCGCCGTTTTGTTTGGAGAGTTTTTCGCCATCCGCGCCCATGACCAGGGGCGTGTGATGGTACTGAGGTGTGGTCAGGCCCAGCGCTTTTTGCAGCACGATTTGCCGTGCCGTGTTGTCGGATAAGTCGGCGCCCCGCACCACATGGTTGATGTCTTGTGCGGCGTCGTCCACCACCACGGCGAGTTGGTAAGCCCACAAGCCGTCAGCGCGCCGCAATACAAAATCACCCACGGCGGTAGCGACGTTTTGCGCCTGCTGGCCTAAAACCGCGTCGCACCACGGGGTGGGCACAGGCAGATTGAGTGTGTCGATCACTGCGTCCACGTTCAAGCGCCATGCTCTGGCTGTTTTGCCGTCTAAACCTTGGCGGCAGGTGCCCGGGTAGACCGCCGCGCTGTGCCTGGCCAAGGGGCGGCTTTGCGCCGCTTCAATCTCTTTGCGTGTACAGGCACAGGGATAAGCCAAGCCTTGGGCTACCAAGTGGTCGAGGGCCGCTTGGTACTGGCCTGACCGGTCCGACTGCCGCAAGATAGGGCCATCGCTGTGGAGGCCGCAGACGGCCAGTTGATTCAAAATGATGACTTCAACTCCGGGGATGCAGCGGGGCGTATCAACGTCTTCGATGCGAATCAGCCATTGGCCGCCATGGGCGCGGGCTTGCAGCCAACTGGCGAGCGCCGCCACCAAAGAGCCTGCATGCAAAGGACCCGTGGGGGAGGGGGCAAAGCGCCCCACGTATTGCCCGACAAAACGCCCCATAACGCCCCCCTCAGAAGGCGCACCCGATACCTGCAGTCCGGGTGCCAAAAAAGTCAGGCCGCTGAGGCCACGGCCAGCGAAAGCTCCAGGCCCGAAACAAAGCCGTCTTCCACCCGATGGCCTGTGCACCAGTCACCGCAAATACCCAAATTCAGCGCAGCGTCCCACAAGTGGCTTTGGCCCAAGGTCTGCAAGGTCTTTGCGTAGCGCCAGCGGTGCACGTCAGCATGGGCCGGCGTGGCGCGAATGCCGGTGATTTCTGAAAACGCCTTGAGCAATTTGGCTTGCACGCGGTCAGGGGCATCTTCCAGGTGCTCTTGCGACCAAGCTGCGCTGGCCTGAATGGTCCAACGCTCAACTTGACTGCGCCCGGGCTTAGAGGATTCTCGCGCCAGCCAAGCCACACGGTGGTGGTTGCTGCGGGCGGCATTCCATTGCGGCCCCAAAGTAATGGGCTGCGCTGCATGGGGGAAGGCCACCATCAGCGTCCAGCAGGGGGCAATTTGCACTTTGTCGAGTTGTTTGGCCATGGCCGGTGCCAACTTGGAGTTTCTGAGCAACTCTTGGGCCTGCAAAGGCGGAATGGTCATCAGCACGCCGTCAAAACCACCGAACACATGGTGCGAGTCTTCGGCGCCATCGGTTTGCAGTTGCCATTGTTTTTTGTTCAGCGCATCGCGCTGGATGCGCATCACACGGGTGCCGATGTGGATGTGGCCGCCCAGTGGCTGCGCCCAGGCTTTCACCAAAGCGTTCATGCCAGGCTTGGCGACCCAATGTTTTTCGCGATGGGGGAGTGCGGCTTCTACGACGCGGCCCATGGCGTCAAGCACACGCACAGCGTTGGCGCTCCATGGCTTGCACACGCCGGGTGCGGTTTGCAGGGCTTGTTCAAACCGAGCATCGCGCACAGTGAAGTACTGGGCGCCATGGTCAAACCCGCCAAATGGGGTGTCGCGGGTGCTCATGCGCCCACCCAAGCCTTGGCTCTTTTCAAACACAGTCACCTGGTGACCGGCTTGCGCCAAAGTACGTGCACATGTCATGCCGGCTATACCGGCGCCGATGATGGCGAAATGTTTTGTCATGCATCTACTCTACACGCGATATTGGGGTTGCAGCAATGCGCGTTGCGTAGTTTCGCTCTGCAGTTGCACTAACCACCATTGCAAAGCCTTGCCTGGTGTGGATTTGCGGCTGTTTCGCCACGCGTAATGGGTTTCCTCAGTGCGTTGGGATTGCGTCACTTCTTTAGCCACAAGGCGGCCGGTGCTGATGTAGGGCAAGGCCATGCTCAATGGTAAAAACCCCGCGCCCAAGCCGCGCAATTGCGCCTCCAGCTTGCTTTGCATATCGGGCACGGTAAAGACATCTTGCCCGCCCAGCAAGCCAATGCTCAGACCACTGCCGCGCGGCACAGAGTCCGCTACCGCCACAACGCGGTGTTGCTGACGCAGCTCCTCGTTCAAGGGCTCGGGCACTGCAGCCAAGGGGTGATGGGGCGCCACCGCAAACACAAATTCGACAGGCCCTAGGGGGAGGTGCTGAATGTCGGCTGTTAAGCCGGATTGCCACAAAACGCCCAGCGCCAAGTCGGCTTGGCCCGAAGTCAAGGCGTTCAAGGTGCCCAATAAAGTTTCGTGCCGCAAGCGCAGTCGGGTGGGCGACTTCAGGGCCAAAAAGGCCTCGCACAGCTCCATCAACACAGTGCGCGAGATGATGCTGTCTGCAGCCACCGTCAGCACCGCCTCCCAGCCTGTGGCCACGCGCTTGATGCGGTTGGCCACGGCATCCACATCACTCAAAAGCCGTCCCGCTTCTTGCAGCAAGGCTTGCCCAGCCGCGGTGGGTTGCGCTTGCTTGGCGCTGCGGTCAAAGAGCAGCACGTCCAAGGCGTCTTCAATTTGCCTGACCCGGTACGTCAGTGCGCTGGGCACCAGCCCCAGTACGCGTGCCGCCGCAGCGAAACTGCCACTGCTGCCAATGGTTTGCAGCATGGCCAAGGCTTCAGGGGTCAATATATCGCGAGGGTTTTGCATGATTGAATAATTTTAATTCAAAATAATTGAATGATGACGGCAATGAATGTGCATGTTTGTGGAGGCCTTTGGTTTTAAATTCAGTTCTCTCAATCAAGGAGCTTTCGATGTTGACATTGCGTGCAAGTGGCGATCGTGGATTTGCAGACCACGGTTGGCTCAAGTCATTTCACAGTTTTTCTTTTGCCGGCTACCACGACCCTGCGCACATGGGCTGGGGCAATTTGCGGGTCATCAACGAAGACCGCATCGCCCCGGGCACCGGCTTTGGTACCCACGGTCACCGTGACATGGAAATCATCAGCTATGTGCTGTCGGGCAATTTGGCCCACAAAGACAGCATGGGCAATGTCAAAGGTATTCCCCCAGGCGATGTGCAACGCATGAGTGCGGGCAAAGGCGTGATGCACAGCGAGTTCAACCATGCAGAAGGTGCGCAAACCCATTTTCTGCAAATTTGGATCGAGCCCAATGTGTCAGGAATTGAACCGAGCTATGAACAAAAAACAGTGCCAAGCAGCGCCAAACGCGGGCAGTTGCAATTGGTGGCATCGCCCCAAGGTGAGGGCCTTGCCGTCAGGATCAGCGCCGACGCCGCTTTGTACGCCGGCCTGTTCGACGGTGCAGAGTCAGCCACCTTGGCCCTGAACCCGGCCCGCAAAGCCTATGTGCATTTGATCCAAGGTCAATTGCGGGTCAACGGTGTCGCACTTCAAGGCGGTGACGCGGCCTTGATCCAAGGCGAAAGCTTGCTGAATCTGGACCAAGGCCGCAACGCCGAAGTCCTGCTGTTCGAGCTTTCAGCGTGAAACCATTTCTTTTCTTAACCCTCAAGGACTTCTCTCATGGCTAAAACCATCGTTATTTACCACTCAGGCTACGGTCATACCCAACGTGTGGCTCAGTTTGTGGCGCAAGGCGCCAATGCGCAAATCATTGCCATCGATGCTGACGGCAACATCACCGATGCCGACTGGGCAGCGTTGGACGCAGCGGATGCCATCATCTTCGG
>CAMDKK010000057.1 GCA_945901045.1 Limnohabitans sp. Rim8
ACCAAGGACTGCACCTCGGCAGCCGTGTCGGCACCGCCTGCGCCTTGCTTGAGCACTTGGGCGTTGACAGCGGCCAGGTTGTCTGTGGTGACGCCGGTGATGCCAGCGGCCACGTAGTCGGCTACGGTGAGCGCTGCGGGCGTGGTGCCATTGCCGTTGTTGTAGGCCTCTATTTTGCTCAGCGCTACGGACTGGTCTGAGATTGCTTGACCTTGTCCTGCTCCACCCGCACCTGCGGCGGCGGCGACACCAAGGCCACCCAAGACAGCACCTAAACCACCACCACCTGAGGCGGCGATGATCGGTAACGCGGCTACTTCGAGCTGACCCGGATCATCAGGCAGCGCGATGAGGCCCGTGTCGTCAAGCTTTAAAAATTGGGTTTCTGAAAAATTCCACCCGAGCCCGTCCAGCGATACACCTTGGGTGTCATAAAAATTGTCAACTTGGGCAAAGGGCTCGCCATCGAGCTCAAAGACAAGGTTTTTGTCTTGTTTTTTCAGTTGAATCCGCTTGCCCCCGATCAGCTCTGCACCGGTTTGCTTGACCCCATCAATGAACAACTCTATGCGCTCATTGGCGACCGCCTGGACTTGGAGGGGCTCTTTTACATTTACTGTTGAAAAACTTTTTGAAGCTAACTTAAACTTATTTTTGAATTCTATTTTCATGATTGACGCTAAAAATTACTACATTGTTAACTATTTTCATGTATTTATAGTTTATTTAAAGACCATTAAAATGCTATTATGATACGAAATGTAAAGTTCAATTTGGGTATTTGGCGACAAGCAAGCCAAGCACTGGCACGCGGTCTGGGGTAGATCGTTGGTTCAATTCGCGGCAGTGGTTCCTACATACCTCGCGCAAGTCGACCGGAATTTTTTTAGTGAGGACTGAAGGCGGTTTTCACGAGGGCATGAATCCGCAATCTATGAGCTTGAGTGGGGTGGGGTCGTGGTGGGAGTAGGTCTAAAGCTACTTCGATACCAGATCAAGAACATCATGCCCGTTGCCGCGGCGTTCTTGGGTTGCTGCGTTTGCCAGGTGGCGTAGATGATGTTGATGATCAGCACAGCGCCAGCACAGAACAGCGGCAGATACAGGGTCAGCACCAGGTTACGGTTGCTTCCCGACAGGCCCAACCCCACCACACTCACCAAGGTGTAATTTAGGCCGAGATTGCGTAGCTTGGGCTGGAGTTTGTCGATGAATGCGCCAACGCGTCACAGAAAAACAGCCCCAGTCAATTTAGCTTTGCTGATGGCTTGGCGGTTGTTGCTTACTTCAAGCTTGCCATATATTCTGCGTATGTGGCTTCGTACAGTATGCAGGGAGATGTGCATCACGTCAGCACACTGGGTATAAGTGAGACCCAGCGAAATGTGTTGCAAGAGTTCAAGTTCGCGGAGAGTCAGCACGGCATCATGGGGTATGGTTTGCGCCACAGGTGCGCCAGCTAATTTGAACAAATTCCTGGTCAATGATGGGCTTACCCAGTATTGCCCCTGAGTCACCAACTCAATGGAAGTGCGCAATGACTGCTTGCTCTCGTGTTTGAGGAGGTAGCCATGAGCGCCCAATCGGATGGCCGATGAAAGGGTTTGCTCTGAATTGAACTCGGTTACGACCAATATAGGTATATCGGGGAACTTTTGGCGTGTCTCTGAAATCACGTCCAGGCCTGACATGTCCGGCAGCCCAATGTCGATCAGCGCTAAGTCAAATGAAGGGGTTGATTCATTCAGCGCTGCAAATGCACTGGCGCCGTCTTGCACGGCTTTGATATCCCATTTATTCGGTAAGGCGGCGAAGACGCGTTCAAATGCACCTAGAAACACTAAGTCATTTTCTACAAGGAGAACCCGTCGAACATTGGATTTGCGCATTTGTATAACTAAACACCCGACTGTTCGGCTGATCACATAAGTTGCAAGATTGCCCAAGCATTTTTTTCGTGTTAATTTGGATTCTAAGGCTTTTGTCCTTGGCCACCACGCGGCGCAGCTTGGCTGGACCGTCTTTGCTGGAATAGAAAATTGTCAGCATATCCGTCTGAACGCACACGATGTTGGAGTTGGCGAGGTCCACGGGCTTGGCGTAGCGCCGTTTGGCTTGGGCGCGCAGACTGAACTCGATGTCCCACAGAGATTCTCGTGAGGTCAGTTGAGCGAAGGCCATGGTCAGGAACTGTTCCATGCAGGTGAAGTACTGGAACTTGTAATCGAAGTTCAAATACGGACCAGACTGAAATGCCAAAAAACCAATGTGAATTTTTAACTTACGAAGCCCTGATGTGAAAACGTTGGGACACTACTGAGAAAGACTGAAAGCCTCATGCACGGCAGACTGCACGCCGCCGCCCAACACGGCGCCGCCGCCCGCCACGTAAATCCAATCGCCAATGGCCACCGCACCCACCGCATGACGCGGGGTCGGCATGGGCCCGTGCGACAGCCAACTGTCCGACGTGGGGTCGTAGCTTTCCATTTGGCCGAACACCGTTTGCTGGCCCGGCCTGTTGATGATGCCGCCCTCACCGCCCATGGCAAAAAACCGGTCCCGGTAAATCACCAAGCCATGCCCAGAGCGGGCTGTAGGCAAGGGGGCACGCAGCTCCCAGGTGTCGCGCTCGGGCAGGTACACATGGTGCAAGGCAGTGTTGTATTCAAAGGTGTTAAAGCGCCCGCCCACCACATGGATGCGGTTCTGATAGGCCACGCAACCCACATGGTCGCGCGCACCTGGCAGGGCTTTGCGGCGGCTCCAACTGTCGGTTTGCGGGTCGTAGACCTCATGCCAACCCACACTGGCTCGCTCTTCATTTGGGGACGAAGCACCGCCGATCAGATGCACCTTGCCGTTCAAGGCCACGGCGGCGGCGGCACCGCGCGGGCGGGGCATGGGCGCAACGGTTGACCATTTGTCCTGGCTCACCTCATACACGTAGGCATGGGTATCGGGGTTGCGATTTTGCTCAATGAAACCGCCAAAGGCGTAAATTCGACCGTCCAAAGTGACCACCGCCACATGGTTGGCACCGCGCGGCAAAGCGGCGGCGTTATGCCACACATTGGTCGTGGGCATGTACACATGGTGGTAACCCCGGTCCACACGGCCTTCGCCATAACCGCCAATGACGTGCAATCGCCCAGCCCATTCCGTGGCCCAGGCCATCTCGCTGCGCGGAATCGGCAGGGCTGCTTTGGGTGCCCATCGGCCCGCAGGGCCTTTGGGAGCCGGACTGTCAAAAGAGCGCTGCGCCGTTTGATCTGCTGTCAAATGGTGCGGTTGGCCGCCTTGCAAACGCGCATAAGGTTCTGCAGCCGGGGGCAGCACGGGCAATTCAGGGTGATGGTGGTGCGGGGTTTGCCCCAAGGCGGCATCCACAGCCAAAGCGCTGGCGGCAGCAAAAAGTGCGCGGCGATTCATCGACATGGCACAACTCCTTTTACAAAATCAAAATGGCACGGAAATCATTCACATTGGTGTAAGTCGGGCCGGTCACGACCAGATCGCCCAAGGCCGCAAAATAAGTGTACGCATCATTGCGTTGCAAATGGATGTCGAGCTTCAAGCCCAATGCTTTGGCGCGGCTCAAGCTGTCTGGCCCCAGACGTGCACCGGCATTGTCTTCGATGCCGTCAATGCCGTCGGTGTCTGCAGCCAATGCCCAAACACCTAGCTGGCCTTGAAGGCCCTGGGCCAGACCCATGCAAAACTCGCCTGCCCGCCCGCCCCGTCCTCGCGGCGAGCCTGTTGGCTGGGGCTTGATGGTGACGGTGGTCTCGCCGCCGCTCAAAATCACACACGGCTTTTGAAAAGGCCCCCGTCCCTTGGCTGCTGCGCGGGCCAGCGCTGCGTGCACCTTGCCCACCTCACGTGATTCGCCTTCCATTTCATCACTCAAGATATAGGCATTCAAGCCCATGGCACGGGCGGCATCCGCAGCAGCTTCCAAGGCTTGCTGGGGGGTGGCAGTCATCTGCAAAATGTGAGCTTCAAAAACGGGCGAGCCGGGCTTAGGCGTTTCCCATTTGCCTGACTGCAAGGCCTGCAAGATCGTCTCTGGCGCCTTGATCGCATAACGCTGCAAAATGGCCAGCGCATCCGCGCAGGTGCTGGCATCGGGCACGGTGGGGCCACTGGCGATGATCGACGGATCGTCGCCCGGCACGTCGCTGATGGTGAGAGTCACCACGCGGGCGGGTGCGCAAGCTGCTGCCAAGCGACCGCCCTTGATGCGCGAGAGGTGTTTGCGCACGCAGTTCATCTCGGCAATGTTGGCACCGCTGTCCAGCAGCTGTCGGTTGATGCTTTGTTTGTCTTCCAGGCTCAAACCCTTGGCCGGCAATGTAAGCAATGCCGAGCCGCCACCTGAAATCAAGCACAGCACCAGGTCCTCAGCCGTGAGGCCTCGGGTCAATTCCAAAATCCGCTCAGCTGCTTTGAGCCCTGCCGCATCGGGCACGGGGTGCGCGGCCTCGACCACCTCAATGCGTTCGGGTAAGCCTGTGTGGCGTGGCGGTACGTGGCCATAGCGCGTGACCACCAGACCCGACAGCGGCGCGTCTTGCGGCCACAAGGCCTCAACCGCCTGCGCCATGGCGCCACCGGCTTTGCCTGCGCCCAGCACCAGCGTGCGGCCTTTTTTGGGGTCAGGCGGCGTCGGCAAATGGGCGGCTGTGTTGTGGATCGGCAATGCGCGTTGCACGGCGGCGTGGTAAAGCCCCAGCAGCAAAGTATGGGGGTCGTTCGCGAAAGTAAGTGGACTCAAAGACATAGGCAAATTGTGCCGCATCTGCGGTTAAAGTCTTTGGTATGACCACCCTGCTTATTCACCGCGCCCGCTGCATTGCCACCCAAGACGATGCCAACACCGAACTCAAAGACGCCTCGATCTTGATCAGAAACGGTCGGATTGAACGCATCATTCCCGCCAGTGAAAATACAGATGACCAAGTCAGCGCGCTGCTCACGCAAGTCGACGAAGTCATCGATGCCCGCTGCCATGTGGTGGTGCCGGGCCTGATTAACACGCACCATCACATGGTCCAGTCGCTCACACGGGCGATTCCGGCGGTACAAAACGCCGAGCTGTTTTCCTGGCTCAAGGGCTTGTACCCCATCTGGGTCGGTCTGACGCCCGAGATGGTGCGGGTGTCAGGCCAGGTGGCCATGGCCGAGCTGCTGCTGAGCGGCTGCACCACCAGCTCTGACCACCTCTATATCTACCCCAACGGCGTGCGGCTGGACGACAGCATCGAAGCGGCGCACGCCATCGGCATGCGCTTTACCGCCACACGCGGCAGCATGAGCGTGGGCGAGTCGCAAGGCGGGCTGCCACCCGACAGCGTGGTGGAAAAAGAGCCCAACATCCTGAAAGAAACCCAGCGCCTTATAGAGACCTGGCACGATGCGAGCTACGGGTCGATGACGCATGTGGCCGTGGCCCCCTGCTCGCCCTTCAGCGTAAGCCAAGACCTGATGCGCGAAGCCGCAAAATTAGCCCGCGCATACAAAGTGCGCCTGCACACCCACTTGGCCGAGAACGACCACGACATTGCTTACACGAAAGAAAAATTCAACTGTACGCCAGCGCAATACGCCGAAGACTTGGGCTGGGTGGGCCACGATGTGTGGCACGCCCACGGCGTGAAGCTGGACGACGAAGGCACTTACCTGTTTGCCAAAACAAGAACCGGCATTGCCCACTGCCCGTGCAGCAACATGCGCCTGGCCAGCGGCATCTTGCCCCTGCGCAAAATGCTCGACGCGGGCGTGCCGATTGGCTTGGGCGTGGACGGCAGCGCCAGCAACGACGCAGCGCATATGCTGAACGAAGCCCGCCAGGCCATGCTGCTGGCGCGCGTGGCCAGGGCGATGGAGCCTGCGCGCATCGAAGACGGGCGCACCGTTTACGGGTGTGACCGCGGCCCCGCCGAGATGACACCGCGCGACGCCCTGCGCCTGGCCACACGCGGCGGCGCGCAAGTGCTGGGCCGCGCCCACGAGCTGGGACAAATCAAGCCAGGCTATTGCGCCGACATCGCGATGTACCGCACCGACACGCTGAGCATGGCCGGCGGCGCGGTGCACGACCCGGTGGGTGCGCTGCTGCTGTGCGCCAGCGACAAGGCGGACTACACCATCGTCAATGGCCGCGTGGTGGTGCGCAAGGGTGAAATTGGAACGGTGGACATGGGGCCGCTGGTTGAGCGGCACAACCAGTTGGCTTTGCATTTGGCGCAAGGCGCTCGGTAGGTTTGTGAGTTGCAGCTTTGAAAGTGGTGATCTCTGGGGTTTAAGAGGCTCAGATTTCATCATGCAATGCGCGTCATAATCACTGCGCGCTTCGTTGGACGATGAAATAAGGCATCTGTCAAAAAACGAATTCTTTCATTTGCAGATCGGCCTTTCATGCACCGCACCCTTTTTGATACACCCCTCGTGAACACGGTTTTGCGAGCAGCTTCTGTTGGTTTTTTAAAGCTGACGGGCTGGAAACTCGAAGGGGCCTTGCCGCCAGGACTTGAAAAATGCGTGGTCATTGCCGCGCCCCACACCAGCAACTGGGATCTGCCTTATTTGTTGATGGTGGCCTTTGGGTTGAACTTGAAGGCTTACTGGATGGGCAAACAAAGTATTTTTATGCCCCCCTTTGGCCCCATCATGCGCTGGTTGGGCGGCATTGCGGTCAACCGCGAGCAGGCATCCAACATGGTGGACAGTTGTGCGCTAGCTCTGGTGCAAGCCGAAGGCGCGGTCCATTTGGTGATCCCGCCCGAAGGCACGCGCAGCAAGACGCGCTATTGGAAAACCGGTTTTTATTACATCGCCTTGAAAGCGCAAGTGCCCATCGTGCTGGGCTACATGGACTACAGCCGCAAGGTCAGTGGTTTGGGCCCGCTGTTCTACCCCACAGGGGATATTGAAAAAGACATGCTGACGATCAAAGCTTTTTACGCCCCTTTCAAGGGAAAAAACCCTGACCAATTTGAGTCGGCGGCGTGACAGCTTTCAGAAGCATTGTGACTAAGATGGCGCCCATGAACTATGCAGCCTCTGAACTCACTCGCTTTGCCCATCAACTCCTGGCCCAAGCTGGACTGCCATCAGACAAGGCCCAAGCCGTGGCCGAGGTGTTGGTGGAAGGCGACCTGCTGGGCCACACCACGCACGGCTTGGCCTTATTGCCCTCCTATTTGGGCGAACTCGAATCGGGTTCTATGCGCAAAGACGGCGCACCCTTGGTGGTGTCCGACTTTCCCGCCGCCCTCACTTGGGACGGCCAACGGCTGCCCGGGCCGTGGCTGACTTTACAAGCCATGGACGTGGCCATGCAGCGCGCCCGCACTCAAGGCACTTGCACTGTGGTGATTCGCCGCAGCCACCACATTGCTTGCCTGGCGGCCTACCACCAACGTGCAACCGATCAAGGCTTTGTGATGCTCTTGCATTGCTCGGACGCCAACTCGGCCAGCGTGGCGCCCTTTGGCGGGCTGGATGCGGTGTTCACGCCCAATCCGGTGTCAGTGGGATTTCCGACCTCTGGACTGCCGGTGATGGTGGACGTCTCTACCTCGGCCACCACCAATGGCCTGACCAACCGCTTGCACAAAGAAGGCGGACTGTTGCCTGCCGCTTGGGTGATGGACGGGCATGGCCAAGCCAGCCACAACCCGGCCGTCTTGTTTGAAGAACCCAAGGGCACCATCTTGCCGCTGGGCGGCGTGGACTCAGGCCACAAGGGTTACGGCCTGAGCTTGATGGTCGAAGCCTTGACCGGCGGCTTGACCGGCTTTGGCCGCGCCAACCCCCGCGAGGGCTGGGGTGCCACGGTGTACTTGCACATGATCGACCCGCGCGCTTTTGCGGGCCTGGATGCCTTTCAGCAGCAAATGGATGCAGTCACGGCGCAATGCCGTGCCGCCAAGCCCGTCAAAGTAGGTCAAGCGGTGCGCACACCCGGCGAGCGGGGATTGAACTTGAAAGCCCAAAGTGCGCACACGGGTGTAAGCCTCTACCCGACAGTCATGCCCATGCTGTCGCCTTGGGCAGACAAGCTGAAGGTCAGCTTGCCAAAGCCCTGGGCATGAATTGAACGGGCAGAAACGCATGCACACCACATCCAAACGATTTTTCCTCTCTGAATTGCAGCCTGATTTGTTGCGGGCCTCGCAGCATTTAAGGGTTCCGGTTCCAGCTCCGATCCCTGAAAGCCACTTATGACTGCACGCACAATGCGCCAAATGTTGGCACGCACGCCGGTGATGCCGGTCTTGACGATGCACGATGCGCGATGGGCTGCCGACTTGGCACAGGCCTTGGTGAACGGCGGCATCTGTGTTTTTGAAGTGGTGATGCGCACACCGCAAAGCGTGGCAGCTTTGCGCGCCATGCTCGAAGCGACTCCGGACGCTGACATTGGCATGGGCACTTTGCTGACGCCCGAGGATTTACAAACAGCTCGCCTGGCTGGCGCCAAATTCGGCGTCTCGCCGGGACTGACACCCGACTTAGCCGCAGCGATTGAGGCCACAAAGTTTCCCTTTTTACCCGGAGTTGCCACCGCCAGCGAAGTCATGCAGGCACGCTCGCGGGGTTTGAAAGAACTCAAGTTTTTTCCAGCCAACGGGTCTGCAGGCGCGAACTGGATCAAGGACATGAGCAGCGTGTTTCCGGATGTGCTGTTTTGCCCAACAGGTGGCATCCGCCCGACCGACATTCCGGCCTACCTGAAGTTAGCCAATTGCACCACGGTGGGCGGCTCCTGGGTCGTGCCTCAAGAAATGTTGGGCGACAGGGACTGGGCCGGTATCACAGCGCTGGCCCAGCAAGCCCGGGCGTTTCGTCCCGAATGATGTCATGACACGCCCCCCTCGGATGGTGGCTGTGGGTGCGATTTGCACGACGGCAATTTACCAAGTGGCTGCCATCGAAACGGCCCCGGCCAAAGTGATGGCCAGCAACCGCTGTACCGTCGTGGACGGGATGGCCATCTCTGCGGCCTGCGCTTTTCAAAAACTGGGCGGTCACGCCCAAGTCTGGGCCCGCGTGGGCCAAGACCCCGAAGCCGATGCCATGCGCGAAGCCTTGAGCCAAGAAGGCGTGGATGCAAGAGGCTTGTTTACCGTCCCCGGCGCAAGGTCTTCACACGCCACCGTGATTGTCGATGCCCAGGGGCAACGTTTGGTGGTCCCCTTTCACGACCCGCAGGTAGACGCATCCCCGGACTGGTTGCCGTTGCACGAACTGGCGCAAACCGATCTCCTGCATTGTGATGTGCGCTGGCCTGAAGGGGCCCTGGCCGCTTTGCAGTCAGCCCGTCAACAAGGTATCCCCACCATGGTCGATGGCGATGTTGCGCCAAAAGAAGTGCTGCACAGCTTGATGCCACTGGCCGACTACGCTGTGTTTTCAGATGCCGGCTTGCGTACTTACACCGGTATTTACGATGTACCACAAGCTTTGCTGCAGGTCGCCCAACAGCACAGCCGTCATGTGGGCGCCAGTTGCGGCGAAGCAGGTTATTACTGGGTGCAGGACGGAGAAATCGCCCACGCGCCAGCGATTGCGGTGAAGGTTGTGGACACCTTGTCGGCTGGAGACGTTTTTCATGGTGCGCTCGCCTTGGCTATTTTGGAGGGCCAAGAGATTGCCCAAGCCGCCCGATTTGCCTGCGCAGCGGCCTCCCTCAAATGCACGCGCTTCGGGGGGCGTTTAGGTTGCCCTTCACGGGCTGAACTGATGCAGGCATTGCTATTGCCCTGATATTTGAAGCTGTCCATCGGGTATTCCTGAAGTACAAAAAGCACTTTTCTAACCCACAATGTCTTCACGGCGCCATGGACGGTGTCTTGGTGGCTTTCTTTTCGCCGCTTTTTATTCATTGATAACCCACAGGAGATACGCATGATGATTCGCCGTAAATTGATTAAATCCCTGGCCACTGCCGTTGCAGCATTGACTTTGTGTGGCGCCGCTGTGGCGCAAAGCTTTCCAAGTCGTCCCATCACCATGATCGTGCCTTGGGGTGCGGGTGGTGGCACTGACGCTACAGCCCGCATCGTGGCGGCCTTGTTGGAAAAAGAAATGGGCCAGCCCGTGAACGTGGTCAACCGCACGGGCGGCAACGGCGTGGTGGGCCACTCGGCCATCGCCACGGCACCAGCAGATGGCTACACCATCGGCATGATCACCGTAGAGATCTCAATGATGCATTGGGCCGGTTTGACGCAACTGAACCCCACCGACTACACCCCTCTTGCGCTGATGAATATCGACCCCGCAGGTGTGACCGTCCGCGCCGATTCGCCCTACAAGAACCTGGGCGACTTGGTCACGGCCATCAAAGCCAACCCCGGTAAATTCAAAGCTTCGGGCACGGGCCAAGGCGGTATCTGGCACTTGGCCTTGGCTGGTATGTTGAACGACTTGAAAATTCCCGTCTCAGCCGCGCCATGGGTGCCCTCCAACGGCGCAGCACCCGCCATGAACGACTTGGCAGCGGGCGGCGTTGAATTTGTAACCTGTTCTTTGCCAGAAGCACGGGCCCTGATCGATGCCGGCAAAGCACGCCCCTTGGCTGTGATGGCCAGTCAACCCTCGGCCCTTTTCCCCAATGCGCCGACCTTGAAATCGGCTACGGGTAGCAATTGGTCGATTGGCGCTTGGCGTGGCATTGCAGCGCCAAAGGGTCTACCTGCCGACATTCAAGCCAAACTCGGTGTAGCCATCAAAAAAATCTATGACGGCCAAGAATTCCAAGGCTTTATGCAGCAACGTGGCTTTGGCACCATCTATGCAGACAGCAAAGGCTTTGAGCAATTCATGGCCAAGGGCGATGCTGACATGGGCGTGGTCATGAAGTCACTGGGCTTGGCCAAATAAGCGGTTCATGAAATTCAACGACACCCTTGTGGGTGCCGCGTTGCTGGCGCTGGCACTCACCATTTTGCAAACCGTTCAACAGTACCCCGTCATTCCGGGGCAAAACATTGGTCCAGGGGCTTTTCCGGGCTTGCTGGCGGTCCTGTTGGCGGTCTGCGCGGTGCTGTTGATCATCAAGGGACTGAAGGCCAAAAAACGCGAAGCGTGGGTCGAGATGGGCGGATGGGTCAAGTCCTGGTTTCATATGCGGAACTTCTTGATTACCGTGGCCTGCTTGCTGTTCTACATTTACATGTCCGACAAGCTGGGCTTTTTGATCTGCGCCACTTTGATTTTGGCGGTGATGTTCAAGGCCCTTGAAGTGCGGACCAAATTGATATTCCCTATTGCCTTGGTCACCAGCTTTGTCATTCACTTCATTTTTTACAAAGGTCTGCGTGTGCCTTTGCCTTGGGGAATTTTGATGCCCCTCCAATGGTAAGCAAGGACAAACCATGACCTCTGCTGTCTTGCTCCAGGCCTTTTGGCTGGTCTTTGATCCCTATGTTCTGTTGGTGATTTTGTGCTCCGCGATGTTCGGCCTTTTTGTGGGCTGCATACCTGGACTCAGCGCCACCATGGCCACAGCCTTGTTGGTGCCCATCACCTTTTTCATGCCCCCCGTACCGGCCATTGCGGCCATTGTCACGGCCACAGCGATGGCCATTTTTTCGGGCGATATACCCGGGGCACTGCTGCGCATTCCGGGCACGCCCGCTTCAGCGGCTTACACCGACGAAGCCTATCAAATGACCCTCAAAGGTCAGGCCGAAATTGCCCTTGGCGCAGGTCTGGTATTTTCGGCCATTGGCGGTTTGTTCGGCACGCTGGTCATGGTGATGTTCTCCCCCGCGTTGGCTGAGATTGCATTGAAGTTTTCTTCTTTCGAGTATTTCTGGCTGGTCATTTTGGGCTTGGCGGGTGCCGTGTTCATTGGCAATGCCAGCGTTTTGAAAGCCTGCATCACCTTGCTGCTGGGCTTGCTGATCGCCTGCATTGGATTGGAAAACCCTGCCGGTATGCCGCGCTTCACGTTTGGCATGAATGAGCTCATGAGCGGCGTCGAACTCATCCCCATGATGGTGGGCATGTTTGCGGTTTCTGAACTGCTGCGCTACATCACCAACACCGATCCCAGCCCCATCATTGCCACCGAGAAAATTGGCAATATATTTGCTGGCATGTGGGACTTGCTCAAAAAATACCGCTGGCCTTTGGTACGCGGCAGTGCCTTGGGCACCATCATTGGCATCCAGCCTGGGTCGGGCGCCGACATGGCCTCTTGGCTGAGTTATGCGATGAGCAAGAAGTTCTCCAAGGAACCTGAGAAATTTGGCACCGGCCACGTCGAAGGCATTGTGGAATCGGGCGCAGCCAACAACTCTTCGTTGGCCGGCGCGTGGATTCCGGCGATCGTTTTTGGCATTCCGGGCGACTCAATCACCGCCATCGCGATTGGGGTGCTGTACCTGAAAAACATGAACCCAGGGCCCATGATTTTCGTCAACAACCCTGAGAATATTTACGCCATCTTTTTGGTCTTCATTCTGGCCAACATCATCATGGTGCCTCTGGGATGGTTGACGGTGCGACTGGCCACCAAGATTTTGCGGGTGCCGCGCAACATCTTGATGCCCATCATTTTGATTTTTTGCATCGTTGGCTCTTTTTCGATCAACAACTCGGTGTGGGGCGTCACCTTGATCTTGTTCTTTGGTCTGCTGTCTTTCTTGCTCGAAGAAAATGGATTCCCTGTAGCCCCCGCCATTTTGGGTGTGGTGCTGGGCACCATGATGGAGGAAAACTTTGTCACCTCCATGATCAAGTCTGACGGTGACCCCTTGGTGTTCTTCACACGGCCGATTGCCATGTGGCTGGCAGTTGGCACCTTCATCATCTTGCTGTGGCCTGTAGCCACCTGGGCATGGGGCAAAATGCGCAGCCCCAAAATCGCAGCGTGAGCTGGAACAAAACCACAGGCGTGGTTTTGTTCCTTTACCCCTTCAATCCACCTTGGCGCCAGACTGAAACCAGCGACTGATCAGCGACCGCTCGGCGTCGGTGATGCCCGTAGAGTTGTTCATGGGCATTTGCTTAGTGACCACCACTTGCTGGTAAACGCTTTGAGCGTGTTGCTTGACCAGCTGAGGGCTGTCCAGGCGCACGTTTTTCATCTGCACTTGTGCTGCGTGGCAGCTGTAGCAGCGCTGCTCCAGCACGGTCTTGACTTGCGCAAAGTCCACAGCAACAGCAGGCGCTGCTGAAGCCACAGCTTGCGCAGGTACAACAGGTACAACAGGCCTCAAGGCGACGATCACGCCCGCAATCAACACCACGCCCACGGCCGCAAACGGCCATGGATTGGGGGCACGGCCCAGGTGGTAGCCATGGCGCTGCACAAAGAACTGGCGGATCAAAGCGCCGGCGAACATCATCACAAACAACAGCACCCAGCGCTGCTCGTGCGTGTACAAAAAACTGTAGTGGTTGCTCAGCATCGCAAAGATCACGGGCAGCGTGAAATACGTGTTGTGCACGCTGCGCTGTTTACCTCGCTTACCGTGAATGGCCAGCGCGTTGGCATCGTATTTTTCACCACTGGTCATGGCGGCCACCACTTTACGTTGGCCGGGGATGATCCAGAAGAACACGTTGGCACTCATGGCGGTGGCAATCATTGCGCCCACCAGCAAAAAGGCGGCCCGGCCCGCAAACAACTGGTTGGCCAACCACGAAGCAAAGGCGATCACCACCATCATCAAGCCTGCGACGATGAGCTCGCCATTTTGACGGAACCCGAACACGCGGCACACCAAGTCATAAACGATCCAGAAAGCGGCCAAAAAGCCCACCGCGCAAGAGCCTGCCACCACGGGCGTCCAGTCCATCAGCGATTTGTCGATCAAAAATGTGCCCGCATTCCAGAGATACATCAGCGTGAACAGCGCAAAGCCGCTCAACCAACTGGAATAGCTTTCCCAATAAAACCAATGCAATTTGGTGTGAATGATCTTCGGGGCCACCATGTATTTTTGGGGGTTGTAAAAACCGCCACCGTGCACCGCCCACATGGCACCGCCCACGCCTTTTTCGAGCAAATCGGGTGAGTTGGGTTTTTGCAGATTATTGTCAAGAAAGACAAAGTAAAACGACGAACCAATCCAGGCAATGGCGGTGATGACATGCACCCAGCGCAGCAACAGATTGGCCCATTCCAGCAGATAAGCTTCCATCAAGGGGCTCCAAGCTGCTCACCACTGCGGGCGCTGTGAGCAGTCATTCGGTCGCGAACAAGGCAAATTAAAGCCTTTGCACCGCTGCGACCAGAGGGGCTGAGTGTATACAATTTTGAAGACAAAGCAAGGGCGGCTTGATCATCGCGACTTCATCCGCCTCACGCTTCATTTTTCGACTTGCAAGAGTTGTGCCGCTACCGCTATCGCAATCACTTCGGGCTCTTTGCCATGGACACCCGGCACACCAATGGGGCTGGTCACATGGTCGCACTCGGCATCGCTGAATCCCCGCTCTCGCAAACGGCTGCGAAAACTCGCCCATTTGGTGGCGCTGCCAATCAAACCCACATAAGGCAAGTCAGCTTTGTCGCGTTGCCGCAAAAGGCAGGCAATGACCACGTCCAGGTCTTCGGCATGGCTGAAGCTCATGATCAGCACAAGGCTATTGGGCACCAAATCAGAGACAGCGGCCTGCACCGGATTGGAGTGCTCGCATTCAATGTGTGCATACAAGTCCTGCGGAAAAATTTCATCTCGGCTGTCAATCCACCGCACTGCAAACGGCAAAGTCGACAGAACCCGCACCAAGGCTTTGCCCACATGACCGCCACCAAATAATGCCAATGGCCGCAAGCTGCGACGGTGTGCATGTTGGAGGCCAGGCACATCTTGTGCGCTCACCCGGGCTAAATGCAGGACCACGACACCGCCACAGCACTGCCCGAGGCTGGGTCCCAACACAAAGCGCTTTTCCAGAGGTTCAAGTGCTTGTGCGGTTTCGGCTTTCGATAACAAGGCTCTGGCACTGGCCATGGCTTCAAACTCCAAATGCCCACCCCCAATGGTGCCCCATTCGCCCTGCGCAAATACCAGCATCCAGGTCCCTTTTTCACGCGGCACAGAGCCTTGGGTGTTGTGCACTGTGATGGTCACAGCAGCTTCGTATTGCAATCGTTGCATCCATGAATCAAAAAGCATTTCGAGGCAACTTTCTCACAGAGGTTTGAATTGAACTCAGTTCAGGGTGACACAATCGGCTTGAAGAACCGTTTGCTTATTTTCACCGTTTTCCTGCCATGAACTTTTTACGCCAGCATATTCAACTCAAGGGCTACACAGGGTCGGCCGTCATAGCGGCCGCGGTCTCAGCCTTGCTTGCAGCGTGCTCAAGCCCACCTGCACAGCCACCGCCGCCTGCGTCTGTGCCTGCGCCTTTGCCTTTGCCTTTGCCTTTGCCTGCGCCTGCTGCAAGGCCGATGCCCACTGCGCCTCCCGCGTCCCAAAGACCCCCACAGCTTGCAAAACCTGAAAGCACAATCAATTCACAGGCCAGCACACCGCGTGAATACCGCAAAGACGCTGCAAGTCACTTGTACAAACTCAACAGCAACCGCATTTACAAGGGCCGCATGCCGCCCATGCTTCACGCCATTGGCGTACTCGATGTGGAATTGGATCGCCAAGGCCGCGTCATGTCCATCCATTGGAAACGTGCCCCAGCCCATGCACCAGAAGTCATGGCCGACATTGAACAACTGGTTCGCCAAGCCGCACCCTATCCCGCCCCTGCACGAATGGGTAAAGTAATTTACACCGATGTCTGGCTATGGCACAAAAGCGGCAAGTTCCAACTGGATACGCTGACCGAAGGCCAGGACTGACGCCTTTCAATCTTTGTAGTACACCGTTTGGTGCGTCGTGGCCAACAAGTGGCCATCGTGACTCCACATCTCACCACTTTGGTCAAAAAACCCTTCGTGGAACTTTTGACCACGGGCTGTTCCGATCAGATAACGCTCACCTTGTGCGGCCAAGGCAAATTCATCGGCATGGAAATAGGTGGTGATCGAGATGGTGCCAACGGGCGTGAGACGGCGACGACGCAGAAAAATGCGCGGAAAAAAGCAATCACTGATCGACGCCAAAGAAGCGAAATCCAAGGGCCGGGGTGGATCGTCACGTATCCATTGGCTTGATCTGGAATCCGATTGTTCTTGACCTTTAAAGTCACTGAACACATCGCCTTCTGTGAAGCGCATGTCGTAGCGTTGAACCCAAGAGGGTTGCTTCAGGGTGGGCCTGCGCACCATGGTTTCTGGCAAGGGCATGTTTTGCGGGGCTTGCGTCTCTGTAGCGGACCAGACCTGGCGTCGCGTTGCAAACACGGCTGTGGCCAAGGTCACCACGCCGCTTGCTTGCGATGCTTCCATCACCCAGTGCTGGGTGGACCGATTGGTCCGCACCGCACGGGCAGTCACCGTGAAGGGTCCGTCAGCAACAGCGGCAGCAAAATTGACCGTCAGGGCAACAGGCATTCCTAAGCGGTCGGGGTGCTGAAGCACAGCGTTCAGCATCACAGCACAGGTCACGCCGCCGTAAGGCCCGACCAAGTTGACATAGGCACTTGAGGTGTGGCCTTGGTAAGTCCCGGGGGCTGTCGCCGTTAATTGGATGGCTTGGTCAAATGGATGCATTTTTTTACAGGTCAGAGGGCAGCCACGCGTGCAATTGCGAAAGACTGTGGATGAAATGAACGCGCTCAGCCACTTCGGCTGGCAATCCTGGCCTGCCATGCAGACTGAAAACCTGCATACCGGCCGCCAAGCCTGCGCGCAAGCCCGGCAGGCTGTCTTCAACTACAGCACAGTGTTCAGGGGCGCAATTCAAGGCTGCGGCAACATGAAAAAACAATGCGGGGTCTGGTTTGAAGCTGCCCACTTCAGGAGCGCAAAACAAGCGCTCACCCATCAAGTCTCTCAATCCGGTGATGCCCAAGGTCAACTCGGCTTTTTCACGCGGACCGTTGGTTCCGATGGCAAATGGAATTTTCAAGGTGTGAAGTTGTTGCAGCAACACTTTGGCGCCCGGAATTTCTTGCAAATCCTGACGAAAACGGATGGCCATATTGGCACGCAGCTGTTTGACAAACAGGGCCTCGTCCCAAGGCCGCTGGTCTAACGTCAGGTGCTTGGCCAACTCGGCCGCGCATTGGGCCATGGGCTTGCCACCAAACTGTGCGTGCATGTCCTCAAGCCGCCAGGGTGCGCCTAATGCGCAGGCCATGTCATGCAAAACCTCAAGCCCCATCCACTCGCTGTCGATCAGTGTTCCGTCCAAGTCAAAAATAAAAGCAGTTGGTTTTTTCTGAGGGCTCAAATCAATGTTCTCAGCAGGGGGTTCACACCGTTGCAGCTTGCTCTTGATCCGCACTGGGCAGCAAACTCAGAATCAATGTGGTGACCACCGAAAATCCGGCCAGCAGAATCAATGAATCGGCAAACCCCATGGCTTTAACGACGGGTCCCAAAGCCCAGACAGACAAAGAACTGACAGCAAACGAAACGCCCAGCCGCATGCCCGAGACGCGAGAACGCAATCGGTCGTCAACATAACGGGCGATCATGAAATCAGTGAAGGGAATCGCCCCGAAGATGAACACCATGACCCCGGTGAGCGCTGCAAACAACCACCACCCTTGGGCTTGTGAAGCCAGGAGCAGCATGGGTATTTGGCCGACCACCATGAACATGAAAAATTTCTTCAAAGCAAAACGTTGGATCAGATGACCTACAACCACTTGCGCCAGAGAAGCGATGGCATACACCACGGCCAACACCACGCCTAAGGCTGCAGGGTCTTGCATCACATCGCGAAAACGTTCAGTCACCAATTGGCCATTGCCATTGGTGGTGAAGTTGAACAACACACTGCTGGTGATGGCCGCAGCGGTCATGACCACCAAAGCGCGCGCCAACATAGCGGGGGTCAAATTCACTTTGGCGCCGCCTTTGCGTTTGGCGGGGGAAAGGGTCTCAGCTGGGCAATGTCGCGCAAAAATAAAACCACACACGATGGCGGCCACACCCGGCAAGATGAAAGCGGCCCGCCAGCCCCATCCTTGAATCAAAAAGCCCGTCAGCAAAGCGGCCACGGCCACACCCAAGTTGCCCACCAGACCGTTGAAACCGATGGTGGCCCCGGGGTTGATGGCGCGCTCCAGCAACATGGGAATGCCCACCGGATGGTAGATCGAGGCGAAGACACCGATCAAGGTCAAGCTGACCGCCAACTGCCACACATTTTGCGAGAAGGCCGTCAGGATGGAAGCTGCGCCAATGCCAAAAAAGAAAATCAACATCATGCTGCGGCGACCCCATAAATCACCCAATCGCCCCGCAGGCAAAGAACCCAAGCCAAACATGAAGAATGCACCTGCGCCATAGGGCATCAGGTCTTGCCATTGCTGGACCCCCATGTCGGCCGCAATGGTGGTCACCGCTGCTGCAAAAATCAGCAAGAAAAGGTGGTCCAGTGCATGCGCAATATTCAACAAACCCCTGACCACCCCTGGATGATCGGCCGTCAAGTCTGGCGTGTCAGGCAGGGGGGAGGTTTGAGCGCTCATGCAGTCAGGCCTGCAATGGTCTTGGCTTTTTCACAGGCCATCAAAATACGCTCTGGCGTGGCCGGCGCATTCATATGAACCACGGTTTTGTGGTGGGCACTGGCACTCACGGCATCGCGCAAGGCAAAGTAGCTGGACAAGGCCAACATCAAAGGGGGTTCCCCTACTGCTTTGCTGTTGAAGGGCGTTGGCTTGATGTTGTGGTTCTCGAAAAAGCTGATCTTGAGATGTTCCGGCACGTCGCCGGCCACAGGAATTTTGTAAGTGCTCGGGCCATGTGTGAGCAACTTGCCTTTCTTGTCCCAGATGCACTCCTCCATGGTGAGCCAACCCATGCCTTGCACATAGGCGCCTTCAATCTGGCCTTTGTCGATGGCGGGGTTGATGCTGTTGCCCACGTCGTGCACGATGTCGACCGCTTTGAGCCACCACTCACCGGTGCGGGTGTCAATCTCGACTTCGGTTACGGCAGCGCCATAACAGTAGTAATAGAAAGCACGGCCATTCAGAGTCGTGAAGTCGTATTTGATTTCGGGGGTCATGTAGAAACCCGTGACCGACAAGCCCACGCGTTCTAACCAGGCCTGTTTGACCATGGCCGCCCAGTCGACCGACTTACCGCCGCCGTGTGCCTGTCCATTGGCAAAGCTGACTTCTGCGGCATCGCAGCCGAGCATGCCGGCCGCGACGGGCTGGAGTCTGGCACGCATTTGAGCGGTCGCATTCATGATAGCGCCGCCGTTGATGTCTGCACCACTGGAGGCAGACGTTGCCGACGCGTTGGGCACTTTTTGGGTGTCAGTGCCTGTGACGCGCACCCATTGGGTGGAGATACCCAAACCGTCGGCGCAAACTTGCGCCATCTTGGTATTGAGACCTTGACCCATTTCTGTGCCGCCGTGGTTGACGCTGACCGAACCGTCCATGTAAATGCTGAGCAGCGCACCCCCTTGATTGAGCATGGTCGCGGTGAAGCTGATGCCAAACTTCAACGGCACCAAAGCCAGTCCACGCTTGCGTTTGGTATGGGTTTTATTGAAGGCGTTAACTGCCTCGCGGCGATCCCAATAGCCGGACTCGGCTTCGACCTGACTCACAAGCTTGTCGCCCACCCAGTCTTCGATCGACTGGTTGTATTGCGTGGTCATGGAGGCCGGGTTGCCAGAAATCGCAGGGTCCTGGTACAGGTTGAGCTTGCGCACCGAGAGCGCGTCTATGCCCAGGCTGTTGGCAATTTGCTCAATGACTGTCTCTATGCCGAACATGCCTTGCGGGCCACCAAAACCACGGAAGGCGGTGGCACTTTGGGTGTTGGTTTTGCAGCGGTGGCTGATCAACTGCAAAGCAGGAATGTAGTAGCAGTTATCGATATGCAAACAGGCGCGGTCGTTCACCGGGCCTGAATAATCAGTGCTGTAACCGCAGCGCGACATGAGGGCGATGTTGGCGCCCAAGATGCGGCCTTCGTCGTCATAGCCGACTTCATAGTCAATCCGAAAGTCGTGTCGCTTGCCGGTGATCATCATGTCATCGTCGCGGTTAACACGCAGCTTGACTGGCTTTTGCAGCTTGAAAGCCGCCAGCGCCGCGCTTTGGCTGAAGATGCTGGCGTTACCCTCTTTACCGCCAAAAGCACCGCCCATGCGACGGCAAATGACCTCTACATCGTTGGTCGTCAGATTCAAGGCGGCAGCCGCTTCACGTTGGTTACCATCGGGGTGTTGGGTGGACGAATACAACGTCATCTGACCGTCTTCACGCGGCACGGCGTAAGTGATCTGGCCTTCGAGGTAGAACTGTTCTTGCTGACCGGTTTCGGTGCTGCCTTTGAGCGTGTGCGGGGCTGCGGCAATCGCAGCGGCGGCATCACCGCGGGTGATGCCTTTGGCAGGCATCACAAAGCTTTGCGCCGCCATGGCTTCGTCAATCGTCAAGATCGCGGGAAGCTCTTTGACAAGAACCTGGGCATTGTGGGCGGCCTCCCGGGCATACAGCATGTTGCGCGCCACGACCACGGCCACGGCCTGGCCAATGAACTCCACTCTACCCACAGCCAGAAAAGGGTCGTCATGGTTAATGGGACCGCAGTTGTTTTCGCCTGGAATGTCTTTCGACGTGTACACCGCCACCACACCATGCGTTTGGAGAATAGCTTCGCGGTCTATCCCGTCACCGATCAACTCACCATGTGCCACGGGCGACAAAATCAGGGCGGCATACAAGGTGCCTGCATATTCAGGAATGTCGTCGGTGTAGGTGGCTTTGCCCGTGACGTGCAAGTGGGCAGATTCGTGAACCACGTCAGTGCCTTGCTGCAGGTTCGCTTCGGGCAGCAGGTTTTTGAGTGCGGTAGGAGCGTTCATTCAAGCCACCTCTTTCTGTTCTTCAATGAAATCGATCACCAAGTTGCGCGCTACCAGCGCGCGGTACGCCCAGGTGGCGCGAAGGCCGTCACGTGCGGTAAAGCTGGCGGTGATGGCAGCGTCCAAATCGGCGGCTTTCACCGCAGCCGGGGTTTTGCCTTCGAGTACTGCTTCGAGCTTGGGGGCACGGCATGGCGATGGGGCCAGTCCGTTGTAGGCCAGCTTCACGCCGCTCAACTTGCCACCTTGGAGGCTGTAGCTGATGGCCGCGCAAGTGGCCGAAATATCTTGCTCAAAACGCTTGCTCACCTTGTGGGCACGGAAGACCTGGCCAGTCACAGGTTTGGGCAACTCCACCGCTTCGATGAATTCACCCGCTTCGAGCACGTTTTTCTTCATGCCTGTGTAGAAGTTTTCCAGCAAGACCTTGCGCGTCTTGGCGCCACGGCGCAGCACCAAGCTTGCGCCCAAAGCCATCAAGCAAGGCATGGAATCGCCAATCGGTGATCCGTTGGCAATGTTGCCTGCCAGCGTGGCAGTGGAGCGAATCGGCGGCGAGCCAAAGCGGCGCAATACTTCTGCAAAGTCAGGGTAGGCTTTGGCGATCAGGGTTTCGACCTGGGTCAACGACACGGCAGCGCCAATGCGCCAAGCCTGCGCTGTTTCGGTCACTTGGCGCAACTCGGCCACGTTGCCCAGGTACATGATGCGCTCAGGGCGCGAAAACTTTTTGTTCACCTGCAAACCGATTTCGGTGCTGCCTGCGAGCAAGGTGGTGGTCGGGTTTTTGAGCAGGTAATCGGCTACTTCAGCCAGGGTGGCGGGCGAGACAAATTCATTGCCTTTTTTGGTGCGCACCACCGGCTGAACGAGGATGTCGCCATCCAAGGTCAGTGTGGGGGTCTTGGCGCGTTGAATATCTTTGAGCAAAGCCACATCCGCATGGTCGTCGAGCTTCAATTCTGATTTTTTTTCTACGGCTTGGAAGGCGGCATCAATGATCGGCGTGTAACCCGTGCAGCGGCAAAGATTGCCACTCAAGGCGTCTGTGATTTGTTGGCGGCTTGGAGAGGGCAGCACGTGCACCAGGTTGACCAAACTCATCACGATGCCAGGGGTGCAAAAACCGCACTGCGAGCCGTGGCACTTGATCATCTCGTCTTGCACGGGGTGCAAGCGTCCATCGGCCTTTTTGAGGCTTTCGATGGTCTTCAGCGATTTGCCGTCGAGGGTAGGCAACAACTGGATGCAGCTGTTGACTGGGACATAGTCAACGCCGTTGCCTGCGGCATTGAGTTCACCCACCATCACCACACAGGCCCCGCAATCCCCCTCAGCGCAGCCCTCTTTGGTGCCAGTACGCTGGAGCTGTTCGCGAAGATAGTCCAGAACAGTGGTGGTGCGGCGTTCGCCCTGGGCTTCGACGATGTGGCCGTCAAGCACAAAGCGCACGGTGTTGGAGACTTGGGTCATGGTGAGGGTGAAGTTTCGGAATAATCTGTAATTTTAATGACTTGTGCCTGAAATGGGAATGACTGACCGATTTTCTCAATGGGGGTCAGATCCCAATTAATCAAATCAATTGAATCAATTGGGGTAATCAATTGGGGTCAATCAATTGGGGTCAGATCCCAATTAATTCCCATATGAAACTGACTCTCTTTTACGACCCGCGGTATGTGGAATAACTCCAAGGGCTGGCCAGCAGGGGCACGTGGTAGTGCTGGTCTTCGTGGGCCACGCCAAAGTCGAGACTCACTTTATGCAGAAAATTAGGTTCAGGCAAGTCAACGCCTTTGGCCTTGAAGTAGCCGGCCACGTCAAACATCAGGCGGTATGTGCCTTGGCGCAAACTGGCGTGATCGTAAAGCATGCCGTCGGGGCTGCGACCATCTTGGTTGAGGGTGAAGCTTTTCACCAGTGTCGCAATTTCACCTTGCGTGGTGAACAAAGAAACTTGCATGCCCGCAGCGGGGCAGCCGTGCATGGTGTCCAAAACGTGCGTGCTCAAGCCCATGGCAAGCCTTTCAAAACAGTCAACCAAAATGGTTCACGATAGTGTATACAATTTTAGCTTTTACGGTAAGATGAAAGCATGGAAAACTCCACCACTTTCACGATTGTTGAGGCTTTAACCCGCGCCATTGTGGAGCACCGCTTGTTGCCCGGTGCCAAGTTGGCCGAACAAAAGTTGGCTTCTCACTTTGGCGTGTCACGGACCTTGATTCGGCAAGCTTTGTTTCAGTTGTCACAAAACAAACTGATCCGCATGGAACCTGCGCGCGGGGCTTTTGTGGCGGCTCCTTCGGTTCAAGAAGCACAACAGGTTTTCGCTGTGCGCCGCATGATCGAAGCCGAAATGGTGCGCGGCTTTTTGAAAGAGGTGACACCGGCCAAGATCAACGCCTTGAAGGCCCACATCAAGCAAGAACGCGAAGCCGTGCACCAAGAAGACGTCTCCGAACGCACCGAATTGTTGGGGGATTTTCATGTGCGGATGGCCGAGCTGATGGGCAACCAGGTTTTGGCGGAAATTCTGGGCGAATTGATTTCACGTTGTGCCTTGATCACATTGATGTACCAGTCACGCCATGCGGCCGAGCATTCAACTGCAGAACACGAAGACATTGTGGACGCACTGGCCGCCAAAGACGAAGCTTTGGCGGTGCAATTGATGAACGAACATTTAATCCATGTCGAAGCCAGTTTGACATTTGACCGAAAAATTCCGACGCACGACATCGCTCTGGCCCTGGCCTGAAGCGGGCAATCAGCACCGACCTGAACACCGCCATGACCACCTACGACACCACCCTCCCCTACCCCCGCGACCTGAAAGGCTACGGCCGTAAGGTGCCGCACGCCCAGTGGCCCAGCGGCGCGCGCGTGGCGGTGCAGTTTGTGTTGAATTACGAAGAAGGCGGCGAAAACTCGGTGCTGCATGGCGATGCAGGTTCCGAACAATTCCTCTCCGAGATGTTCAACCCGCCGGCCTTTTCTGATCGCCACATCAGCATGGAGGGCATCTACGAATATGGCTCGCGTGCGGGCGTGTGGCGCATCCTGCGCGAATTTGAAAAGCGCGGCCTGCCGCTCACCGTTTTTGGCGTCGCCACCGCGCTGCAAAAGCACGAGGATGTGACCGCCGCATTCAAGGAACTGGGCTGCGACATCGCCTGTCACGGCCTCAAGTGGATTCATTACCAACATATCGACGAAGCCACCGAGCGCGCACACATGGCCGAAGCCATGGCGCTGTTGCAAAAGCTGACGGGCGAAAAGCCTCTGGGCTGGTACACCGGGCGCGACAGCCCCAACACGCGCCGCCTGGTGGCCGACTTTGGTGGCTTTGAATACGACAGCGATTACTACGGCGACGACCTGCCCTTCTGGATGAAAGTGCGCAAGAGTGACGGCAACGATGTGCCCCAACTCATCGTGCCCTACACGCTGGACTGCAACGACATGCGCTTTGCCCTGCCGCAGGGCTATTCTTATGCAGACCCTTTTTTCCAGTACATGAAGGACACCTTTGACGCGCTGTATGCGGAAGGCGACCCCGAAGGCCTGAACCGCCCCAAGATGATGAGCATCGGCATGCACTGCCGCCTGCTCGGCCGCCCTGGCCGCATCACTGCGCTGCAGCGCTTTCTTGACCATGTCCAGTCGCACGACAAGGTCTGGGTGGCGCGGCGCATCGACATTGCTCGGCATTGGAAAGCAATCCACCCGTATGCCGGATAAGCCACGAAATGATTGTAGGAGATGCCTGCATGCGATGGCTTTAGGGTCAGCAAAGGAAGAATCGCCAGCAGGTTAGCTCCTACAAAACGAATGAATCGCTGGCACCTAAAAATACATCCACACCACAAGACCACCGCAGAAACACACCATGCCATTGACACTTGAACAACTCAACATCACCAGCCATGCTGAAGCCGTACGCATGCTCGACGGACTTTATGAGCACTCGCCTTGGATTGCAGAAAAGGCGCTCAATGAACGACCTTTCAAATCGATGGCGCAGCTCAAATATGCGATGAGCGAAGTGCTTGTGCACGCCGGACGCGATGCGCAACTGACTCTGATCCGTGCCCACCCCGAGTTGGCGGGCAAGGCCATGGTCAGCCAATCGCTGACGACTGAATCGACCCAAGAGCAGTCCCAAGCAGGCCTGACTCACTGTTCGCCGGAAGAGTTTGCCAAGATCCAGAAACTCAACGGGGACTACAACGCCAAGTTCGGCTGGCCGTTTATTCTTGCGGTTCGGGGTCCACGCGGCGTGGGTCTGAACAAGCAGCAGATCATCAACACTTTTGAGCGACGCTTGAACGGACACCCCGATTTTGAATTGCAGGAGTGTCTGCGCAATATCCACCGCATCGTCGAAATCCGCCTGAACGACAAATTTGCGGCAGCGCCTTTGCAAGGCCAACAAGTTTGGGACTGGCAAGAGCAACTGGCGCAACACAGCGACCCGGGCTTTGCACAAGCGGGGCAATTAACTGTGACTTACCTGACCGATGCCCACCGTGCCTGTGCCCAAGATATCTCCCGCCAGATGCACGCGTGTGGCTTTGACGAAGTCAGCATCGACGCCGTAGGCAATGTGGTGGGTCGCTACCATGGCGCAACACCGCAAGTCAAATACCTGCTCACCGGCAGCCATTACGACACTGTGCGCAATGGCGGAAAACACGATGGCCGTTTGGGGTTTTTTGTGCCCATGGCTTGCGTGCAAGCCTTGCATCAGCAAAGCAGACGACTGCCCTTTGGCATCGAAGTCGTAGCCTTTGCTGAAGAAGAAGGCCAGCGTTACCGTGCCACATTTTTGGGCTCGGGTGCCTTGATAGGCGACTTCAAACCCGAGTGGTTAGAACAGCGAGACGCTGACGGTATTTCCATGCGAGAAGCCATGATGCATGCAGGTTTACGGGTCGAAGACATTCCTCAGATCCGGCGCGACCCCGCACAGTATCTGGGTTTTGTCGAAGTGCATATCGAACAAGGGCCTGTGCTCAATGAAATGAATTTACCCTTGGGTGTGGTCACTTCCATCAATGGCAGTGTGCGCTTTGTGGTCAAGATCATTGGCACGGCCAGCCATGCGGGTACCACCCCTATGAACCGACGCCGTGACGCGGTCTCGGCCATGGCCGAGCTGGCTTTGTACATGGAACAACGCGCTGCGCAAGACGTCGATTCGGTGGCCACCATCGGCCAATTGAACGTGCCCAATGGCTCCGTCAATGTGGTGCCGGGGGTGTGCCAGTTTTCAATGGACATGCGGGCACCTCAGGACGCCCAGCGGGATGCGCTGGTCAAGGATGTCCTGTCGCAATTGCAAGCCATTTGCGAGCGCCGCAATGTGCAACTGGAGCTCGAAGAAACCATGCGCGTCGCCGCAGCGCCCAGCGCCCCCGCTTGGCAAGCGCGCTGGGAGCAGGCCGTACACGCCACTGGAATACCAGTCTTCAAGATGCCCAGCGGCGCAGGCCACGATGCGATGAAGCTGCACGAAGTGATGCCCCAAGCCATGCTGTTTGTGCGCGGCGAAAACGCAGGCATCAGCCACAACCCGCTCGAATCAACAAGCTGCGATGACATGCAATTGTGTGTCGACGCTTTCTCACATGTTTTGCAGCAACTGGAACAAGAAACACAATGACTGTGCCCGCCCCCCACTTTGCCACCCACTTTGCACCTCACTACGCACAACTCGACAGCTGGATCGACGCACACTTTGACGAGCAAGTCCAGTTCTTGCAA
>CAMDKK010000058.1 GCA_945901045.1 Limnohabitans sp. Rim8
GGCACAAGACGATCCGCAAAGCCGCTACATCAACGAACGCAGTCACGCCAACATCCAAAAAGACGGCACCTACCGCGTCATTCCTCGCATGTGGGCGGGCGAGACCACGGCCGCCGAACTGCGCCGCATTGCCGACGTGGTGGACAAGTACAAGATCCCCACCGTCAAGGTCACCGGCGGGCAGCGCATCGATTTGCTGGGCGTGAAAAAAGAAGACCTGGTCAATGTTTGGAAAGACATAGGCATGCCCTCGGGTCACGCCTACGCCAAGGCCCTGCGTACGGTGAAAACCTGTGTGGGCAGCGAGTGGTGTCGCATGGGCACGCAGGACAGCACGCAAATGGGCAAGGACTTGGAAAAAGCCATGTGGCGCATGTACGCACCGCACAAGGTCAAGTTCGCCGTGTCGGGCTGCCCGCGCAACTGCGCCGAAGCCGGCATCAAGGACGTGGGCATCATCGGCGTGGACTCAGGCTGGGAGATGTATGTGGGCGGCAACGGCGGCATCAAGACCGAAGTGGCGCAATTTTTCACCAAGCTCAAGACCTCAGAAGAAGTGCTGGAGTACACCGGCGCTTTCATGCAGCTGTACCGACAAGAAGGCTGGTACCTGGAGCGCACGGTGCACTACATCAAGCGCGTGGGCTTGGACTACGTGAAGAAGAAAATATTAGACGATACAGCCCTGCGCCAGACCTTGTGGGCCAAGCTGCAAGACGCGTTGGAAGGCGAACCCGATCCGTGGTTCGAACACAGCAAAGCCCAAGTGGACACGCGTCAGTTCACCCCCCTCGTCACCGCCTAAGCCCACTCCCCTTTTTCCCCATGCCCACATTCCCACATGCCCTCTGTAGCCTGCCTGCAGGCGATTCTTTGTTGACCGCTTGCCTAGAAATCGCCAGCAGGCTGGCTCCTACAAGGATGCCTAAAAATCGCCAGCAGGCTGGCTCCTACAAATTACCAAACAAGAACGAACAATGACCACTTGGACACCCATTTGCAACATCGAAGACATCCCGGTGTTGGGCTCGCGCCGTGTGGCGCGGGACACCGGACTGGACGTGGCGGTGTTTCGCAATGACACCGATGACATCTTTGCCCTGCTCGACCGCTGCCCGCACAAAGGTGGCCCATTGTCGCAAGGCATTGTGTTTGGCACCAGCGTGGCTTGCCCGCTGCACAACTGGAACATCAACCTGCGCGACGGCCAAGCCCAAGCGCCCGACGCTGGCTGCACACCGCGCTTTGAGGTCAAACTGGATGCGGGCGTGGTCTACCTGAAAGCCGATGAGTTGCTGGGCCTGGCCACCGATTTGACCCGCCCCGTGGCAGGCCCAGTGTCGCGCAAACCCAGCCACGTTTAAGTCCGTGATCCCCATCACCCGCGAAACCCGCTCCACCTGCCCCTACTGTGGTGTGGGCTGCGGCGTGATCATTGAGAGCGAGGGCGCACAAATCACTGGCGTACGTGGTGACCCAATGCACCCGGCCAACTTTGGTCGGCTGTGCACCAAGGGCTCGACCTTGCACCTGACCGCCAGCCCGACCCTGGCACAACACACCCGCTTGCTGCAACCCCTGCATCGCGTGCAACGCGGCGCACCAGCCCAAGCCATCGGTTGGTCTCAGGCGCTGGATATGGCCAGCAGTCGCCTGACGCAGATCGTGAACAGTCACGGCGCCGAGGCGGTGGGTTTTTACATCTCCGGTCAGTTGCTGACCGAGGACTATTACGTCTTCAATAAACTGGTCAAAGGCTTGCTCGGCACGAACAACATCGACAGCAATTCGCGCCTGTGCATGAGCAGTGCGGTGGCCGGCTACAAAATGACTTTAGGTGCCGACGCGCCGCCCGCCTGCTATGAAGACATTGCGCTGGCCACCTGCATCTTCATCGTTGGCAGCAATGCGGCTTGGGCGCATCCGATTTTGTTTCGCCGCATCGAAGACGCGAAAAAAGCCAACCCTGGTTTGAAAATCATCGTCGCCGATCCGCGCCGCACCGACACGGCCGAACTGGCCGATCTGTACCTGCCGCTGCAACCGGGCTCGGACGTGATGCTGTTCCACGGTCTGCTGCACCTGATGCTGCGCGAAGGCTGGACACAGCCGGCCTACATTGCCGCGCACACCCACGGCTTTGAAGCGCTGCAAGCGGTGGTGCAAGACGCCACGCCCGAGCGGGTGGCGCAAATTTGTGGCATCAACCCACACGACTTGCTGCAAGCTGCGCGCTGGTTTGCCACCTCACCGGCCACCCTGAGTTTGTACTGCCAGGGCTTGAACCAAAGCAGCAGCGGCACTGCCAAAAACGCCGCCTTGATCAACCTGCATTTGGCCAGCGCGCAGATCGGCAAAGCCGGTGCAGGGCCGCTGTCGCTCACTGGCCAACCCAACGCCATGGGCGGGCGTGAAGTCGGCGGCATGGCCAATTTGCTCAGCGCGCACCGCGACCTGGCCAATCCGCAGCACCGCGCCGAAGTCGCCGCCTTATGGGGCGTGCCGGAGGTGCCCGCCAAGCCTGGGCTCACAGCGGTAGAAATGTTCCAAGCCGCGGCCGACGGCCAGATCAAAGCGCTGTGGATTGCCTGCACCAACCCCGCGCAGTCCATGCCCGACCAAGCCACGGTGCGCCGCGCACTGGAGCGGGCCGAGTTTGTGGTGGTGCAAGAAGCCTTTGCCACCGCTGCCACCTGCGACTGGGCCGACCTGCTTTTGCCCGCCACCACCTGGGGCGAAAAAGAAGGCACGGTGACCAACAGCGAGCGACGCATCAGCCGCGTGCGGGCCGCCGTGCCACCACCCGGCCAGGCCCGGCACGACTGGCAGATCGTGGTCGATCTGGGGCGACGCCTGGAAAAAACCCTGGCCCGCTCCGCGCCACATACAGCGCCCAACTGCCTGTTTGCCTTTGACACGCCCGAGGCGATTTGGAACGAACACCGCGCCAGCACGCGTGGCCGCGATCTGGACATCACCGGTCTGAGCTATGCGTTGCTGGAGCAAGCCGGGCCGCAGCAATGGCCTTTTACCCAAGGGGCCACCCAAGGCCTGGCGCGCTTGTATGAAGACGGACAGTTCCCCACCGCCAACGGCAAGGCGAAGTTTGCCGCCGTGACTTGGCAAGACGTGGCCGAGCCGCGCGTGTCGCGCTTTCCGTTTTCGCTGACCACAGGCCACTTGCGCGACCAGTGGCACGGCATGACGCGCACCGGCACGCTGGGCCGCTTGTTTGCGCATGTGCCCGAGCCGGTGGTGCAAATGCACGGACCCGACATGAAGCGCCATGGTATTGCAGAGGGCGAGCTGGTGTTTGTCACCAGCAAGCGCGGCAGCTTGGTGGTGCCAGCACAGGCCAGCAACACTCTGCAAAGCGCGCAGGTTTTCATGGCGATGCACTGGGGCAGCGATGTGCTCAGCGGCCGCGACAACCAAGGCCGCCCCTTGGCCGGTGTGAACGCCTTGACCACCTCGGACTTTTGCGCCACCGCCAAACAACCCGAGCTGAAACACGCGGCGGTGCGCATCCTCAAGGCCGAACTGCCATGGGGTTTGATCGGCATGGCCTGGCTGCCCGAAGAGCAACTTTGGAGCGCACGCCAGACCTTGCAAAACCTGATGCCCCGTTTCAGTTTTGCCTTTTGCGTGCCGTTTTCTCAAGCTTCGGCCTTGGGCGAAGTCACCGCGCACAGTGGCCTCTTGTTTCGGGCTGCCGATGACCAAGCGCCTGATGCGGCAGTGTTGGTACAAATCGCCGCCTGTCTGGGCTTGAACCAACCCGGGGTGATGCACTACCAAGACGCACGCCGAGGCCAACGCCGCGCCGCGCACTTGTCTGCACCGCAAGGCCCGAAAGCCGACCGGCATTTGACGGCCTTCATGCTGGCCGGTGACACGCAATCGGCCGAATGGCTGCAAGCGGTGTTGTTCAACCAAAACGCCGCGCAAGGCTTTGGCCGCCATTTGCTGCAGCCGAGCAAAAAGCCGCCTGTGCCTTTGGCTGCGGCCCCCAAACAAGTGTGCAGTTGCTGGAACGTGAGCGAAGACGCCATCTTGAATTGCCTGCGCCCGCTGCAAGGCGAGAGCGAAACCAAGTTGACCCACTTGCAAGCCGAGCTCCAATGCGGCACCCAGTGCGGCTCTTGTGTGCCAGAGTTGCGCCGCTTGATTCGCCAAAACTCCAGTTCAGTCGCCAACTCAGTGACTGTCTCAGCCTGAGCCGGTCGGTCATTCACCTTATTGCCCAAAGTTATCAAGCATGTCGCAAAATCGCAGCATGGGAATCAGTCAGTACATCAAAGAGATCGGCCGTGGCAAAGACGGTGCACGTTCGCTCGATCGCAGCCAAGCCGCAGACCTGTTTGGCCAGGTGCTGGATGGCAGCGTGACCGACCTGGAAGTGGGCGGCTTCTGCTTGGCCATGCGCATCAAGGGCGAAACCGCCGCCGAGATGGCCGGTTTTTTAGACGCCACCCACGCCCGCTTGAAACGGGTGCCCGACAACGGCCTGACCACCGTGGTGCTGCCCAGCTACAACGGCGCACGCAAACTGCCGGTGCTCACGCCTTTGCTGGCATTGCTGCTGGCCAAACAGGGTGCAGCGGTGGTGATTCACGGCACGTCCACAGAAGCCTCACGCGTGACCAGTGCCAGCGTGCTGCAGGCCTTGGGTGTTGCTGCAAGCGAACAGATAGCGCTCGTGGCTGCAGGCCAAGCGGCCTTTATCCCAACCGAGCTGCTGTGCCCTGGCTTGAAACGCCTGCTCGACGTACGCCGCGTGGTCGGCCTGCGCAACCCGGCGCACAGCCTGGTCAAGCTCATGAACCCCTGCGCCGGACGCGCCTTGGTGATCGGCAGCTACACCCACCCTGAATACGCGATCTCCATGGGCGCGACCTTCGCGCTCACCGGCCAACACGCTTTGCTGCTGCGCGGCACCGAAGGAGAGCCGGTAGCCGACCCGCGCCGCACACCGCAAATGGACCTCTTTCAATCGGGCACCAGCCGTCATGTTCAAGCCGCGCAAACCGGCTCCTTGGCGCAGGTGCCGCATCTGCCCGGCCCCGAGGCTGCAGCTACAGCAAGCTACATTCAAGCTGTCCTTGCTGGCGATTTGCCCGTCCCCACGCCGATCGCGCTGCAGGTGGAACACATCTTGCAAGCGGTTCAAACATGACTATCTCTACTTTCCCTCAAGGCACTTGTACCCTGGTAGGTGCCGGCCCCGGCGACCCTGACTTGTTGACGCTCAAGGCGGTCAAAGCGATTGCGGCGGCCAGCGTGATTTTTGCCGATGACCTGGTCAGCGAAGAGGTGCTGGCCCACGCTCAGCGCCATGCGCGCATCGTGCATGTGGGCAAACGCGGCGGCTGCAAAAGCACGCCACAAGCCTTCATTGAAAAACTGATGATCACCGCCGTGCACGAAGGCGAGCGCGTGGTGCGCCTCAAAGGCGGTGACCCGTTCATCTTTGGGCGCGGCGGCGAAGAGGTGGAACATTTGCGCGCCGCTGGCATTGAGGTCTCTGTCATCAACGGCATCACCTCCGGCCTGGCGGGTTTGACCAGCCTGGGCGCGCCGCTGACCCACCGCGAACACGCGCATGGGGTTGTATTTGTCACCGGCCACGCCAAACCCGGCGACAGTGGCACCGACTGGCGCCAACTGGCCCGCACCGCAAAGCAAGCCAAGCTCACGCTGGTGATCTACATGGGCGTGAGCAGTGCCATGCAAATTCAAAACGACTTGCTCACCGGCTTGGCGGCCAGAACACCCGTAGCCATCATTCAAAACGCCAGCCTGCCCACCCAGCGCCAGGCCTTGACCACCTTGGGGCAACTCGCCGCCACCCTCGAGGCCGAGCAACTGCAAAGCCCAAGCGTGATCGTGATCGGCGATGTGGTGCAAGGCGCCATGGCCTGGCAAGCGAGTGATGCGCAAACCGAACACACTGGCTTGACGCGCGCGGCCTGAAGCGTGTCCTGAAGGTGGCTTTACGTCGCGCGAGCTGCACCTTTAAGGTCTTGGCGGAGTTTTCTGCAAGCGGACAAGTGATCGTGCTCACACACCATCAACATTTGTGTGACGTAGCACGTCTAAGCGTACTTAAGGAAAAATTAGCGGTAGTTGAGTTGCTTAAGTAATTAACTTACCCAGTGAAGCGGGTTCTGCCTTGCGTTACGGAGATGGCATCACTGCAGAAAAAGTAAACAATATTGTTTATATTAAAGTAGATGAACAGAAAAGAACTCAAACGGTGGCTGACACAGCAAGGAGCAACATTCGGCACGATGAAAGGCTCGCACCTCAAGGTTTACCTGAATGGCAAGCAGTCCATCCTACCGATGCACAACACCGACCTCAAGAAGGTTACGGTTGAGGGCATCAAGAAGCAACTTGGTCTGAAATAACGAAGTGAGGTATTTATGAAATTCCCTGTCACCCTTACCCCTGATGAAGCCGATGGCGGCTTTGTTGTGACATTCCAAGACATTCCCGAAGCCATCACCCAAGGCGAGACCGTCGAGAAAGCCCTTGCAATGGCAAAGGAAGCACTTGAGACGGCGATGGAGTTCTACTTTGAGGACAACCGCGCCGTACCTGCGCCATCGAAACCGAAGCGTGGACAGCAAGTCGTCGAGCTTGCGGCCAGCCTGTCAGCCAAGGTGTTGTTGCTCAATGAAATGGTGACGCAAAACATTCGGCCTGCTGAATTGGCGCGACGCTTGAACACGACTCCTCAAGAGGTGAACCGTCTCACCAACTTGCGTCACATCACTCGCATTGACGGGATTGCCGCCGCATTGCACGCCTTGGGCAAACACTTGGAATTGCGCGTGGTCTGATGTTGGAGCACGGCAACTTTCATATTGGCATGGAGTTTTGGACGGAGGCTGGGCGCTGGCGTTGCACGGATGTCGGAGCACGAACAATCTGTGCCATCAAACTTGAGGGAGACCCGCGAGATTGGGACGGCCCACCCTATATGGTTGTCGAGTCCGTTTTTGATGAAAACGATTTCGGCGCACTCTATGCAACTGAGCACGAAGTCCCAGAAACAGTTCGCTGCACCCTGAGACTGGGTAAGCGGGACAAAACTCACTACTCGATCCGCCCCAGCAAGTCATAGACTCACGACAAAGAATACAGTCACAGATCGAATTCACAATCTTTACTTCTACAAGCTGTCGTCACAAGCAGATGGCAGTAAGCCCCAAGCTGAAATCAATCGTAATGCAATGGGTACGCCATCATGGCTTGCAACAGTCACAAAAGAATGGATTGAAGACTTGCAGTCAATCTGTGTTTCAAATTGGCTGCGTGAATTTGGCTCTCAGTTGAATCGAGATCGTCACAAGCAAGTCATGCTCAAACGATCTCAATCGCACGAAGTCCTCCAAGATGACTCATGTACAACATGCACTTGTTGCGTGAGCTATGTTTTTTCTTTGGGATGTGCAACAGAACTTTTCTGTATTCTTTGTCTGTGAGAATTCGTGCTTGAGCCATTGAGTTTCCTTACTAATCAAACTATTTATGACTCAGACAATATTCCCTTTGATTTGGTATGTCACCCTTTTGCCAATACCCATGTGATTTCGTTGGAAATCAACGTGTTAGCTCACGAATTCCAAGACAAAGGCTTGGACGGGGTCGTTTCATCGTGGATCGGTACCGGTGAGAACCTGCCCATCTCGGCCGAACAACTCACGTCCGTGCTGGGGTCAAGCCATTTGCAAGAGATGGCGCAAAAAGTCGGCTTGCCGGTCGACGGTCTGACTGAGAAACTTTCTGTCCTGCCGCCTCAGGTGGTGGACCAACTCACCCCCACGGGCAGCGTGCCCGAAGAAGGTGGTTTGCTTGCGCAAGGCATGGGCATGCTGGGTGGTTTGCTGAAATAGCACCAGCGCCCGCGCGCCAAGCCCTACACTCTGAGCCCATGAATTCCTTTGATGTGGTGATTGTGGGCGCGGGCGCTGCGGGTCTGTTTTGTGCGGGCGTGGCCGGCCAAGCGGGGCTGAAGGTTTTGGTGATCGACCACAGCCTGAAAGTCGCCGAAAAAATCCGTATCTCGGGCGGCGGGCGCTGTAATTTTACCAACCGCTTGCTCGACGCCTCGGCGCCGCACAAGCACTTCATCAGCCAGAATCCGCACTTTTGCCGCTCGGCCTTGTCGCGCTACACGCCGCAAGACTTTATTGACCTGGTGCAAAAGCACGGCATTGCTTTTCATGAAAAGCACAAGGGCCAGCTGTTTGGCGATCACTCGGCAGAAGACTTCATTCGCATGCTGCTGGCCGAGTGCGATGCTGGCGGCGTCACGCGCTGGGCAGGCTGCGCCGTGAAGTCGGTGCAGCACCACACTAGCACTGTCGACAGCGAAAACACCAACCCCGGCCGCTACACCCTGAGCACCGACCAAGGCCCGGTCACCACCACGTCCCTGGTGGTGGCCACGGGCGGCTTGTCGATTCCGCAAATCGGCGCCAGCGACTGGGGTTACCGCATCGCCAGCCAGTTTGGCCTGCGTCTGGTGGAGCGCCGCCCGGGTCTGGTGCCGCTGACCTTTGACGGCGCCGCCTGGGCGCCCTACGCGCAGTTGGCTGGCCTGGCGCTGCCGGTGGCCATTGAAACTGGCGAGAAAAAGCAACGCATGCATTTTGACGAGGACTTGCTGTTCACGCACCGGGGCTTGTCGGGACCGGCGGTGTTGCAAATCTCCAGCTACTGGCAGGCAGGCACACCGATCCACCTGAACCTGGCACCAGAAGTGAACCTTCCCGAGCGCTTGGCCGACGCCAAGCGGCGTTCTCGCAAACTGCTGGCCAACGAATTGGCCAGTCTGGTGCCCAGCCGCCTGGCCGAGGCCTGGGTCTCAGCGCAGCCGGACTTGCAACGCCCAATGCCCGATGTGCCCGACAAAGCGCTGACGCTGCTGGCGGAGGCCCTGAGCCACTGGCGCCTGACGCCCATCGGCAGCGAGGGCTACAAAAAAGCCGAAGTCACGCTGGGTGGGGTGGACACGCGCGATCTGTCGTCGCAAACCATGGAGTCCAAACAGCCTGGTTTGTATTTCATTGGCGAGGTCGTGGACGTCACGGGCTGGCTGGGCGGGTACAACTTTCAGTGGGCTTGGGCCAGTGCGCATGCTTGTGCCACAGCTTTGGCGCAAAACAAGCCCTAAGAAGTTATATAATTCTAAGCTTTGCTGGCAAACCCCCGTCTGCCAAATACTAGTTCGTGACGGGGAACCGCCGAAACTGGGTTTCTAGGGCCCGATCTCCCTCGATACTGCAGCCGGCACATTTTTAGAAAATTTGATTCAATGACCACCATTCGCTTGAAAGAAAACGAACCGTTTGACGTTGCACTGCGCCGCTTCAAACGCACCATCGAAAAACTTGGCCTGCTGACCGACTTGCGTGCCCGCGAGTTCTACGAGAAGCCCACCACCGAGCGCAAGCGCAAGAAAGCGGCTGCCGTGAAACGCCATTACAAGCGCGTTCGCAGCATGCAATTGCCCAAGAAGATGTATTGATCTTCAGCTGCCGAGCCCCGATGCTCAGCACAAGCCCGCTGGAGGACGCTCAAGCGGGCTTTTTTCATTTTTCCCTCGTCACTTGCGGAGACCTCCATGAGCCTCAAAGAACAAATCACCGAAGACATGAAAAACGCCATGCGCGCCAAAGACAGCGAGCGGCTCGGCACGATCCGCCTGCTGCTCTCGGCCATGAAGCAAAAAGAAGTGGACGAGCGCGTGGTGCTGGACGACGCCATGGTCGTGGTCATCGTGGACAAGCTGATTAAACAACGCAAAGACTCGATCACCGCGTTTGAACTAGCGGCCCGCCAAGACCTGGCCGACAAAGAGAAGTCTGAGTTGCTCGTGTTGCAAGCCTACTTGCCTGCGCGCATGTCGGCCGAAGAAGTGACCGCTGCGGTGCAAGCCATCGTGGCCTCACTGGGTGCCAAAGGCCCGGGCGACATGGGCAAGGTCATGGGCGCGGTCAAAACCCAACTGGCCGGCAAGGCCGACATGGCGCAAGTCTCTGCAGCCGTCAAGGCGGCTTTGGCAAGTTAACGCCCACTTTTCTTGTCATCGGCTGATGAGATACCTGGTCACTTTGCCAAATCAGCCGCCTTTCAGGCGGCTGGCAATCGCGTTAGGAAAACACATATTCAAAAATTAAAATTCACTCAGAATTAAAGTGAAGAAGTAATAATCTCGTGTTTTGTTCAAGAGCCGTTCTTGCCCACAGCCTCTTGATCAAGCCAATTAACCTTATAAGGAGTTGATCATGAAGTTACTTCGTCTTTTGTTGCCCGTACTGATGACCAGCTGGCTGAATTTAGCCTCCTCATCCACCACCCCCTCTACCACCACGGCCAGTCCCAATGCAGCCCCTGCGGACTACAAGCCAGTATCCGGTCAACCTGGCAAAGATGTGATCTGGGTCCCCACCCCGGAAGGCCTGATCGAAAAAATGCTCACAGCAGCCAAGGTCAGCGAGAAAGATAAATTGTTTGATTTGGGCGCGGGCGACGGCATTATCGCCATCACCGCCGCGCGCAAATATGGGGCGCAATCTGTGGGCATTGAATACAACCCCGACATGGCTCAATTTGCCCGGCGCAAAGTGGCCGAAGCGGGCATGATCGACAAAGTAAAAATCATCACGGGAGATATCTTTCAAGAAGACTTCAGTTCTGCCACCGTGGTCACCCTCTACCTGATGCCTGACCTGAACTTGAAACTTCGTCCCACCTTGCTCAAAATGAAGCCCGGCACTCGGGTGGTCTCAAACACCTTCACCATGGGTGATTGGGAGCCGGACGAAACCATGTCGTACCAATACTGGAATGCTTATTTCTGGACGGTTCCCGCGCAAATTGAAGGCGCTTGGGTCATGACCGGACTGGAAGGCGGGCCACTTCGCTTGAACTTGAGCCAGTCTTATCAAAACATCGGCGGCACACTCACCCTGGGCGAACAAACCCTCCCGCTCCTGGGGGCCAAATTGCGCGGTGATGAGCTCATGTTTCGATTCATCACCCCAGACCGCAAGTTACACGCCTTCTCTGGCCGTATGGAAGGTCGCCGCTTAACAGGTACCGTCGTTTCTGATTTCATGCAAAAACCCGTCGAAATCACCCGACCCTGAATCAAATTTGAACCACACAAGCTTGTTGGATGATCCAGATGAAACCCGATATCGCCGCCCCCGCCAAGATGCTCCGCCTGCTGCACCCCCTTTCAGCCGTGGCGCTGATTGTGGGCATCGTGATTGGTGCCGGCATTTTCAAAACGCCCTCACTGGTTGCCGCCATCAGCGGAGATGCAGGCTGGGCGCTGGTTTTGTGGCTGGCAGGGTCCATGATCTCCATCGTGGGCGCGCTTTGCTATGCAGAACTTTGCACGGCTTACCCCCATGCAGGTGGCGACTACCACTTCCTGCACAGGGCTTTTGGGCGCAATATTTCATTCATCTATGGCTGGTCACGCGCCACGATCATCAACACAGGCTCCATCGCCTTGCTGGCCTTTGTTTTTGGTGATTACATCAGCACACTGGTCAGCCTGGGCGCTTACTCCAGTGCCATTTGGGCACTCCTCATTGTGCTGTTCTTGACGGCGGTCAACATGACCGGCATTCACGCCTCTTCCCGCATGCAAACCTGGTTGACCGTGGTCGAAATTGTCGGCTTGTTGGCCGTAATCACGGCAGGATTTTGGGTCGATGCCCCTGCATCTGGCGCCATCCAGTGGTTTGCCCAAGCGCCTGCGCCAGCGCAATGGGGGCTTTGCTTGGTTTTTGTCTTGCTGACCTTTGGTGGCTGGAACGAGGCTGCTTACATATCGGCCGAATTAAAGGGCGGACCTCGCACCATGGTCTGGGTTATTTTGACCAGCATGGTCACGCTGACGGTCATCTACCTGCTGGTCAACACGGCCCTGCTGTTGGGCCTGGGCTTGGATGGCTTGAGCCAAAGCAAAACCGCTGCAGGCGACCTGCTGGGCTTGGCCTTCGGCCCATGGGCGCAAAAAGCGCTGGGCTTGTTTGTGGCCATTGCCGCCTTGACCAGCATCAACGCCACCATGTTTGTCGGCGCAAGAACCAACTTTGCAGTTGGCAGTGACTGGAAAGCCCTGCGCAAATTGGGGCAATGGCAACTGGACATTGGGAGCCCCAAACAAGCCTTGCTATTGCAAGCCCTGATCAGCATAGGCTTGATTGCATTGGGCACCCAAGAAGCCGACGGCTTTTCTGCCATGGTTGAGTTCACCGCCCCCGTTTTCTGGGGCTTCTTGTTTCTGGTCGGACTGGCCTTGCTGTGGTTGAGGTACACAGATACGCGTACCACGCGCCCTTTCAAGGTGCCGCTTTATCCGGTGCTTCCCCTGATTTTTTGCGCAGCCTGTGCATGGTTGACCTACTCCAGCGTGACCTATGCCATCTCTCAAAAAGCCATCCATGTCTCCATGGGGCTCATTGCCAGCGGCGTTTTGGCCTTGCTGCTTTTGCGTGCGCGAGAAAAAACGCTCGACCAGTTACCGAACCAAATCTAAGCTTTTATTCACTTAGAGATACTCAGGCAAATTAAAGTAGTTGATTCGGCGTCTTACGGACAGGCGTTTCAACCCCTCGGAGCCAAGTACCCCGCCGTTGAAACTGGCTCCATCCGTGTGAAACTCCAGACTGAGGCCAGGTACCCGGTTCACCACCAGGGCTTGGGTTTGCAGCTAAGCACTTGGCACCGGCTCTGGCTGGCTTGGCTCACCCTCATCATTTGCGTAGGGCGCGCTTTGCCAGTTTTAATCTAGCCAGATAGCTAGATTAAATGGTTTCGGCCTACAATGCCTTTACCTACATTCGTTCGGGAGTCATCCTCATGCAAGTTCAATTGGCCGAAATCAAAAACAAAATGTCCGAATATGTCCGCGCCGTTCAGAACGGAAGCACGTTTGAAATCACGGTGCGTGGAGTACCCGTGGCCATGCTGATGCCCATTGCCAAGCCTGCCAGCAAACCCGGCTTTCAAGCACGTGTGCTGAGTCTCATGGCTACCCCCGGTGCGCCAAAGTTAGACGTGATGGCGGCGTTGCAAGTGGGCCGCAAGTGAAGCTCGTTGTGGACAACTCCGTGGCAATGAGATGGTTGTTTACAGACGGCTCAGAGGCGGATCGACACTACGCCACCGAGGTGGCGGCCATGGTTGAAACCTCAGAGGTTCACGTGCCTGCCCTGTTTGTCACCGAGGCCGCAAATGTCATTTCGCGTGCATTGAAAATGGGGGTGATCACCCCACAAGAAGGTGAATCCCGTTTTGATCTGCTCAATGCCATGCAAGCAAGCATTGATCCAATGGAATCCATGCATTCAGTCATGCCACTGGCCATCAAAGCATTTGACGAGGGGCTTTCAGCCTACGATGCCAGCTATTTGCTGTTGGCCAAAAAACTGGCTTGTCCGCTTGCAACGCTTGACAAGGACTTGCGTCGGGCTGCAAAAAATTGTGGCGTTCAGATTGCCGGTGATATTGCTTATTAAGCCGATAGAAAAGTCATAAGCACCGCGCTTTACCAGCGCAATTGCCAACCCTCTGCATTGCCAAACTCGCCCATCAGCAAGTCGTCCTCACCACGCGCAACGTCGCAGTGTCGCAGCGGGAACGGTTAAAACCGTGGGTAAAGAAACCGCACGCCCGATGCGCTGACCCAGCATGGAGTGGCGCGCCCCGGCCAACCGGGTTATTTGCCGGACGGCCTTGCCGCGTTAAACACCAGCTCGGCGGCAATCAGGTCCAGCGACGCAAAGCCTACCGATTTGAAGACTGTGATGGCTTCGTCGCTGGCGCGCCAGGCGCGCTGCGGCTGTGCGGCCAGTTCCGCCAGCTCGGCCTGGATGTCGGCTGCGGCTATGAGCCCCTGCTGGACCGCCTGCAGAACCTCACCGCCCTTTTGCAGCACCGCCTCGCGGCTGTCGGCAAACACCTGAGCGCGTGGCATCAAGGCTGGTTCGGCCTCGGCCATGGTCGGGGTGAAGGCACCGATCAGGCCCAGATGGGTGCCGGGCCTGACCCAATCGCTGCGGATAAAGGGTTCGGTCGCGGTGCTGGCTGCAGACACCACATCGGCCTGCGCCAACGTGGCCTGCAGGTCGCTGCTGGCGTGCGCAGTGATGCCTTGCAAAGCCAGGCGGTCCACCACGGCCTGGGTCTTCTTGCCATCGCGGCCCCAGATCAGGATGGTTTTGCAATCCAACACGCTGGCGTGCGCTATGGCCATCGGCACACTCAAGGAACCGGTGCCCAGAATCGCCAGCGTCTGGCTGTTTTTGCGCGCCAACATGCGTGCGGACAACGCGGCAGCGGCAGCGGTGCGGCGCAGCGTCAACTCGGTGCCGTCCAGCACGGCTATCGGCGTGCCGTCTGCGCAGGAGATCAGCACGTAAACGGCCGACACGGCCGATAGGCCTCGGGCACTGTTGCCAGGCCAAATCGATACCAGCTTCACGCCCATGATTTCTTGCACTTTCCAGGCTGGCATGATCAACACCGCGCTGTTGTCGCCGTTGGGTGCGTAGACGCTGCGCGCGGGAGATTGAATCGGCTGTTGCAGGCCGGCCGCCAGCGCCTCAATCAGGGCGGGGTAAGGCAGGGCCTGGGCTACGGCGGCCTGGTCAAAGAATTGCATGGGGTGACCCCTCGGCGCTGACGCTGGCGTTGGCGTTGGCGTTGGCGTTGGCGTTGGCGTTGGCGTTGACGTTGGCGTTGACGTTGGCGTTGACGTTGACGTTGGCGTTGACGTTGACGTTGGCGTTGGCGTTTACCGCAAAGCCCGCCGCCAGCTTCTGCAGCGCATCGCAGCTGGGCGACATCTGGCCGTTCTTGATCTTGTTCAGGGTCGAGCCCTTTTGGCTGCGCAGGCCACGCAAGGGTATGCCGAGTTCAGACTTTGTTTCAGACATCGAACTTCACGCCCTGCGCCAGCGGCAGTTGGTTGGAGTAGTTGATGGTATTGGTGGCACGGCGCATATAGGCGCGCCAGGCATCCGAGCCGGACTCGCGGCCGCCGCCGGTTTCTTTTTCGCCACCAAAGGCGCCGCCAATTTCCGCGCCTGAGGTGCCGATATTGACGTTGGCAATGCCGCAGTCCGAGCCGCCGGTAGACAGAAAGGTTTCGGCCTCGCGCAGATTCAGCGTGAAAATGGCGGAGGACAGGCCTTGCGGCACGCCGTTCTGCAGTGCGATGGCTTCTTCCAGCGTGCGGTAAGACAGCACGTACAGGATGGGCGCAAAAGTCTCGTGGCAGACGACCGCGCTTTGCGCCGGCATTTCCACAATCGATGGGGTGACGTACCAGGCATTGGGGAACTCTAGGCTCAGCACGCGTTCGCCGCCAAATACAGTACCGCCCTGTTCGCGTGCCTGCTGCAGCGCGGCCTGCATGGCTTCAAAGCTGTCTTGGTCGATCAGAGGTCCGACCAAGTTGCCGGCGTCTAACGGTGTGCCTATCTGCAACGCAGCGTAGGCTTTTTTGAGTTGCGCAAGCAACGGGGTGCGTACGCTCTCGTGCACGATCAGGCGTCGGGTGGAGGTGCAGCGCTGGCCGGCCGTGCCAACGGCTGCAAACAGAATGCCACGTACCGCCATGTCCAGATCGGCCGAGGGCGCCACCACCACGGCGTTGTTGCCGCCCAGCTCCAGCAGGCTGCGGCCAAAGCGCTGCGCCACGCGTGGGCCCACTTCGCGGCCCATGCGGGTGCTTCCAGTGGCCGAAACCAAGGCGACCCGCGCGTCGTCCACCATCGTCTGACCGACCTCGCGCGCGCCGATCAGCACCTGTGAAAGATCGGCCGGAGCGGTGCCGCCGTTGGCCCGAAAGCGCTGCAACGCACGTTCAAACAACGCTTGGCTGGCGAGGGCGGTCAGCGGCGTTTTTTCCGATGGTTTCCAGACCACGGCATTGCCGCAGACAATGGCCAAGGCCGTGTTCCAGGACCAGACCGCAACGGGAAAGTTGAAGGCGCTGATGACACCGACCACACCCAGCGGATGCCAGGTTTCCATCATGCGGTGGCCGGGGCGCTCGCTGGCCATCGTCAGGCCGTATTGCTGGCGCGACAGGCCTACTGCAAAGTCGCAGATGTCAATCATCTCCTGCACCTCACCCAGGCCTTCGGACAAAATCTTACCGGCTTCCAGCGTCACCAATTGCCCGAGTGCCGTCTTGGCGGCGCGCAGCTCTTCGCCCAGCAGGCGTATCAGCTCCCCACGGGCCGGGGCGGGCACCAGCCGCCACTGCAAAAAAGCTGCGTGCGCAGAGGCAATTTTGGGGGTGACGGTTGCCGGGTTATCGGGCGACAGGTGCGCCAGCAGCGTGCCGTCAATCGGCGATTGCACGCTCAGGCTGCCGCCATGAAGGCGGCTGGTCTCCACGCCCAAGGCATGCAACAGGGTGGGTAACAAGGCAGCTGGCGAGGTGTTAGCAACAGGCATGCGAGAGGCCTCCAAATGTTTACGATAGGGTATATTTTCTAACAAACGTACCAAGATCTAAAAATCCATGGATAAACTCGATGTTCTGGTTGTGGGCGGTGCCGCCGTCGGCAGCTCGGCCGCTTTTTTTCTGGCCTCACAGCCCGACTTCCAGGGCAAGGTGCTGGTTCTGGAGCAGGATTTTTCCTATGAGAAATGCGCCACCGCCCTGTCTGCTGCCTCGATTCGCCACCAGTTTTCCACGCCCGAGAACATTCGGCTCTCGCAGTTCGGCAGCCATTTCCTGAAAAACATGGCTGACTACCTGACAGTGGACGGCGAATTGCCGGAGGTCTCTTTTCACGAGCGCGGCTATCTGTTTTTGGCCACGGCCTCCGGGCAGGGCGTCCTGCAGTCCAACCACCGCGTTCAAAAGGCGGAAGGCGTGGATGTGGACTTGCTGACCCCGCAGCAACTCAAAGCACGTTTCGACTGGATGAACGTGGGTGACCTGGTGGCGGGCTCCTTGGGCAACGCGGGCGAGGGTTGGCTGGACGCCTACAGCCTGATGCGCGGCATGCGCCGCAAAGCGATTGCACTGGGTGTGGCCTACAGGCAGGCCAAAGTTGTCAAGCTGAACCGCGAAGGCCATCGCATTGTGTCCGCCACGCTCTCAGATGGCACAACGGTGGCCTGCGGGACGGTCATCAACACAGCAGGCACCGGCGCCACCGCGCTGGCCCAAACAGCCGGGATTGTATTGCCGGTAGAAGCGCGCAAACGCAGCATCTTTTACTTCATCAGCAGCGCCAAACTGCCCGGCTGCCCGATGGTGATTGACCCCACCGGCGCCTACTTCCGCCCCGAGGGTGAGGGCTTTATCTGCGGCGTGGCGCCCAGCCCGGACGATGACCCGGAGTGCTTCGACTTTGAAGTCCAGCACCAGCTCTTTGATGATGTGCTGTGGCCCACGTTGGCCGCCCGCGTGCCGGGTTTTGAGGCGCTGCGCGTGCAGCGAAGTTGGGCCGGGCACTACGACATGAACGTGATGGACCACAACCTCATTTTGGGCACGCATCCGGAGGTGGAGAACCTGCTGTTTGCCAATGGCTTCAGCGGCCACGGCCTGCAACAGTCGCCCGCTGTCGGGCGTGCCCTTTCGGAGTTGGTGACCTACGGTGGTTTTCGCACGCTGGACCTGCAGGCCTTTGGCTGGGACCGCGTGCTGAAAAACCAGCCGCTGTTTGAAATCAATATTGTGTAAGAAATGGCTGTGAACACTTTGAACCCTGCCCTCTGAACGGCGGCCCGCGCGCCCTCGGTCATGAATGCGATCAGTCTTTGCAGCCTTCAGGGCGGTTTTGGCAGGCAAAACCCTTTGGCCGCCTCATGGTTGAGGCTTCAGTACTTTCTTCCAATTGGCGCGGCTGCCGCCCTGCCTGCGTCCGGCAGCACCTTCGGGTTTAAGCCTTTGCGCCAAGGCGAATGCACGCGCATGCATCGCACTCAAATTCTGTGCCAAGGTTCGACGCGCTTCGGGCGACAAATCTTGCAGAACCTCGTGGTGAACTTGCACAACACGCGGAAAAATCAGTGAATACAAATCCCTGCCAACCTCGGTCAGCAGCACCTTGGCTTTGCGCCTGTCACCAGGCACAGATTGTCTTTCTACGATGCCTTTGGACATGAGTCCTCGCAAAGTTTTCGAAGTTTGAGATCGGTCCACCGTGGTGCGGGCCGCCAGGTCCGAGGGCGACATGGCATTGAGTTCGGCCAGCATGGCCACAAATTGCCATTCCTCACGGGTGATACCGTATTCGTTTTCACAAATGCGCGTCACCAAAGAGCCACTGATACCCATGAATTCTGAAACTCTGAAATTGAGCAAATCGAATATCGATTGCGGACTTTCAAATTGGGGGAAATGGTTTTGCGTACCCAGCGATGCTTTAGGAAAATCCATGTTTGCAACTGCCTGTATAGGGAAAAACCTGAGGATAATGGATTTGTTCCATTACCTGCTTGATGCCTATGCTGTCGGCATGAACACCAGCCACATTGACATCCGCAGCGCCAACGCGCAGCACATGTACCACCCCATGATCGACCCCAAGACGGTCGCTCAAAGCCCGCCTTTGATTTTGGAGCGAGGGGAAGGTGTGTATGTCTATGACATTGACGGCAAACGCTATCTTGACACCGTGGCGTCGCTGTGGAATGTGAATGTAGGCCACAACCGACCAGAGGTGATCGCGGCCATGAAGGCGCAGCTCGACAAACTGGCGTACTACTCGACCTTCCAGAACACCTCCAACCCGCCCGCCATCGAGTTGTCGGCAAGGCTGATACGCATGTTCGCCCCCGAGAACATGCGCAAAGTCTTCTTTTCATCCGGCGGGTCCGATGCGATTGAAACCGCATTGAAATTGGCGCGTCAGTATTGGAAGCTGAGCGGCCAGAACAGCCGCAGCCAATTCATTTCTCTCAAATGGGGCTATCACGGCGTGCACTTTGGAGGCGCGTCAATTAACGGCAACCCCTTGTTCCGCAGCGCCTATGAGCCCTTGCTTCCCGGTTGCCACATCGTCGAGAACCCTTACACCTACAGAAACCGATGGAACGAAGAAGATCCGGAGCGACTCGCCCAACTGTGCTTGCAAGATCTGAAAGACACCATTGAGCACATCGGTGCCGAACACATTGCTGCCTTCGTGGCCGAACCGGTGCAAGGTGCGGGCGGGGTGATCGTGCCGCATGCCAACTACTGGCCGGGCCTGCGCGCAATGCTCGATGACTACGGCATCTTGCTGATCAGTGATGAGGTCGTGACCGGCTTTGGCCGCATTGGTGCCATGTGTGGCGCTCGGGCTTGGGGCGTGGCACCTGACATCATGGCCATGGCCAAGGGCATCAATTCAGGCTATGTGCCTTTGGGTGCGACTTTGGTCAATCAACGTGTGGCCCAAGCCTGGATGCAGCCTGGCGTACCCGCAGCCATGATGCATGGCTACACCTACTCCGGCCATGCACTGGCTTGCGCAGCCGCCAATGCCAACCTGAACATTGTGGAAGCCGAAGATTTGCCGAGCCACGCCTTGGCGGTCGGCGGGTACATGCTCAATCGTTTGCAAGAGCTGATGCAGTACGCGCATGTCGGCGATGTGCGTGGCAAAGGCTTGATGGCGGCCATCGAACTGGTCGTCAACAAAAACAGCCGCGACATGCTGCTGCTGCCGTCTGCCTACATCCAGACTTTGGTGGGCACCGCAAGGCAAGAGGGGGCCATCATTCGCGTGCAGGGCAATCGTTTGATTTTGTCACCGCCCTTGGTGTTCTCCCTTGGTGACGTAGACGAAACCATGAGAATTCTGCACACTTCGTTCGCCGCCGCAGAAGCAAGCTGACCTTATCAACCTACAACACGGAGATTTTGATGACCACTTCCACCCCCCGTATGCGCATCATCGCTTTGGCCGCCCTGGCCACCTTGGCCACCTTGAGCGCTTTACCGACTCTGGCGCAAGACAAATGGCCCAGCAAACCGATCGAGATCATCTACCCCTACCCACCAGGCAACGACATGGACGTGGTCACGCGCCTGCTGGCCGAAGGCATGAGCAAGCGCTTGGGCGTGCCGGTGCAAGTGATCAACAAACCCGGCGGTGGCGGCGTGGTCGGCTTTGCCGAGATGACCCGCGCTAAACCCGATGGCTACACCATCGGCACCTGGACACCCGGCCCCGGCATTTCGCAAATCATTGCGGGCAACACGCCCTACAAAATGACCGACTACCAGTCGGTGGGCGGCATGTTGATCAACGACTTTGTGCTCGCGGCGCGTGGCGACATTCCGGCCAACAACCTGAAAGAATTCGCCGCTTGGGCCAAGAAAAGCGGCAAACCCGTGGTCATAGGCAGTTACGCCCCGGCCGCAGTCCCCGCACTGATTGCTGCCAAGATTGCCAAAAAAGACGGTTGGGCCTACAAAGTGGTGGCCTTCCCCAACCCCAGCGCCAAAGAGCTGGTGGCGGGCGACGCCGATGTGACCACGGCCGGTGCTGAAGGCGCTATGTCCTATGCCAAAGCAGGACAGGTCAAAATCCTCTCGGCCTGGGGTCCGCAGCGCAACCCCGTGTTCCCCAATGCAGCCACGCCCGCCGAAGAGGGTTATGGTGATTTGTACACTTGGGGCGGCATGGCAGCACCCGTGGGTGTACCCAAGGACATCATCAACAAACTCTCGAGCGTGATGATGGAATCTCTCAATGACAAAGCCGTGCAGGATCAGTTCAAGAAAGTCGGCATCCCCGCCCTGCCCATGACCGCTGACCAGATGGCCAAGCGGGTGGTAGATGACACCAAATGGATTTCGGAGTTGATGGCCGAATTGGGCTTTGCGAAAAAGTGAGGCCGCATTCTGAAGCACCGCCATGGTTATGGGCATGGGACAAGAGCTTGGTCTTGCTGATGTCCTTGGTTGCTGCGACGGTGTGGATGGCCACACCCCAGTTGATCACGCCCTATCCCGCGCAAGCGGCCTGGTTTGAATCAGCGGCCTTTTTCCCACGGGTCAGTTTGGCTTTGGCGTGTGTCGCCGGCTTGTTCGAGTTGTACCAACGCAGAAGTGCGGTTGAACTTGCCGATTCGGATGAACTCGACTCCAGCGCTGCCAATATGCGCCAAGCATTGGGCATGCTGGCCTTGTTTGGCCTTTACATGCTGGCGGTACCGTGGATGGGCTACTTGTCTAGTACCTGGCTCTTTTTGATGGCCAGTGGAGCGTGGCTCGGCTTGAGCCGACGTGCCACCTTCAGTTTAAGTGTGTTGCTCTCTTTGGCCATGTGGCTGGTGTTTGTGAAAGTGCTGAAGGTCTACTTCGGCCATGGCTGGTTGATGTGAGTATGGACTTTTTCGACAGCCTGACGCAAGGCTTTGCTTCTTTGGGTACCTGGCAAATCGCCTTGTCCTTGCTGATCGGTGCGGCTTTGGGCATTGTCGTCGGCGTCTTGCCCGGCGTCGGCCCGGGCGTGACGATCGCGGTGCTGCTGCCCTTCACTTACGGCATGGCCCCTCTGGCGGGTATTTCACTGTTACTGGGGGTGTATTGCGGGGCTTTTTACGGCGGTGCAGTCACCTCCATTTTGATCCGCACACCGGGCGAAGCGTCCTCCATCATGACCATGTTCGATGGTTACCCGATGGCCAAAAACGGCCAGTCGCAACGGGCACTGTCACTGGCCTTCATGTCGGCTTTTGTGGGCGGCATTGTCAGCGCTTTGCTGCTGGGTCTGGCAGCCAGACCCATGGCCAGCTTTGCGGCCCGATTTGGCGCACCAGAAAGCGTCATGGCCATCGTGCTGGCAGCGGTGTGTGTGGGCAAAGCCTACCGCAGGCAATTCGCCTCGGCCATGATGATGATGGGCATAGGTTTCTTTTTGGCTACGGTCGGCATTGACCCTAATTCCAACGAACAGCGCTACACCTTTGGCATTCCGGGCGTGCTCAGCGGTATTCCATTGGTCCCTGTGGCTGTGGGTTTGTTTGGCATGGCCCAGGCCCTGGTCATGGTCAGCTCGCCTGTTCCCAGCTTTGATGCCTCGTTGATCCAGAAAGCTGGCGTGTCTTGGCGTGGATTTCTGGAGCCCTTTAAATACCCCAAGGCGATGGCCAAGGGTTTGTTTCTGGGTTCGGCCATTGGCGTGCTTCCTGCTGTGGGTGCGGCCTTATCCACCTCACTGGCATACTTCTGGGCTCAACGCGGCAACAAAGACCGCACCCCGTTTGGTCAAGGCAACCCCGAGGGGATTGTGGCCGCCGAATGCGCCAACAACTCGAACTCCGGCGGCGCCATGATCACCGTGCTCACGCTGGGTATCCCAGGCGATGCCATCACCGCCATCATCATGGGCGTGTTCGTGGTGCACGGCATCGTGCCTGGCCCTTCGCTGTTCATGGACCGCCCTGAAATCATCAACGGCGTACTGGCCTCTTTGCTGGTGATCAATGTGGTGATCCTGGCCTTACTGGTAATCACCGTCAAACCCCTGGCACGCTTAGCCTACGTCAACCCCCGCATTTTGGGATTGGCGATTTTGGCGCTGTGTTTTGTTGGCGCGTTTTCAGCAGCCAACAGCATGTATTACGTGATCATTGCCACTGTTTTTGGTGTACTGGGTCTGGTGTGCGCCCGCGCCAACATCCCGACCATCCCGCTGATTTTGGGCATGGTCATGGGCGACACGCTGGAGGCTACGCTGCGCCAAACTTTGGGGCGCAGTGAAGGCTCCTTCTTGCCCTTCATTGAACGCCCCATTTCGGCCGTGCTGGTCGCCACCACCGTCTTGTTGCTGATGTGGCCCCTGTTCTCTGGCCTGTTTGCCAAACACCGCCGCAACACATGAACAACACCGCTTACATCACCGATGAATTGTGCTTTTGGCACGACCCGGGTAACTACGCCCTCATGCTCAAGCCGGGCGGATTTATAGAACCCTATAACCGCCACATCGAAAACGCCGACCCCAAACGGCGACTGCACAGCTTGCTGCAAACCAGTGGACTGATGTCACAACTCAAGGTCATGCCGGCGCGCGATGCAGATGTGCATGAACTCACTCGACTGCACAGCGCCGATTACGTCAACAAAGTCCAAACCATTGCCCAGCAAGGTGGCGGGGACACCGGCATGGGCGCACCCATCTCCTCCAACGGATGGGATGCAGCCAGGCGCTCTGCAGGTTGCGCCCTGAGCGCCATCGATGCGGTGATGCTGAACCAAGCCCAGACAGCCTATGCCCTGACGCGACCACCCGGCCACCATGCCGAACCCGAACAAGGCATGGGCTTTTGCGTGTTTGCCAACGCGGCCTTGGCCGCCGCTCATGCGATCTCGGTCTATGGTTTACAGCGTGTCGCCATCGTCGACTGGGATGTGCACTTTGGCAATGGCACCCAAAAATGTTTTGAACACCGCAGCGATGTGCTGACCATTTCGGTGCACCAGCAAGCGGGTTATCTGATGGTCAAAGGCGAGGCCGACGAGCTGGGCGCCGGCCAAGGATTGGGCTACAACCTCAACATGCCATTGCCCCCTGGTTGTGGCTTCGGTGCTTACCGAGAGGCCTTTGAGCAGGTCGTGATGCCCGCCTTGGAAGCCTACCGGCCCGAACTGATCATTGTGGCTTGTGGCTACGACGCTGGGCGTTTCGACCCTTTGGGCCGCATGCTGCTCGACGGCATCGCGTTTCGCTGGATGACCGATGCCGTGATGGACGTGGCGCGTCGCCATGCCCAAGCTCGCGTGGTCATGACCCACGAAGGGGGCTACTGCCCCGTCTCAGTGCCATTTTGGGGGCTGGCGGTGCTGGAACAACTGTCAGGCCACACAACCCAAGCCCCCTGCCCTTTCACGCCCCAACACGACCAAATGCCTGCCCAAAAATTGCAAGACTATCAACGCGATTTGACCCGGCAATGGGCTGCGCATTTTGAAGACGTGCGGCAACGCCACTGGCGTTGACGTCCATCCACCGACTGAACTCAGCTGCCCGCCACCTTCATGCGGTTCACCAGGATCGAGCCTACGGTCTTGGCACCGTAGTTGTAGGCGTCGGCGCCAATCGCTTCAATGCCTTTGAACATGGTTTTCAGATTGCCCGCAATCGTGATCTCGTGCACCGGGAAAGCGATCTCGCCGTTCTCTACCCAAAAGCCGCTGGCCCCGCGTGAATAGTCGCCGGTGACGTAGTTCACGCCCTGGCCCATGAGTTCGATCACGAACAAGCCGGTGCCCAATTTTTTCAGCATTGCGTCCAGGTCGTCGCTGGTCTGGGTCAGGCGCGAGCGCATGACCAGGTTGTGTGAGCCACCGGCGTTGCCCGTGGTTTTCATGCCCAGTTTGCGTGCCGAGTAACTGCTCAAAAAGTAGCCTTGCACACGGCCGCCCTTGACCACCTGGCGCGGCGCTGAGCGCACGCCTTCGTCGTCAAACGGAGAGCTGCCTTTGCCGCGTAACTCGAAGGGGTCTTCGTCAATGTCAATGTGCTTGGGAAACACGGGCTTGCCCAAGGAGTCGAGCAAAAAGCTGCTCTTGCGGTAAAGCGCACCACCGCTGACGGCCTGCACAAAGCCGCCCAACAAACCTGCGGCCACAGGCGACTCGAACAGCACCGGGCATTCAATGGTCGGGATCTTGCGGCTGCCCAGGCGGCTCAAAGCCCGCTGCGCCGCATAACGTCCCACGGACTCAGGGCTGGCCATTTCGTCGGCCGCACGCATGGAGGTGAACCAGGCGTCGCGCTGCATTTCGGCATTACGCCCCGGCAAGGAGGCGATGGGCGCCACCGACATGCTGTGCCGCGAGCTGGCATAGCCACCCCGAAAGCCGTGCGTGTGGGCACTGAAGAAGTGGCTTTGCTGCGCCGAGACGCCCGCGCCTTCGCTGTTGGTGATGCGGCGTGAGGCTTTGAGTGCTGCGGCCTCACAGGCCATGGCCATTTGGGCGGCCTCTTCGCTTTTCACCGACCAAGGGTGGAACAAGTCCAGTTCGCGGTAGTTGGTTTCGATGTCGGCCTCGTCAGGCAAACCTGCGGTGGGGTCTTCGGCAGTGAAGCGGGCAATGTCAAACGCCGCTTGCACGGTTTGATGGATGGCTTTTGTTGAAAAATCTGAAGTACTCGCATTTCCTCGGCGGTTGCCTACGTAGACCGTCACACCCAAGGATTTATCTTTGTTGCGCTCGACGTTTTCGAGCTCCCCTTTGCGCACACTGACCGACAGGCCGCAGCCCTCGGAGGCCTCAGCGCCAGCGTTGCTTGCGCCAATTTTTTTGGCATGCTTCAAGGCGGTATCCACCAGGTCTTCAAAGAAGTCTCGGCTGTAGCTGAAACCGCTGTGTGCATGGTCTTTGGAGGTGACTGGCAGGTTTGTTGTACCGGAAGGGGGGGTCATTTTTTGTTTGCTCATGGTGACGGCTATGATACTTGCCGACACGCTCATTGAAGAATCACCCCACCACATGCCCCGTAAATTCAAAAAAGGTTATTTCGTTCAAGGTCAATTCGTCGCCGAAGGCAGCGAACTTGACCTGGAACTGAAACGCGAACTCAAAGGTGGCGACGAGCCCAGCCGAACCGACCTCAAACGCGAAAGCGATGAACTGCAAAAGCTGGGCGAGAGTCTGCTGACTTTGCGCGCAGACCTGATGGAAAAAGCCGCCTTACCTGACAAATTGGACGATGCAGTGCAAGAAGCCAAACGCATCACCAACTTTGAAGGCAAGCGCCGCCAGATGCAATTCATCGGCAAACTCATGCGCAAACTCGATGCGGCCGATGTTCAAGGCATTCGGGATGCCTTGCGCGAGCAAGTCCAAGGATCAGCGCAAGAAACCGTGAACCTGCACCTGGCCGAACAATGGCGCGACCGCTTGATTGCCGACGAGGACGCCTTTGCCATCTGGTTCAACAGCTTTCCTGCTACCGACACCCAGCAACTGCGCGCCCTGATACGCCAAGCCCGCAAAGATGCGCCACCAGAGAGCAAAGCAGCCGTATCGCAAGGTCTGGCACCCCGCCAGGGCCGCGCCTACCGCGAGATTTTTCAGCTGGTGCGCGAGCACCTGACGGCACAGCCCGAGCCTGAAGCCGAAACTGATTTGCCGACCATCGATTAAAGCCAAGACGACACAAGCATGACCGACCTCCCTTTTGAACCCGTCAAAATCGGCATCGTCTCCATCAGCGACCGCGCCAGCACCGGCGTGTACGAAGACAAAGGCCTGCCCGCGTTGCAAGACTGGCTGACACGGGCACTGCACAACCCCATCACATTTGAGCCACGTCTGATTGCTGACGAGCAAAAACTCATCAGTGCCACATTGATCGAGTTGGTGGACGCAGGCTGCAGTCTGATCCTCACCACCGGCGGCACCGGCCCCGCACTGCGCGATGTCACGCCAGAAGCCACGTTGGCCGTGGCCGACAAGGAAATGCCCGGCTTTGGCGAACAAATGCGCCAGATCAGCCTGAAGTTTGTGCCCACCGCCATCCTGTCGCGCCAAGTGGCGGTGATTCGCGGTCAAAGCCTGATCATCAACCTGCCCGGCCAGCCCAAATCGATTGCCGAAACACTGGAAGGCTTGAAGGACGAAAGTGCC
>CAMDKK010000059.1 GCA_945901045.1 Limnohabitans sp. Rim8
TATGGTTGGGATGAACGTTGTCGTCGTGAAGTCTGACGCGCACGGCAACGTCGACCTCGAAGATTTGCAGGCCAAGATTGCTCAGGCGGGCGAGCGCCTTGCCGCCTTGATGGTCACCTATCCTTCTACGCACGGTGTGTTTGAAGAAGCCATCACGGGCATCTGTGACATGATCCACGCCGCAGGGGGTCAGGTTTATATGGATGGCGCGAACATGAACGCCATGGTCGGAGTGGCTCAGCCAGGTAAATTTGGCTCAGACGTATCGCACCTGAACCTGCACAAGACGTTCTGCATCCCGCATGGCGGCGGTGGGCCCGGTGTTGGCCCAGTCGGTGTGCGTGCGCATTTGGCGCCGTTCTTGCCGGGTGTTGTCGGCGAAAACGGCGCGCTGTCTGGCAAGGTGCCTGTGGGTCCGGTGTCGGCAGCACCGTTTGGTTCGGCCAGTATTTTGCCGATTCCGTTTGTGTATATTTCGTTGATGGGTGCGTCAGGATTGCGTCGTGCGACCGAGGTCGCGATCTTAAGTGCCAACTATGTCGCGCGTCGCTTGGCCGGACACTATCCCGTGTTGTACAGCGGTCGCAACGGTCGTGTGGCACACGAATGTATTCTTGATATGCACGCTATCAAAGAAGCCTCTGGCATCTCGGCCGAAGATATTGCCAAGCGCTTGATGGACTACGGCTTTCATGCACCCACGCTGTCTTTTCCCGTAGCCAACACCTTGATGGTCGAGCCCACTGAAAGCGAAACATTGCATGAAATCGACCGCTTCATTGACGCGATGATTGCCATCCGCGAAGAAATTCGGCAGATCGAAAACGGGCTTTGGCCACAAGACAACAACCCACTCAAACATGCACCGCACACAGCCAGCAGCCTGATGGCGGTCGAATGGAGTCGCCCGTATCCCCGCGAAATCGGCGCGGCGCTGAATGGCCGTTTGCCAGGCAGCGTCAAGTACTGGCCTCCGGTGGGTCGTGTGGACAATGTCTATGGCGACCGCAACCTGTTTTGCAGCTGCCTGCCCATCGGTGAAACCGCCTGAACATGCCGATTTCAATTCTGCCTGTCGACTACAGCCATCCAGCGCAGCGCGCTGCCCTGGTGATGCTGCTCGATGCCTATGCCCTTGATCCCATGGGCGGTGGCAAAGGACTGACGCAAGATGTGAAGGACCGTTTGTGCGACGACCTTGCCCAGCGGCCGCTGGCCTTCAGCTTCATCGCTTGGAAGGGCGCGGATGCTCAAGCCCAAGCTGTGGGCCTTGTCAATTGCCTTGAGGGCTACTCCACCTTCAAAGCCCTGCCCTTGATGAACATCCACGACATTGCGGTGCTGCCAGCGCATCGTGGTGCCGGCGTGGGACAAGCTTTGCTGGCTGCCGCTGAGCAACTGGCCCGGCAACGCGGGTGTTGCAAGCTCACGCTGGAAGTATTGACTGGCAACCTGCACGCCCTGTCGAGTTATGTGCGGTTTGGCTTTGCCCCTTACGCACTGGACCCAGCGGCCGGGCAAGCGAGTTTCATGCAAAAGTGGCTTTAAAGCCTTGCAGGGATAATCAACCATATCCCTACTTTTGAGCATCCCGTTACAGTGCCGTCTATCAAAGTCCTGAGCCTCATCCCACCGATGACGCAGCTCAACACCCCCTACCCGTCTACGGCCTACCTGACGGGTTTTTTGCGCTCCCGCGGCGTGGCTGCGGTGCAAGATGATTTGGCGCTCGGTTTGGTCTTGGCTTTGCTTAGCCGCGAGGGGCTGAATGCTTTGCGTGAATCCTTACGCGCAATGCCGGAGGCCGATCGCTCTGGCCCGGTCAATTTCTTTCTGGACCATTTTTCAAGCTATGCCCAGACCATTGATCCGGTCATTGCCTTTCTGCAGGGGCGCGACAGCACACTGAGCCACCGCATCGCGGGGCGTGGTTTTTTGCCCGAAGGCGCGCGCTTTGCGGCGCTCGACGCCTATGCAGACGACGGCACAGGTGATCCTTTGGGTTGGGCTTTTGGCGCACTGGGTCAGCAAGACCGCGCCCGGCATTTGGCCACCTTGTACCTGAACGACTTGGCCGATGTCCTGCGCGATGGCGTCGATGAGGGTTTTGAGTTTGTGCGCTACGCTGAACGCTTGGCCGCCAGCCAACCCAGCTTCGACGCACTGGCTCTGGCCTTGGCACAGCCACCCCATTTGATCGACGCCACTTTAGAACGCCTGGCGCTGCAAGCGGTCGATACGCACCAACCCACGCTGGTCTTGCTGTCGGTGCCCTTTCCGGGCTCGGTGTATTCGGCCTTTCGCATCGCGCAGTGCATCAAGCGCAAGCACCCGCAGATTCGCATCGCTATGGGCGGCGGCTTTGTCAACACCGAGTTGCGCGAACTGTCTGATGCCCGCGTGTTTGACCATGTGGACTTCATCACGCTCGACGGTGGTGAGCGGCCTTTGCTCAATCTGATTGAGCATCTGCAAGGCCAGCGCAGCGCGCAACGGTTGGTGCGCACCTTCGTTAAAAACGATGCGGGCAGGGTCCAGTACATCCACCTGCAAGAGCCCGAGATTGCGTTTGAAGACGTTGGCACCCCCACCTGGGACGGACTGCCGCTGCACAACTACCTGTCGCTGCTCGACATGCTTAACCCCATGAACCGGCTGTGGAGCGATGGGCGCTGGAACAAGCTCACCGTGGCGCACGGCTGCTACTGGAAGAAGTGCAGCTTTTGCGATGTGAGCCTGGACTACATCAGCCGCTACGAGACGGCCAGCGCCAGCACGCTGGTCGACCGCATTCAAAAGATTGTGGCGGAGACGGGGCAGACTGGCTTTCACTTTGTTGACGAGGCCGCGCCGCCCAAAGCCCTCAAAGCCCTGGCCGAAGAACTGCTGCGCCGCGGCGTGCAAATCTCGTGGTGGGGCAATATTCGTTTTGAAAAAACCTTCACCCCCGATCTGTGCGAACTGCTGGCGCAAAGCGGCTGCATCGCCATGTCCGGTGGGCTCGAAGTCGCATCAGACCGTTTGCTCAAGTTAATGCAAAAAGGCGTCTCCATTGAGCAGGTGGCGCAAGTGACCAAGGGCTTTGCCGATGCGGGCGTGCTGGTGCATGCCTACCTGATGTACGGCTTTCCAACGCAAACCGTGCAAGACACGGTGGATGCGCTCGAATACGTGCGCCAGCTGTTTGAAAACGGCTGCATTCACAGTGGCTTCTTTCATCGCTTTGTCTGCACAGTCCATTCACCTGTAGGCCGAGACCCCGAAGCTTATGGCGTGACGCTGTTGCCCCTGCCAGAAGGCACGTTTGCCAAAAACGACGTGGGCTTTGTGGACCCCACAAGCATGCCCCCGGGGGTCGACCACGACCTGTTGGGACAGGGCCTGAAAAAGGCCATTTACAACTACATGCATGGCATCGGACTGGATGCCGATGTGCGCAAGTGGTTTGAACTGCCCAAGGGGAAATGCCCCAAAACGACCGTTTCACGGCAAAAAATCGCGGGTGTCTTGTCTTGACTCACCAAGGAATGTGCTGCCCCAGGTGATCGACAAACTGCGCCCGCCCCATGGCGGGCAGCGCGTCCAACACCGCCAGCAACCGCTGGGCAGCGTCTTTCGGGTGCAGGGCATCGTCACCCACAAAAGGCTGGCTCAGCGCCGACTGCACCGTGCCCGGCTGCAAAGCCGCCACCACCGCCAAGGGCCTGCGCCGTGCGATTTCGACGGCCGCGGTTTGCAGCAACATATTGAGTGCGGCCTTGGCCGCGCGGTAGCCGTACCAGCCGCCTTTGCGGTTGTCTTCGATGCTGCCTACCCGCGCCGACAGCTTGCCCCAAATGACCCTTTCGCCCGAAGCCAACAGAGGCACAAAATGCTTGAGCAACAAGCTGGGGCCCACGGCGTTCAGGTGCAAGGCATTCAGCAGATGCTCGGCATCAAGCTCGTCCAGTCGTTTTTCTGGGCCTCGCCCGTTCAGGGTCAAAGCGCCAGTGGCGTCCAGCATCACATGAAAAGGCCCTGACGCAGCGACGGCTTGTGCACAGGCCGCGATGCGGGGCTCACTGTACAAATCGAAACCCGGCACGCTGTCACGTGACAAACCCATTACGCTGGCACAACGTGGATCTATTTGCAGTTGATGGCACAAAGCCTGGCCTATGGCACCGCTGGCACCGAACACCAAGGCCCGGTAGCCGTCAGGCAAGGAAGGCATCATGCGGGGACTTTGCCTGGCGCGAGGTCGTAGGCGCACCTGAACCCCACGTACACCGCATAAAAGTCGGCGGCTTTGAAGGCCTGCACATCCGCCTTCATGTTGAATGCACCATACCACCAAGAACCGCCCACGGTACGTCGCGTATCGCCTTGTGCATCGGTGGTCCATTCCCACACATTGGCGCCCATGTCGTACAGCCCGTTCACCCCTTGGCGCGTGGCGCCTGCAGGGGCAGCGCGTGGCCACGGATCGGGGTCGCTGGTGTTGGCGCCTTGCGGGCTGTCCCCCGTGGTCCAGGGGTAGGTTTGGCCTTTCACCCAAGGCGCTGGGGGGGCATCGCGCATCTCGGTGAAACCCGCCTTTTGCCATTCCGCACCGGTAGGCAAGCGGCCCCCAGCCCAGCGGCAATAGGCTTGGGACTCTGAAAAGTCCAGATGTACTGCGGGCAAATTCGGGCTGCTCGGCGTCACGCCATCCGGGGTCCGCCACGACCATCCCGCACGGCGCTGCCAACCCCCAAGGTATTCAACACCACCTCCTTCACGTTCTGCGCGGGTGACCACACCATTCAACTCGGCATAACGCGCAAACTGGCCAATCGTCACTTCGGTCCGGTCAATGGCAAACAACCCCAATGACACGCGCTGCCCAACGGGGCCCTGTGCATAGCTGCACGCAGCCATCCCCGTCAAAAGCATCCCTGTCAACAGTAATTTCATAGTGAATGACTTTGCCTGTCCCATCGCCTCAGCGAACGCTGCAAGAGTGGACGCACTGGCAAAAAAAGTTGATACGCAACTTCAAACAACCCAGCCAAAGGCGGCCGTGCTGAAATCACGCCCAACCAACGCCAGCCAGAAAAGCAGCGCCACAGATCAGAAAATGCCGCTGCGCCACTGACCAGCCGACCATCACTGTGCCGCACATGAAAGCGGGCCATGGCCGCTTGGCAGGTCAGCGCAGGCCCCAGCGCCTGATCCAGGCTGACATCCACCCACGCCAAGTTGACGGCTTCAGGTAAACGACGGTACAGGGCAATTTCGCGTTTGCACAAAGGGCAAGATCCGTCAAAATACACGGTCAAAACGGCGCTGGGATTCATCCCACCATTTTGCCGCGGGCCAACAATTGACCTCGGCGATCGATCACAAATCCCTCCCCCATCGCAGGATATGCACCCGTCAAGCCCGTCATATTCACCTGATGCGTGACCCACACTTCCCTTGCATTGTCAGGCAGCTGCATTAAGCGCTGGCGCAGCTGTCTTTCTTGTTCAGCGGCTTGACCTTGACCACCAAACGTCGAGTTCAAGGCCGGCCAATCCGTGAATTGGCCAAAAGCCAACCGCGCCGTGTCTTGACATCGGCACCATTGGCTCGAAAAGACAGCTTCCGGTTTGAACTGATGGGTCTGCATCCAGGTTTTGATGGCCCTTGCTTCCTCTTGTCCCTGTGCGCTGAGGTTTCTTTGCGTCTGGCATTGGCCCAACACAAACCCAGGTGGATCGCCTAAACCGCTCTCGGTAGAGGTATGCCGAATCATCAAGACGCCACCTTGCTTGCGCCAAACACCCGTCAGGTCCGTTGCAGGCTCTAGCGCCAGCAGCCCATCGGGCAGCCATGCCGCAGCAAACATGCAGGCCCATCGCCTGCGTTGAATAAGAAGACTCATAGGCTGAATGCATCCATAGAAAGTGTGCCCAGCATCACTTCACGCGTGATGTAGTTGACGGGAACTTGAGAGGTTTGACCCCAATGGGCAGCGCCGAGAGCAAAGTAAATCGTCACAAAATGCTCGTCTGTCGGGTGAACCCTGGCCGACTCAGGCGCTCGGACACGGTAATCCAACATGGCTTGCAGATCACCCGCCTTCATTTGCGCTTCGATCCAGGCGCTGAAGGCCAGCACATGCGGTGCAGCCGGGCCGCCCTCACGGCGGATATCGGAGAGGTTATGCGTCATGCTACCGGACCCGACCAACAACACGCCCTGCTCACGCAAGGGCGACAGGGCCTCGCCGATCGCATACAACTGCGCGGGTGTGGCATTGGCGGGCAAGGAAATTTGGACCAAGGGTACATTGGCCTGAGGGTACAAATGCATCATCGGCACCCATGCCCCATGGTCAAAGGGGCGCTGTGCATCAGGCTGCGCTGGCAAGCCTGCCGCAGCCAACAAATCCAAAAGCTCTTGCGCCAACTCAGGGCTGCCGGGTGCCGGGTATTGCAAGGCATACAAAGCGGGCGGGAACCCGCCAAAGTCGTGCCATGTGGGCGGTGCAGGCTGGGTCATGACGGCAAGACCTGTAGACATCCAATGCGGCGACATGAGCACAACCCCCTTCAAGCTTTGCGCTGGCGCATTCGCTTGCGCCCATGCGGTCAAAGCAGGACCACTGCTGCCTGATTCGATGGCGAAATTGGGTGATCCGTGCGAGACGAACAGAGCGGGCGTGGTCATAGCTTCAAGCTTCTCCCGCGGCAATGCGGCGCAACGCTTGCTCAAACACCTCTGTCGGCTGGCCACCCGAAATCAGGTGCCGGTCATTGATGATGACCGCAGGGACCGAATGAATGCCCGCCTGCAGATAAAACTGCTCGCGCTCGCGGACTTCTGCTGCATACGTATCGCTTTGCAAAATGTGCTGTGCTGAGGCCCGGTCCATGCCGACTTCCTCGACACAAGCCAAAAGCACCTCATGCGATTCGATGCACTCCGCCCTTCCCTGGTAAGACGCCAGCAAGGCTTTTTTCAGCGCGTGTTGCTGACCCTGGGTGCCCGACGCATGCGCCCAATGGAGCAAGCGGTGCGCGTCAAAGGTGTTGTAAACACGGCCACGACCGCCGGGTGCAAATGCAAAGCCAACTTCAGCACCGCGGGCGCTGATGTTGTGCCGCATCTGCACTTGCTGTTCAGGCGTGGAGCCATATTTTTGGGTGATGTGTTCGATCAGGTCCTGCCCACCGGCAGGCATGTTCGGGTTCAGCTCAAAAGGCTGAAAATGCACATCCGCCTGGACTTCGCCTTGCAATCGGCCCAAGGCGCCCTCCAAGGCCCCCAAGCCCACCGCGCACCAGGGGCAGGCAATGTCAGAGACAAAATCAATTTTGAGATGGGTGGTCATTGCGGGCTCCAACAAAAAAGGATATCTTGCACGAATTCGTTCAAGGCGGGTATCAACGCAGCTCCTTCAACAGCAAGTCGTTGAAGGCTTGAGCCGCTTCGTATTGCACCCAATGCCCTGAACCTGGCACGGTATGCCAGCCGACCCAGTGCGGTGCGAGCTGCGCCATCAGGGTCTTCACTTCTGGCATGCGGCAAGCATAAAGTGCATCGTGTTCACCATAAATGGCGCTCACCGGCATCTGCAAATGCGGCAAAGCATCTGCCACGATGGGCGTGCCTGACAGGCGCCGGCGGGTCATGCGGTCACGCTGCACATTGGCGCGGTGCAGGTCCAGGGTCATGCTGTCGAGTGACTCGGGGTGCTGCAGCATCAAAGCCATCAGGTTGTGGCGATGAATGGCATCGCGCTGCGCATCGGTGTGCAGATGACGCCATCCCTTCAGAGGCACCCGTTCGGGCGCCTTGATGCCCATCCCCGGCGCGCCGACCAGGATCAGTTGCTGGGCATCTTGGGGATACTCTTTGAGCCACAGCGCTGAAGTCATGCCGCCAAAAGAAAAACCCACGACCCGCACCTGCCCTTGCGGGGCCAAATGCTGCAAGCCCTGGTGCAGATAAGGCGGAATCTGATCCGTATCGACGCAATCTTCAGGCCAGTAAGAGTCACCAAAACCGGGCAAGTCGGGCACCAGTACGCGCCAACCGGCATCGCGCAGGGGGGCAATGTTGCGCAACCAATGCGTCCAACTGCCACTGCCACCATGCACCAAAACAAGCACAGGACGGTCAGGCGCGCCCCATTCGTGCCACACCATCTGTCCGTTCCCGCAAGGCGTCAACCAACGTCGACCATCGGCCAAATCGAGTGCAAGCTCAGGGGGCAAAAAATCAGGACAAATGATGGGATTGGGCATCATGACAATTGAAATTTTTAAGTCACTGGTAAAACGTCAGGCGCAGAGGGGTGGTGGTGACGCCACACTTTGTAGGCCGCAAATGTGGCCAAGGCGCTGATCACCATAGAGGCCCAGTAGACACTTTGCAAGCCGTAATAGTCGCTCAGAATCCCGCCTAAAAGACCACCGATCACACCCGGAAATCCATAGGCAATGACCGTGTAAAGCGCTTGACCTCGACCCCGCAAACGTCCCGGGAAATGATGCGACAACAAAGCAATGCAGACGGTATGGTGAGCGGCAAAGGTCAATGCATGTAAAACCTGAGCGAACACCAGCAACCACAGCACCTGTGCCCATTGCGCAGTCAGGCCCATGCGAAGCAACATGGTTGCAGAACAAACCACCAGCCAACCGGTCAAGGGCAACTTGGCCATCCATTTGGATTGGCTGTAGAACCAACCGATTTCGACCACGACCGAAACAGCCCAGAGCATGCCAATCAGGGTTTTGCTGTAGCCCAATGAGTCCAAAAAAAGCGAGAAAAAAACATAAATACCGATGTGCGAAAGCACATGCAAAAAAGCCGAAGCAAAAAACCATTGCACGGCACGTTGGCGCAGCACAGGGCCCACTTGGACCTTGTTATGCACCGCAGGCAAGTTCTCCTTCAAGTCAGGCAGCATCCAAACGCTGACCGCTACCGCGAGCAAACTGAACACAGTCCAGGCTGGAAAGTGATGCATACCAAAAAACTCAAACCACGCGCCAGCCACGAACACGGTGATCAAAAATCCGACCGATCCAAACAGTCGAACCCGTCCATAACGCTTGGCATCAAACGAACCCCCTTGGCTGACCAAATGGGCCATGGCCGCTTCGCTCATGGGCATCATGGCGCTGGTATGGGTGAACATCAGCAGCAACACAACACCCAAGCCCACGGGACTGAGATTCAAAAATAAAAAACAGGCAAAAACCAATGCGGCTGTCGCGCCATACCGCAAGAGTTTGACCCGCTCACCCGAGTGGTCACTCAACCACCCCCATGCGTAGGGTGCAAACAAACGGGTGGCCGCTTGCAAAGAAGTGAGCACGCTGATGGCCAGCAACCCAAAACCCAACTCTTTGAGCCACAGGGGCAGGTAGGGATTGAAAAACCCAATATGCCCAAAGTAGCTCGCTGAAACGGCCGCGAAAGGCAGTAGTTGTTTACGAAGGTTGGGCATGGCAGGCACGGAACAGGGGCTCGCAGTTGCGTGCGCCCAGTGGATTCAATGGCATCAAGCTTGGCCTGCGGGAATGGCGGGTAAATCGTGTTGCACATCACCGCATTGGGCGCGATGCTGCAGCGCATGATCGATCAGTACCAGCGCCAGCATGGCCTCGGCAATCGGCGTGGCTCGAATACCCACGCAGGGGTCATGCCGACCTTTGGTGATCACTTCAGTTGCTTGACCCGCCGTATCGATGGTCTGACGTGCAATCAAAATCGAGCTGGTCGGCTTGACCGCAATCGACACCTCGATGTTTTGGCCGGTGCTGATGCCGCCCAACACGCCGCCGGCGTTGTTGCCTACAAAACCTTGCAGCGTCAAAGAATCTCCGGCGCTGCTGCCATTTTGAGTGACGCAAGCAAATCCGGCACCAATCTCAACGCCTTTGACGGCGTTGATGCCCATCATGGCGTAGGCAATGTCAGCGTCAAGCTTGTCAAACAAGGGCTGTCCCCAGCCGGCAGGAACACCTTGGGCCACCACCCTCAGACGGGCCCCACACGAATCGCCCGACTTGCGCAAAGCGTTCATGTAATCCTCCAGTGCTGCAACGTCTGCGATGGGCGCAAAAAAAGGATTATTGGGCACGTGATCCCAAGACTCAAAACCAATCGGCACGTCGCCAATTTGGGTCATGCAGCCGCGCAAAGTGGTGCCGTGGTGTTCTTTCAGCCATTTTTTCGCTACCGCGCCAGCAGCCACCATGGGCGCTGTCAAACGGGCTGAAGAACGGCCTCCGCCACGCGGGTCGCGCAAACCGTATTTGCGCCAATAGGTGTAATCGGCATGCCCCGGACGAAAGGTCTGCAAAATATTGCCGTAATCTTTGCTGCGTTGGTCGGTGTTTTGGATCATCAGGCAAATCGGCGTGCCGGTGGTCTTGCCCTCGAACACGCCCGAGATGATTTGCACCGTATCGGGTTCATTGCGCTGCGTCACGAACTTGGAACTGCCTGGGCGACGTCGGTCCAGATCCGGCTGGATATCGCTTTCGGACAGCGCCATGCCAGGCGGACAACCGTCAATCACGCAGCCAATGGCTAAGCCATGGGATTCACCAAAGTTGGTGACAGAAAATAGGGTGCCAAAGGTGTTGCCGCTCATAGGGGCTTGATTATCCCAGACTCGGCGCGGGGCCGCTGTCTCGGGCGGTCAGTGGGGAATCACATGATGGCCGCCACCGACGACATACCCACGCTCTGCGCAGCACCCCAGATCGGCGTAGCCCAGATCATTCGTCACGGTAAATACAAAGTTCCTATTGGGGCTTGCTTATTCAGGGTCGATGGGGATGACGGTCCGGTTCACATCACTCCATCTTGATGTTGGCGCGTCGAACCACATCTGCCCATTTGGGAATTTCCCGTTGAATCCACTCCCCCCAAACGCTGGCCGTGCTGGCCTGAAGATAAACCCCCATTTGCGAAAAGCGCTGAGCCAAGCCAGGCTCAGAAAGGGCGATCGCCACCTCCGCATTCAGGCGATCGACGGCCCCTGCGGGCAATGAGGTCGGCCCGACCAAGCCGGCCCAGTCACGCACATCAAACCGCGAAAGGCCTGCTTGCGCAAAAGTCGGTATCTCTGGCAGCACGTCTAAACGTTCGGCCGAGGTGACCGCCAAAGCCCGCAAACGACCACTGCGGATGTGGGGCAATGCGGAGGCCAAGGAGGCGAACATCAGGTCGGACTGCTCCCCAATCAAGCCCTGCAATGCAGCCACGGGTCCACGATAAGGTACATGCAAAATGAACGTGCCCGTCAACTGCTTGAAGGACTCGCCCATCAGATGGGCCGGCGAGCCTGTGCCACCCGAGCTGTAGACCAACTTGCCCGGACTTTTTTTCACCAGTTCTACCAATTGGGCGATCGTACTGGCGACCACATTGCTGCGCACCACCAACACGTTGTAGGTCCACTGGGTTTGGCTGATCGGCACCAAATCCTTTAACGTGTCGTAAGGCATTTTTTCCATCAGCGAGGGCAACACAGCGTGCGGCATGAACATCACGCCCAAAGTGTGACCATCCGTGCTCTTGGCCACCTGGTCCATGCCTATCAGACCCGTGCCGCCAGAACGGTTTTCCACAAAGAAGGACTGCCCAAAAGCCTTAGAGAAGCGTTCGGCCAGATGTCTGGCAATGGGATCCCAGGGGCTGCCCGCTGCGGAGGGAATCACGATCCGAACTGGCTTATTCGGCCATGCGGGCGTTTGACCCAACGCGGCCAGCGGAGCTAGCGCTAAAGCGCCCGACGTTTTCAAGACCCAGCGACGCGTGCCCATGCGCAGCGCCTCAGTCCAGCTTGATGCCAGCACCTCGGATCGTCTGACCCCACAGCTGGTTATCTGTTTTCAGAAAGGCAGCGAACTCGGCGGGTGTCTGGGCCTTGAGTTCACCTCCATAAGAACGCCATTTGTCGATCAACTCCGGGTTTTGCGCCGCAGCCTTTTGCATGGCATCGGCCAACTTGGCCACAATCGGCGCAGGGGTGGCGGCGGGTGCAAACAGACCAATCCATGCGGTAGGGCTGTAGTCAGACAAGCCCGCTTCAGCAAAGGTAGGGATGTCCGGGAAGTTAGGGTGTCGCGTCTTACCCGTCAAGGCCAAAATCTTGAGCTTGCCTGCTTTCACGTTGCCAATCGCTGCAGGCAAGGCGTCAAAGATCACGTTGACCTGTCCGGCCAGCAGATCGGCGTACGGACTGGTGGTGTTGTAGGGCACAAAGTTGAACTTGACCCCCGCATTGGCGGCAAACCATTCACCGGCCAAGTGCGAGTAACTGCCAACACCTGAGGTGGCGGCCGTCACACTGCCCGGCTGCTTTTTCAGTCGCTCAATCAACTCTTTGGCGGTTTTCTCGGGCACGTTAGCGTTCGCGGTCAGTGCGGTGTTCAGCAGGCCAACGACGCTGATGGGCGTGAAATCACCCACTTTATAGGGCACCTTGCTGTAGAGATTCGGCACCACCGAGAGCGAGGTGGTGGAGCCCATGACCAGCGTGTAGCCATCGGCGACCGCTTTCGAACCGACTTCCATGCCAATCATGCTGGCGGCACCCGGGCGGTTCTCCACCACCACCGTCTGACCCAGTACCTTGGACAACTCCAGCGCGATCTCGCGGGTGTTGGCATCGGGTCCCGTGCCGACCGGGAAAGGCGCAATGATTTTGATGGGCTTGCTCGGGTAATCTTGGGCCTGAACGGAGAAAGCAGTCAGGCCTGCCAGCGCAAGGCTGACCAGCCCGATTCGTCGGGTGATGCGGTTCATGAAAGGGTTCTCCTGATGTGGATTGTGGTCAAGACTTAGGGTCAGATCGAATTCTTATTAAATTCCTAAATTATCATAATAGGATAAACCATTAGTTTTTTATAAAATAAATTCCCTAAAATTCATTCAATTTTTCAAAATAAGGCGTCCACCATGACAAACCCACTCGCACACCGAAATGCATTGACTTTCAGCCACATGGGCTTTTATGTCCGCGACCTGGAACGCATGGCCCGTTTTTACAAAGACGTCATGTGCTTCTTTGAGACGGACCAAGGCGACCTCGGACCGGTTCAGTTGAAGTTCTTCAGCCGCGACCCCACCGAACACCATCAACTGGTTTTGGCCACAGGTCGCCCTGCCGATCTGGCTTTCAGCGTGATCAATCAAATTTCAATGCGCGTGCCTGATCTGGCCACCCTGCGCGAAGTGCGTGACCGCGTCAATGCGGACCCTGACGTTTCGGATTTGGTGTGCGCCACACACGGCAATGCGATATCCATCTATTTCCGTGACCCCGAGGGCAACCGCCTTGAGGTTTTTATGGACACGCCTTGGTACTGCGAACAACCCTTGCGCGAACCGGTCGATCTGGATCAAAACGATGACATCGTGATGGCCCAGTCCGAAACACTGGCCCGCAGCCGTCCAAAGTTTCAGAGCCGCGCCGAGTGGCTTGTCAGCATGGAACGCTTGATGGGTTATTCGGCATGAGCGATGCGGTGTTCGATGTGGCCCTCATTGGTTATGGCCCGACCGGGGCCACGCTGGCGAACTTGTTGGGTCAATACGGTCTGTCTACCGTTGTAATCGAAAAAGACGCCGACATCTACGCCCTGCCCCGCGCAGTCCATTTCGATGGCGAGGTGATGCGGGTTTTTGAAACAGCAGGTCTGCGAGCCGATGTAGAAACCATCTCACGTCCCGGCCTGACGGGTATGCATTTCAACAATGCGCAAGGCGAAACCCTGTTGATACGCGGGGGCACCCATGCGCGTGGCCCGCACGGATGTGCCACCAACCATTATTTTCACCAACCCGCATTGGAAGCGGTTCTGCGCCAAGGCGTGAAACGCTTTGCCTGCGTGCAGGTGCACACCCAGCACGAAGTGGTGGCGATAGACGAGAACGATGAAGGTGCCACCCTGCTGGTGAAAAGCATCTCAACAGGCAGCTCCTTTTCAGTGAGCAGCCGTTATGTCGTGGGCTGCGACGGGGCACGCTCATTGGTGCGCAAAGTGTTGGGCTCCCCCATGACAGACTTGGGTCTTCACCAACCCTGGCTGGTATTTGATGTGCTCCTCAAAACGGAGATGCCCAGACTGCCAGATCACACGGTGCAGCACTGTGATCCGGTGCGTCCCATGACCTATTGCAACGTCACCGGACAGCGTCGCCGCTGGGAAATCATGCTCTTGCCCGGTGACGATCCCGCAGAAATGGTGAAACCCGAAACACTCTGGAAACTGGTCAGCCCCTGGGTCCAACCCGAGGAGGCGGAGATTGAGCGCGCCGTGATTTACACCTTTCACTCCATCTTGGGTCAAGGCTGGCGTCGTGGCCGATTGATGCTGGCCGGTGACGCCGCTCACCAAACACCTCCTTTTTTGGGACAAGGGATGTGCGCAGGCATTCGGGACGCGGCCAATCTCGCTTGGAAACTGGATGCCGTGCTGCATGGCCGTGTCAGCGACGAACTGCTGGACACCTATGAAAGCGAACGCTCGCCGCATGTGCACGCCTTCATTGATTTGGCGGTGCGATTGGGCGACATCATCCAGACCACCGACCCTCAAGCCGCCCGCGAGCGGGATGCCAAGTTCAAGGCGGGGCAGCCTACCATTTTCGAGTTTCCAACACCCCGTCTGGGGCCCGGCTTCTGGCTTGGCGATGCCGGACCCGTCGGACAAATTTTTCCGCAACCTGAACTGGCCGACGGCCGACTGCTCGACCAGGTTCTGGGGGTGCATTTTGCTGTGATCGGCACCCCAGAGGTGTTGGCGCAAGTCAGCGAAGACACCCGTCAGCGCTGGCACCACCACGGTGCCGTGGTGCTGGTCGCGACCGATCCACTCGTCCTGACTTGGTTGCAAACGCAGCATGTCTCTGCCGTGCTGCTGCGCCCTGATCGCTACATCGCAGGTATGGCCCGCAGCGCAAGCGAGCTGGATCGGATCTGCCTTGGCTTGCTCGCTGAGCTTGAAGCCGCGCATTGACAAGATGAACGACAAAGCCGATTCCAGCCTCTCGCGCATGCTCAGTGTGCTTGACCTGTTTACCGATCAACGCTTGCAATGGACGGCCGACGACATCAGCGAAGCCCTTCAAGTTTCACTGCCTACAGGCTATCGCTATGTCCGGATGCTGAGCGAATCGGGCCTCTTGCAGCGCAGCGCTGACTCACAATACACACTGGGTCCGCGCATCATCGTGCTGGACCACTACATTCGTCAGGCCGATCCTGTGCTGCAGCACGGTATTCCCTTTATGAAAGAATTGGTCGCACAGACTGGGCTGGACTGCGTGGTCTCGGCACTTCTGGGACAGCAGCTACTCGACACGCACAGGGAGTTGGGCCAGGCACCGGCCAATTTAAGTTATGGCCGTGGACGTCCACGGCCGTTGTTCAAAGGCGGTGCACCCAAAGTGATTCTGGCGGGCTGGACACCCAGCGCTTTGCACAAGCTTTTGGACTCGCGCGCCGACGAGGTCGCCGCCGCAGGCCTGCCCACCGACTGGCCCAGCTTCAGGCGCTACTACAGCCAAATCCGCAAAGCGGGTTATTACCTGTCCAATGGTGAACTTGAAACCAATCTGTCTGCCTTGGCTGCGCCTTTGCACCATGCCGATGGCAGCGTCGCTGGCGCCCTGTCTCTGGTCACATCGGTTCAACGGATGTCGGTCATTGACGTGAGCAAACTGGCCCAACTCGTGATGCGTGCGGCCAAAGATATCAGCACCCGAATTGCTTGATGGCCACTGACTGAAGCGTTGACCCTGCAACCCTGCAACCCTGCAGCCCTGCAGCCCTGCAGTGGGCAACTTGCCGCGCAACCCTTTATTGCAAGATCAGTTCTTGCGCGCGGGATTAACGCAATCGCCCTTGCCTTGCTTTTTGAGACACGAACACGTCATCTCATAAGACTTCATGCTGCCTTTTTGAATGCCAGGCCAACTGGCGACGCGAAGGCTTTGGGCGGGGACAAAAAATTTTGGCGTGAAGCTTTTGTTCAGGCTCTTGCCGTCTTGCAACTCCACCTGCGCCTTCGCGCACTGAATCGGTCCGTTTAAGCCGTTCTGCACCTCAAAGAGCAGTTTCTGATCTTCACCTTTGGCCCAGCCGGCGTTCACCTTGACGAGTGCCTTCTCGGCAACAGAAAACTGAACTTCTTCAAACTCCTCTTGACTGGCAAAAGGGTTCCATGCCAGGGCCAACACGTGGCATAGCAAAAGTCCCGCACCGCACACAAAAAATTTCCACATCTCAACAGCCCTCTGTCAGCGCTTAAAGCACAGCGCCTTTGGGTTCGGCAGGCTCTTCGCTTGGCCAATCGCGGATATAGGCTTTGAGCATCTGGTTCTCAAAGTTCTGGCTGTCCACCACGGCCTTGGCCACGTCGTACAAACTGATCACGCCGACCAGCATGCGTTTGTCCATCACCGGCATGTAACGCGCATGGCGGTCCAGCATCATGCGGCGCACTTCGTCCAGCTCGGTTTCGCTGGTGCAGGTCATGGGGAATTCATCCATGGCAGAGCGCACAGACATGGTGCCGATTTGCCCCCCATTTTTGACAATCGCCTGGATGACCTCGCGGAAGGTGAGCATGCCCACCAAATCGCCATACTCCATGACCACCAAAGAGCCGATGTCTTTCTCGGACATGACGTCAACAGCCTCAGACAAGGGCTGAGACGGTATGACTGTGAACAAGGTGATGCCTTTGACGCGAAGGATGTCACTGACTTTCATGGCGTTCTCCAATGTGCGTGAATGAACAGCAAGCCGCGAATCTTTTTTGCGGTAAAACAATATAGCCCAGAAAGCTTCTGCAGGGCAGGTCAAAAAATATTTTGCGTGCCAGGCAGGCTGATTATTTTGGACCACAATGCACCAACATTGCTCAAGCTTGCGCATGCACAAAACTTTCGTCATTTTTTTCAGGAGTGTTCCATGTCAGGTTACGCCGATCCCGGTTTTGACACCTTGGCCCTGCACGCAGGCGCCGCACCCGACCCCGCCACGGGTGCCCGCGCCGTGCCCATTCACCTGACTACATCGTTCGTCTTCGAGTCCAGCGACCAGGCCGCTGCCTTGTTCAATCTGGAGCGCGCAGGCCATGTCTACAGCCGCATCAGCAACCCGACCAATGCAGTGCTGGAGCAAAGGGTAGCCGCCCTGGAAGGCGGCATTGGTGCCATCGCGACAGCCAGCGGCCAAGCCGCTTTGCACCTGAGCATTGCCACCCTCATGGGGGCGGGCTCGCACATTGTGGCGTCCACAGCTTTGTATGGCGGCTCACACAACCTCTTGCATTACACGCTCAGTCGCTTTGGCATTGAAACCACGTTTGTCAATCCTGGCGACCTGGACGCCTGGCACGCCGCCGTGCGCCCCCATACCAAATTATTTTTTGGCGAAACGGTGGGCAACCCGGGCCTCGATGTGCTGGACATTCCGCAAATCAGTGCCATCGCCCATGAGAACGGCGTCCCCTTGTTGGTGGACTCCACCCTGACTTCGCCTTGGCTGATCAAACCCTTTGACCATGGCGCTGACTTGATTTACCACTCGGCCACCAAATTTTTATCCGGTCATGGCACGGTCATTGGGGGGGTGGTCGTGGACGGCGGCAGTTTTGATTGGGACAAGTCAGGCAAATTCTCTGAGCTGACCCAAGCCTATGAAGGCTTTCACAACATGGTCTTCAGCGAAGAAAGCACCGTCGGTGCCTTCTTGCTGCGGGCCCGCCGCGAAGGCCTGCGCGACTTTGGCGCCTGCATGAGCCCGCACACCGCCTGGCTGATTTTGCAAGGCATTGAAACCCTGCCCTTGCGCATGGCCCGCCACATGAGCAACACCGAGAAAGTGGTGCTGTTTCTGGCCGCACACCCCTTGGTCAGCCGCGTCGGTCACCCCATGTTGGAGAGCCACGCCTCGCATACGCTGGCGCAAAAACTCTTGCCCCGCGGTGCCGGATCGGTGTTCAGTTTTGACATCCAAGGCACGCGCACTCAGGGCCAAAAGTTCATTGAGGCCTTGCAAGTCTTCAGCCACCTGGCCAACGTGGGCGACTGCCGCAGCCTGGTGATTCACCCCGCCAGCACCACGCACTTTCGCATGGCCGATGAAGCCCTCAAAGGCTCAGGAATTGGCCCAGGCACCATCCGCTTGTCCATTGGATTGGAAGACCCCGACGACCTGATCGCTGACTTGAAAAAAGCCCTCAGAGTTGCTGAGAAAGCAGGTGCTTGACCATGAAAATAACAGTTCAAGACCACGCACTCTTTGCCTACACAGGTGGCAAACTCTTTAACCCTGCGCAGCCCACAGCCGTGTTCATCCACGGTGTGCTCAACGACCACAGTGTCTGGATTTTGCAGACCCGGTATTTGGCGCACCACGGCTGGAACGTGTTGGCCATCGACCTGCCCGGCCAAAGCAAAAGCGAAGGCCCTACCCCCGAAAGCGTCGAACAAGCCGCCCACACCGTCATCGCTTTGCTTGACGCTGTGGGGGTGTCGAAAGCCGCCTTGATCGGGCACAGTTTGGGCTCGCTGATTGCCTTGCAAGCGGCGGCCCAAGCGCCCGAACGCGTCAGCCATCTGGCCCTGGTCGGTACCGCCTTTCCGATGCGCGTCTCGCAGGCCCTGCTCGATGGTGCGCTGAATACCCCCATGAAGGCGATTGACATGGTCAACACCTTTTCTCATTCGACGCTCGCGCCACCTCCCTCTGCGCTGGGACCGGGCACCTGGCTGTACGGCGGCAACAAAGCACTCATGCGGCGTGTGCTCGCCAGCAACAAACAAGCCAACGTCTTTCACCTCGGATTCAAAGCCTGCGACAGCTACACGCTGGGCGAAGAGGCCATGGCGAAAGTGCAATGTCCCACCCTCTTTGTGCTGGGTCAACACGACCAAATGACCCCGCCCAAAGCCGCCCAAAGCCTGATCGGCAAAGCGCAACAAGGCCAGGTCATACACCTCCAAGCGGGCCACTCCCTGATGACCGAGGCACCTGATGCGGTGCTGCATGCACTGGTGAAATTCCTCAAACCATGACCGCCCCCCACATACGCACGCGCATCACCCCGCCCATGTCGACCGAGCGGGCACAAGTCATCGCCCGTGATTTGGATTTGCGTGCCTTGCCGGCTGATTTTTTGGCCAACCCCTATCCGGTGTACGCCTTATTGCAAGAACACGAGCCGATCAAACGCATGCCAGATGGCTCTTATTTTTTGACCCGGCACGCCGATGTGGTCGCGGTGTACCGTGATGCACAGACCTTCAGCGCCGACAAAAAAGTGGAGTTCGGCCCCAAGTACAACAAGCCGCCTTACAACACCGCTCCCTATGCCTTGCCAGGCCATGACGCGCCTTTGTTCGAGCACCATACGAACAGTCTGGTTTTTAACGACCCGCCCTTGCACACGCGGGTGCGCAAGCTCATCATGGGGGCGTTGACACGCCGCGCCATTGACGACCTTGCCCCAGGCTTGGTGACCTTGGTAGACCACTTGCTCGATCACTTGCAAGCCCAAGGCGGCGGTGATCTGATTGAAGACTTTGCCTGTGCCATTCCCGTCGAAATCATTGGCAATCTGCTGGGCATTCCGCATGCCGATCGCAGCCCATTGCGCGGCTGGTCCTTGGCCATTCTGGGCGCTTTAGAGCCCCGTCTCACGCCTGCGCAAGAAGACCTGGGTCACCGCAGCGTGCGCGAGTTCTATACCTACCTCCAGGGCCTGGTGGCAGCACGTCGCAAGCATCCCGGCGACCCAGAGCGCGATGTACTCACACGCTTGATCCAAGGTGAAAACGGGGAACAACTGAGCGAAATCGAGCTCCTGCAAAACTGCCAATTTTTACTCAATGCCGGCCACGAAACCACCACCAACCTGATTGGCAACGCCCTCATTTGCCTGCAAGAAAACTCATCTGAACAAGCGCAATTGTTGCAACGCATGGCGCAGGCCAGCGATGCCGGCACGCACACCGCCCTCCTCAACTTGGCAGTCGATGAGTTTTTGCGTTTTGAGTCTTCCAACCAACTCGGCAATCGGCGAGCCTTGCAAGCGAGCCAGGTGGGTGGTGTGCAACTGCCTGCAGGCGCTTTGGTCACCCTGTGCATTGGTGCGGCCAACCGAGATCCCGCACAATTTACGCACCCTGAACAACTCAAGCTGCAACGAACCGACGGTAAACACCTGGCCTTTGGTTTTGGCATTCACCAATGCGCAGGGCTCAGCCTGGCGCGTCTCGAAGGGCGCATTGCCATTGGCCGCTTTCTGCAACGGTTTCCGGGCTACCAACTCACCCAGGCCCCGGTGCGGGGCGGGCGTGCCAGATTCAGGGGCTTCTTGAATGCAGCCTTCAGGGTCTGAACACCTGAACCTGCCATGGTTGCAAGCTTCGAGACACCCTTCGACCAAACAACATTCCACCGATCATTGCGTCTACAAATCTACTTGTTTCAACAATAAGCAATTCGGCACCATCTGATACCGTATTGAAGACGCCTCCGCTCCCTACCAAAGTAATGACGAACAAAGATGTCGCCACAATACCAGGTACTGCCAAATGAGTGAATAGTTTCATCAAAGGAACGATCAAAAATTCGCCACCAACACCCAACAAACCTGTCATCAATCCCGTCGAAATACCGATTCATGTAAGTCGGGAAGCAGCAATCGGTATTCAGATAAATTGGCTTGCATCACTCTTGATAAAAGCTACGGGAGTGGCTTGCTGCATGGACCAATGCATGCCTGCAACAAGCACGGGCACAGCCAGAATGCCACCGCCCGCACCCGTTAATCCCATGACGGCCCCTGTCAAAATACCCAGAACAAAAACCAGGCTCACTTGATCATTCCTTATTTCAAGCACTCAGCCGAATGGGCGTTTTGATTTATTCAGCTTGAGTTGCTCGACGATCCCGCATTTCAAACAGTTGCATACCTGCCAACATGAACACGACGAACTCAGCCGCCTTGATTTGACCTGATGCCAAAGATACAAGCGCGGGGCCTGGACAAAATCCAGCCAGCCCCCAGCCTGCGCCAAACAAAACTGCGCCAATCACCAACGGCTTGTCGATGTGTCTGCTCGTGGGCAGATGCAAAGCGCCTCCTAAAAAATTGACAGTTCTTTTTTTGGCCAAGGCAAAGGCAAAAAAGCCCACAGTAATAGCGCCCCCCATGACAAGCGCGAGTGAGGGATCCCACAAACCGAAAATATCTAAAAATCCAATGACCTTGCTTGGGTCAGTCATGCCAGAGAGGATGAGGCCCAAGCCAAATAGCAGGCCCACTGAGAATTCACTGATTCTGTGTTTCATACAATTTCTTTCAAATCGCGTGGCGAATGACATAGACCACTAAAAAACCAAACGCCATGAATGTGAGCGTGGCGACCAAGGATCGTGGCGACAGGCGCGACAAGCCACATACGCCATGTCCACTGGTGCAACCCGATCCATAGCGCGTTCCAAACCCAACCAATAATCCAGCGATGGCGATGTTTGCGTAGCCTGCCTCAATGCGGGGTGCCGCTATGAAATCGACGGGTAATACTAAGGCACTCACCAATGGCGCGGCAGCAATGCCCAGCACAAAAGCAATGCGCCAAGCTGAATCGCCTGATCGCGGAGACAGCAAACCAGCCAGAATGCCGCTGATGCCTAAGATGCGGCCATTGAACAAAATAAAAGCTGCGCAGGCCAGTCCGAGCAAAATGCCGCCGCCAAGAGACAGCCAAGGTGTGAAATGGATCCAATCAATCGTCATATATGCCTTTATGGTTTGCAATATTGTTCGTAAAGAGTACCGATGACGGCCAAGGCCTTGGGGCTCTTAAGTTGGTAATAGATGCTCTTTCCCTCGCGACGCGTGTCCACGAGTTCTTCATCGCGCAACACCGTGAGTTGCTGAGACAGCGTGGGTTGGCTGATTCCAAGCATCTCTTCAATCTCCCCTACCTTCAACTCCCCCTTGGACAGTTGGCAAAGAATCATCAATCGGTCTGGGTTAGAAAGCACCTTCATCAACTTACAAGCCTGCTCAGCAGCGCTATGCATTTGCTCAAGTTCTAGCGGTACAACAGTCATACAGGCCTTTTTTTCAATTAAGTCTCAAATATTATATTTACTTTTAATGTATCTGTCAATATACTATAGAAAACTTAATTGAAAGTCGTATCAATGACAACCCATAGCCTCAAACCGATCGTCCACGGCATCTTTGACAAAGCGACTGGGACTGTCACCTACATCGTCCATCACGGCATTGGCTCTGCCTGCGCAATCATTGACTCTGTGCTGGACTACGACCCGAAGTCGGGAAGAACCACCACAACTTCAGCCGAGAAAGTAGTCGAGTACGTCAACGAGCACCGGCTCAAAGTGGAGTGGATTCTCGAAACGCACGCCCACGCAGATCACATCAGTGCCGCACCCTACCTCAAGAAACATTCAGGCGGAAAGATTGCCATTGGGGATCACATCACACAAGTTCAAAAGGTGTTCAAGGGGGTCTACAATTTAGAAACAGAGTTCAAAGAAGATGGCTCCCAGTTCGATCATTTGCTTACCAGTGATGAAGAATTCAAAGTCGGTGAACTGGTCGGGAAAGTTTTATTTGTTCCCGGTCATACGCCCGCTTGCGTGGCGTACCAATTTGGTGATGCTGTCTTTGTGGGTGACACCCTATTCATGCCTGACGTGGGAACAGCACGGTGTGACTTCCCGGGGGGTGACGCTCGCACCCTTTACGCATCAACTCGGAAAATTTTGAGCTTGCCAGGTGAAACGCGACTCTTCATGTGTCATGACTATCCTCCAAACGATCGTCCAATAGCTTTCGAGACCACCGTTGCAGAACAGCGCGCTAAAAATATCCACGTGCATGCTGGAATTACAGAAAATCAATTTGTTGAGATGCGCACCAAGCGCGATGCCACATTAGAGATGCCAGTCTTGATCTTGCCTGCTGTGCAAATCAATATTCGCGCTGGTGAATTGCCACCTAAAGAGGCCAACGGGGTGTCATACCTCAAGATTCCATTGAATACGCTTTAGGTTGATGCATTTCCAGACGGCTCAAGTACGTGCGAAATTTTTAGACATGGCCGGTAATCAATGAAGATGGGTTTCTAGCGCCCATCAACACTGCCCCTGTACATCTGACGATGGAAAAAAAACAAAATTTCTAGTCCTGTACATTCCACTCTTGGTGGCAAGCATGATTGAAACGAGGAAGAATTAACAACAATCCAAAGAGGTAGAAAACCATCCCGAAACCCTCAATCTGGTCAATATAACATTGGGTTTTGCTGTGCAGTTTCTCAAACCAATGACCTTAAAGTACCGATATGTGCTCAAACTACGAATCCGTCCACGACAAAGCTCTCCTGAAAAAGCATTTCGGCGTATCACTGTCCAGCGAAGGGGCTCGACGCGATGTCTGGCCGGGCTATCTGAGCACCTTTATACGCCGCCATGAAAACGCAGACGTGTGCAACGAAGCGGTACCGAAGCGAGATGCGCTGCTCGGCAGCTTTGGGCTGATTCCCCATTGGGCTAAAGACAACAAAATCGCCCGCCAGACCTACAACGCCCGAACTGAAACCGTTGCAGAAAAACCCAGCTTTCGTGATGCCTGGAAGCACGCGCAGCATTGCATCATCCCGGTGCAATCTTTTTTTGAACCCGATTGGCGCAGTGGCAAGGCGCAACCAACGCGCATGTCTCTTGCTGGCGACGACCCCATGGGCTTGGCTGGTCTTTGGGCTGTGTGGCGATCTCCTGAAGGCGAAACTGTTCACAGTTTCACCATGCTAACGATCAACGCCGATGACCATACCCTGATGCGCAACTTTCACAAGCCGCAGGACGAGAAACGCATGATCGTGATCTTGCCGCCTGCTCGCTATGACGACTGGCTTCAGGCCAATGCAAGCGAGAGCGGTGACTTCTTGCAAGCCTGGCCAGCGGATGACTTCAAAACCGCCTCGCCTCAAGACAGCTTGTCACAAACGGCCTTGCTGTTTTAAAAACTCGGACCGCCCATGTTGCGGTCAACTGGTCTGATTCGCAAAAGCATCTACAGCCAAGAGCAGCCAGACGCCATGGCACAGGCGCGGGCGCAGGGCAAAATCACACAAAATCGCACTGTCGTTGACGTTGATGGGGCAAAGCGCTAACCTGCGCCATGATGAAGCGTCTATTGAGCGCCTGAAAAATGCCGCGATGCGGCTGTCGCGACAATAGGGATGGCCAGGCACAACAGTGAAATCAACTCTCAGAACGGAGTACATGCATGAACGAGACCGTCGAATGGCTCATACAGCAGCACGCGAGTCGTGAGAAGTTCAAGCCTTTTGCGCGCAAGGCTGGCATTGTGAACCTGCCCGAAGCCTACGCAGTGCAATCTGAGTTCAACGCTCGCCGGCTCGCCCTCCGAAAGACAAGCGTCGCAGGCTACAAGATCGGCTTGACTTCGACGCGCATGCAGCAAATGTGCGGCATCGACGAGCCGATCGCGGGCACGATTTTCAGCGACGTTGTGCATCGATCGGGCGTCGCGTTGCCCCGCACGGGCTACGTGAGGCTCGGCCTCGAATTCGAGATCGCCGTGCGCATGAAGCGCGACCTTGCCGCCGCAGATCCGAGCTTCGATGATGTGGCTGCCGCGATCGAGGGCATGGCGCCGGCGGTCGAGGTTATTGAGGACCGCGACAGCGACTATTCGACTTTGGACGTGATGTCACTGGTGGCGGATAACTCCTGGAATGGCGGCGTGGTGTTGGGAGAATTCGCGCCGGTGGATCGGGACCTGGCAAGCGTCGAAGGCCTGTTGTTCGTCGACGGTTCGGCCCAGCCGACGGATTCGGGGAAAGGTGCCGACGTACTCGGCCATCCTTTCCATGCGGTGGCCTGGTTGGTGCGGCACCTTGCCAGGCAGGGAGCTGCATTGCGGGCTGGTCAGGTCATCATGACCGGGAGTATCGTCACGACAAAATTTCCACAGCAGCCAGGCAACTGGCGGTTCGAACTGGCTGGCGTCGGGGATGTGCGCGTCGAAGTGGTTTGAAAAGGACCGCCAATCGACCTGACCCTTCATCCATACTGTGCTGCTCCACCCCGACTTTTAAATCGCGGACTCGGTGATCAAGCGCCTGCACATCAAAGCTGCGTACCCTTACTGACATTTAAGCAGGTGATTTTGTTTCAATTCATTTCCTAAACAAATCGGTTTTTAAACAGGGTTTTCATCAGGGGCAGATATACAGACCCGTATTTGCCCGGTAGCATAGGACCATTGAAAACTTCTGAACTGCTGTATGTCGGCCTCTTTCGTCACAATCAATGGATTTTCTACTGCTTACCGTTTTGACGGTCCTGAAAATGGTCGCGTCGTTGTGCTCAGTAACAGCCTCATGTCCAATTACGACATGTGGGATTTGACAGTACCTGCATTGTCTGATCGCTACCGCATACTTCGCTACGACACCCGCGGTCATGGTCGATCAGGTATTCCCACTGGACCTTACACAATTGAGGGGTTAGCCCAAGACTTGTCTGCGCTACTCGAAGCATTAAAAATTCCTAAGGCGCACATTGTTGGACTTTCAATGGGCGGCATGATCGCGCAACAAATGGGTGCTAAATTTCCGCACCAAGTACTTTCATTAGGGCTTTGCGATACCGCAAGTGAAATGCCGCCAAGAGATATGTGGGCAGAGCGGATAGAAATTGCATCTACCAAAGGGATTGCTGGCTTGGTAGAGGGCACCATCAAAAGATGGTTTACGCCTGAATTTATAGCGCGCGCTCCTCAAGAAATTGAAAAGGTACGTGCATTTGTTTCAGGCACCAAGGCTGAAGGATATACAGCTTGCGCAAGCGGAATTCGCGACATGGCGCAAACCACCATGCTGTTGAAAATAAAATCACCTGCCTTAATCATGACAGGACGCCAAGATCCAGCCTGCACAGTTGACCAATCGACCGTTTTGCATCGAATGATCGAAGGGTCTGAAATGGTGGTCCTAGAAGATGCAGCGCATCTCTCTAACATTGAGCAACCACAGGCTTTTAACCAAAACTTAAGAAGATTTATCGACAGCGTAGACGATCTTCTTTGAAATTTATTTCTTATCTGAAAGTTTTCACCATGATCTCCCATGTCAAGATACCTTTAGCTTTTGCCTTAACTTGTTGCTTGCAGTTTGCAATGGCACAAGACTATCCCAACAAACCCATTAAATTTATTGTTCCGCTCACGCCTGGCTCTGGAGCAGATATAGCGGGTCGAATAGTTGCCAAACATCTGACAGATATTTGGAAACAACCCATCGTGGTTGAAAACCGACCTGGTGCAGGTGGACAAATAGGCACGCAAGCGGTGATTCGTTCAGAGCCAGATGG
>CAMDKK010000060.1 GCA_945901045.1 Limnohabitans sp. Rim8
ATTGAAGACGATCTTCGTAGAAGTCACTCAAAAATGCACCACTGTTGTCAAGGTGATCAAAGACGCCGAATTTCATAGGGATTGCTCTGTGAAGTGAAGGTTTTATTAGAATGCAATGGAGGCATGAAGTCAGTCATCACGGTGACTGACAGTGTCTGTCGAGGTTTTGCGGTGACATGAACGACTGGTCTGCGTCATTCAGTGCGCTCCAGCACGACCTGAATCGGCCGCTCTCCAGTGGCCCTGCCTGTAATGGGGGGCCTGGGCAATTGATTGCTCCCGGGTTCGACCACAAAATGATGGTCCAGCGAGTACCACGAACCCAGGATGTCTTCAGAGGGCGACGGCTCATCTGCGTGCAGCACATACTGACCAATGAGTGCCTGTGTCACACCAAACTGTACGTCGGTTTCTAAGTAGGGGTCATCGCTCGAATATACCTGTGAAAACTGGGTTTTGTAGCCAGGCTTGTTGATCATGAAATGAATGTGCGCTGGCCGCATATTGTGGCGGCCTTGCGCTCGCAGAAACTCGCCTGCGGGTCCATTCAGGGGGATCGGATAGGCGCCAGGTTTGACCGTTTGAAAGCCGATATGTCCCTTGGCATCGGTGGTGAATTTGCCACGCAAATTCATGTCGGCTTGAGCCGGGTCTTGGTTTTCATAATAGCCTTCGCCGCTTGTGTGCCACACGTCCACTTCAGCGTCTTGCACGGGACGACCATTCAAGTCGCGAACCCATGCATTCACAAAAAGTGGTGAACCTGGTGTCGGCGATCTGACAATCGAGCCGCCGTTTGCAACAGGGGGTGAAGCCTCGCGCCAGAAGGGGCCCATCAAGTTGGCTGTGGTTTCGCTTTGGCCCTTGTTTCCGTTGTTGAGCAGGCAAACCAGAGATGAAATACCAAGGGACCCACAGATCAACACCACCTCGTTGTGTGAAGCTGTCGTGTGTTGCCCCAGTCTGGCAATGAATGCACACGCTTGGTGAAACTCGGCCTCAGTCAGTCGGGCTTCGCGCACAAAGCCGTGCAGATGATTTACAGCGATGGACATGATCTCTTTGAAACGCGAATCCGAGGCTCGCGTGAGCTCGGCCATGACAGCGTTGGTAATGTCTTCTTGGTGGCGAATGATCATGGCAAATTTTGAATGGTTTTGAAGTGAAGTGCAGGAAAAAGCTTGTTTGAATATAAAGCCAAATCGCAATCGACCTCGTTTTTATAAATGCTTGTCTTGCTTGGTTGCTCACTGAATCAAACCAAGTTCTGAAGTCCAGAAAATCTAGGGTTTCCCCGCTAATGGATTTTAGAATTTAGGCGAGATACTAGGTATGCAATGAAAGACATCAACTTTTTTAGTTTAGTTTTTTGTGTGGCTCGACGTGATGTTTTGGTTAAAGCTTGCGGTGTATTTTGAAAAACGTCCAGCTGTTTAATAGTCCTCTTATTTAACAAGGAACTTGTCATGAATTTTGCCAAAATAATGAATGGCTTGCCATTGGTTCTCGCATTGGTATTCAGCGCGATTGGCGTTCAAGCGCAGAACGTGAAAATTGCTTACATCGACCCGCTGTCCGGTGGCGGCGCCAGTGTTGGAGAGCATGGATTGAAGCATCTTCAGTTCTTGGTTGAAGCCATCAATGCCAAAGGCGGCGTGATCAATGGACAAAAAATGGAAGCTGTTGCTTATGACAATAAAGGCAGTCCCCAGGAGAGTTTGGTTCAGGTTCAAAAAGCCATTGATGCCGGCGTTCGCTTCATTACGCAAGGTAATGGATCGGGGGCTGCGATCGCAATCTCTGAATTCATTGCCAAGTACAACGACCGCAACCCAGGTAAAGAAGTGTTGTACTTCAATTACGCTGCCGTCGACCCTGCTCTGACCAACGAAAAATGCAGTTTCTGGCATTTCCGCTGGGATGCCAACTCGGACATCAAGATGGCCGCGTTGACCAACTACATGACAGACCGGAAAGAAATCAAGAAGGTTTATGTGATTGGCCAAGACTATTCCTTTGGCCATGCTGTTCGTGGTGCGGCTAACGCGATGCTCAAGCAAAAGCGTCCTGACATTCAAATCGTGGGTGACGAGTTGCATCCGCTTTTAAAAATCACTGATTTTGCGCCCTACATAGCCAAAATTAAGGCCTCAGGCGCCGACTCTGTGATCACAGGTAATTGGGGAAATGACATGTCGCTGCTGCTCAAGGCAGCGGCTGACTCTGGCTTGAAGGTGAATTGGTACACCTATTACGCTGGCGGTTCTGGCGGCCCCACGGCCATCAAGCAGACCGGACTTGACCACCGCGTCTTCCAGATCAGCGAATGGCACACCAACGTACCGGCACCGGCTATGGAGGCTATGGCCGACGCATTCCTGAAAAAATACGGCGGTGAGGCAGCGCAAGGCTGGTGGTATTTGCGCATGAAAAACCAGATGGATATGTTTGTCGATGCTTTGAATAAGGCCAAGTCGTCTGATCCCAAAAAGGTTGCCTTCGCTCTTGCTGACATGAAGTTCAAGAACATTATCGGCGCTGATACTTTCATGCGACCCAGCGATCATTCGCTCTTCCAGGACATGTACATCTCTTCCTTTGGATCGGGAACCAAGCATGACGAAGAAAAGACGGGCTGGGGTTGGAAGACGACCTCCGTGATCAAGGGTCAAGATACCGTGATCCCTACAACTTGCAAAATGAACATACCAAGCTGATCAGATTGGCGACCGGCTTGCCTGGTCGCCACCATTTGGCACTGATAAGGATTCGACCTTCATGCTTGAGTTGATCATCTTTTCGACGCTTAACGGGCTGCTTTATGGCCTGTTGTTGTTTTTGCTGGCCAGCGGTCTGACCTTGATCTTCAGCATGATGGGCGTGCTCAATTTTGCGCACGCCAGTTTTTACATGCTGGGCGCCTATTTTGGTTTCCAGGTTAGCTTGTATGTGGGCTATTGGCCTGGGCTCATTTTGGCGCCTTTGTTGGTGGGTGGGATTGGGGCTTTGGTCGAACGCTACGGCTTGCGAGCTGTGCACAAGCATGGCCATGTCGCCGAATTGCTGTTCACATTCGGCCTGGCTTTCATGATCGAAGAATTGGTTCAAATGGTCTGGGGTAAGGTGCCAGTTGACTACCGTGTGCCTGATTTGCTGAACTTTTCTGCTTTCACATTGTTCTCAACAACTTACCCAGCCTTCAGGATGTTCATGTTGATCACCTCGGTGGTGGTTTTCCTGGGTTTACTGTTGCTGCTCACCAAAACCCGGGTCGGTTTGATCATTCGAGCCGCATTGACCCATCCGAACATGGTGGGAATGCTGGGTCACAACGTGCCCTTGGTTTTCATGATGGTTTTTGGCGTGGGTTGCGGCCTGGCTGCCTTGGCCGGTGTGATTGCGGGGCCGGCACTGGTCACTCAACCCGCCATGGCTGCTTCATTGGGGCCCATACTTTTTGTTGTGGTGGTGGTCGGGGGCTTGGGCTCTTTACAAGGTGCCTTCATTGCTGCCTTGGTGATAGGGCTTGTACAGACTTTCGCGGTGGCGATTAATGTCTCAGTGGCTGATGTCTTGGCCCCCCTGGGCATTACTTTGACCCGGGATTCGATGGGGGGTGACCTGTGGATGGCGACGGTGGCACAAGTTGCGCCGATCATCCCGTATTTACTTCTTGTACTGGTGTTGATATTCCGCCCCAAGGGCTTGATGGGGTACCGAGAAACATGAGCGAAATTGTCAACAAAAACGGGTACTGGATGCAGTGGGTTTTGGCTGCACTGGCGCTGATTGCCCTGCCTTATGTGTTTTCCAGCGGTGCTGCCTTGACGATGATGTGCCTGATGGGATTTGCGATCATCTTTTCGCTGTCCTACAACATGCTTTTAGGACAAACAGGCATTTTGTCTTTTGGGCATGCTGTGTATTACGGCATGGGCGGCTTCATGACTGCACATGCTTTGAATGTTGTCGCGGCGGGCAAGTTGCCCATACCGCTGCCGGTGATGCCATTGGTTGGTGGATTGGCCGGTTTGTTTTTTGCGATGCTTTTCGGTTGGGTGTCGACCAAGCGGGCGGGCACGGCGTTTTCCATGATTTCACTGGGAATCGGTGAGCTCGTGGCCGCTTGTTCGCTGATCTTGCGCGGCTTCTTTGGAGGCGAAGGCGGAATCTCGACCAGTCGGACCGAAACGATGAAGTTTTTTGGCATGAACTTTGGCCCGCAAATTCAAGTTTATTACCTGATTGCCGCATGGTGTTTGGTGTGTATTGCTGCCATGTATTTATTTACCCGGACCCCTCTGGGCAGGATGTGCAACGCCGTTCGAGACAATCCTGAACGGGCAGAGTTTGTGGGCTACAGCACACAGATGGTTCGTTTCATTGCTTTTTGCGCATCCGGATTTTTTGCCGGCGTGGCGGGTGGCTTGTCGGCGATTCATTATGAGATCGTGACTTCCAGTGTGATTGGTGCCGGTCCGTCGGGGTATGTCCTGTTAATGAGCTATATCGGGGGCATAGGCTTTTTTATCGGGCCGATCATTGGGGCAGTTTTGATGACCTTATTGCAAATTTCCTTGTCTGATTACACCGGCGCATGGATGCTGTATGTGGGACTGATGTTTGTCATGGTCGTGATGTATGCCCCAGGAGGACTGGCAGGCCTTTTGCTGATGCACAAGCCGATGCTGATGCAAGGCACATTGACCCGGTTGTTACCCGCCTATGGCCTGGCTGTAGTGCCTGTTTTGATGGTGACCGCAGGCGGGGTGTTGGTGGTTGAAACCTGCTACCACTTGTTGGTCAAAGCCTCTGAGGGGACCGCGATGAATGTGCTGTGGCTGCAGTACGATGCCAAATCTCCTTGGGCTTGGTCTGCAATAGTCGTCCTGTTTGTCGTTGGCGGTATGGCCTTGCGCAAGCTATCCCCCTACGTTGCTGAAGCATTTCATGACGCAGTTCAGCAAGCACATCGGAAGGGGGCTGAATGAACGCTTCAGCATTGCAATTGATGGAGCTGCATAAGCGCTTTGGCGAAACCCCGATCATTCGCGGCGTCAACCTGGATATCCGACAGGGCGAGCGCCACGCAGTGATAGGTCCTAATGGCGCAGGAAAGTCGACGCTGTTTCATTTGATCAGCGGGCGTTTTCCGGTTTCCTCGGGGCAGGTTCTTTTGAAGGGAGAGGACATCACGGGATTGGCTCCTTTCATGATCAATCGCCGTGGATTGTCCAGAAGCTTTCAAGTCACGAATATTTTTCCGCGACTGAGCGTCTACGAGAACATCAGGTGCGCCGTTCTGTGGTCTCTAGGCTACCGCTATTCTTTTTGGCGCATGGTCGAAAAAGCCCGTGATGCCCGAGAACTGACCGAGTCGGTCTTGGAGCAGATCAATCTGACGTCGCGCCGCGACGTGATGGCGGGTGTCTTGTCATACGCTGAGCAGCGGGCCTTGGAGATTGGCATCACCATCGCCAGTGGCGCAGATGTGATCATGCTTGATGAGCCTACTGCAGGCATGAGTTTGTCGGAGACAGAGTACGCTGTGGCATTGATCCGCCGTGTCAGTGAGGGCAAGACACTCTTGATCGTTGAGCACGACATGAGCGTGGTGTTTGATCTGGCTGACCGCATATCTGTTTTGGTCTACGGTCAGGTGATCGCGACAGACACACCAGAAAATATTCGCGCCAATCCGGCGGTCCAAGAGGCCTATCTCGGCGCCGCTACAGAGGAAAAAGACCATGCTTGAGGTTCGTGATCTGCATGCTTATTACGGCAAGAGTCATATCCTGCAAGGCGTTAATTTCAGTGTGGGTGAGGGCGAAATCGTTTCCTTGCTGGGTCGCAATGGTGTTGGACGTTCAACCACGATCAAGGCGGTGATGGGCGATGTCGAGCGCACGGGTTCAATTAGTTTCCGAGGCCAAGAAATCGGCGCGATGAAACCGCACCAAGTTGCCCGATGTGGTTTGGGTTATGTGCCAGAAAATCGCGATATCTTCCCCTCATTGACCGTACGCGAAAACTTGTTGATGGGGATGAAATCGAACAAGCCGGGCGGGCGCTGGTCACTGCAAGACATGTTCTCGTTGTTTCCACGACTTGAAGAACGCGCTGAAACCTCTGCAGGCGTGCTCTCGGGCGGCGAGCAACAAATGCTGACGATCTGCCGAACACTGATGGGTGACCCAGAACTCATGATGATTGACGAACCCACTGAGGGATTGGCCCCCAAAATGGTGGAGCTTGTTGCGGGTCTGCTGGAGCGTATTGCCAGTCGGGGTGTCTCCATCCTTTTGGTGGAGCAAAAGTTAACCATTGCACTGCGCATTTCGAAACGCCTCTATGTCATGGGGCATGGCCGAATTGTCTTTGAAGGCAGCGCCGAAGAGCTGAAAGCCAACGAGTCGGTGCGCAAGGAGTGGCTGGAGGTGTAAGCCGACGCAAGCCAGTCGTCATTGCAGTCGTCATTCCAGGCGCTTTCAATGCGCTTTTCAGGCGCCCCAAAGCTGCGCCAAACCAATAAGCGTTGTTTTTCCCACCCACTACAATCACACAAACCTCAAACCCTTTTCAAGTGGTGTGGTGACCAAGGCCCTCATGGCCATAGGATTATTTCATGCAGCCCTTCAAAATTGTGAATCTAAAAACCTTTTGCAAGATCGCTGTCAGCTTATTTGTTTCAGCCCATTTCATCAGCACGGCAACGGCTCAATCGGTGGCGCTTGTTTTTCCCAGCAAGCCCGTTCGCATCATCGTTCCGCAAACGCCAGGTGGCGCCTCTGATGCATTGGCGCGCATCGTTGGCCAAAAATTGTCTGAAAAATGGGGTCAACCTGTTGTCGTTGAAAACCGACCTGGTGCGGGCGGAAATATCGGCATGGATGCGGTTGCGAAAGCGCCTGGCGATGGTTACACCTTGCTGATGTCCTATGTGGGGTCGCATGCGATCAACCCCAGCATTTACAGCAAACTGCCGTTTGATCCTGAAACCGATTTTGTGGCTGTTGCCACCTTGGCCAACGTGCCCTTTGTGGCCGCAGTGAATTCGGCCGTACCGGTGACCAACATGAAAAGCCTGGCCACCTATGCCGCACAAAAACCGGTTGCGTTTGGCTCTGCAGGGAATGGCTCTGTGAATCACTTATTGGGTGAAATGTTCAATACCGCCAGCGGTGCCAAGATGCAGCACGTGCCATACAAAGGGGCTGCGCCGGCTTTGACCGATTTGATTTCAGGTCAAATTCAGGTGGTCTTTACCAGTTTGCCTTCTGTGGCGCAGCACATCAGGGCGGGCACTGTGAAAGGCCTGAGCGTGACCGGCTCCAAGCGCGCCGCCGCATTCAAAGACATTCCGACCATTGCCGAGTCTGGATTTCCGGGTTTCGTCATCAACCCTTGGTTTGGCTTGTTTGCTTCCAAGGGCACCCCTGCAAGTGTTGCCAAGCAGATCAATGCCGACGTGAAGAAGGTCATGGAAGACAAAGATCTTCTTGATAAATTTGCGGCCCTGGGCGCAGAGCCTTTTGAGACGACCCCCCAAGAATTCCAGAGCATCTTGCAAGCCGATATCAAAACCTGGGCTGCAGTTGTGAAAAGTTCGGGTGCAACAGCAGATTGAAGCAAGAAAGTCAGCGATGAAAGTTAAACGGCTAGCGGGTAGCTTAGGCGCAGAGATTGCAGATGTGAACTTGAGTCAACCCATCTCCAGCGCGATGGCCGCGGAAATTCGTTCCGTATTTTTGCAGTACAGCGTGATTTTTTTGCGTCAGCAGCCACTGAGTTCTCAGCAGTTTTTTGATTTTGCAATGGCCATGGGCGTGCCCATTGAGTACCCCTTTGTCAAAGGCTTTGAAGATTTTCCACAGATCATTGAAGTCAAAAAACTAGAACACGAGAAGATGAATTTTGGTGGGATCTGGCATTCAGACACTACCTATCTGGAGACCCCACCGATGGGCTCTATGCTGCTGGCCAAAGAAATCCCGCCATTTGGTGGCGATACCTTGTTCGCCTCCCAGTACGCGGCTTATGAAGCTTTGTCTGACACCATGCAGCGGATGCTTGCGGGCTTGAAAGGCATCAGTAAGTCGGCCAAAGCGGATGTTTCCAAAACACGAGAAGACCGCATTCAGTCGGATGGCAAGGTGTCAGCACCGCAAAGCTTTACCAGTGCGCACCCCGTAATTCGAACCCACCCTGAAACGGGCCGTAAAGCCTTGTTCGTGAATGTGGCACACACTGACGGGATCGAAGGTTTGACGGACGCAGAAAGTGTGTCTTTGTTGTCGTTTTTGTTTCAGCACCAAGTCAAACCTGAGTTCACATGTCGCTGGACTTGGGAGCCGAATGCCTTGGCATTTTGGGACAACCGTTGTACGCAACACAACCCCATCAACGATTACCATGGTTTCAGAAGGATCTTGCACCGGATCACACTTCAAGGTGACAAGCCTGTGTGATGGCGTGTTGTGTTGATTTGTGCTTATTCAACTTTGATGTTGGCTGCTTTGACGACCGGGCCATAACGAGCGAGGTCACGCTGCATGTCCTGTCCCAATTTTTCTGCCGATCCCGGTGTTGCTGAAATGCCCATGCCGTTCAAACGTTCGCGAACAGCAGGATCGGACAAAACAGCATTCAGCTCGGTGTTGAGCTTGTCCAAAATGGGCTTGGGCGTTTTGGCGGGTGCCAGCAAGGCAACCCACGAGTTGATATCAAAATCTGTGACCCCATTTTCAATGAAGGTGGCGACTTCAGGTAAGGAGTTTGCACGCTGCGCACTCGACACCGCCACCGCGTGCAACTTACCCGATTTGACGTGTTGAATGGCACCTGCAATGGCGGTGTACACCAGCGGAATGTTGCCGCCCAACACGTCCGTCATGGCCTGGCCGCCCCCTTTGTAAGGAATGTGCGTCAAGTTAGCGCCCGTGCGCAACTTGAGCAATTCACCCCCAATGTGCGGAGTCCCCCCCGTGCCTGATGTGCCGTAGGACAAACCGTTGGCTTGTGATTTGGACAGTGCGATTATTTCTTTGAGCGTTTTGGCAGGAACGGCTGGGTTCGACACCAGAATCAAAACTGCATCGCCAATCTTGCCAATCGGTGCCAAATCCTTGATTGGATCGAAACCCACTTTGGGAAAGACATGGGGATTAATGACCAATGTGCCATCAAAGCCCAACAGCAGGGTATAGCCATCGGGTTCAGAGGTCGCCACAATTTGAGTGCCAATGTTGCCAGATGCGCCAGGTTTGTTGTCAACAACGACGTTTTGCCCCAACCGCTTTGAGAGTTGCTCAGCAATCAGGCGACCACTGGTGTCGGTGACACCTCCGGGTGTAAAAGGGACAACCAAGCGAATCGGCTTGGTGGGATACAAGGCTTGGGCCCATGCCCGTTCAGGTGCCATGGCCCAGCAGACCAATGCCGTGCTGAGCAGGAGTGGAATCCATTGGGGTTTTGTCAGAGTGCAAGTGGGTTTGTTAAAAATGCAGCGCATGTTTGACTCCTGGTGTGTGTGCGTTCTGGGGGATTTATTTAGTTTCAGCATAGCGTTTTTCAAACGCCCAGACGTCTTCAAATCCCATGAGTTTTGTCAAATCTCCAAAGTCATGCAAAGGCACTGTCATGTTGGAAGACGACCCAGACTCCTTGAGCTGTTTGAAAACCTGCGTCATGGCATGGACACCGGCCAGCAAGGCAGTGACCGGGAAAATCGCTAATTTATAGCCTATACCCTCCAGTTCTTTCCGACTTAAAACCGGTGTGCGTCCTTTTTCAACCATGTTAGCAACCAAAGGCAAATCAAAACTGCAGCCAATTTTGCGCATTTCTTCCTCAGACTCAGGGGACTCGACAAAAAGCATGTCGGCTCCGGCTTTGGCATAGGCTTCGGCACGCCGCAGTGCTTCGTCTAGACCCAATGTGGTTCTCGCATCTGTGCGGGCGATGATCAGGAAATCTTGGGACTGACGGGAGTCGACTGCAACACGAATTTTGCGCACCATGTCCTCCGTGGAAATGACACGGCGGCCAGGGGTGTGACCACATTTTTTGGGAAATTCTTGGTCTTCGAGTTGTATGGCTGCTGCGCCTGCTGATTCGTAGCCCCGAATGGTATGGCGCAAGTTCAGCAAACCGCCGTAGCCCGTATCGGCATCCGCTATCAAAGGTGTTTTCGCCATGCCCGCCATTGCCGTGACGCGCCCCACCATGTCCGAGTAGGTTGCCAAGCCTGCATCGGGCAGTCCCATGTGGGAGGCCACTGTGCCGAAACCTGTCATGTACAGCGCATCGAACCCCAATGGCTCGGCCAGCCGCAAGGACACCATGTCGAAAATGCCGGGCGCCACCACCAGTCCGGGTTGCTTCAATCGCGCACGAAGTGTTGAGTTTTGAGATTTCATGTCGAGCGTGAAGTTTGGAGGACTGTATAAATGCAAATACAATTTTCATTTCATCAGAAAAGAGCACCATGGAACTTCACCTTCGCGACAAGCATGTATTGATCACTGGCGGCAGCAAAGGCATTGGCTTGGCCTGTGCGCAGGCATTTTTGGAGGAAGGCGCTGTCGTCACTTTGGTTTCAAGGGACGTTTCTAATCTGAATGCAGCGCAGCAGCAGTTGATGCTGTCTTTTCCATCTGAACGCATTCATACCGTGGCAGCCAATTTGCGCGATGCTTCGGCGGCTTTGGCTGCGCTGGACTCAGCGGAGTCCGTTTTGGGACCGGTAGACGTACTTGTCAATTCGGCCGGTGCCGCCAAGCGTACGCCTGCTGCAGAGTTGACCACCGAAGCCTGGGCAGATGCCATGCAGGCCAAATACTTCACCTACATCCACATGATCAACCCGGTGATTCAACGCATGGCGAACCGAGGTCATCAAGGTGCCATCGTCAATGTGGTGGGCAATGGCGGCAAAGTGGCCAGCCCCATTCACCTGCCTGGCGGCGCGGCCAATGCAGCCTTGATGCTGGTCAGTGCAGGCTTGGCCTCAGCCTATGGTGATAAGGGGATTCGTGTGAATGCGATCAACCCCGGTTTGACCTTCACCGATCGACTGCAGGAGGGCTTTGCGGCCGAAGCACGTCAAAAGGGCGTCCCCGTAGACCAGGTGATGCAGCAATCCGTCAGCAAAATCCCCTTGGGCAGAATGGCCATGCCTGAAGAAATTGCCAATGCGGTGGTGTTTTTGGCTTCAAGTAAAGCCAGTTACATCACCGGTATTTGCATGAGCATGGACGGGGCATTGAACCCGATTGTGGTGTAAGCCATTTAGGCATTCGATTCAAGGCTCAGACTTTCAAAGACCCGCATGGCGGCGTAAGCGTCGTTTGCGGCGTAAATCAATTGCGCCTCGCTTAAACGCAGATTGGCCCAGTTGCTGGTAGCTGCTTTTTTGGACTTGATGAAGCGCTTGTTGAATAAGACGGCGACAGCCCCCTTGACCCCCATGTCTTTGCGGTAACCTTTTTCGCGAAATACGGTGTTGAGTTCCAGGATCCCTACCGGATCGATTTTCAGCTTGTGGATGATTCTTTTGCGGTCATCACCTAAACCAAAACCGGCTTTGACAATGCCTTCCAAGGCCAGCAATTCGGCTGCAGTGGCCCGACAAACTGGGTCATTCAGCTGAAATACCCAAGCGTGTTGGGCAGTCGCCAACTGCAAAATATGGGGCCCGTCAGAAATTTCACCGACTTTGAAAGTCGGCTTGGACTCGGTATCAAAGCCCCACGCGGGATATTGACTCAGTTGCGTGTAGGCGAGACCCGCCTGATCTGCGTTGCTGACCAGGGTGATGCGGTCCAGCCCCAGGCGTTCAAAAGGTTCAAGCAGTGCAATCGCATCTTTGTCCGGCGCGGGCTTGAGTATCTGCATCAGTCCAGCTTGATGCCCAAATCGACTGCCAATTTGATCCAGACAGGCACGTCACGCTCCCAATCTCTTCGGGTGTCGATCAAATTTTTGGGTTTGTTGGGAATCGAAAATGACTCGCGCAATTTGGCAGCGCGTTCTGAGTCAGCCCCTTCAACAACCACACTCGAGAGTATTTTCAAAACGGCTTCCGGTGTGCCAGCGGGGGCCAACAGCGGAAGCCCACCCTCCAGTGCCACCAAAGGATCCTTCATGCCTTGCTCAACCAAGGTCGGTACATCTGGCAATTTGGGTGAACGATAAGAGCCGGTCACGCCAATCGCGCGAACACCTCGGCCTGCAACCGTGTTGAAGGCTTGGTAACTGCCAATCGCTATTTGCAGTTGACTGGAGGCCACATCAATCCACATGGCGGCTTCACCTTTGTAGTGAATCGAAAGTATTTTGCTGCCATGGTTGCGGTTGATTTGATCTGCAACCATGTGGGGATAAGACCCAGGGGCATAAGTGCCCATCGAGGTTTGGTTGGTTTTAGCAAACTCGATGAACTCTTGAATGGTCTTGGCAGGTACTTTTTCCGCAATACCAACGACCAACGGTCCCGATGGAAAAAGGGCCACAGGCGTGAGGTCTTTGTCCAGGTTGTAGGGTAGCTTGGTGTACAAAACACGGTTTTGCCACACAGTGCCCGAGGTGGTCATCAACAAGGTGTATCCATCTGGTGCCGATTTGGCAACCGCATCAATGCCAATAATGGCACCAGCTCCTGGTTTGTTGTCGACAACCGCGGGCACACCCAATTTGGCCGTGAGTTGTTCGGCATACATGCGGGCATAAGCGTCTGTGAGTCCGCCTGGCGGAAAGGCCACGACGATCCGAATAGGCTTGATTGGCCATTTGCCTGATTGCGCAAATGATTCCGGTAAGACCAGTCCAGCACTTGTTCCTGCGATCAGTGAAAGCGCTTGACGTCGAGTGGGTGTTGTAAAGTCGGTCATAAGATAATGCATAGAGTTATGAGGTCTTAGTCTATCTCGCGCTCAGAACTTCGCAGTGGGTGAAAACCCTGTTTTCATAATTCAAGCGTACACACCGATTTTCCATGACAGTAGCTTTTATTCGAGCCGATGCGCTGAAAGCATTGGCACTGCACCATCAGCAAAAAGTCAGCAAGCATTGTGATTGCGCCGCCGGCGCATGCGTGGGCTGGGACAGTGTGAGCGATGCACGTTGGCCGCAAGCACAAATGCATGCTTTAGCGACTTTGCGCGATCCAGAAATCGAACATGGGCAAGAACCCACATTTGAAGAGTTCCACCCGGATGGCACCCGGTATGACTCACCTGATGCGCCCGTCGCGACAGCCTATTTTCCCTACAATCGGTGTGATGTTTTTGGCTGTGCAAAATGCCACAGATTGATGTTGAAATACACAGAATACGGTGGCTATTACGTAGACCCGCGAGTTCGTCTGCTCCGTTCAGAATTCATTACCCAAGAGACTTGACAGAAAGCCCTTATGCGCATACCCGACTGGAATCCAGAAACCCATCCCCATCCACCCGAGTTGTTGCAAACCGTTTTGGCCCGTCGAGGTGGTGAGTTGTTTAATCTCGACAAGGCACTGCTGTGGAGTGGACCGGTGGCCACTGGATGGCATGCTTATTTCCAGCATGTCCGGGCTAACTTGACGGCGCCACGCAAATTATGCGAATTGGGTATTTGCACCGTCGCTTTATTAACGGGCGCCGATTACGAGTACCACCACCATGCACCTGATTTTCTAAAAGCCGGCGGGCGAGAGGACGAGTTATCGGCTCTTGTGCAATCGGTTCAGCAAGATCCCGTGAAAGGCGTGACGCAGGCCGCTCTGGGTCCTGTCGAAAGATTGGTCGTGCAATATGCGGCGCAAATGACGCAAAACATCCAAGTCGACGACGCCTTGTTTCAGTCCCTGCAAACTCACATGGACACGACGGCCTTGGTTGAGTTGACAACCGTCATTGCCAGCTACAACATGGTCTCGCGCATTTTGATTGCATTGCAAATCAGGCCGGAAGTCAGCAAAGCCGAACATGACTTGAATGCGTGATGATGGGTATTTACCCTTGGTATTGAGGCGCGGGGGTGACTGTCCACGCGAGTGGTCATTCGATAAGATGGTGGATTGCTTCTAGTTCAGGAATATTTCCATGCCCGCATTGCTGCCGCACATTGACCCAGATGGTTTACTTGAGTTTTCAGTGGTGTATACCGACCGCGCACTCAACCATATGTCGCAGAAATTTCAAGGCGTGATGCGCGACATCTCGGCGATCTTGAAAGATGTCTATGCCGCACATGCAGTGGCCTTGGTGCCAGGGAGCGGTACCTTTGGCATGGAGGCCGTTGCCCGTCAGTTCGCGCACGGTCAAAAAGTCATGGTCATCCGCAATGGTTGGTTCAGCTACCGTTGGACGCAAATTTTCGAGATGGGGTTTATCCCCAGTGAGAGCATTGTGCTCAAGGCCCGTCAGCAAAGCGCGGATACAAAGTCTGCTTGGGAGCCCTGCCCCATTGAAGACGTGGAGCGCCAGATTGCTGCCGAGCGGCCTGCTGTGGTGTTTGCACCCCACGTGGAAACCTCATCGGGCATGATTTTGAGTGATGTTTACTTATCACGCATGGCACAGGCTGTTCACCAAGTGGGTGGCTTGTTGGTTCTGGATTGCATTGCCTCAGGCGCCATGTGGGTCAACATGACATCCACCGGTGTTGATGTATTGATCAGCGCCCCCCAAAAGGGTTGGAGCGGTTCTCCTTGCTGTGCCATGGTCATGATGAGTGAAAGAGCACGCCTCGCAATAGACGCCACCCAAAGCTCCAGCTTTGCTTGCGACTTGAAGAAGTGGTTGCAAATCATGGAGGCTTATGAGTCGGGTACACACATGTACCACACCACCATGCCCACCGATGCCTTGGCCAAGGTGCGAGATGTCATGCAGGAAACACAAGCCTATGGATTTGCAAAAGTGCGCGACGAGCAAATCGAGTTGGGCAGACAAGTCCGCTTGTTGCTTGAGTCAAGAGGCTTTCAAAGCGTTGCGGCACCAGGTTATCAAGCGCCGGGTGTGGTGGTGAGTTATACCCAAGATGCAGGCATACACAACAGCAAAAAGTTTCTCTCAATGGGTTTGCAAACGGCTGCGGGTGTGCCATTGCAATGCGACGAGCCGAAAGACTTCATGAGCTTTCGCATCGGCTTGTTCGGGCTGGAAAAGCTGCATGATCCTGCGCGCAGCGTCCTGCATTTGACCCAAGCCTTGGATGAAATGGGTTATGTCATGGTTGAAAAACGTGAAGCCGAAACGGTGTGATTTTAAAGACTGCGCGAAGCTGTGAGCGGCTATTGACGCCTCCATCCTTGCGCTTGAGCGGAGCCTTATTTTGAATTGGCGCGATCCATTTCGGGTGCGCAGTTTCAGATTCCAATGGCCCGCAGATTTGGCCACGTCATGGGCCTTCGAGATGGAAACCATTCTGTTGGGATGGTTCATTTTGATCGAATCCGGCTCCGTCATGATGCTCGTGGCCTATGGCTCCCTGCAATATGTGGGGTCCTTGGTGTCCCCTTTGTTCGGTGTTGTCTGTGATCGCATAGGCTACCGCCACATGCTGTGGGGTACACGAGCCTTTTATGCTGTTTTGGCGGCCAGTGTGATGATCCTGTCTTTGCTGAATGCACTCACACCAGACAAAGTTTTATGGATCGCGGCGGTCTGTGGCCTGATCAGGCCTTCTGATCAAATGATGCGCAATGCCTTGATTGCCCAAACTGTGCCCGCTGAACAGCTCATGGGCGCATTGGGAATTTCACGCATGACCTCGGATTCTGCCCGCATTGCTGGTGCTTTGGCCGGTGCGGGTCTGGTGGCCAGTCTGGGTATGACTTGGGCCTATGCCGTAGTCACTTGCTTGTATGTCATCAGTATGTTGTTATCCCGCGGTGTGCAGGACTTGTCTCAATCAGACAGCCCCCAAGCGCTCAGCAGTCCGCTGCAGGATTTGAAATCTGCTTTCATCTACGTTTGGCAAAAGCCCGTGCTGATGGGGGCAATGTTGTTGGCTTTTGGGGTCAACTTGTTTGCTTTTCCTTTCTCTCTGGGATTGTTGCCTTATGTGGCTAAAAACATATTTTTGACAGATCAAACGGGTCTGGGCTTATTGGGTGCGAGTTTCGCCTTGGGCGGATTATTGGCATCCATGACTTTGAGCAGCCATCGCCTCAAGTTGCGCGCCGCAAAAACCATGCTCATCGCCGCATGTGTGTGGTTCTTTCTGGACTTGATCTTTGCCTGGTGTACCAGCTTGCAAGTGGGCATGCTGATTCTGGTGTTGGCCGGCTTTGCGCAAAGTTTGTGTATGACGCTCCTAGCGGCCGTCATGCTCAGAGAAACAGAAGCTGCTTTCCGGGGTCGTGTCATGGGCATGCGGATGCTGGCCATCTGGGGCTTGCCTTTGGGTTTGTTTTTGAGTGGCCCTTTGATTCAGTCCATCGGGTACGCTGGAACTGCAGTCTTGTATTCACTTTTGGGGTTGGCTCTGGGTGTGTTCATGACCCTTTATTGGCGTAGAGTCTTGTGGGATTCGCATTCGCCGGCAAATACATTTCTTTGACACCGAAAGTTAAGCAATGAACATCGTGGTGACAGGTTTTGAGCCTTTTGGTGGCGAACAGTTAAACCCTTCCTGGGAGGTGGCGAGGCGCATGGATGGTCTGCAAATTCAATCTGCCCACTTGACGGCGCATGTAACAGCAGTGAAATTGCCATGTTCATTCAGTGCGTCTTTGGGGGTATTGCAGCAAGCTATTCAGACCTACCAACCTCAGGTGGTCTTGGCGCTGGGTCAGGCCGATGGTCGCAGCGACATTTCTGTGGAAAGGGTTGCGATCAATGTCTGTGATGCCCGCATCGCGGACAACGAAGGGCAACAACCCATTGATGTACCGGTTATTGAAGGTGCACCTGCCGCTTACTTCAGTACATTGCCAATCAAGACCATGGTTCAGGCGATGCGAGCTTGCGGATTTGCCGCCGGTATTTCTCAGACTGCGGGAACTTTTGTATGTAATCAGGTTTTTTTCGGCATGCAACATGCCTTGGCGGGTGGACAAGTTTTAAGTGGCTTTGTCCACATTCCCTTATTGCCTGAGCAGGCAGCCCAAAGATCTGGCGCCAGTTTGCCGAGCATGTCCGTGGAGGTCTTGCAAGACGGTCTGGTCTGTGCTTTGAAGGCCGTTATAGAGTCCATCGGTGACCACCGGGCCGACGTGAAAATCTCTGGCGGCACTTTGAATTGAATGTCTGTCTGGTAATTTCCAATTCAGTATGACGGAAATTCTCAATTTGAAGTTCAAGTGTGCATGACCAGGGCTGACCGCTTGCCAGTGGTCTGTCGCCGGACATCCGGATTGACTGCTTCGTGATGCCGCGAATCGGCTGAATAATTCTCTCCCCAGTCCGCCTAGAATATGGCTTCACATTTGTTTCAGATTCGCTTCCATGTCCACTGCCCCTTTCATGTCCAATCCCCGTCAGGCTGATTACCCCGTCAACGTTCAATTCACGGCGCGTTGGTCGCCCCGTTCTTACACGGGTGAGCCCATCAATTCCGATCAAGTCATGTGCATGTTGGAGGCCGCCAGATGGGCCCCATCTTCAAACAACGCCCAGCCCTGGCGCTTTGCCGTGGTCCTGCGTCAGGACCCCGAATGGGACGCCCTTTTTGCCACACTCAACCCCAATAACCAAGTCTGGGCTGACAAAGCCAGTGCCCTGGTGGCGGTTGCGTCCAGCCATCTTGCGACCAAGGCCGGCACAACTGAGGCTGTACAAAATGCCATGCACGCTTTTGATTCGGGTGCAGCATGGGCCTATATGGCCATGCAAGCGCATCTGATGGGTTGGGATTTGCATGGCATTGGCGGCTTCAACAAGGACGCCGGTGCCCAAGTGTTGAAGTTGCCTGCGGAGCACACTTTGCATATGCTGGCCGTTGTGGGTAAACGGGGTGACCCTGCGGCGTTACCCGAGGCCTTGCGGCAGCGTGAGTCGCCTAATGCCCGACGTCCCCTGAGCGAATTGGCCGGTCGTGGCTCGTTTTAAGATTTATATTTTTTGAAAGCAGTTCCCCATGAAATTCATCAGCTTCATTCTCCATAACACCTCTTGCTATGGAGCCGTTCAAGGTGACAAGGTCTTGAACTTGTCGCCTATCCTCGGACAACAAGCCCCTGACTTGAAAACCTTGATCGCTAAAAAAATGTTTGCGCAAGCAGCCCAGGCATTGGCCACGCACGCTCCTGATTTGTCCTTTGACCAATTGGAATTATTGCCCGTCATTCCCAACCCTGAAAAGATCATGTGTGTGGGCTTGAACTACCACGACCACGTCAAAGAGACGGGTCGTGAGCTGACCGAAAAGCCCGCTATTTTTTCTCGCGTCAGCGCATCTCAAGTGGCGCACGGCCAAGCCATCATGCGCCCACCGGAGTCGCTCCGTCTGGACTATGAAGGTGAAATCGCCATCATCATCGGTGAGGGTGGGCGGCGTATTTCAGAAGCCGATGCCTGGAATCACATTGCAGGCTATTCATGCTACAACGATGGCTCGGTGCGTGATTGGCAAAACTTCACCACGCAATGGACAGCAGGCAAAAATTTTTGGCGCACGGGTGGTTTTGGCCCCTGGATGGTGACTTCTGACGAGATCAAGCCGGGCCAAACACTGACCCTCAGCACCCGACTGAATGGCGAAGTTTTGCAGCAGGCCACGACGGACATGATGATCCACAGCATTCCGCGACAAATTGCCTATATTTCGACCTTCATCCCGCTTGAACCCGGCGACGTGATTGTGACCGGCACACCGGGTGGTGTTGGCAACAAGCGCACCCCACAGCTCTTCATGAAGCCTGGTGATGTGGTCGAGATTGAAGTTGATGCCGTGGGTATTTTGCGCAATACGATTCAGGACGATGTTGCTTAACGCAGAACCTAAGACTTCTATTTCAATCAGGCTTTTAATGACAACTTGGCATTCGAAAATTGTGGGTGTGGTCGGGGTGGCCTTGTGTGCCTTGACATTTCCAGTGCATGCGCAAGAAGTCTGGCCGCAAAAGCCCATTCGATTGCTGTTGGGTTTTCCGCCGGGTGGAGGCTCTGACATCGTGGCCCGTCTGATCGCCAAGCCCTTGGGCGATCGATTGGGACACAGCGTGGTGGTAGACAACAAACCCGGCGCGGGCGGTAACATTGCCACCGAAATGCTGGTGCGAGCCCCGGCCGATGGTTACACCTTGCTGCTGGTCCCCAGTGGCCACGCGAGTGGTGCGGCCATGAAGAAGTCATTGCCCTTTGACCCCGTCAAGGACTTGGCCTGGGTCTCGACCATCACCACTTATCCCTTGGCTTTTACAGTGGCGCCGCAGTCGGGCATTAAATCCTATGCCGATTTGATTCAGAAGGCCAAATTGGAGCCGCAAAAATACACCTACTCTTCTGTGGGCGTGGGCACGGCCATGCATCTGGTGGCTGAGTGGGCCTTTGGTGAGGCAGGAGTGCAGATCACGCACATTCCCTTCAAAGGCGGCACCGGGCCTCTCACGGAGTTGTTGGCAGGTCGCGTCGATGTGATGGTCGACACCATGACCTTGACCGCATCTCTGCTGAAGGATCAACGGGTCAGGGCGATCGCTGTTACTTCCCCGCCCGGTATCAGCCCCGTGCCCGGCGTGCCGGCCATTGCGGATCAGTATCCGAGCATGGTGTTCGAATCTTGGTTGGGCATTGCTGCGCCGGCAAACACCCCGCAAGACTTGATTGAAAAAATCAACAAAGAACTGCGCGTTGTTTTGGCGCAAGAAGAGGTCAAACAAAAATTGATCGCTTTTGGAGGATCGCCTGCTGCCAGTTCACCGCAAGAATTCAAAGCACGCGTCGAAAAAGACATTCGCAATTTGAAAAAAGTTGTCCAAGACAAAAAGATTGAGCTTGAGTAAAACCGATGACACATGAAATGACCGAGCAATTGAAAATTCGCCAATTGGTCGAGAACTGGGCCGTTTGGCGGGATGCGGGACTGTGGGACCGTTTTCGCACCGTCTGGCATGACGACGGCGTGATGATGGCGACCTGGTTTCAAGGGCCCTATGAAGAGTTCATCAGAGTCACTGTCGAAGGATGGAACAAAGGCGTGAGCATTCTCCATTTCCTTGGCGGTTCGTCCATCGATGTCAATGATTCTCGGGCCATTGCGCAGACTAAAATGACCATTTCACAGCGTGGCATGGTTGAAGATGTCTTGTGCGACGTGGTGTGTACGGGCCGTTTTTACGATTTTTTTGAGCGTCGCAATGGGGCTTGGGGCTTGGTGCATCGCCAACCCATTTATGAAAAAGACAGAATCGATCCCGTTGATCCTTCTGCAACATTGAAGCTGGATGCAACTGCACTTGCAAACTTCCCTGAGGGCTATCGATACCTCGCTTACATTCAAACGCGGATTGGTTATACCGTCAAGATGGACATGCCCATGCTCAAAGGCCAAGCGGTTCAGGACCTGTATGTACGCGGGGCCAATTGGCTGGCTGGACAACCCCTTGTCAGGTAATTTGCAAGTGACCTGTTCACAGGTCTAGACGTCTCAGAAGCCCGTATCATCTTGTTTTACACATAATTTGAATCGGAAGTTTCATGGCAAGCTACAAAATAGGAATGATTGGCATTGGCCTGATGGGCCACGGCATTGCGACCAATTTGCTCAAACATGGCCACGCACTCTCAGTGCTTGAGCATGCAGGCAATCAGCCCTTAAACGATTTACTCGCGGGTGGTGCGCAAACATTCAAGACGCCCCATGAATTGGCCAATCAATCGGAGGTGATTATTTTGTGTGTCACCGGGACCCCTCAGGTCGAACAGGTGTTGCTGGGTGAACAGGGTGTTTTGCAGGGCATGAAGCCAGGATGCATCGTCATCGATTGCTCTACGGCTGTTCCCACTTCCACTGAACGAGTGGCTCAGTTAGTGATTGAAAAGGGCGGGGCCTTCATGGATGCCCCTATGACCAGAACACCTAAAGAGGCTGCTGAGGGACGGCTTAACTTGTTGGTGGGTGCCGATGCGGATTTGTTTGAAATTTGCAAACCAATCCTTGCTTGTTTCTCAGAAAACATCGTCCATGCAGGCCCGATTGGTGCGGGTCACCGGATGAAACTGCTGCACAACTATGTCTCACTCGGTTCAGTCACTTTGATTGCTGAAGCTGCCGCCTGTGCCCAGTCTGCAGGCGTTGATGCGCAGACCTTTGTAGATGTATTGGCGATGGGAGGAGGGTGGGGCGCGGCATTAGAAAGATTAAAACCATTTCTAGCGAGTGGCGATACCTCCGGCTTGCGCTTTAGCCTGGCCAACAGCTTGAAAGACCTGACCTATTACAACCAGATGGCATCCGACATGCAGGCGGACCGAACGGTTGCCGGCGCTGTCCAAAGAACACTCGATCAGGCTTGCAAAGAGGGGGATCCGCAAGCCTTGTTGCCGTCCATCATTCCGCTCATTGCCAAGCGCCAGTTCATCAAAACCTGAACAATGACCAACAGAATTCACGCGCGCTATTGGCTGGAGACGGGTGACGATCCTTATCGCGCTGCAGAAGTTATTGCAGGAGAGCAATCGAGCGGTACATTTTTGAAACTGGCCTCTGAAACGCCCGCTTTAAAGCAGCGTTCGGGTGCGCGACTGGAGTCACTTCATGTCTTAGAGACTGTGGCGCAACCGAGTTTGCCGGGTGGCATGGTCTCTGCAAAGTACACGCGATGTGTATTGGAGTTATCTTGGCCCCTTGAAAATACCGGGCCTTGCCTGCCGTCTTTGTTGTCAACGGTTGCGGGTAATTTATTCGAATTGGCTCAAGTTTCAGGATTGAAGATACTGGACATTCGGTTGCCTGAGGCTTTTGCCTCAGCCTATCCAGGGCCTGCATTCGGCATGGAGGGCACGCGAAGATTGAGTGGTGTCAAATCGGGCCCCTTGATTGGAACCATCATCAAACCGAGTGTTGGTTTGAATGCAAGTGAAACCGCTGAACAAGTTCAGTTGCTGGTCGATGGAGGGATAGACTTCATCAAAGACGATGAGTTGCAGGCCGATGGTGGCTATTGTCCGTTCAATGAGCGTCTTGAAAAAGTCATGCGGGTGGTCAATCAAGCTTCCCAAAAAATGGGCAGGCAAGTGATGGTTGCTTTCAACATCACGGGTGAATTGGATCACATGCGCCGTCGCCATGATGCCGTTTTAGCGCACCAGGGGACTTGCGTGATGGTGTGCGTGAATTCAATTGGCTTGACAGGGCTGACCGCCTTGAGACAGCACAGTGCTTTGCCCATTCATGCGCATCGCGCGGGGTGGGGTTATTTGAGCCGCAGTCCGAGTCTGGGTTGGGATTTTGCCGCTTGGCAAAAAATTTGGCGACTGGCGGGGGTTGATCATTTGCACGTGAATGGTTTGCGCAATAAATTCAGTGAACCGGATGACGTCGTGGTCGCCGCTGCGCGTTCCGTGGTGACCCCGCTTTTTGAATCGTCACCCATGAAGGTCGTGCCTGTATTCAGTTCGGCTCAGACAGGTTTGCAAGCGCATGAAACCTACCGTGCATTGGGACATTCTGATTTGATTGTGACAGCAGGTGGCGGAATTTTTGGCCATCCCGATGGCGTTGCCTCGGGTGTGGCGGCTTTCCGTCAGGCCTGGCAGGCGGCAGAAGCAGGTGTGCCGCTGTCAATCTATGCACAGCAACACACAGAATTGCAACGCGCATTGACTTTTTGGTGAGTCACATGAAGCCCGTCCCATCCCTGTGGCCTGAGGGGCTTTTATTGACCTACTACGGCGATGACTTCACGGGCTCGACCGATGTGATGCAGGCTTTTACTGCTGCCGGCGTGCCCACGGTTCTCTTTTTAGAGATGCCTCGTGAAACTGATTTAGAGCGATTCAAAGACGCGCGCTGCATCGGATTGGCGGGGCAATCGCGCGGGAAAAGTCCGGAATGGATGCGACAAGAATTGCCCGTTGTGTTTCAACGCTTGAAAGCATTGGGTGCGCCCCTGTTGCAATACAAAGTTTGCTCTACTTTCGATTCGTCACCGAGTGTGGGCTCGATAGGGCAAGCGATTGAGTTGGGTCTGCACAATTTTCAATCCACCTGGTCGCCCATGGTGGTGGGCGCAACCCAGTTAAAAAGATTTCAAGTCTTCGGCCATTTGTTTGCTGCAGACAAGGCGGTCGTGCATCGGATTGACCGCCATCCCACCATGTCGCGTCATCCTGTGACGCCCATGATGGAGGCCGACCTGAGGCAGCATTTGGCCAAGCAGACACCCCGTCGCATTGGGCTCATCGATTTAGCGCAGATCGCTGAAGGTCAAGCCCAAGCCCAACTCGATTCAAGCCAAGGACAAGACCAGCCTGTGATCATGATCGATGTTGCCGATGAGCGGTCGCAAATTGAAGCAGGTCGATTGATTTGGCAAAACAGGGGGCACGGGCTGTTCAGTGCATCTTCTTCAGGCCTGCAATATGCCTTGACCGCTTTTTGGCGATCTCAGGGGCAGATTCCCGGCACACCCGCATTGCCTGTGAGCTCTGCAGCCCCATGTATAGCCGTTGTGAGTGGCAGTTGCTCACCCCTGAGTGGTGAACAAATTCAATGGGCACGAGCGCATGGTTTTTTGACGTGTCGTTTGGATATTTCGAGCTGTCTGGATGTGACCAGACAACAGGCTGAAGTGACACGTTTGGTCGATATGGCCGTTGCCGCCATTGAGCAAGGCGTATCACCACTTGTATTTTCTGCAGAGGGTCCCGACGATCCTGCAGTTCAGAGCTTTGATGAGTTGGCCTCTTTTGCCAAGCTAAGCCGGTCAGATGCTTCTGAACGTGTCGGCGATGCCTTGGCCGAAATCATGCGGCAAGTTCTGGATCAAACGCGCATCAGACGCATTGTTGTTGCGGGTGGAGACAGTTCAGGAAAAGTCGGCAGTCATTTGGGACTCAGAGCTTTAACGGTTTTGGCAGGCTTGGTGCCAGGGGTGCCGCTGTGTCGCGCGTGGTCAGAGGACCCTATTCGCGATGGTTTGGAGGTGGTTTTCAAGGGCGGGCAACTGGGTGGCGCTGATTTTTATGGTTTGGTCAGGGGTTAACACACAGGGACAGTGCGAGGGTTCTTCGTTAAGCTGAGCTGAAGTGATCCAGTGAAGGCGCTTTTTCAGAGCCACGCTCTTCATTTCCACCCAAATTGCAGCACGGGACGAGGGTTTTTCCGAGGGCATTAAGCCCCGCAGTGGATGCGATACTGAATTGCTGTCTTCTTGCCTTTGTTAACTTGGAAAGTCTGTCATGCCTTCTGCGCATTTGCTTGATCGCTTTATCGGTGCCAGTCTCCCGCGCTTTCGCAGTGATGATGATGTTGTTGACTTTGAAGCCCTGCCTTATTCCCAACGCATTGGGGCTCAAAGTACGTATGCGGCTTTGCAGGCGGGTGCTTCCTTGGACCCTCAATCACCGGCCATCCATTTTTTGCCAAAAGCCAATGCCGATCAAGAACCTGTGGTGATTTCGCATGCCGATTTCATGGCCCGGGTCACCCAGGCGGCCAACCTGTTTCATGACTTGGGTATTGGACCGCAAGATGTGGTGAGTTTTTTACTTCCGTTACTGCCACAGAGTTTTTATGCCTTGTTCGGCGCTCAAGCGGTGGGCATAGCCAATCCCGTGAACCCGTTGTTGGCGCCGCATCAACTGGCAGAAATTCTAAGAGCGGCCAAGACCAAAGTATTGGTTGTTTTGGGGCCGGTGCCCGGCAGTGACATTTGGGACAAAGTCCAGCAAATCAAGGCTCAATTACCCCATCTCACATCCATTCTTGTGGTGCAGGGTAA
>CAMDKK010000061.1 GCA_945901045.1 Limnohabitans sp. Rim8
GACGCTGTGGACATCGGCAAAACCATCCACCCCCACCCCACGCTGGGCGAGAGCATCGGCATGGCGGCGGAGGTGGCGCACGGGTCTTGCACCGACTTGCCGCCTGCGAAGAAATAAACCTGTTTTCAGGCCAATCGCACAAAGCCCGATCCGGCAACGGACCGGGCTTTGTGCTTTGCGCGCTCGAACAATCGCCGCAAAATACTGTGTATTTGCACAGCACCCATGCCGACCACCTCCAATCCCAAACTTTATAACCCGCGCCACCCCGAGCGCACGCTGCTCTACCAAACGGTGGCCGAGCACCACGAGACCTGGCTTGAGCTGGCCAGCGCGGGCCAGTTTGACGGGCAGGGCGACCACCACAGCCCCAAGCCCTATGTGCGCAAAGCCTTTACCAAGTACCTGGAGTGCGGTATCTTCGCGCACGGCTTTGCCCGTTCTCGCTGCGGTGACTGCGGGCACGACTTCCTTGTCGCCTTCTCCTGCAAGGGCCGGGGCGTCTGCCCCTCATGCACCACGCGGCGCATGGCCGAGACGGCGGTACACCTCACCGACCACGTCTTCCCCCGCCTGCCGGTGCGCCAGTGGGTGCTGTCGGTGCCCAAGCGGCTGCGCTACTTCATGCCTGGCAATGCTGAGAAGGGAGGTATGTCGGACAGTCTTGACTTGCGGGCCCTCATAGATGGCTCGAAACGACCTGGCTCAGTGGCGTGGTGACCCCCAGGTGGTGCTATATTTAAGCTCGTGCGGTTGAATTTCCTATCCGCACAAGAATTAGTCGACAAAATCACACCGCGTACCAAGTTGTTGATTTTGAATTCGCCACACAACCCAACTGGCGGCATTATCTAGGCTTGTACAACACATGACTTACCCCTTGCCCGCATCACCCATAACCAACGCCCCGATTCAAGCAAATGCGATGGCGCGTTTAGGTGAACTTATCACCACCCACATCCAAGACAAACGTTACCCAGGCGCGCAAATTGCGCTCGCCTACAAAGGCAGTTTGGTGTGGGAGCAAAGTTTTGGACAAGCCCGTGTGGGCCAAGGCCACGAGGCCGATACAAAAGCGGTGACCGCTGATAACCAGTCTTTGTGGTTGTTGTACTCGAACACCAAAATCATCATGGCAACTTTGCTTTGGAAGTTGCACGAGCAAGGCAAACTGCGTTTCACGGATCGGGTTGCCGACTACCTGCCAGAGTTTGCGAAAAACGGTAAAGAAGCGATCACGCTGTTTCAAGTGATCACCCACCAAGGCGGGTTTCCAGATGGCGACGTTCCGAACACCACTTGGAATGACCACGCAAAAGTGCGACAAGCCGTATGCGACTTCAATCTGCAGTGGGCACCTGGTTCACGCATCAGCTACCACGGGCTCAGCGCCCACTGGGTGTTGGCGATGGTGGTGGAAGCCGTCACAGGTAAAGATTTCAGAGACGTTCTCCGTTCTGAAGTGCTCGAGCCTTTGGGATTGGAAAATGATTTGTTCGTTGGGTTACCCGCATCTGAAACTTCGCGCATGACTTTTCTTTACGAACCTGATGCCAAGTCGCCCAACGGTTTGCGCTTACGTGAAGAAAGTACCAGCCGGGTATGGCAAGAAGCTGGTGTTCCAGGTGGCGGAGCCTATGGCACAGCCCGCGGTATGGCGGCTTTGTACCAAATGATGTTGCAAGGCGGCACGCTCAACGGTGTGCGCTTGTTGTCACCCAGAACATTGGCGTATGCCATTCAAAACTACACCGCAGACCGTGTGGATGAATTCATGGGCATTCCCATGCACCGTGGCTTAGGCCCGCATTTGCGTGGAACCACCATCGGTATTCGCGGATTAGGTTCTTTGGCAAAGCCTGACTCTTTTGGTCATGGTGGAGTGGGTACCAGTTATTGCTGGGCCGATCCGCAAAGTGGTTTGTCATTCGCCTACATCACCAATGCGCGCGTGCCAGACCCTTGGCATTCAGTGCGTTTGGACCAAGTCTCTAACTTGATACACGCATCTATTACGCAGTAGGTGTATTTTTAAACTGGGGCTCTGCCAAGCCTTTCACGCCGGGTTGCAAGGCAAAAATTCTTCCTGCGTATGGGTCTTCCTCATGCGTGATGCCTGGGCGACTTAATGAGGTCACGAACAAAGTGTCTAAGTTGGTTCCACCAAAAGCACACATGCCAGGCTTGATGGTGGGCACTGCAAGTGACCGATCTAACTTGCCCTCTGGTGTGAAACGAGATACCAAGCCTGCATCTGTCGCACACACCCAATAGCAACCATCTGCGTCTGTGCACTTGCACGTCTGCGCAGTCGATGGCGTGTTTGAAGAAGCGGCGGGCGAGGGCGGGGCTGCCGCTCAAGCTCAAGCCCGCGCGCCGGGTGTCATCTTCCACCCGGCCAGCGGCATCGCCTGCGAAGTGGTGGCCCAAGTGCAGGCCAGCTTGCGCAAACGCATCCTGCGCGGCTTTGTCGGGCGGGGCCTGTTAGAGGGTTTTGAGGCCAAAGAGATGCTGGCCTACCGCCACAGCGGCTTCTCGGTGGACACCAGCGTTTGCATAGCGGCGTACGACCGCGCGGGCCTGGAGCGCTTGCTGCGGTACTGCGCGCGCCCGCCGTTTGCGATGGAGCGGCTGCGCAAAGCGGGCGGCGAGTTGGTCTACCGCTGCGCCAAACAGCACAGCGAACCGGGTCACGACAAGCGCGGCACCCAGGTGGACGAGATCACCCTCACGCCACTGGAGCTGATTGATCGCATTGCGGCACTGGTGCCACCACCGCGCACCCACCGCCACCGCTACTTTGGCGTGCTGGCACCCCATTCGCCGCACAGGGCTGCTGTCACGGAGATGGCGCAGAGCGCAGCGGCGCAACCTACGCAACCGGCACAGGTGCAGGCCGAGCCAGCCAGCACGGATGCAGGCGAGGGCGCACTTGGGGCAGGCAACCCACGCCCAACCCAGGCCGAGCCGACCCAGCCGGTGCCACCCAAGCGCCCGGCGCACTATCTGTGGGCGGTGCTGATGGCCCGCATCTACGAGGTGTTCCCTCTGGCATGCCCGATCTGTGGCGGTCAGATGCGCATCATCGCCTTCATCACGCACAGCGCCGACATCCGGCACATCTTGGAACACATCGTGGTGGAGACAGAGCCGCCGCGCATCACACCCGCACGCGGGCCGCCGCTGTGGGACGGGTGCGAGGCGCAGATAGGCGAGGGTGTCGACGTCGCGTCAGATTGGGACGATGTGGCCCAAGTGGCACCGGACTTTAAGGCCGATAAGGGTCTGGGCCAACAATGTATTTGTCATAGAAAAAGGCCCTTTATCTACCAATGCGAATTGCGGCATCCAGTGGCAGGGTAATGCTGACCAGGGCGACCTGGGATTGCCCATCACCTGCGGCTCCCCCCTGTTGGATGCGACTTGGCAGCGCCCCTTAGGAGGGCTTGCGGGTTGGCAGGACAAACTGGCGCGCTTGCCTTCAGTCCAAGTGGGTTACCCAGACTTGCCTCAGTGACTTGACGGCGGCAACGATGACTTGATTGAAAGCTACCTGGCTACGCAGTGAGGGCAGCCTACCAAGCGCGTGCAAACGGATTTGAACTGGCTGACCAGGTCAAAGCCGGTGTACAAAAAATCATGGCCAAAAACAGCGATCGCTACGTGGCTTGAATGGACACCGACAGACTCGACTATGAACAGTGCTCAATGGCACAATGCCGCGATGTACAAATTGACAGGCTCTGCAATCCTAGCGGTGTTGCTCTCTGGCTGCGCAATACACATCAAGGACAGCAGTTTCATGCGTCCCGTTGCGGCAGGCGAAATAGCGTTCACTAGCGCAGAGCTGCCAACTGATTACAGCTTGGTAACAGACAGAATTTGGACGCCTGACGGCAAACAACTTTATCGGGCAAAGTTTTCCCACGCCAAGGCCAAATCCACGGTTCTTTTTTTTGGAGGCAATGCAAGCACGCTGGAGAAATCTGCGATGGCCATTGCCACTGAGCTAACCCGAGACTGGCACCCCAATATTGTTTTCGCGGACTACCGTGGCTACGGACAAAGTACCGGCACTCCCTCGCTGCAAGCCTTGCGAAGCGATGCGCTGCAACTCTATGACATCGAAGCTGAAATCGCCAAAGAGAACGGGTTGAAGTTGATCGTCGCTGGCTTCTCAATTGGAGGTGTCGTTGCAGGCGCATTGCTGGAAGAACGCCAGCCGGACGGCGCCATTCTGATGGCCACTGTTACTAATGTGTCTGAGATGCGCGAAATGGCCTTTTCCTGGTACACGAAACCATTTGTTCGAGTGACCATTGATCCGGCGCTGCTGGGCGTAGACAATCTGCGTGCGGTCAAAGGTTTCAAGGGTCCCTTGTTGGTGGCAGGCGCAGAAAAAGACAGCCAGACTCCGGTGATCTTTTCCAAGCGGCTCTTCGATGCAGCCCTTTCGCCAAAGCCATTGAAACGGCTTGTTGTCGTGCCGAGGGTTGACCACAACGAGCTTCTGAGGACGTCCGAATTTCACGTCGCCCTGCGGCAGTTCGCAATTGACCACGGCTTCTAATGGATGGCAATGCTGACCGGGGAGCTGCAGCGCTCTGTTCGTCCAGCGCTTAACTACGCGGTCACTTGCCACTCCGCTCAGCCTGGCAAGCTTGGCTTTCTTACCCGTTGCGTGTGGTGCAAGACCGCTGGGTGCCTAGGACCTATTTCTATTTCTCGCCCATGGACATGCTCATGGTCTTGGTCAAGGGCTTGGTCAGGTAGCTCAGCACCGTGCGGTCCATGGCTTTGATCTCTACGCTGGCGGTTAAACCCGGGCGCACTTGGATTTGACTGGCTTTATCGCCCTTGAACTCTGTACCTGTGATCATGATGCGCACCCGGTAGTAGGTCATCGGGCCTTGTTTGGTTTCTTCAGTCAAGACATCCGGACTGATGTAGTTCACCTGCCCCTGCATACCGCCGTAAATCGAATAATCATAGGCGTCAAGCTTGACGCTGGCGGTTTGCCCAATATTCACAAAGCCAATATCTGCCGGCATGATCTTGGTCTCCACAATCAAGTTGTTGCCGCTAGGCAGCAACTCCATCACCGTATCACCCTGACGCAGCACACCGCCCAAAGTGTTCACCTTGATGTTGTTCACCACGCCGTCCACCGGGGCTATCAGCTCAGTGTGTTCGAGCAAGCTGGTGCGGTCGTTCAATTGCTCCACTTGCGTGCTCAAATCCTCTTGGGTTTTGGTCATCTCAGCCTGAGCATCTTGAAAATACTTGTTGCGCTTGCCGGTCAGTTGCGCCGCAATGTCGGCGCTGGAGCGCTCCAAACGTAAGAGCTCCGCTCGGCTGACATCCCCCGTGGCTTCGAGTTGCCGGTTGATTTTCAACTCATCGTCGGCCAGCGCCAGAATTTTCGTCAAGGCACTGACTTCGTCTTTGAAGGCCCGTTGTCGCTTGTTGTACAGCTCGGTCTGGTTTTGGATGTAACTGGTGTAAGACAGCAAAGAGGGCTCAAACTGCAAGGGTTTTTCAAATATTTCTGCTTGCAAACGTGCCAAAGTGATGCGCAAGGCAGCCACTTTGGCGCGCGTATCGGACACCGCGGCTTGCGCGCGTTCTTTTTGCAAAGTCGCCAGCAATTGGCCGGCTTTCACAGAATCGCCTTCTTTCACATGCAGTACGGTCAAGACACCGCCATCGGGGGATTGAATGATCTGCGTGCGTTCAGCGGCAATCACTTGGCCTTGCGCGCGTGTCACTTGGTCAATTTTCCCCACCGAGGCCCAATAGACGAGCGCAATCAACGAAAGCATGAAAACCAGCAAGGTGGCGCGTGAGCGGTGCGGCGGATCCAATTCGCCGATATGCGAAGCATGGGCGACAGGCTTGACGGTCACGTCGCTGACTGCTTGCGAGGTTTGACCACGCGCCGGTGTTGCTGGCGCTTTGGGTTGAGATTTGTTGGGCAATGACATGATCAGCTCGCAGCTTGCGCGTTGGGGCGCTGTTGAAGTTGTTGCAACACGGCGTCGCGTGGGCCATCCATGACGATAGCGCTGCCTGCGACCACGATGATGCGGTTAACCAGCGCCAGCGTGCCAGGTTTGTGGGTCACGATCACCAGCGTTTTACCGGCATTGGCTTCTTCGGCCAAGACGGCCATGCACTGGCGCTCTTGCATATCGTCCATGGTGGCGGTGGGCTCGTCCAGTAACAAAATGTCGGGCTTGCACAAAATCAAGCGGGTAAAGGCTACGAGTTGTTTTTGCTCGTTGCTCAAGCCTCTGCCGCCTTCCATGATGGGGCGCTCCAGTCCTTTGGGGTGGCTGCCCACAATGCGGTCCATGCCAGTGCGTGTCATAGCGGCAAACAGCACTTCGTCCCCCGGGTCGGGCAGGCCAATGAGCAAGTTCTCGCGCAATGTGCCTTGAAACAGGCGGTGGTCTTGCTGCAAGTAACCTATTTTTTGGCTCAGCAGTTGGCGGCTAACGTGGCCCAACTCCAAACCATCGATGCGGATGCTGCCTTTTTGCGGATGGTACAAGCCGCTGAGCAGGCGCAGCAGCGTGGACTTGCCCGCGCCAATCGGGCCGACGATGGCAATGCGCTCGCCGGGTTTGATTTCCAGCTTGGGCACCACAATCACCGGTGGGTTTTGCCCGTAGGCAAACCCCACATCGGCCAATTGGTAATGGCCCTTGATGTGGGTGGGCACCAAGGGGTTTGCAATGCCGTGGTTGTCCGATTCGAGGGTGTACAAGCGCTCCAAGCCCTCTAGGGCGGCGCTTGCATGGGAATGCTGCACCAGCAAACCAGGCAAGGCCATCACTGGCGCCAAAATACGGCCGCTTAAAATCGAGCAGGCAATTAAGGCGCCCATGGTCATGTGCCCTTGCATGACCAGAACTGAACCGGCCACCACCAAGCCCGCGTAGCTCATTTGCTGAAGCACCGCTGAAAGATAGCCCACACTCTCGGTGGCATTGCGCATGCGCAGATCGCCTTGGATGGTCATCTTGTTGTAATTGATCCAGCGCGACAAAAACTTCCAGCCGCCCGAACCGGCCTTGATGGTTTCTATGCCTTCTACCGCCTCGACCAGCAGGCCGGTCCGCATATTGGACAGAGCCGCACTTTCTTTGGCCAGTTCTTTGACCTTGATGCGAATGCCCAGGCCCACAATCAGCGCAATGCAGCCAAACAGCAAGGGCACCAAGGCCACCAAGGGGGTAGCAATCAGGGCGATGATCACTACAAACAACAAGCCCATGGGCAAGTCGATCAAGGTGAACAAGGTGTTGGCAGTGTAAAAACTGCGCACCTGCTCATAGCCGCGCAATTGCCCGGCCAAGCTGCCGACCGAACTGGGCACTTGGTCTACGCGCAAGTTGAGCAACTGCTGAAACACTTCGCGCGACAAGCGGTGGTCAAAGCCCACCACCACATAGTCCATCAAATGCGAGCGTGCCACCTTCATCGCGTATTCAATCAAGATGCTGAGCAAGACCCCCACGCTCAGAACGATCAAGGTGTACTCGCTGCGCGAAGGAATCACGCGGTCATAGACCTGCATGGAAAACAGCGAAGTGGCCAGCGCAATGATGCCGATGAAGGCCGAGGCCAAGCCCGCCTCCATCATGGGCAATCGGTATTGCCGCAAGGTCTGCTTCAACTGCTGGGCAAAAGTTTTCATCGCAGGCTTTTCGCCCATGGCCTGCGAGAGTTTGTTGGCGTCTTCTTGCGGATTGAACTTGATCAGGGCGACCTTACCCTGCAAAGCATCTGACCCCACGGTATGCTGCCCGTCCACATTGACCAAGATCCATTGGTCCAAGGGATCGCAGTCGATCACCACCGCCCAGCCCAAGTCATCAGCATGGCAAAGCAAGGGCAGGTGAGCCCGATCGGGTCCGTCGAGCAAAACGGGCTCGTCCAGGCCCATTTGCGCGGCTATTTTTTTCAGTTGGGGCAAAGGCGCTGAGGCATTGCCCAAGCCAGTCAAACTGGCGCGCAGCGACAAGACATCGAGGCTGGTACCTTGCATTTGCGCTAAGCGCGCCATGGCCCATTCAAATTGTTGGTGATTGATCATGGGTTTGTCTTGGCAGTGGGTTGTTCGTAAAGAATAGACATCAATTGAATAGGCATCAATTTCAATTGACTGTTTCCCGGGTAATCAACCAACGCCCAGATTGTTGGGTCAATTCAAGCGATTTGCGACTGCTTTCCTTGAGCTTTTCCGACTCGTAGATTTGCAATAAATTGATTTCCGCTTTGTTGCCGTTGATTCCGATTTGAAAGTCACTGACGCTCACATGAATTTTCATTTTGGACATGATCCGCTGTTTACGTTCGACCAACCACTGGGTCCGAGACAGGCCGCCTGGTGGCTCAAAATTGGGGGCGTAGGCCAAGAAATAGTTTTTTATGTCTTTTTTAGTCCAGGAGCGAGCCCAGTTTTGGATGGCCGACTTGAGCGCTTTTTTTTCATCGGCGTTCAGTTCTTCGTCTTTTTCAACGATTTGTTTGACCTCGTCCCTTGCGACCACTTGCGCGACTTCTTTGGGGGCTGAATTGGCTTGCGTTTCTTCCTTAACGATGGATACTACGATTTCAGCGTTTGGTTGAGGCAAATCAGTCAGCGCGGGTGTCACTGTGGTCGGCGCAGTAACTTGGCTTGTTTGGTTTGAAGAACTGGCTAAAGGGTTTTGATCCATGTTGATTTCGAGTCGCAAACGCGAGCCGACCAGGTTGGCTTGCGCATCCACCAAGGCGTATTCGTATTGCGCCAATTCACGCACTTGGTTGAGCAAGTCCAGCCAGGTTTTGCGGTTGGCTTGGAACTGCCGTTCAAAGGAGGCCAGCACCATGTCGGAGCCGGCCACAGATTTTTCCAGGGCAGAAATTTGCGCATAGGCATTCAAGAATTCTTCGCGGTCGTTTTGCATGGTTTCTTGACTGTCCTTCATGGCTACATCTACGCCTTGTTCAGACTTAGCGATGCGTGTGGACAGCGCTTGGGCTTCCACCGCATTGGCAAATCCGGCACCAGGTGTATAGCTCAAACCGGCAAAAACCAGAGTTGAATTATTGGCATTGGGGTAATTGTTGCCTACAGGCTTGTCCATACGCACATACAACTGAGGCCATCTCTCGGCCTCCTTGGTGCGCAAGCGGTTATAAGCAGAAACCACTTCGCTGCGGGCAATTTGTACTGCTGGAGAGCGAGTGGCCAAGTCCCCCCAGTCGGTTTGCTGCAACTGATTGATAAAAGGCGACACCGTAGGTAAGTCGGGGAAGGGGGCCAGGGTTGGCAAACGCTGGCGCAGATTCACCTCGCCAGACAACTGCTCCAGTTTGAGCAAGGCAACTTTCAGATTTCTTTGGGCGGCATCCAACTCGACTTGGGTTTGCAGTTGGCGGGAGTTGACCAACACCAAGTCAATGCGTGACGACGCTTCGGCGTCCACGCGCCGCTGCATCTGTACCTTAAAACCATCGAGCCGGTCCATGGCTTTTTTCGCGACTTGCATGCGTGCATGGGCAGCCAAAAGGGCTTGCCAAGCATTGGTAATTTGCAAAAAAAGTTGCTTTTGCTGCAACCCCACTCTGAGCTTGCTGATGATCAACTGGTTTTCGGCTTCAGTGACCCTGGAGGACACCAGTCCCCCATCCCAGACAATTTGCTGCACGCGCAGACTGCGCTGAGGCAACGAAGTGGTGTTGCCGGTATTGGACTCAACCACCGCAGACAGCGTGGGCCAACGCTGACGCTCTACCGCGTTGATGTCGATGGTGCCGGCCTGCGCCTCCAAGCGTGCTGCCTGCAATAGGGGGTGGCTTTGGTTGGTTGCGGCGTACAGCGCCTCTACCGTTAAAGGCTGCAGACTAAAAGTTGGGGCTCCCGATTGGCCCCATGCTGGAAAGCCAAGAATCGCCAAGCCCAGTCCAGCCCAAACCACCCAGCGTGTCATAACGTTTTTGCCGAATTTGCCGATGTTTGGGTTTTTAATATCCAAAAGCATACCTTGTCCCAGTCGTCAAGCATTTCACACTCGGTGTAAAAATGCCAATAAAATAAAAGAAAATTAATTTATTTATACCTAAGCATAACAAATTTTTGTTAAAAGTAACTTGGTGATGAATTTTGTTTTTTGTCGATATTTGCCAAAAGTTCTTTGAAGGGGAAGCTTAGGCCTTCTGCAGGCGATTGGGGTATCTTAAAGCTTCGCGCCCAGTTCCAAATTGGAATTTCCAGACGCAAGGTGGCTGGGTCGACTCGACGGTAACTGAAGCTTGCGTGCCCCACCAACTGGCAGTCATGCCGCCACCGTGGCGCTCCGTGACCATCCGCATGAAAGAAAGACCCAGCCCAGATCCGCGAATCAGTTTACGGCTGGGCGCTTTGTCCACTGGGTTGCGAATGTAGAGCACCGCCATGGACTGAGATGGCCTCTTCACCAGTTCAGTGCAAACCATCACCTCACCGCCGGTTTGACCATGGTGCAAAGCATTCACCAAGGTGTTGACCAAGGCGCGCACCACCAAGTGCGCGTTGCACTCAATGGCCAAGGGCCTTGGCATTCCGTATTACGCTTTTGCGACGCGGAAATACAGAGTTGCCGACCGCAGAGGAAGACGAACGCATTAACGCGGAAATAGCCGTTGACTCAGACAACCCTGAATGGACGAAGGAGGCCTTTGCGCGTTCCTTACCCGCAGTCAAATTTTTCTCACCCGAGATGTATGCCGTGCTGTGCACGCAACGCATGCGGGATCCCAAAAACAAACCCCACAAGGTACCCGCAACGATCCGCTTTGATGTTGACTTGCTAACGTGCTGGCCGCACTCAAAAACGGTGGACGTGGCTGGCAAACCCAAGTGAATGAAACGATGCGGGAATGGGTAAGTCAGCAGCCCCTGAAAGTTCAGACGTCCGGATCAGCTTGAAGGTCCACTTCGACTCCAGCGCTGAACCAAAGCCAACAGTTGGGCGCGCATAAAAGGCTTGGTCAAGTAGTCGTCCATGCCGGCAGCCAAACAGTTGTCGCGGTCATCGGTGAGTGCGTTGGCGGTTAGGGCCACAATGGGCTTCCTCAGTATGTGCTGGTCTGCTTCTCTTTGCCTGATGATGCGGCAAGCAGCCAAACCATCCATCTCCGGCATTTGTACGTCCATCAAAATCAAATCATAAGCTTGGTGTGCACTCGCTTGCACTGCTTCCAATCCGTCTTTGGCGGTGATGACGACGCACCCCATGCTGCGCAACATCGTACTGACGATCTCTCGGTTCACATCGTTGTCTTCGGCGACGAGAACCGTGCAATCGACAGGTGGCTGGACTGGCTTTGATTTGTCAGCGCGTTGATTCGCCCTGGGTGTGGCAGAAAGGTCTGGCTGCAAAGCATGCTGAATATCCTCCAACAGCAAAGGATGAGCAACACAAAAATGCACCCCATCTTGTTTGGCCTTGTCACTTTCAGTGCTTGAGCGCATGCGGGTCAACGCGATCAAACGCAGATCAGGCCCCAACGCCAAAGACCACTTCTGCAACCATTGTGATCTTGTTCCATCTTGAATTCGGTGGTCAATAAAGGCCCAATGGACTTGCATGTGTTGGATGCGCGCAAGTTCAGCTGTCGACATGGTGGGCACCCACTTCGATTCCACGCCCAGGCTTTGCAACTTGGCCTGCAGCGACTGAGCCACAAAAGTCGACTCCGTAATGAGCAATGCCATCTGAACGCCCATGGGCACAGGGCTGACCCATTCAGGCTGCACAGTTTGGATATCGAACCAGAAGGTCGAGCCTTTATCTTTGGCACTTACAAAGTCCACAAAGCCGCCCATCAAATATGCCAATTGCCTTGAGATCACTAGGCCAAGGCCGCTGCCGCCATAGCGTCTGGCCATGGAAATATCGGCTTGCGAGAAGGCCTCAAACAGTCCTTTTTGATCGTCGGCGGACATGCCAATGCCTGAGTCTTCCACGCTGCAATGCAAAAACGGCAATTGCGCTGAGTTGATAGACCCGCTCAGCACGATGTGGATCTCTCCACGTTCGGTGAACTTGACGGCATTGGACACCAGATTGCCCAAGATTTGTTTGAAGCGGTGCGGATCGCCGATAACCGTGTCCGGCACGTTGGCATCGACCCTTTGGATCAGCTCCAAGCCCTTGTCCTGAGCGCGTTCGGCAAACAGCGTGCTGACTTCTTCTACAGCCCTGGCGGGTGAAAAACGCACGGATTCAAGTTGCAACTTGCCGGCTTCAATTTTGGAAAAATCCAAAATGTCATTGATCAAATACATCAGCGTTGAAGCCGAACTGCTGACCATGTCGGCAAAGCGTTTTTGTGTCCCATCCAGCGGTGTGTCATGCAGCATTTCAGACACGCCAATCAAACCATTCAAGGGGGTGCGAATTTCGTGGCTCATATTGGCTAAAAACTGACTCTTGGCAATGCTGGCCGCCTCCGCCTGCTCCTTGGCCAAGACGAGTTCGGCCGTGCGGGATTGCACTTGGCTCTCCAAATTGGCGCTGTAATGCGCCAGCTTGTGGTCGCGCGTTTCAATCTCATTGAGCATATTGTTGAAACCGGAAATCAGCTCGCCAACTTCGTCAGCATGGCCTTGGGGTGCGCGTTGACTGTAATCATTATTTTGCGCTACTTGGCGCATCAACAAGGCCAATTCAGACACTGGCTGGGCAATCATCTGGTGCATGGCCGAGGTCGCGGCTTGAATTGAAAAAAGACCCAGGCCGACACCCAACAAGGCCACCGCACCGTTGATCATTAAGGCCAACCAAACACTGGACAGGTCGAGGTCTAAAATCAATCCGCCGATCTTTTCACCATCTTGTTCAATGTGATTTTGTAAGCGAAGCGTTGTCCAAGTCCACTGCAAAGTTTCGAACGACGAAATTTTCACATTCTGCGTTGCCAGGGCTGCATCGTTTTGAGCCATGGCGGGGTACGAAGCAAAAAACTGTCCCGCCTTGTCCAGCAAAATGGCCCTTTTGACCTGCTGAATGTGGCGCAAACTTTTGAGCTGCTCCTGCGCGGCATTCGCATCCTCAAAGCGCAAAGCGGAACCGTTGGTGTCAGCGGTCAGCTCGCTGATGCTCAAGGCTTCATTTTCTATCCGCTGCAAAGACTGGCTTACCTGCCATGCGGCTGTGATGACAAAAAAAACAGCCAATGCCAACAGCACGCTCATCGTTACCACGTGACTGAGTTTGTAGCCGACCGGTTTGTCTTGAATTGAGCGAAAAATATACCGGGTCAGGGGCGAGCGGCTGGTCGAATTGAATGCCATGTGTGGATCAAGGTTTGGCAGGCTTGGTGTTTCGCGCCAACTTCAGCATTTGCGAGCTGGCTTTCAAGTTGGAACGCTGTAGGGTGGCCAAATTGACATCGAACTCCACCCGGTCTTCGGCCGAAGCCAAAATGATGTGGGCTCCCGCTTCAACCGTTTGCTGATTGTCGGTGACGATCAAGACCGGCGTACCCAACATTTGCCGGACTACCGAGGTCAGCATTTTGCTGTCTCGTTCGCCCACAAAAATAATTTGGCAGTCCTTGAGTTGATCCATGGCCACATTTTGACGCACCTGGATTGCTCTTCCTTGCACCAATCGATTGTCCAGCGCCGAAAGTGCGCCGCCCAAATCATCACGTCCGGCAGAACACACTTGAAATTGTTTGGAATCGGCGACGGGCCAATCGACATATTTTGCAAAGTTAAAAATGTAGGCCGCCTTGACGCGGTACTCGGCCATGCTGTTGGCGCTTTGGGCTTGGACCGCAATGCCGCTCAAAGCCATCAGCGCCAAGCCGGCGCATCGACGGGCGAGTGGCGCCAGGAATTGAAGTGGGTTGAATTTCATATTCGACCCTCCTTCAAAAGCGCCACAGGGCGGACACAAATAGACTGCGCTGAACGTCATAGGCGCGGGCGTTCGGCGCTGTATCGATGAACTCGGTATGGCGGTTGCGCAGGAGGTTCTTACCCAGCAAGGCCAGCTCCAATTGCCGATCGACTTGCCATGCCAATCTGGCGTCCAAAGACGTGTAAGGCGCAATCGTCTCAGGGGTGTTAGTGTTGATCGGGTAGTAATACGCCTGACTGACGTAACGCGCTGAGACATTCAAATTCCATCCCTGACCCCAAGCGTAGTTGCTGCGCAGCGCGATTTGATGCTTCGGTGTCCCCCCTAAATAGGCGCTCAATGGAATGTCATTTGACAAACCCGTCGAGTTGCTTCCTTGCATACGCAAATAGGCGTATGAAGCCTGAATGTGCCACTGGTTTTGAGGACGCCAGCCCAGCGCCAATTCGCCCCCCCAAGTGCGAATTTTCTCTTTGCTTGCACTGGCGTCCTGCAAAGTGAAAGCACAATTCGGGGCGGTGTTGTCCAGCATGCAACTGAAGTCGGGGCCCAATCCCATACCCACTGGCACGCGTGCCGTGCCTACCCACCTTTGGCTGCGCAAATCAGCATATTCATTGAGGTACAGCGTGCTGTCCAAGCTCAACTGAGGCCCCAGTTGTTTGCGCCATCCGGCCTCCCAGCTGATGGCCTTTTCCGAGGTCACAACCGTGCTTGCGTTGGCGGCGACCTGCAGCGAGTTGGCCAGTCCTGGTGTGGGAGATGAAAGATCACCCCCCATGGCATCGGGGGCAGCCAAGGCCATGGTGGACAGGGTTTCAATCCGACGCGGTGAACGTACCGAACGCGACACGGCCCCCCACAGGGTGTCACTGCTGTTGGGTGTCCAGAGCATGCGCACATTGGGTTGAACGTTGGCGCCCGTCAAGCCGTCTCGTTCAAATTTACTGCCCCAAATGAACTTGAAGCGATCGGGGATCAAGGTCATCTCGTCATGGATGAACGCGCTGAAATGGAGGCGCGAATCCTTGCCGTTCACCAATTGGTATGCCGCGGAAGGCAAACGCATTTCGTCTGTCGTGCGGCGCAAGGCCACACCCCAAATCACATCATGCTGACCCCAGACTTGTCGTCTTTGGAAGTCGATGTCCATGTCGATTTTTTTGCCCCCAAAGCGGTCCAAACTGGGCAGCAGTCCCAAGGGCAAGAGCGCGCTGGGTTCAGCCGACATCAGGCCTTCATGAAAAAGAGATTCTTGGTCGACATAAGCTTGCAGCACAGACTGCGCGCCGTCCGCAGAGCGCCAGCTGTAGCGCGCTTGCAGCAAAGCGCCGTCTCCTTTTTTGCGCTCGACTTGGGTATTGTCTGACGGTGCGCCGGGGATCTCAGATACAAACAAGGCTGGCGCCAAATACAGGGTGCGTGAGCGCAGGCGATAGGCCTCGACTTTCACACTGAGTTCCCCGCCTTCAACCGAAGGCTCCATGCGCAAACCCACACGCTGATGGGCAGCGCCATCGACACCGATCAGGCCAGTGAGGGTTTCGGGTGAACCATTCATGGTGTCGGTTTTGGCGTACAGGCGGTAATGACCTCCACCATCGAACTCGCCGCCATGGCGCACAGTCATGGAACCATAACCGCCTTGGCCGATCGTGGTGCTGATCAGATTGCCTTGGGTGGCTTTGGCTTGGCGGGTGACGATGTTGATCACACCGTTCATGGCATTGGTGCCCCACAGCGCTGTGCCCGGACCACGGATCACCTCAATGCGCTCGATGTCCTCCATCAAGGTGTCTTGGCTCTCCCACATCACCCCAGAAAACAGGGGTGAGTAAATGCTGCGCCCATCCACCAAAACCAGCAATTTGCTGGACAGGCGCTCTAAAAAACCACGCGAACTGACTGCCCAAGTGTCACGTGAAATTTGGGCCACATTCAAGCCGGGCACCATGCGCAAGGCTTCGGGGATCGACAAAGCGCCGGAGCGGCGCAACTCTTCACCGGTGATCACATAGGCCGCCGCTGCGGTGTCCACCACGCGCTGCTCTTTGCGTGACATAGTGGTCAATCGGTAGTCCACTAATTCTTCCAAACTCAGGTCGAGCAAATTGGACTCTTCGGCTTGCGCCTGGGCGCTCCAAAGCCCTGCACAAGCCAGGACAGCGGCTGAGGTCGCACGCAATCGTTTTAGAAACATGTTTTTCTGAGACCGCGAATGCTGTCTGTTGAAATTTTTTATAAACATTGAAATTAAAAATGGATGTACAACATTTGAGAATCAAATCAAAAAGCAGATTCACTGAAAATCTAATTTTGAACCAACAAATCACGTAATAGGTATTTTTTTAAAAAAAAAGTAACTTAAAAAGAAAATTTATCATTTATTGAGTATTTAATAACTCAATTTTAAAGAATTTATGTAGGTGGAATGAGTTCAAAGCGTACTATGCCGCTGGCTGGCCACCATCGATTTCAATCCGCGCGTGTTAAAGAGCAGTAACTCGTTTTGCAGGACCGCAAACGTCAAAGCATCCCTGCACAGCACTTTCAATGGCCCTGAACCAAGACATGCAAACGGGCAAAGTCCACACAGCCCCGGTCCAGCACCACTATGGAGCCCGGGGGCAGCCGTAAAGTGTCGAGCGCTTTGAAGTCGTGAACTTTTCCTGTGGTGAGGGTAAGCATCACAGGAATGGCCCCACGTTAGTCGATCGCGGTGTGCGGATTTTTGAGAATTCGAGCACGCAATCAAGTCGCGCAAGCCTTTGAGCAAACCTTCGCGTCCCGTGAGCTGCGCCTCGGCCATGCAAATGAAGTGGCTCTATGCTGTGAAGTCCCTTTTACAGCGGTTGGCTTGGTACTTGTCGACGAGCTGCTCGAAGTGAGCAAACGGCACGAAGCCCAGCATTTGTGCAAACACCGCTCGGGTCGCGGGTCTTAAGATGTTTTTAGCCAATTTGCCGATGGATCAAAGCTGTCATTGTGGCCCGCTTCAATAGTCGTGGGCTTATCCTTGACTTTGAATTGCATAGGCTGACCGTCTCACTAAATTAATTTTTTTTAATTAAATTTAAATTTGAATTTATTTTTTAATTATTACTAATTTGCTGTTCACTTACAAACGCTGGGCCGGTTAAATTGATACCTTGGCGCCCTCTGTTCAGCGAAGGACAAAATCGTCCAATTGTTGGTGTAAGCTGAGGCCCGAATTACCATCGGTCCCAACAGGAGTTTTAATGGGCGATTACACCAACATGGCGGCCTATTACGACGTCATCATGACATCGGGTTACTACGATTACGATGAAATCGTTACTCAGTTGCTCCAGCAAGCTGACTTTCGCCATGTGTTGGAAATTGGGTGTGGCACGGGCCTCATCATTGAGGAATTGGCCAAGCGACGGCCCGATCTTGAAATTGCCGGTATTGATCTGACGCCAGCCATGCTTGGCATTGCACAAAATCGGCTCAAGAATTTTCCCAATGTGAGTTTGGCCCAAGAAAACGTCACCCAAATGCAGCTCAGCCACCCCTACGAGGTGGCTTTTTCTTATGGCGGCGTCTGGTATTTCGTGATCGACGGAGACAAGGAACCTTTCATGGTCAGCCACATTCCCGATGATGCGGGCAATTGGCAAGGCTTGGAGCGCGTGGCCGCTCACATTGCCCCAGGTGGACGCTTGCTGCTGGGCATCCAAGGGCCACACCACGATTACGCTCACCCCATATCCAACGGCATGGTTTATGGTCAAAAAATAGATCCGCACCCCGATGGCTTTATCAAGCATTACTTCTTGGACGATGGCCCTCAGCGGGTGATGGCCCAAACGGTTCAATACCGCACCTACAGCTTTGCGCAAACATTGGCGATGCTAGAAAAGATGGGGCTGCATTTTCTCAGCGCCTCACGCCAAGGTCCCCAGTTTTTGGCTTTTGTAAAGCAAAGCGCTTGAGCCTTGCGCGAGCCTGTCTTGCCTTGACCTTCAATAAACCGCTGGCCTCCTGACATATGTCTTCATTGCCCCGTATTTTTTTCATTGGTGTTGGCAACATGGGTCACCCCATGGCGGCCAATTTACTCCAAGCAGGCTACCCTTTGACGGTCACCGACCGGTTCAAAGACAAGGCGCTGGGCTTGTTGGAACAAGGCGCCCATTGGGCACCGAGCATGCACCAAGGCATGGCTCAGGCCGACGTGGTGATGGCCTCTTTGCCGGGGCCAACCCAAGTGCAAGAGGTCATGTTGGGTGAGGCTGGCGTCATGGCCGCGCTCAGGCCAGGCATGACAGTCATCGACACATCCACCAGTGCCGTGGAATTGGTGCGACAGTTGGCCGATTTGGCCAAGCAGCGGGGCGGGGATTTCCTGGAAGCCCCGGTCACCAATGCCGTCGACTTTGCGGTATTGGGTCGGCTTTCCATATTTGTCGGTGGTGACGAAACTATTTACCTGCAACACAAACCCATTTTGGATGTGCTGGGTGAAAAAATATTCCATGTCGGCGAGCATGGGAATGGCGCCACCATCAAGCTGCTGACCAATTTATTGTGGTTTGTCAGTGCCGCGGCCATTGGCGAGGGCTTGATGATGGGTGCCAAGGCAGGTATTCCCTTGCCAACGGTGTGGGAGGCGATCAAGTCCAGTGCGGGCAACAGTTGGGTGGCGCAACACGATGTGCCGTCCATCTTTGCGGGCCACTACGACCCCAGCTTTTCACTGGCGCTGTGCTGCAAAGACTTGGGATTGATCAATCAGGTGGCCAAGTCTCAAGGTTTTGAGCTGACCATGGGGGCTTTGGCCCAGAAGGTGTTTGAGCAGGCCATGCAGACCTATGGCCCCGACGCTGGCGAGTTGCATGTGGTGCGCTTGCTCGAAGAGCGCGCAGGCTTGTTGTTGCGCCCGCCCTTGGGGCAAGCCTGGGGCAGCGACAAAGTACTGTCTTGATGGAAGAATGAGGGCCATGACCAAACCTGTTCAAAGCGCCTTGATGCGCCAAGCCCATATGCACATGCCCCAAGGCGTGGCAGAAAATTACCGTTATTGGGGTGATGCGCAAACGGTTTTTTTGCACAGCGCCAAGGGATGTCGGATCACCGATGTGGATGGCCAAGAGCACGTGGACTTCAGGCTGGGCTACGGCCCCATCATTTTGGGTTACCGCGATGAGCGGGTAGACGCGGCCGTGGTGGCGCAAATACAGCGAGGGGGTACGGTCACGGGTTTTTCCACGGCTTTGGACAGCCAAGTGGTGCAACAGATCAAGGCCTTGTGCCCGCAAATTGACAAACTGCGCTTTGCCAACTCAGGTACCGAGGCGGTGATGGGCGCGTTGCGCACCGCGCGCGGGTTCACCGGGCGCACGCGCATTGCCATGGTGGAAGGCAGTTTTCATGGCTTGTTCGACGAGGTGATGTGGAAGTCTGACATCGAACACTGGGACCCCAGCAGTGCACAAGCCCCCCAAGTCATCCCCTTTGGTGCGGGAATCCCGCAAAATTCGCGCAACTTAGTGGACATCATTGGCTTGAACGACCACGCGGCTTTGGAGCAGTTGTTTGCCCAGCGAGGCCAAGAGCTCGCTTGTGTGATTTTGGAGCCGATCATTGGCAACGCGGGCAGCATTGCAGCCACATCGGTGTGGTTGCAACGTTTGCGTGACTTGTGCACCCAGCACGGTGCCTTGTTGGTTTTGGACGAGGTGAAAACCGGCTTTCGGGTTGCGGCGGGTGGTGCGCAGGCCTTGTATGGGATCTTTGCCGACCTGACTACATTTGCCAAAGCGATGGGCAATGGCTACCCCGTTGCCGCTTTCGGCGGGCGTGCCGATGTGATGGATGTGGTCGGCTCACAAGCCGGTGGGGTGGTGCACGGTGGTACCTACACAGCCAACATGGTGGCATTGAGTGCGGCCCACGCCACCTTGGATATCTTGACCCACACCGACGCATTGAAAACCATTGACCGCGTGGGACTTCAGATCAAGGCCTTGCTGGGTCGTGTTTTCACCCAAGCCGGTGTGCCCCATGCGTTTGCCGGCCCACCGGCCATGCTGGGTATTCACTTCACCTCGGATGTGCCCAGTACCTACCGCGATTGGCGCAAGACCGATAGCGCTTTGTACAACCGGTTTGCTTGGCAAATGATTGCCCATGGGGTGATGCTAGAACCCGACTCCAGAGAGCCCTGGTTCATTTGTGAAGCCCATGCCGATGTGGACTTGGCTTGGCTGGAAGACATGGCTACACGGTCTGTCCAAATCGCCATGGCTTGAGTGCCAGCCCTGCATCTCGATCGCTCGCGATCAGGCTTTGCGCTGAAACCGGTTTACAACAAAGCCGCGTAGACTAAATTTCTGAACAGCGGCCGGTAGTATTCACGCTGGTTGGGCGCCTGGATCATCATCAAGGCGTACATGTCCAGAGCCGGGTCGACAAAGAAAGTGGTGCCGGCAATGCCGCCCCAGTAGTACAAACCGGCTGAGCCAGGTACCGCCGCGACCCCTTGCGCGTTGCGCACCGCAAAGCCCAGGCCAAAGCCATGGCCTGCTGGCAGCAGGGTGCATTCGATGGGCCGCCCGTCCAGGTGATCGGCCGTCATGTAGTCCACCGTGTGCGGGCCCAGCAAGCGCACCCCATTCAGCGCGCCCTTGTTGTGCAAGAACTGCAAAAAGCGGGCGTAGTCCATGGCCGTGGACATCAGGCCGCCGCCGCCGCTTTCCAGCTTGGGGGCTTGTTTGGCGTCCAGTATTTTCATCAACACGCCACCATCCGGGTCTTGTTCAAAGGGTTCGGCTATGCGGTGATGCTGTTCGGGCGGGACTACAAAGCCAGTGTCCACCATGCCCAGTGGCCCAAAAATTTCTTGCTGCAAAAACTGCCCCAGCGTTTGCCCGCTGATGACTTCGACCAAGCGCCCCAGCACGTCGGTGGCGCGGCTGTAAGCCCAGACACTGGCGGGCTCAAACTGCAAAGGCAGTGCAGCCAGGGTTTCACAATACTCGGCGTTGCTGCGGTCACGAGAGGCAATTTTGACTTCGCCGTATTGGCGGTGCACCGGCGAATCGCCCAGGAACTCATAGGTCAGCCCTGCGGTGTGGCGCAACAAGTCTTGCACTGTAGCCGCTTGCTGCGGTGCCTTCAAACCTTGTGGCGTGTGGACGCGTTGGTTGGCAAATTCAGGCAGGTGCTGTCCGACCGGGTCGTTCAGCAGCAATTGGCCGCGTTCCATCAACATCATCACCGCCACCGAGACGATGGGTTTGGTCATGGAGTAGATGCGGAAAATGCTGTCATTCTGCATGACTGTGCCCGCAAGCGGGTCTTGCTGGCCGACGCTGTCGAACAAGGCGATCTTGCCTTGCCGTGCAATCAGCGCCACGGCACCGGGCAGTCGTCCGCTTGCCACTTCGCGGCGCAAAACATCCATCAAACGCTGCGTGCGCTCAGGGCACAGGCCGACGTCGGCGGGTTGTGCATGGGGCAGGGGGGTCGGGTTTGGTGTCGTCATTGGGCGCTCCTGAAAATGGTGTTTTTTACACCAAGGCCTGATAAAAAGGTATCGCCTAAAGCAACCGACTGGCCGCGTCAAAGACCCGCTGGATGCCGCACGTGCTTCAGTCCCCTGACTGCTTATGGCAAAACTCCCATGGCTTTGCTGAGTTGGTAGAGGCCCAACACCAGCAAAGCGACTGCTGACACCACAGCGTCGCGTGAACCCCTTCAAAACACCGATTTCTTTAAGCGACACGCCCATAAATTCAGCAACATCAATTGGCCTCATGCCATTGATGGACTGAAATTGCCTTTGGACGACAGCAGTGCCGCGGGGCTTGGCGCATTCATTTCAAGGGTTTTAGTCAATCTTGAATCAAGTGGTAATCATCCTGAAGCGAGCACTTCATAGTCAAATCAATTACCGATCCTGTTCGTGAGGAGCTGACATGAAGGTCATCTTGATTTTGCCTGTTTAACCCAGCGGCGAAACGCCAACCACCTGCGCATGCAAAACAAACGTGATGAGCCCCCAAAGAGCAGCACCCAAGACGACTGCGATGAGCGTGGCCGATATTTTTGGGAGAGTGGTTTGCGCAGTGTCATCGGACACTTGCGCTTGACTTTGGGCTTTGGCATGGTCGCGTGCACGGGCTGATTTGAAGTTCATCACCGACCAAACTAAAAATGCACCAAACAAAATGATATCGGCCAAATTGCCATTGGACAATAAATGCGCCAAGGCCCATACCTTGACTGACAACACCATGGGGTGGCCCAGGCGGACTTTGAAATGATTCGCCGGGATGTTCGCTGCGACCAGCAAGATACTTGCAAACAACATCAGCAACAAACTGATATGACGCGTCGCGATGGGGGGCTGCCATATGAAAACCGGCTCTAGGCGCACTTCTGCATAGCCAACGATCAGTCCATAAAAACCCAATAAGGACACCAAGGCGTAGATCGCTTTGAAAGGCTTCTCGCCCCAGGCCTCTATGGTTCGGGTTCGCCATGCATCAGCAAAGATGCGCGTTGAATGTGAGCCTAAAAAAAGAACCAAACCCAAGATCAACCAAGTCATGCCAACTCCTCATGAATGAAAGAACAGGCATTGTCTAGCAAATTGAGGCCCGCTGCTGCTGTTGCGGCAAAACGTATGCACCGTGCCAAAAGCCAAACCCACATCTCCTCGGTGTGCAATACTGGACATCACTTGTATGAATTCTTTGTGCGTCCATGAATCTTGAAAAATACCTGTTGGCGATTTGTCTGCTGCTCGTCGGCCCGTTGTGCTGGGGCGCCGATGACGCTCTGCGCATCGGCTCTAAGCGCTTTACCGAGTCCTACATTTTGGCCCATGTGTTGGCGCAGACTGCACAATCGGCAACGGCACCGGCACCGGCAACTGCGAATGGCAAGGCGGGCAAAGTCGAGGTGCTGGCGGGTTTGGGCAACACGGCCATCGTCTTCGCCGCCTTGCAGGCCGGTAGCATCGACCTTTACCCAGAATACGCCGGCACCATAGACCAGGAAATTCTCAAGAACAAGACGCCGTCGAGCTTGGCCGTCATGCGTGAGCAACTGAAACCTTTGGGCTTGGGCGTTGACATTGCCCTGGGTTTCAATGATGGCTATGCACTGGCGATGCGGGCCGATCGGGCACAGGCCTTGGGTGTGAGCAAGCTTTCAGATCTGGCCGGTCATCCCACGCTGCGCCTGGGCCTCACCAATGAGTTCATTGGCCGCGCCGACGGCTGGCCCGGTCTGGCCAGGCGTTATGGCCTGCCGCAGCAGCCGACGGGCCTCGACCATGGCTTGGCCTACGACGCTTTGAGTGGTGGCCAGACCGATGTGATCGACATCTACACGACCGACGCCAAGATTGCCCATCTGGGTCTGCGTGTGCTGCAAGACGACGGTGCGCATTTTCCGCGGTACGACGCGGTTGTCTTGTACAGACTCGATGTGCCTCAGCGCTTTCCTGCCGCTTGGCGGGCGTTGCAGGGTTTGACCGGCAGCATCGACGAGCCGACCATGATTGCGATGAACGCGAAGGCCGAATTGCAGGGCAAGAGCTTTGAGGTGATTGCGTCCGAGCACCTGTCGCCTAACGCTAAAACAGCGCAGGCCGTCACTGGTTTTTGGGGCAAGTTGTTCGGCCCCGACCTGCCTCGCCTGAGCTGGCAGCACCTGAATCTGGTCTTGTCCTCAGTGGGGCTGGCCAGCTTGATTGGTCTTCCGCTGGCGCTGCTGGTCGCGCCGCATGCGCGCCTGCGTGGCTTGCTGTTGGGATTTTGCGGGTTGCTGCAAACGGTGCCTTCTTTGGCGCTGCTGGCCGCGCTGATCTCGTGGGTCGAACGCATTGGCAGCTTGCCAGCCATGCTGGCGTTGACACTTTATGCCTTGTTGCCGATCATGCGCAATACGTGTACTGGTCTTGCGGAGGTGCCTGCGGGGCTGAAGCAGGCCAGCATGGCGTTGGGCCTGACGCGTTGGCAAAGCCTGCGTCTGATCGAATTGCCGCTGGCCTTGCCCTTGGTGTTGGCCGGCATTCGAACGGCGACGAGTATCGCGGTCGGCACGGCGACGATTGCGGCCTTTATCGGCGCCGGCGGACTGGGTGAGCGCATCGTCACAGGCCTGGCCTTGAATGACCGTGAGTTGCTGCTGGCAGGCGCTCTGCCTGCAGCTGCACTGGCGTTGTTGTTCGAGGCGGCGTTTGCGGGACTGGCGCGGGGCTTTAACGCGCGAACGAGTACCCGCAAGTTACGCTAGCCGTCATGACCCGCTCTTCAGCGCTTCATTGAAAGTCGTGATTTGAAGTTTGACCCCGGCAATCATGGACCCCAAGTCTGAGGTAATCATCACCAAATCAAAACCGCGCTTGATAGCGCCTGCTGCAAACCCCGCACTGGCGCAATGCATGCAAACCTTTTTACCGTGGCGATGGGCCGCTTCCTTGATGCGATCACAGGTTGCCATGTGGAGTGGATCGGGGTTGTCAGCACGTGGCGCCATACCCAGCGCAAACGACAGATCAGCCGGGCCAATGTAGATAGCATCCACGCCAGGTGTTGCACAAATCTCCTCCAAATTGACCAAGCCTTCTTTGGTCTCGATCATGGCCATCAAAATGACGTCGTCATTTGCCTCTGAAATATAGTCTGGACCGTGAATTTGCATGGCACGAACAGGGCCCGATGAACGATCACCTGCAGGCGGATAGCGACAAGCCGATACGGCCTTGCGGGCTTCGTCTGCGTTGTTAATGAGGGGAACAATGATGGCAGAAGCACCAAAATCCAAGGCTTTCATGATGGCTGCTGGCTCGTTCCAGCCGACACGGACCAC
>CAMDKK010000062.1 GCA_945901045.1 Limnohabitans sp. Rim8
AAATGCGCCAGATCAGCCTGAAGTTTGTGCCCACCGCCATCCTGTCGCGCCAAGTGGCGGTGATTCGCGGTCAAAGCCTGATCATCAACCTGCCCGGCCAGCCCAAATCGATTGCCGAAACACTGGAAGGCTTGAAGGACGAAAGTGCCAGTGCAAGTGGCCAGCAAGGGGTGCATGGCATTTTTGCCGCTGTGCCCTATTGCGTGGATTTGATCGGCGGGCCTTACATGGAAACGCGGGACGAAATGTGCAAGGCCTTCAGGCCCAAGACGGCCATTCGCCCGCGCTAACACCTGATGGAGAACTTGACGCAGAACTTGAGGCTGGACTTTTCAGCTGAAGTTTTTACTTGCCAACGAGTTGATTGAACTTGTCGGCCTCAAAGCGCTCACTGCGCGCCGCGTCTTGCGGCATCTGCATCGGTTGCTGCGCCGACAATTGCTCAATCGCTTTCCAAAGCAAGGCAATTTGGTGCTCTTGGCCTGAAGCGTTGTCGATGAGTCCTTTCAGCGCTTGGCTCACCGGATCGTCGTCTTGCGTGATGCCATAGGCATTGAACTTGGGCTCGGTGCCCGACACATCCGCGCTTTCACCGGCTTTAGAAGGGATGATGCGCGCCGGAATGCCGACCGCTGTGGCGCCTGCGGGCACGGGTTTGATGACCACGGCGTTGCTGCCGATCTTGGCCCCATCACCAACCAAAAAGCCGCCCAGCACTTTGGCACCCGCACTGACCACCACGTCTTTGCCCAAAGTAGGGTGCCGCTTGGTGCCTTTGTACAGCGTCGTGCCGCCCAGGGTCACGCCTTGGTAAATGGTGCAGCCGTCGCCAATTTCAGCCGTTTCGCCCACCACCACGCCCATGGCGTGGTCAAAAAAGACGCGCTCGCCCAGCTTCGCACCAGGGTGAATTTCGATGCCGGTGAACCAGCGCGCCAGATGAGAAATAAAACGCCCCAACCATTTGAATCCATGGTTCCAGCAACCGTGGGCCACACGGTGCAGCACCACCGCGTGCAAGCCGGGGTAACAGGTCAAGACTTCCCAAGTGCTGCGGGCAGCCGGATCGCGGTCCAAAATGCATTGAATATCTGAGCGTAATCGTGAAAACATAGGCCTACAGTCTAGCGTTTACCGCGGGCGGATTCACTCATCGCTTTGGCAACACCACGCAAGATGTGGATTTCTTCTTGGTTCAACTCGGACCGATTGAAAAGTTGGTTCAAGCGCGGCATCAATTTTTTCGGCGCAGCAGGGTCCAAAAACCCGATATCGGTTAGCGCCTGCTCCCAGTGCGTCAGCATCCCCGCCACTTGCTGGGCGTCGGCTTTGTCGGCGAGCGGAGTGCTGGCTGAAATAGGAAAACTCCCCAACGCACAACGCCATTCATAGGCCAGCACCTGGATGGCTGCGCCCAAATTGAGCGAGCCAAATTGCGGATCCGTCGGGATCGACAAGGCCACATGGCAGCGGTACACGTCTTCGTTTTTCATGCCGTAGCGCTCGGAGCCAAACAAGAATGCAACCGAATGATCACCCTGTGCCAACTCGGCAAAGTGCGCGCGTGGCGCGCGGGTCGGTGGGCCAAAGTCACGCGGTGTCATGGCTGTGGCACACAAGTGGGTCACGCCATCCAGCGCTTCTTCTAGCGTCTCCACAATGCGCGCTTGGTTCAGCACATCAAGAGCACCACTGGCCCGTTGAATGGTTTCTTCGCGGCGCAGCACATTCGACCAGCGCGGCGCCACTAAAACCAATTCATCAAAGCCCATGACTTTCATGGCGCGGGCTGCCGCACCGACGTTGCCAGCATGGCTGGTCTCAATCAAAATAAATCGGGTCTTCATGGGCCTCATTGTCCTCGGTCCGTGAGGGTTGCAAGATGGTAAGAGTGATCTATGCGCAATGTGGATTCCCCAAAGTGACTCCAAAGGCATGAATTCGTGGGAAAATAGTCGTTTGGTCAGCGTCATCGCACGCCTGCTTTCAAGGTTCTTAACAATTTATGTCGTCCCCCAACCTCCACCCCATGCTCAATGTGGCCGTTAAAGCTGCACGCGCCGCCGGCGCCATCATCAACCGCGCCGCACTGGACGTAGAGGCTGTTCGGATCTCGCAAAAACAAGTCAACGACTTTGTTACTGAAGTGGATCTGGCGAGTGAAGCCATCATTCTGGAAACCTTGTTGACCGCGTTCCCGCACCACGGCATCTTGGCCGAAGAATCCGGCAGCACGCATGGCGACCCGCATGCAGACCACATCTGGATCATCGACCCGCTGGACGGCACCACCAACTTCATTCACGGCTTCCCGGTCTACTGCGTCAGCATCGCCTTGTCGGTGCGTGGCAAGATCGAGCAAGCGGTAATTTTCGACCCCTCACGCAACGACCTGTTCACCGCCACCAAAGGCCGTGGCGCTTTCATGAACGAGCGCCGCATCCGCGTGAGCAAGCGGACCAACCTGACCGAATGCCTGATTTCCACCGGCTTTCCGTTTCGCAAGGGCGACAACTTCAACCAGTACCTGCGCATGATGGGCGACGTGATGCAACGCACCGCCGGCCTGCGCCGCCCGGGCGCCGCCGCGCTCGACTTGGCCTATGTGGCCGCCGGCTTTACCGACGGTTTCTTTGAAACCGGCCTCTCCCCTTGGGACGTGGCTGCGGGATCGCTGTTGGTTACCGAGGCCGGTGGCTTGGTGGGCAATCTGACGGGCGAAGCTGACTTTTTGGAACAGAAAGAATGCCTTGCCGGTGCACCGCGCATTTACGGCCAGTTGGTGAACATTCTGGGCAAGTACAGCAAGTTCGCCAGTGCCGGAGAAAAAGCCGCAGCGAATGAGGCTGTGGCCAAGTTGGGCGCAGAACTCCATCCGACCTCACCGGCTGAAGACGCCCCATTTTGAGAGCATCTGCATCGCTGACGCCGAACTGATACCAGCCCCCTCAGGTCATTCGGCAGACGCGCTGCTTTGCCCTCTCCTGCGGCGCATGTCACGCGACATCGCCAAAAGTTTTTCACCAGAGAGCGCCTGCTCAGCAGCAGGATAGATGTGGCTTTCTTCGTCTGTGATGTGGTCTTGGTAAACCGCTAAAAATAAATCGACGCCCGCATGGTCCGCTGAGGTCCAAGGGGTCCAGCGCTTGGCCTCGCCATAGACCACAAGTTCAAGGGTCTGGCGAACCTGTGCCCACAGTTTTTCCATTTCCAAGTGCTCTTGCTTGAGCCGGTCAATCAACCTGTCCATGCGTCCCTGGTGCAAGCCCAAAACCGCAGGAAAGACATGCATCTCCTCGTCCAAATGGTGTTGCGGTGCCGCCCGATCAAAGTAACCCAACACATCCGTCGCTGCTGAGGCGGCCGACGCGTCCCATCCCTGCGTTGCCAAATGGGCCTTGAGCCGAGTGAGCAAGGCCAGCATCCGCTGCACGCGCTCATGGCAAGCGGTGAGCATTTCAAAAGGCGACTCCAAACCAGCACGGGGTGCACGGTGCCCAGGAAAGTCAAGCCCCACAGGCCGCGAAGCACTCATGCGTCTTCCCCCCACACCTGCACGAACTGGTTCCAGACGGGTTGCGGCTTAAAGGGTTTGCGCGAACTCACCGTGCCCACACTCAAGAAACAAATGGCATGCTCACCCGCATGCAGCCCCAAGCCCTGGCGGAACGATTCAGCCTTGAGAGCTTTGCCACTGGTCAAACCCGTTCCGTAACCCATGGTGTGGGCCAACAGCAAGATGTTTTGTACCGCACAACCGGCACTCAAAACGCGTTCGTTCAAATCAATTTGGGGATCCCCCTTGGCTTCATCCACCACCAAGAGCATCAACCAAGGCGCACGCATGGCTTTGTCGCGGGCCTGCTCAATTTGCTCAGTGGCAGCGCTGGGGTCCCGCTCAATGAGCGCGCAGGCGAACAACTCACCCAAGTCGGCTCTGCGGTGTGCAGGCATCACCAAGAAACGCCAAGGATTGATCAGGTCATGGTCTGGCGCAGAAGCTGCTGCCGTAAACAACTGTTCAAGCTCTTGCGCATCAGGCCCTGGCGCCACCAAGCGTTTGGGCAAAATGGTTTGCCGCGAAGCGATCAGCCGGCTCAGGAAAAGCGGCAGGGTTTCGTCTTCTTGTTCTGTCATTGCACCAAGGGCGACGCATCCCCGTCAAGTTCAATGCCTTGAACGTTCGCCAAGCCCACCAGGCGGCGCATGTATTGCCCCAAAGCCGTGGCACGCGACTGCCATTGCAGACGCGAAGCGATCTGGGACGTCAACTGCGCAAAAGCCGGTAGATGCCCGGTATTAATGTCCAGCAAATCGACGATGTGAAAACCAAAACGAGTGTGCACCAAGCGGGGACGCAAGCCCTTGCTTTGGCTGGACTCTTGCATGTAGAAAAGCTCTTTGGCGAACTCGGGCGCACAGTCCTTAGGCTTGAGCCAACCCAAATCGCCTCCTTGCGCACCCGTTGGACAGTTGGACAACTCGCCAGCCAACTGTGCAAAGCGCTCAGGCAATGCCGCGGGGTTAGTCAACTCCAACAAAGCCTTCTCGGCGCGCTGCGCCAAGGCTGGCACGTTCACCCCGGGAGTGACTGCGAACAAGATGTGACGCACCCTTCGGGCTTGCCCCACCGTGAATTGCGCTTGGTGCGCATCGTAGTAACGCTGTGATTCCTCGGGGGTCGGCTGGGGGCAGGTGACCTCATTTTCCAGCATGCGGTCGATCACCTCTTGCTCCTGGGCTTGCAGCACCGGCGCTATTAAGTCGCCTTGCCCTAACAAGGGAGCGGGCAGCAGGCCGAGCCTGACCGCTTCTTGGCGCAGCAGTTCGGCATAAGCACGTTCACGCAAGTCCTGCACATCGATTTGTTCATCGGGCGCAACCAAGATAATGCCGTTGATGGTGGGTGTTGCGGTGGCAACCAAGTCTTCCCGTGTTTCGGATTTCTGCACCGGCATGGCAGCGACCGTGCGCTCGTAAGCCGAAGGGGCTGCCGCGCTGGCGCAGCCACAAGCACCGCTGCCGCAACCACCGGAGGTGACGGGAGGGAGTTCAGTCAAAGTTTCGAATGTCATGTGAGGCCTTTGTGGGGTGTGACGTCAAAATGGGGTGGGCTATCAGCCACGGCCAAAGGGTGCGCGTGGCGTCATGCCCACACGGCGGCTGCGCACGACCTGGTAAGGACGCACCACATAAGCCAATGTGCCAAAGCCACTCCACACATGCACCAGTCGGGTGAAGGGGAAGATGAAGAAAATACTCATGCCCAGAAACATATGGGTCTTGAAGATCCAACTGGCTTCACTCAACAGCTCCACCGCTCCACCACGGAAGGTGACGATGCGTTGTGCCCATTCAGCCAGCTTGAGCATCATGCTGCCGTCTAGATGCTGAGCCGACAAAGGAATGGTCGCCAGCCCCAACGCAAACTGCGCCCACAACAAGACCAGTAAAACAATGTCACTGGTTTTGCTGTTCACACGGATGCGCACGTCAAACAAGCGGCGATGCAACAGCAGCGTCACGCCGATGAAACCCAAAATACCGAAAACGCCGCCTGAAATCATGGCCAGCAACTGTTTGTCACCGGCACTGATGAAGTGCTCGTACATGAAGTGCGGCGTGAGCATGCCCACGCTGTGGCCGCCAAACAAAAAGAGTACGCCCACATGGAACAAGTTACTGCCCCAACGCAGCTGCCCACCGCGCAGCAACTGTGAAGAATCACTCTTCCAGGTGTACTGGTCACGGTCAAAACGGATCAGGCTGCCGAGCAGAAAAACGCTCAGCGCAATGTAGGGATAGATCCCAAAAATGAAGTTGTCAAAGTAACTCATGCTGTGACTCCACTCAACGAGGTTGAAGTTTTTCTGACAAAGTGCATCGGCTGCGCCTCACCCGGGCGAGCCTGGCCCCTTGTAATGCAACCGTCGAAGGCCTCAGGTTCGCTCCAGCTTTCGTCCAGCGACTCTTCGACTGCAATTGCAACCGACTGGGCCCTGTGACCAGAGAGTTCCAAAACCGCAGCCAAGACCACGGCATAAGGGCTTTCGCGTTTGATCAGCGCGCTGAAAATGGCATTCAGAATGTGGGCCATTTCACCCAAGAAAGCCTTGGCCACCTCAGGCGTTTGCGTGGAGGCGAACTCCAACACCACACACAAATGGTCAGGCAACTCTTCGGGTGCGAGAAACAAGCCCGATTGCGCATAGGTCTTGGTCAAATCAATCATGGCAGGACCTCGGTCCCGCGAGTCCCCATGCACATGCTCAAACAAATGCAGGCAGGTCGCACGGCCTCGATCAAAGGTTTCAACATAACGCGACTCGGCATCCATCGGATTCAGATGCTGCAGATGCGCCACCAAGGCTTGGAGTTCAGTGCGACGCGCTGAACTGAGCACACCTTCTTCGTCCAGCACGGTCATGAGCTGAGGCCATTGCTGACGCATCGCAGCGTCCGGGTAGGACAGCAATTGAGACAACACGCGCAGGGAGTAACGGATGGGCTTCATGGGAACCTCGCTTTAGACGACAGATTGAATGGGAATCGTGCGGCGTTTGTCGCCACCAAACAGGCTGGGCTCTGACTGCCCGTCCGAGCAACCACTCCCAAACGAGAAGCCGCAGCCGCCGCGCATGTCAAAGGTGTTCTCGGCATACTCGCGATGCGAGCTGGGAATCACGAAGCGGTCTTCGTAATTGGCAATTGCCATGACGTGGTACATCTCTTCCACTTGCGCCACGGTCAAACCGGTTTGCTCTAACACCGCATGGTTTTCAATACCGTCCACATGCTTGCCACGCTGGTAAGCCCGCATGGCCAGCATGCGCTCCAAGGCACGCGTCACGGGGGCAACGTCGCCGGCAGTCAGCAAGTTGGCCAGATACTGCACCGGAATGCGCATTTGCGACACATCAGGCAACTCGCCGTTCATGCCGACATGGCCCGCATTGGCCGCGGCCGTGATCGGCGACAGCGGCGGCACGTACCACACCATAGGCAAGGTACGGTACTCGGGGTGCAGCGGCAAGGCAACTTTCCAGTCGATGGCCATTTTGTAGACCGGGCTGTTGCGCGCGCCTTCCAGCCAAGACTCGGGAATACCGTCTTTTCGGGCCTGCTCAATCACCTTGGGGTCATGCGGATTGAGGAAGATGTCCAACTGGGCCTGGTACAGGTCTTTTTCGTTCTCGGTGCTGGCCGCTTCGGCAATCCGGTCCGCGTCGTACAGGACCACGCCCAGGTAGCGGATGCGACCGACGCAGGTTTCGGAGCACACCGTGGGCTGCCCGGCTTCAATGCGGGGATAACAAAAGATGCACTTCTCGGCTTTGCCACTTTGCCAGTTGTAGTAAATTTTCTTGTACGGGCAACCACTCACGCACATGCGCCAACCCCGGCATTTGTCTTGGTCGATCAACACAATGCCGTCGTCCTCGCGCTTGTAAATCGAACCCGATGGACAGGAAGCGACGCAGGTGGGGTTCAGGCAGTGTTCGCACAGGCGTGGCAAATACATCATGAAGGTGTTTTCAAACTGCCCGACCATGTCTTTTTGCACCTGGTCGAAATTCGCCAAGTTGGCGTCTTTGCTGCGTTTGCTGAACTCACCGCCCAGAATTTCTTCCCAGTTCGGACCCCATTCAATCTTTTGCATGCGTTGACCGGTGATCAAGCTGCGGGGGCGCGCCGTCGGTGTGGCCCTGGATTCTGGCGCCCCTTGCAGGTGCTCATAGTCGTAAGTGAACGGCTCGTAGTAATCGTCGATCTGCGGCATGTTGGGATTGGCAAAAATCCGCATCAGCAGCTTCCACTTGCCCCCCTGTTTGGGTTCAATCGAACCGTCGGCCTTGCGGGTCCAACCGCCGTTCCATTTGTCTTGGTTTTCCCATTCTTTGGGGTAGCCAATGCCGGGCTTGGTTTCCACGTTGTTGAACCAAGCGTATTCCACACCCGGGCGACTGGTCCAGACGTTTTTACAGGTGACCGAGCAAGTGTGACAGCCGATGCATTTGTCCAAATTCAGGACCATAGCGATTTGTGCGCGAATTTTCATAATGTTCTCCTTCAAGCCTGAACCGTGACTGGGGCTTCGTCATCGAGCCAATCGACTTTGTGCATCTTGCGCACCACCACAAATTCGTCGCGGTTGGTGCCGATGGTCCCGTAGTAGTTGAAGCCGTAACTGAACTGGGCATAGCCGCCAATCATGTGGGTGGGCTTGGTCACAATGCGCGTGACCGAGTTGTGAATCCCGCCGCGAATGCCCGTGATCTCCGAGCCCGGGGTATTGATGGTTTTTTCTTGCGCGTGGTACATCATCACCATGCCTTGGTTGACCCGCTGACTGACCACGGCACGGGCCGCAATCGCACCATTGCTGTTGAACAATTCGACCCAGTCGTTGTCGACAATGCCGGCACTGCGTGCATCGACTTCACTCAGCCAAATCACCGGACCACCGCGGTTCAGCGTCAACATGTGCAAGTTGTCGCTGTAGGTGCTGTGGATGCCCCACTTTTGGTGCGGCGTGATGAAATTGAGAGAAATTTCCTTGTTGCCGTTAGGACGGCGATTGAGCATCTCGTCCACCGTCTTCAAGTCCACCGGTGGGCGGTAGGTCGTCATGCCTTCGCCAAAGGCCTGCATCCAGGGATGGTCCAGATAGAACTGTTGACGTCCCGTCAGCGTGCGCCACGGAATGTACTCGTGCACGTTGGTATAGCCCGCGTTGTACGACACTTTTTCGCTCTCCAGACCCGACCAGGTGGGCGAGCTGATGATCTTGCGCGGCTGCGCCTGAATATCGCGGAAACGAATCTTTTCATCTTCGCGGTGCAAAGCCAGATGCGTGTGGTCACGCCCGGTGATCTTGCCCAGAGCCTCCCAAGCCTTCACGGCCACATGGCCATTGGTCTCTGGGGCCAGTTGCAGCACCACCTCGCAGGCATCAATGTCGGTTTCGATTTTCGGCATGCCTTGTGTCACACCTGCGGCATGGACTTTGCCATTGAGTTCAGCCAACTGACGCACTTCATCCACGGTGTTCCAGCCAATGCCCTTGCCGCCGTTGCCCATTTTTTCCAACAACGGTCCCAGTGCCGTAAAGCGCTTGTAGGTATTGGGGTAATCGCGTTCGATGACGGCAATTTGCGGCGCGGTCACGCCCGGAATCAATTCGCACTCCCCCTTGCGCCACTCTTTCACGTCCAGGGCTTGCGCCAATTCGGCGGGTGTGTCGTGCATCAAGGGCGTCAGCATCAACTCTTTTTCAACGCCCAAATGGCCTACACAGACTTCACTGAAGGCTTTGGCAAATCCCTTGTAAATTTCCCAATCGCTCTTGCTCTGCCAAGCCGGGTCTACCGCAGTCGACAAAGGGTGAATGAAGGGATGCATGTCACTGGTGTTGAGATCGTTCTTTTCATACCAAGTGGCTGTGGGCAACACAATGTCCGAGTACAAACAGGTGGTGCTCATGCGAAAGTCCAGCGTCACCAACAAGTCCAGCTTGCCTTCAGGCGCTTGGTCATGCCATTGCACTTCTTTGGGTTTGGCCTCTTGGGCGCCCAGGTCTTTGCCCTGCACGCCGTGCGAGGTGCCCAACAAATGCTTGAGAAAATACTCGTGACCTTTGCCCGATGAACCCAGAATGTTGGAGCGCCACACAAACATGTTGCGCGGCCAGTTCAGCGGATGGTCCGGGTCTTCGCAGCTCATCTTCAGACTGCCGTCCTTCAAGGACTGGACCGCATAGGCTTTCGGGTCCATGCCTTGGGCCTGTGCATCTTTCACCACCTGCATGGGGTTGGTTTGCAGCTGCGGCGCACTGGGCAACCAGCCCATGCGCTCGGCGCGCACGTTGTAGTCGATCATGCTGCCGCCAAACTTGGTTTTATCCGCCAAGGGTGACAAAATTTCTTCCACGCCGAGTCGCTCATAACGCCACTGATCGGTATGCGCGTAAAAGAAGCTGGTGCTGTTCATCTGGCGTGGTGGGCGCACCCAATCGAGTGCAAAGGCCAGCGCCGTCCAGCCGGTTTGTGGACGCAGTTTTTCCTGACCCACATAGTGCGCCCAGCCGCCGCCGCTTTGACCAATGCAACCGCACATCATCAGCATGTTGATGATGCCGCGGTAGTTCATGTCGCTGTGGTACCAATGGTTCATGGCGGCGCCAATGATGATCATGGATTTGCCGCGTGTTTTGTCGGCGTTATCGGCAAATTGACGCGCCACGGCAATCACCTGATCGCGTTTCACGCCCGTGATTTTTTCTTGCCATGCAGGGGTGTAAGGGGCGTCATCGTCGTAACTGGTGGCCGCCTCTTCGCCAGCCAGGCCTCGTGCCACGCCGTAATTGGCCGCGGTCAGGTCAAACACGGTGGCGACCAGCGCATAGCGCTCTTCACCGGCCTTGCCCAGCTTGATGCGCCGCACCGGCACCTTGCGCACCAGCACGTCGTCCACGGCGCTGGCTTGCTTGTTGGCACTGAAGTTCGGCGTATCGATCCCGCCAAAGTACGGGAAAGCCACCTCACCGACTTCGTATTCGCTGCCCTCACCCTCCATCAAACTCAACTTGAGCTTGACCTCGTTGTCTCCTCGCGCCTCTTTGTTTTCTAAATTCCATTTGCCGGCATCACTGCGGCCTTCCGCACCCCAACGAAAGCCGATCGAACCATTGGGCAACACCACGCGGTCGGTCTGGTCGAGCGCCACGGTTTTCCACTCGGGGTTGTTGTCTTGTCCCAATTTGCCGTTGAAGTCACTGGCGCGCAAATAGCGCCCTGGCACATTGACCTTGCGGCCATCGGCCAGCGTGCGCTCTTCGAGCTGTACCAAATTAGGCATGTCCGTATAGCGGCGCACATAGTCGTCAAAGTAAGCGCTGCGCTTGTCAAAGTAAAACTCTTTGAGGATCACATGGCCCATGGCCATGGCAATGGCGGCATCGGTGCCCTGTTTAGGGTGCATCCACAAATCGGCCAGTTTGCTGATCTCGGCATAGTCGGGTGTGATGGCCACAGTCTTGGCGCCTTTGTAACGCACCTCGGTGAAGAAGTGGGCATCGGGCGTCCGCGTTTGCGGCACATTGGAGCCCCAAGCAATGATGTAAGTGGAGTTGTACCAATCGGCCGATTCGGGTACATCGGTTTGCTCACCCCAGACCTGCGGGCTGGCAGGCGGTAAATCGCAATACCAGTCGTAAAAACTCATGCTGACGCCGCCGATCAATGACAAGTACCGGCTGCCGGCCGCGTAACTGATCATGGACATGGCCGGGATCGGCGAAAAACCGATGATGCGGTCTGCGCCGTATTTCTTTACGGTGTAGACGTTGGCGCTGGCAATGATCTGGTTGACTTCCTCCCAAGTGCTGCGCACAAAACCGCCCAAGCCGCGCTGCTTTTGCCATTCGAGTCGGGCATCGGGGTTCTCGACCATGCTGGACCATGCATCGACCGGACTCTTGGCCACCGCCAATGCGGCCCGCCAATGCTTGAGCAAGCGCGCACGGATCATGGGGTACTTGACCCGATTCGCGCTGTAGAGGTACCAAGAGTAGGAGGCGCCCCGTGCACAACCGCGCGGTTCGTGGTTGGGTAAATCTGGGCGTGTGCGCGGGTAATCGGTTTGCTGGGTTTCCCAAGTGACGATGCCGCCCTTGACATAGATCTTCCACGAACACGAGCCAGTGCAATTGACGCCGTGGGTGCTGCGCACAATTTTGTCATGCGCCCAGCGGTCACGGTAAGCATCTTCCCAGGTGCGGTCCTCGCCGGTGGTCACGCCGTGGCCACCCGAAAATGTCTCTTTGGGGTTAGAAAAATAATTCAATCGATCCAGAAAATGGCTCATTTTTTTCTCCAATTCAGCGGGGCCATTCAGACCCCTTTGCAAACAGTTTTCAAGCAGCTTCAGGGGTTGCGAATTTCGGCGCCTGCGCGCAGGTAAAACCACCAGTTCAGCACCAGGCACAGCGCGTAAAACACAGCAAAACCGTACATGGCCATTTGCGGTGTGCCGGCCTTGATCTGGGCACCAATCACCACCGGCGCAATGAAGGCACCGTAGGCGGCGATGGCCGAAGTCCAGCCCAAGACCGGCCCTGCCTGCGTGCGGTCAAAAATCACGCCGATGGTGCGGAAGGTGGAACCGTTGCCGATACCGCTGGCGGTGAACAACACGATAAACAGCACCATGAAAGGCATGAAGTACTGCTCAGGAGTGGCCGAGCCATAGGCCAGCAACATCACATAACCCACCGCCACCGAGGCCAGCACCATCACGGCCGAGATCGCCTGCGTCACGATGGAGCCGCCAATCTTGTCGGACACCCAGCCCCCCACAGGACGCACCAGCGCACCAATAAAGGGGCCGATCCAGGCGTAAGTCAGGGCCGAGGGGGCGTGCGGGTTTTTCAGCGTGTGCTGCATGATGCCGGCGGCATCGGGCAGGTGGCTGATGCCAAAGATCACCGTGATGGACAGCGGCAGCGCCATCGAAAAACCAATGAAGGAACCGAAGGTCACGATGTACAGCAGCGTCAACGACCAGGTGTGCTTGTTCTTAAAGATGGCGAACTGCTTGGCGATGTTGTCCTTCATCGCGCCAAAGGCGGCCAGGCGCATCATCATCAAAGTGCTGAACACAATCAGCGGCATGGCAATCCACATGTTGAGGATTCCCAGCCCAGTGGGCGCGGGCAGGTACAGGTACAGGCCCAGACCGGCAGGCACAAAAGACAGGGTGTAGAGCCAGATGATTTTCAGAAAGGCCGCAAGTGTGCCTCCGCTGTCCGGTGTCACCGTGTTCAGGTTGTTCATCCCATACCAGGCGAACACCGACAAGGGAATCAGCGACAGCAACCAGGCAAAGCCGGCGTTCTGAATCCAGGTGGGGGTGCCCGCCACAATCTTGCCCAAAATCCAGCCGCTGTCTTTCACCAGCACCATGGCCTCACCGCCCATGCCCCCGAAGATGCTCATGGTCATCACCAGTGGAATCACGATCTGCATGGTGGTGACGCCAAAGTTGCCCAGACCCGCATTCAAGCCCAGCGCCGTGCCCTGCAGGCGCTTAGGAAAGAAGGTGCTGATGTTGGACATAGAGCTGGCAAAGTTGCCGCCACCCACACCTGACCACAGCGCCATCAACTGAAAGGTCCAGAGCGGCCACTCGGGGTGCTGCAACACGATGCCAGTGCCCATGGCGGGCGCCAGCAGCATCGCCGTGGTCAAAAAGATGGTGTTGCGTCCACCGGCCACGCGAATCAGAAAAGACGCCGGGATGCGCATGGTGGCACCGGCCAAGCCCGCTATAGCTGTGAGCGAGAACAACTCCGCCTGGGTGAAGGGGAAACCCAGGTTGAGCATCTGCACCGTGATGATGCCCCACATGCCCCAGATGGCGAAGCCGCACAGCAGCGCCGGCACCGAGATCCAGAGATTGCGGTGGGCAATTTTTTTACCAGTTTTTTCCCAGAACTGTTCGTCTTCAGGACGCCAGTCTGGGATGTCCGCTGAACTGCCTGCGGTAGGGCTTGATTTCGGGTTCATACAGTTCCTTGCTTGGGGTTCAGGCACGCAGGCCTGGCTGCGAAAGTTCGACATGGGCCTGGCCCATCACGGGGGTTTTGCGGACTTCGGTCCAGTACATCCAGATGAGGGAAACCCAGACCACGCCGTACATCAACATGAAGGCACTGCTGCGGATGCCCGTGAGGTCCAGCAGGGCGCCAAAAATAATCGGCAAGACAAAACCGCCCAAGCCGCCCGCCAAACCGACGATGCCGCTGATGACGCCAATGTTGTGCGGATAGTCGTCAGCGATGTACTTGAAGACACTGGCTTTGCCAAACGCGAAGGCAATGCCCAGGATGAACATCAAACCGGTAAAGGCATAGACGTTCAAGCCGATGGCAAAAGTCTTGGGGCCGTTGACCGTGAGGATGGTGAAGTCGGTTTGCGGATAGGACAGTAAAAACAAACAGATCCAACTCACCCACAGTACCCACCAAGTGATGCTGTGTGCGCCGTATTTGTCGCTGAGCACACCACCCACAGCGCGCAACACGCCACCCGGCAAGGAAAAACAAGCGGCCAGCAAAGCGGCCACCCGGATGTCCAGACCGTACTCACCGATGTAGTACTGCACCATCCAAAGCGCCAAGGCCACATAGCCGCCAAAAACGATGCTGTAGTACTGGCAATATTTAAGGACCTGAGGGTCTTTCAGCGCTTCGAGTTGCTCCTTGAACGTCGCTTTGCTGGACACCCGATGCGAAGGCTCGCTGTAACTGAAAAACCAAAACAGCAGCGCGGCACCCGCCATGATGGCGGCATACACCTGGGGTACCGCAGCCCAGCCAAAGGCCACGAGGATGACCGGGGCAACAAATTTATTCACGGCGGAACCTGAATTGCCTGCACCGTAAACCCCCATCGCCATACCCTGCTGACCTTTGGGAAACCATCGGGCCACATAAGGGGTGCCCACTGAAAAAGACCCTCCGGCCAAACCCACAAACAAGCCAATCACCAAAAACTGCCAATAGGCCGTGGCGTAAGACATGAGCCAAATAGCCGGCACGGTGATCACCATCAACACGGTCATGACGATGCGCCCGCCGTAACGATCCGTCCAGATGCCCAGTGGCACACGCACCAAAGAGCCTGTCAACACGGGCATGGCCATCAACAAGCCAAATTGAGTGGCATTCAGATTCAGTATTTTTTTGATCGGAATCCCGATCACACCGAACATCATCCACACCATGAAGCAAACGGTAAATGCCAAGGTGCTGACAATCAACACCGACCAAGCCTTACGTTGCTGGATCAAATCACTTTGCATGCTCATCCTCCTAATTCATGGGATGAGTGTGTTTCTTTCAAGTGACGCTGGGTATCCTCCAGAAGATCACTTCACGCAAAGCAAAAGGAGGATGAGGGGCTGGCCCTCATCCTCCTTCAGGAGTACGTTATTTGATGTGTGTCAACTCAAGCCATGGCTGGCGGCAAATACGGCAATCTGTACCCGCGAAGTGAGACTGAGTTTTTTGAAAATATGCTGGATGTGGATCTTCACCGTCGTCTCGGCAATGTCTAAATCGCGGGCGATTTGTTTGTTACTCAAACTTTGGGCAATGAGAAAGAAAATGTCCTTCTCACGCGGTGAGAGTTTGTCGAGTTGTTGCAACGCTGCTTTGTCACCGGCGTGAGAAAAACCGGTCGCTTCAGCCGCCGGGGGAGACGAATGGCGCAAGGTCGAGACCAATTTATTCAGCATCACCGGGCTGATGACCGAATGCCCCTCATGCACTTTGACCAGGGCATCGCACAGCTGGTCTGATTCAGCGGTCTTGAGCAAATAGCCATCCGCGCCATTTTGCAAAGCTTTGGACAAGTCCTCCTCGTCCTCGCTGACCGTGAGCATCAAAATGCGCAATCCGGGATACGCCGCCTTGAAGGCCATGATCGCGTCCACCCCTTTGACGCCGGGTAAATGGTTGTCGAGCAGCAGCAAGTCGGGTGGGGTCTTGTCCAAAACGCGCTGGGCCTCGCCCACGTCGCTGGCTTCGCCCACCACCACAAAGCGCTCATCTTGCGACAACAGGGCAATCAAGCCGCGGCGAAACAAGGGATGGTCATCGACCACCACCAATTGAATAGGTTCAGACATAGGCATTACGACAGGGGGGCTGTCGGACTCACTTTCATTTTGACAAGCATGTCGGTGGGAACGCGCAAGGAGACTGTGGTGCCTTGCCCCACGACGGAGTCGATGGCGACGGTGGCACCGATTTGATCAGCGCGTTCGCGCATGATTTTCAAGCCCACCTGGAGTTCCGTTCGACTGCCCAGCAGATCAAAACCCACGCCGTCGTCTCGCACCAAAAATCGCCAAGGTTCGCCTTTGTGAATTTCAATCTCAACGCTGCGCGCACAGGCGTGTTTACGGACATTGGACAAGGATTCTTGCAAGACATGCAACACATGCGTTTGCATGTCTTGCGGCAATGGCAAACCCTCTCCAAAGGTTTTACTGCTGACCTGAAGACCCGTTTGATGCTGAAATTTTTGCAAGGTTTCCTGTACCGCATTGTCAATGTCATCGGCCTGGGTTCGGGTTCGAAAATGCAACAATAATTCGCGCACATCGGCAATACTTTCCTTCAAGCCGCTGTCAAGTTCACTCAATGCCAAGTTGGTTTTGGTGTTGTCATTTTTAAAAATGGCGGATCGCAACAACTGAACCTGGATCTTGAGAAATGCCAGGGACTGCGCAATCGAGTCGTGCAGTTCTCGCGCTAGCAAAGAACGCTCCCCGGCTATCGCCGCTTCTCGACCCAAAACAACGGCCCGCATACCTTCCACTGCTGCGGCCAAATGACTGGCCAAGGTGTCCAACAATTCCAGTTCTTCAGCGCTCATGCTGACCAGGCTTTTGTAAAACAAATTGATTTCGCCCAATTTTTTGTTGTGCATGCGCACGGGCACTGCAATCATGCTTTCATAGCCCAGGCGTGTGCAATGCTGCAAGGGCGCTGCGTCACTGCTGGTGATCGGAATCACCCGCGTGCGCGAATCCGCGCGCACTTGACCGCAGGCGCACGAGCCGGCCATCAGGCATTTTTCTTGTTCTTGCATCACTTGCGGAAACTGGTCGGAAGCCAGAAGCAATAATTTCGAGGGGTCCTCGCCAGACCAGCGCAGCGCAATGGCATCGGCTTTCATCAACTGGCGCACGCGCTGGGTGAATCCCTGCGTCATTTCCTGCATGTCCGTGGTTTGCGCCAAAAAAGTGCTCACACCATAAAGCGCTTCCAATCGTTCTTTTTGTGCCGCGATGCGCTCTGTTTTTGCTGTCACCTGGGCTTCCAGATTGCCATACAGCGACTGCAAAGTAGCCGCCATCCGATTGAAGCCTGAAGCGACTTGGCCAAACTCATCGTTGGAGACCACCTCGACCCGCACCGAAAATTGAGCGGACTCGATTTTTCGCAAGCCATCACGCAAATAGCTCAAGGGATTGATCACATACATATAGCCGGTGTAGAGCATGATGACCGCAGCCCCGATGGCCAAAGCCATCATGACCATTTGAAATAAATTCAAGATCGCCGTCAGTCCCGCCATCTGCCCCTCAATCGACCACACGAAATCGTCAATCGCCTTCAAAAAAATAGTGGCTTCTGCCACCAATTTGTCATGGTTCATGATCGGCCGAATGGTGTAAAGCACTTTCTGACTCTGCCATAAACGCTCCACCTCGGCATAACGGCGCTGAACCTCTTCATCCCAAGGAACAAACAAGGGTCGGGAGGGGTCACCGTTTTTCAGCAGACGCATGCTGACGTCAAATTCCTGAGTCAGAGCCGCGATATCCGATGGTGCCAGCTGCGCCTGCACCTCGCTGGTCAAGCGCCAGGTTTGCATGCGCATGCGCCCTGCCTCATTCAACGCGGCCGCGCCACCACTGAGTTGCCAGGTCACCCACAAGGTCAAACTAATCGAAATCAAGGCCACAAAGAGCAACCCGGTGCCGATTCGCACGAGTTTAGAAGACAGTGTGGAGGTTCGTTTCATGGGGTCGGCCGGGGTCGCGCACGGACCCTTGAGGGCGCGAACTCGATAGGCTGCAGGACAGCCCGTTGTGCTTGCGTCGTGTTCATCAAATCAGCCAAAGTGACTCCATCGAGTTGTACAAAAAAAGCCTCCAAAGCATCCGCCAGTACTTTCTTCAAATGACATGCAGGCATCAAGGCGCAAAGGCTGGGGCCATCCTGAAAACATTCCACCAATTGAAAATCGGTCTCCGTCAGACGCACCACCGCCCCCAGCACGATCTGCGCAGGGGGTCGCCCCAAACGCAGGCCACCGCCTCGCCCGCGGCTGGTTTGCAAATAGCCGTGTGCGGCCAACGTCATCACGATTTTGGTCAGGTGGCTTTTGGAGATACCGTGCAGATCTGCGATTTCTTGAATGGTTGCCACGTTGTCTCTTGACTCACATTCAGCGCAGAACATCAGCACACGCAAACTGTAGTCGGTCCAGTAGGTCAGGCGCATCGTTCTAAAGTCCTAGTTCTTAAGGAGGAGGATTTTAATATTCACACAAGATGAATCTTACTTGATAATAGATTCACTTTTAATGAATGTTTAAGGACAACACATGACCGCTCTTGCACACACGACCCTCACCATGGCCCAAATCAATGCGCAGCACAGTCTGGGCGCGCTGGCGGTCAACATTCCGGGCGCTACGGCCATCTTTCGCAACTACAAATTAGATTTTTGCTGTGGCGGGCAGCAATCTTTAGCGCAAGCCTGTGCCGACAAGGGCTTGGACAGCACACGGATCTTGGACGCCATCCGCGCACTCGATCACAACCCAGAATTGCCGGCCACGCCCACGGCCTCTGAACTGATTGCGCACATCCTTGAGCGTTACCACGCCGTGCACCGGCAGCAGCTGCCTGAACTGATTCGCATGGCACGCCGGGTGGAAGCCGTTCACCGGGAACACCCCCATGTCCCCCAAGGTTTGGCCGAGCAACTCGAAACCATGCAGGAGGAACTGTTGGAACACATGGCCAAAGAAGAAGCGATTCTGTTCCCCTTGCTGCATTCGGGCGGCCATCCCATGGCCGTGCACCCGATCGGAATGATGCGCCATGAACACATCAACCATGGCGCCCAATTGGAACGACTGGCGACTTTGACCACCCAACACCAAGTCCCCGACGGGGCCTGCAACACGTGGCAAGCCCTATATGCCGGAACCGCACGCTTGGCCGAAGACCTGGTCGAACATATTCATCTGGAAAACAATTATTTGTTTCCCTCCTTTGAAAACACCGCTTATTCGGCGCATTGATTTACAGGCCAAAATGGGGAACGTCATGAACACAGATGCAAGCGTCTGGCTGCATCACGCACAGACAGCGGGTCTGCGCCCACTGCACATTCAAAGCAAAGTTATGTTGCCCATCGTTCAAGGCGGGATGGGTGTGGGCGTGTCGGCTTCCAAGCTGGCTTCTGCCGTGGCCAAGTTGGGCGGCATGGGCACCATCTCATCGGTGGATTTGCGAAGGCTGCATCCCGATCTGATGCAAGAGACCGCGCATTTGGACAAAGAGCCTGATGCCAGACAGCGCATTGACGCCGCCAATCTGACGGCCTTGGACAGAGAAATCAAGCAGGCCCGACAGATGAGTCAGGGTCACGGCTGGCTGGCGGTCAATATCATGAAGGCCTTGAGCGCTTATGAAGCCTGTGTGCATCAAGCAGTCAACAGTGGTGCCGATGCCCTGGTAGTGGGCGCCGGTCTGCCGCTGGACCTGCCTGACCTCACACGCAACCATCCGAATGTGGCGCTGATTCCCATCTTGTCAGACGCCCGTGGCGTGCAACTGCTGGTGCGCAAGTGGGAAAAGAAAGGACGTCTGCCCGATGCCATCGTGATTGAAAACCCGCGCTTGGCAGGTGGTCACCTCGGCGCAGCCAAAATCGCGGACCTGAACGATTCGCGCTTTGATTTTGAGGTGGTATTGCCACAGGTGCTGGAATTTTTCAAAACCTCAGGGCTGGAAAACCTGATCCCACTGATTGCGGCAGGCGGCGTGAGCAGCCACGCCGACATTGTCCGTTTGCAGGCCCTGGGAGCCAGTGGCGTCCAGCTGGGTACCGCCTTTGCAGTGACCCAAGAATGCGATGCGTCTGCAGAATTTAAAAAAGTGCTGGCCCATGCCCAACCGCAGGACATGGTTGAATTTGTGAGTGTGGCCGGGCTTCCCGCACGCGCTGTGCGAACCCCTTGGCTGGACAAATACCTGCGAATATTGCCCGTGCTGCAAGAGCGCGCCCATCCGAAAGCCAAATGCAATATGTCATTCGATTGTCTGCAACACTGCGGCTTGCGTGATGGCCTGGCTGGCATTGGCCAGTTCTGCATTGATCAGCAACTGGGTCACGCATTGGACGGGGATGTGCAACGCGGTCTCTTTTTCCGAGGTGCAGGCCGCTTGCCGTTTGGCGCAGAAATCAAAAGCGTGCAGGATTTGATGCACCATTTGCTCACACCGCTGTTGATCGAAATGGCCGCGCCATCGGCCTGAAGCGGCCCATGCCGGCGATGGGGGGGCTTTGCATAAAAAATCGTTGCCCCGCCTGAAGTGTTTGATTTTTAAGGATAATTGAGAAGGCCAGCGGGTGCAAAGCCAGCCGCAAGTTATGTCCACAACCTGTTCGGAGATAACTTATTCCAAATTGGCCAAGTCATTGATGCAAAAAGAATCTCCTCCTCACAAGCCCCCTGCCGCGCTTTCGGAACACACCCCCATGATGGTCCAGTACCTGGGCATCAAGGCGGAGTACCCCGACACGCTGGTGTTCTACCGAATGGGCGACTTCTATGAGATGTTCTTTGGCGATGCCGAGCGCGCGGCCGCTTTGCTCGACATCACCCTGACCACCCGCGGCCAGTCGGCCGGTCAACCGATCTCCATGGCCGGCGTGCCCTTTCACTCGGTGGAAACCTATTTGGCACGGCTCATCAAGCTGGGCGAGTCCGTGGCCATTTGCGAGCAGGTGGGCGACGTGGCCACCAGCAAGGGCCCGGTAGAGCGCAAAGTGGTGCGCGTGGTCACCCCCGGCACGCTGACCGACACGGCCTTGCTGGCCGACAAAACCGAATCGATTTTGCTGGCCGTGCACCAAGGCACACGCAACCGCTGCGGCCTGGCTTGGCTGAGCGTGACGCAGGGCTTTTTGCACCTGGCCGAATGCGCCAGCGACGACCTGCCCGATTGGCTAGACCGCATTGCGCCCAGTGAGTTACTCGCCAGCGCCGGCATCACTCCAGCGTTTGAGCAGCGGCTCAAAGCCTTTCGCCTGAACACCCGCACCGCCAGCCTGTCGCTGACGCTGCGCCCCGACTTCCAGTTTAACGCCGGCTTGGGCCAGCGCAAGCTGCTGGAGCAGTTGCAAGCCGCCAGCCTGGCCGCCTGGGGCGCTGACGCCCTGCCTGAAGCCCATGCCGCCGCTGCCGCCCTGCTGACCTATGCCGAGCACACCCAAGGCCGGGCGCTGACGCACGTCAAACAGGTCAAGGTGCAAAAGTCGGACGAATGGATCGACCTGCCCAGCACCACGCGGCGCAATTTGGAGCTGACGCAAACCCTGCGCGGCGAAGATTCACCCACCCTGTTTTCGCTGCTCGACAGCTGCATGACCGGCATGGGCAGCCGCATGCTGAAAAGCTGGCTGCTGACACCGCCGCGCCAACGCCAAATTGCCCGCGAGCGCCTGCAAGCTTTGCAGCAACTCAAAGGCCTGAGCGGCGAAGGCCCTTGGAGCCGCCTGCGCGAACAACTCAAAGGCGCCAGCGATGTGGAACGCATCACTGCCCGTGTGGCCTTGCGCCAAGTGCGCCCGCGTGAATTGGTGGCCTTGAAGCACGCGCTGCTCAAGGCCTTGCAGCTGTCAACACAGTTGGCCGACTTGAACGCGCAAACGGGCCAGGCCAGCTTGCTCACGCAGATGGCGCAGGCCCTGCAACCGCCACCCGGCTTGGGCGAATTGCTGCACCGCGCCTTGATGGAAGAACCCGCCGCGCTGGTGCGCGACGGCGGTGTGATGGCCGATGGCCTGGACGCTGACCTGGACGAATTGCGCGGCATTCAAACCAACTGCGATGCGTTTTTGCTCGAACTGGAAATCCGCGAAAAAGAACGCACCGGCATTGCCAATTTGCGCGTGCAGTACAACCGGGTCCATGGTTTTTACATCGAGGTCACGCAAAGTCAGGCCAGCAAAGTACCGGAAGACTACCGCCGCCGCCAAACGCTGAAGAACGCCGAGCGCTTCATCACGCCCGAGCTCAAAACCTTTGAAGACAAAGCCTTGTCGGCGCAAGAGCGTGCCCTGGCGCGCGAGAAATACCTGTACGAGTTGTTGCTGGACCAGTTGCAGCCGCATGTGGTGGCGCTCACCGCCTTGGCCCAGGCCATGGCCGCGCTGGACGCGCTGTGCGCCTTGACCGAGCGCAGCCTGACGCTGAATTGGTGCGAGCCGCAATTCACCAACGAGCCCTGCATTGAAATCCGCCAAGGCCGTCATCCGGTGGTAGAGGCGCGCTTGGCCGAAACCTCGGGCGGCAGCTTCATTGCCAACGACACGCTGCTCACGCACAAACAGCGCATGCAGATCATCACCGGTCCCAACATGGGCGGTAAATCCACCGTCATGCGCCAAGTGGCTTTGATTGTGCTTTTAGCCAGCATGGGCAGCCATGTGCCCGCCAGCAGCTGTCGACTGGGTCCGATCGATGCGATTCACACCCGCATTGGCGCGGCTGACGATCTGGCCAATGCCCAATCCACCTTCATGCTGGAGATGACCGAAGCCGCGCAAATTTTGCACAGCGCCACGCCGCACTCTTTGGTGTTGATGGACGAGATCGGCCGCGGCACCTCCACCTTTGACGGCCTGGCGCTGGCCAGCGGCATTGCCGCGCATTTACACGACAAGACCCAAGCCTTCACTTTGTTTGCCACACACTATTTTGAGCTGACCGAGTTCCCGGCCAACCACCACGCGGCGGTGAACATGCATCTGAGCGCCACCGAGTCGGGCAACAGCATCGTGTTTTTGCACGAGCTGCAACCCGGCCCCGCCAGCCGCAGCTACGGCATTCAGGTGGCACGTTTGGCCGGCATGCCGGGCGGTGTGCTGAACCAAGCCCGCCACACCCTGGCCGCGCTCGAAGCAGGCGCCAGCGAGGCGCAGCAACAGGTGGACTTGTTTGCCGCGCCGCCCGAGACCGAAACATCTGGCCCCAGCCCACTCGAATTGGCTGTGGCCCAAATCAACCCCGATGCGCTCAGTCCGCGTGAAGCACTGGATGCCATTTACGCCTTGCAGCGACTGCTAAAGCGCAGCGCTTGAAATTTTCTGGAACCTTGCCATGACCTATTGCACCGCCATCAAAACCCGCGCCGGTTTGGTTTTTTTGTCAGACTCGCGCACCAATGCCGGGCTGGACCAAATCACCACGTCGCAAGAAAAGTTGATCTGATGCAACACATAATTTTCTCGCACGGTAACAGTTTTCCAGCCAGCACTTACAAGCGCATGCTGGACAGTGTGCGCGAGCGCGGCTTTGGTGTCAGCGCCATCGAGAAATACGGCCATGACACCGCTTACCCGGTGAGCAACAACTGGCCACATCTGGTGCAGCAACTGGCCGACTTTGCACAAGCGCATGTGGACACCCATGGCGAACCCGCCTTCTTGGTTGGACACTCTTTGGGAGGCTTGCTCAGTTTGATGTGTGCGATCAAACACCCGCAACTGGCCCGCGGCGTGCTGCTGCTGGACTCGCCCATTTTGGGTGGCTGGCGCGCCACCACCGTGGGTTTGGCCAAAAAGACTTCGTTGATGGGCTCGATCTCTCCGGGCAGAGTCAGCAAATCGCGCCGCATGCACTGGCCCGACAAAGCCGCCGCATTGGCGCACTTTGCCCACAAAAAAGCATTTGCCAAATGGGACCCGCAGGTGCTGTCCGACTACATTGCCCACGGCACGCACGAAGAAGAAGGCCAGCAGGTGCTGTCGTTTGACCGCGAGATAGAAACCGCGATCTACAACACGATTCCCAACAAAATCGAAAGCATGATCAAGCGGCATCCGCTCAAATGCCCAGTGGCTTTCATTGGCGGCACCCATTCGCGTGAAATGCGTCTGGCCGGTATCAACAGCCTGCCGCAAGTGACCAAAGGCCGCATCATGATGCTCGACGGTTCGCACCTGTTTCCGATGGAGAAACCGCTGGTTACCGCAGCCGCCATAGAAGCCGCGCTGCGCAATCTCGGCGCAAACCCCTCACCAAATTTGTAGGCGCCAGCCTGCTGGCGATAACGGGGGTGCTCAAGCACTCCAAGTCCATCGCTTGCAGGCAAGCTTATATGGATGCCTCCCGGGTAGCGAGAGAAATTTGTGTTGTGTTGCGAAGAAGTCGGCTGCTCTCTTATATCCGGCCTTGATTGCGTGGTCCGTCTGGTTTCCCAAACTCGCCCGCTGGCCCCGATGCAT
>CAMDKK010000063.1 GCA_945901045.1 Limnohabitans sp. Rim8
GGCCCCCCTGGCTCCGGCAAATCCATGTTGGCCCAGCGCTTTGCCGGTTTGCTGCCCCCCATGTCCATCGAGGAAGCCTTGGAAACCGCCGCCATTGCCAGTTTGGCGGGCCGCTTTACGTTGGCGCGTTGGGCGCAGCGACCCACCGCTCAACCGCACCATTCTGCGAGTGCAGTGGCGCTGGTGGGTGGAGGTTCACCGCCAAGACCGGGTGAGATTTCGCTGGCGCACCACGGCGTTTTGTTTCTTGACGAATTGCCTGAATTTCCACGCGCCGCATTAGAGGCGCTGCGTGAACCCCTGGAGAGTGGCACCATCACCATTTCCAGAGCCGCTCGACGCGCCGAGTTCCCGGCCCGCTTTCAGCTGATCGCAGCCATGAATCCCTGCCCCTGTGGCTACTTGGGCTCGACTGCACGGGCCTGTCGTTGCACCCCTGACCAGGTCAGTCGATACCAAAGCAAATTATCAGGGCCCCTGCTGGACCGCATTGACTTGCACATGGAAGTCACCAGCCTGACAGCGCAGGACCTGCTCAGCGCCCCGCCCGGCGAAAACACACACGCCATACGTTTGCGCAGCATGGCTGCACGAGATCGGGCCCTGCTGCGGCAGGGCTGCACCAATCAAGGGCTCCAAGGTCAGGCCATCGACACCCATGTCCTACTCGAAAGCCCAGCAATTGCATTTTTGAACAAGGTCGCCACGCAGCTGGGTTGGAGCGGGCGCAGCACACACCGAACCTTGAAGGTGGCACGCACCATTGCCGATTTGGCCGACAGTGAGACCACGCAGTTAACGCATGTGGCCGAAGCCGTTCAATACAGGCGGGCTTTGCTCAGTTCGCACCACTGAGTTCTGCTCCGTGTACCGCACTGAGTTCTGATCAGGGCTTCTCAATTCGACGCGCCTTGCCGCCCAAAACTACCGCTTGCTCGGCATCTGTGCAATTTTTGATCATTTCAAGAATAATCCATCGGGAATAATTCGTTTACCCTTCAAACACACTCCAGGAGACTTTCATGAAATCTGTATCCACCCTGCGCCGAGGCTTTTTGGCTGCCAGCGTGTCCGCCATGGCCCTGTGCGGCATGGCCAGCCAAGCCTTGGCACAAACCAAAATCCCAATGCGTATTTCCACACCTGCTGTACCTGATGACTGGCACGCCAAGATGTGGACCGTGTTCAAGGATGCGTTGGACAAATCTTCCCCGAACCAGTTTGACACCCAGATCAACCTGAACGCTTCCTTGTTCAAGCAAGGCACAGAGCCTGCGGCCATGGCGCGGGGCAACCTGGAGTTGTCGTCCATTTCGGCTTTCGACATGGCCAAACTGGTGCCCGAGTTTTCGATCTTCACCGCCGGTTATGTGGTGCGCGATCCAGCCCACCAACAAAAGGTGTTCAGCGGGCCCATTGGTGAAAGCATGTTCAAAACCGTCTCTGAGAAGATGGATGTCACCGTACTCTCTACGGCCTACTTGGGTACACGCCAAGTGAACCTGCGTGAAGTCCGTAACGTCAAGACCCCAGCCGACCTCAAAGGCATCAAGCTGCGCATGCCAGGCACCAAAGAGTGGTTGTTCCTGGGTGAAGCCTTGGGCGCTACCGCCACCCCGCTGGCCTTTGGCGAGGTGTATCTGGGCCTGAAAACTGGCACCATTGACGGCCAGGACAACCCTCTGCCCACTGTCCGCGCAGCCAAGTTTTACGAAGTCACCAAGCAACTGGTGCTGACCAATCACCTGGTCGACAGCATTTTCATTGCCATCTCCAACAAGACCTGGAACGCACTGACCCCCGCTCAAAAGCAAAACGTCAAAGCGGCAGCGCAGGCGGCAGCCCAGTTCAATAATGAGAACCGCCTGAAAGAGGAGGGGCAAATTGTTGACTTCTTCAAGCAGCAAGGCTTGCAAGTGACGACACCCGATTTGGACGCCTTCCAGAAATCTGTGCAAGACACTTATGCGAAGTCTGACTACGCCAAGGTTTGGCCGGCTGGTTTGCTTGAGCGCATTAACAATACGCGCTGATCGATGCGTTGGTTCAAAAAAGCCGCCGACACGATTGGCGGCATGATTTTTTTGTGTCTGTTCCTGACATTTTTGGTGCAGATCACTGCCCGGTTCGGGTTCAACAAACCCCTGCCTTGGTCAGATGAGTTGGCCGTCATTCTTTACCTCTGGGCCATCTTGTGGGCCGCCGCTTTCATGGTGCCCGAACGTGAGCAGGTGGTGTTCGATTTGCTGTGGAACAGTGCCAGCATAGGCACACGCCGTGTCATGCGCATTGTGGGCAACCTCATGATTGGCGGACTCGCTTTGGTGGCCATCCCAGCGAGCTGGGACTACGTGCACTTTATGGCGCGCGAGTCTTCGCCAGTGCTGGACATCTCATTCCAATGGGTATTTTTGCCCTTCGTTTTGCTGCTGGTATCACTCGTGCTGCGCAGCGCCTTTGGCATATGGCAAGCGGTCAAAGGGCAGGGTCTTGAAGCCCAAGGATTTCCAACATGACTTTGGCTTTGTGGGCTCTTGTGGGCGTGGTGGTGATCGGCATGTTGTTGCGCATGCCCATCGGTTTTTCCATGCTCATGGCCGGCGTGACCTATCTTTTGGTCAAAGGGCAAGACTTGGGATTGGTCGCGGAGCAAGTGAGCAACGGTCTCTACAACAGCTACGTCCTTTTGGCTGTGCCCTTGTTTGTGTTTGCCGCCAACATCATGAATGCAGGCACAGTGAGTGAACGCATTTTTGACTTCTGCCGAATTCTGGTCGGCCGCATGCGCGGCGGCCTGGCCCAGGTGGACATTCTGGTCAGTGTGATTTTTTCAGGCATGAGTGGCAGCGCCATTGCCGATGCCGCAGGCCCCGGACTGGTGACGATCAAGGAAATGCTGAAAAAACCGGAGTACAGCCCTGGTTTTGCCGGCGCCGTGGTGGTGGCCAGCGCCACACTGGGCCCGATCATTCCGCCGTCCATTCCGATGGTCGTTTACGCCATGGTTTCAGGCGCCTCGGTTGGTGCGCTGTTTCTGGGTGGCGTGGTGCCCGGTGTGTGCATGACGCTCCTGATGATGGGGGTTGTGCATTACATCGCCTGCAAGCGCAATATGCCGCGCGAAGCACCGATTCCTTTGCGTGAATGGCCAGGTATCCTGTTTCGCGGCGCACTCCCCTTGTCCATGCCCATTGTGCTGTTGGGCGGTATTTACTCAGGCGCCTTCACGCCAACAGAGGCTGCTGCAGTCGCCGCATTGCACGCATTGATTCTGGCCGCCTTTGTATTTCGCGCCTTAAGTTGGCGGGCTTTTTGGGGCGTGGTGTTGGAATCGACCCGGGCCAGTGCAGTCATCACCATCATCCTGGCGGGCTCTTTCATTTTGAACTATGCCTTCACGGCAGAAGGCGTACCGCAAGGCATGGCTGCATGGGTAGACAACTTGCAATTGAGCCGCCTTCAATTTCTGTTCATGGTCAATGCGATGTTTCTTGTTTTAGGCTGCTTTCTGGATGTGTCCGTGCTGCTGCTGGTGTTTGTCCCGATGCTGCTGCCTGCAGCCAAGTTGCTGGGGGTCGACCTGGTGCACTTTGGCGTGCTGGTCGTTCTCAACATGATGATCGGTTTGATCCACCCGCCCTTTGGCATGTTGTTGTTTGTGATCAAGGCGCTGACCGGCATCCCGATTGGCGACATGATGCGCGAAGGCTGGTTGTTCCTGGTCATGCTGCTTGGCCTGCTGGTGGCCATGACCGTCTTTCCTGAAATCGTCTTGTGGTTGCCGCAGACCATGGGCTACGGCGCCAAAGCTGCCGGCTGATGCACTCCTAAAGAGTTTATGTGGCTCGCATCGCGATAATCGCTTGATGCGTTTTCTGTCACTCCCGCCGCTGGGCCATCTGTCCTCCTTCTCTGTGGGCTTGTCTTTGGGGCAGCTCGTGACCTGGGGCTGCGTGTTTTATACCTTTGCGCTGCTCGCGCATCCGATCGAGTTGTCTTTGGGCTTGACGCGTGCGGAGTCGTCGTTTGCTTTCAGCTTGGCTTTGCTCGGTGAGGGTCTATTGGCTTTTTGGGTGGGTCGCTGGATCGATGCGGGCCACGAGCGCTGGGTGATGACGGGCGGCTCCATCGTCATCGGCGTGGGTTTGCTGGCGCACAGCCAAATCAACAGCCTGACAGAGTTTTACCTGGTGTGGGTCTGGCTGGGGCTGGGGCTGTCGGCCACTTTGTACACCCCCGCCTTTGCGGTGGTGACCCGGCGCTTTCCCAACGACTTTCGCCGCGCCATCATCATCATGACTTTTTTGGGCGGGCTGGCCAGCACCGTCTTCATCCCCTTGTCTTCTTGGCTGATCGACACCTGGGGCTGGCGTCACGCTTTGGTGGTGTTGGGCTTGATGCAACTGAGCGTGTGCGTGCCTTTGCATGCGTTGTTGCTGCGAGGCGCACGGGCGGCTCAACCGCATGGCACTGCACAAGCTGGGGTGGCCCCGGTCTCGGTGCGGGTGTTTTTAAAGCAATCGTCTTTTTGGCTGCTGTCGCTGTTCATGATTTTGATGATGATGGTCACCTCGGCCCTGCCGGCGCACTTGGTGAACTTGCTGCGTGAGTCCGGCCTGCCCCCCGTTTGGGTGTTGGCGATTCCCGCATCCATCGGCGTCATTCAAGTCATCGGCCGATGGTTGCTCTTTATGTTTGAGAAGCACCTGGATGTGCATGCCGCCAACCGCTGGATTCCGGTGCTGATTCCGCTGGGACTGTGCATGCTGGTGTTTGGCGGCAACACCACCTTGCCCGCTTTGGGCTTTGTGCTGTTGTTTGGTTTGGGCAATGGGCTGATCACCATCGTCAAAGGCACGGCCTTTGCGCAGTACGTGAGCCGCGAGCATGTGGGGCAATTGAATGGCCTGCTGGGTGTACCGATTGCCCTGGCCCGTGCTTCAGCGCCTTGGGCACTGGGCTTGTTGTGGAGCCCCGATGGCGGCTATGCCGTGGGTCTGCGCTGGGTGCTGCTGTGCAGCCTGCTCAGCGTGGTGGCTTTATGGCTGGCGCAAGCCAGGGCTTTGCGCATACACAAGGCGCACTGAGCCTGGTGTGTTGAACCTTGTCTAAGCGGCGCCGTTGTGCAGCGGATCGCAGAGCAACTGCGCGAAGCGCGCCAAGTCCACATTGCCACCACTGATGATCACGCCCACGCGCTGACCTTGCATTTGCGGCGCAGCCTGCACCACGGCGGCCAGCGACAAGCAACCCGTGGGCTCCACCACCATCTTCATGCGCTCGGCGTAAAACCGCATGGCCTCGATCAACTGCGCATCGGTTACGGTGTGGATGTCCGACACATGGCGGCGAATGATCTCAAAAGTGAGCGCGCCCACCATCGGCGTTTGCGCGCCATCGGCAATGGTTTGGGGCGTCGCGATGCGCACCCGCTCGCCCCGGCGCAGCGACTGTTGCACGTCGTTGCCCGCTTCAGGCTCGACGCCAACCACCTGACAGCGTGGCGAACGCGCTTGGGCCGACAGCAAACTGCCGCTGAGCAGACCGCCGCCACCCAAACACACGAACAAATTGTCCAGCTCGCCCACCTCATCAAACAACTCCAGCGCCGCCGTGCCTTGGCCGCACAGCACATCGGCATGGTCAAAAGGTGGAATAAACGTCATGCCGCACTCGGCTGCCAGGCCTTGCGCGATCGCCATGGCGTCTTCGCTGTAACGGTCATAGCCCACGATGTGTGCGCCGTAAGCGCGCGTGGCGGACAGCTTGGCGGGCGAAGCGTCGTGCGGCATGACGATCGTGGCCGGCATGCCCAAGATCTGAGCCGACAAGGCAATGGCCTGTGCGTGGTTGCCTGACGAATAAGCCACTACTCCGGCTTGGCGCTGGGCCGGTGTGAAACAAGCCAGGGCGTTGAAGCCACCGCGAAATTTGAAAGCACCCATGCGCTGGAAATTCTCGCACTTGAAGAACACCTGCAGCCCCAAGCGCTCATTCAAGCTGCGCGACTGCAGCACCGGCGTGCGGTGGGCGTGACCTTGCAGTCGCTTGGCAGCGGACAGCACGTTGTCAAAGTTAGGCAGGGTGCTGGTCATCTGACAGGATCAAAGATTGGGCGCCAGCAGGCGTTGCAGGTCTTTCACTGCGACGCCGCTGCGCTGAGCCAGGTCTTGCACTTGGTCGTCCCCCACCTTGCCCACGGTGAAGTACTGCGCTTCGGGGTTGGCGATGTAGAAACCACTCACGCTGGCGGCCGGTGTCATGGCCAGGCTTTCGGTCAAGCCCATGCCAATGTCTTGGCATTGAAGCAGCTCGAACATGGCTTTTTTAGCGCTGTGGTCGGGGCAGGCCGGGTAGCCCGGCGCGGGACGAATGCCTTGGTATTTTTCGGCAATCAGTTCTGCATTGCTGAGCGACTCAGCTGCGGCGTAACCCCACAGGTCGGTTCGCACTTTTTTGTGCAGGCATTCGGCAAAGGCTTCGGCCAAGCGGTCGGCCAAGGACTTGAGCATGATGGCGTTGTAGTCGTCGTGTGCAGCTTCGAAGGCCTCGGCACGTTTGTCGGCACCAATGCCTGCGGTCACAGCGAACAAGCCGACGTAGTCATTGGCCGTGCCTTGCGGCGCGACGAAATCGGCCAGGCAGCGACTGGGCCTCATCACGCCATCGATCTTGTGTTTTTCGGTCTGCTGACGCAGGCCGCGCCAGGTCATGGCCACCTGGCTGCGCGACTCGTCAGTGAAGAGCGCAATGTCGTCGTCATTCACCGTGTTGGCCGGGTACAAGCCCATCACCGCGTTGGCGGTCAGCCAACGGCCGTCGATGATTTTTTGCAGCAAAGCTTGGCCATCGGCCAGCACCTTGCGGGCTTGCTCACCCACCACATCGTCTTGCAGGATGGCCGGGTAGGGTCCGGCCAAATCCCAGGTCTGGAAGAACGGACCCCAATCGATGTAATGGGCCAATTCGGCCAGGTCGTAGTTCTTGAACACGCGCCGGCCAATGAACTTGGGCACCGATGGCACGCTCTGGGACCAGTCGATCGGTGTTTTATTGGCGCGGGCTTGCGCCAGCGTCCATAGGGGGATTTGCTTTTTGTTGGCGTGCTGCTCGCGCACCTTGGCGTAGTCCAGATTCAGCTCGGCGATGTAGGTCAAGGCTTGCTCTGACAACAGGCCCTGCGCCACGCTCACACTGCGCGAAGCGTCTGGCACATAGACCACCGGGCCGCTGTAGTGCGGCGCAATTTTCACGGCGGTGTGCACGCGGCTGCAGGTGGCGCCGCCGATCAAGAGCGGCATTTGGCGCTCGCGGAAGTACGGGTCTTTTTCCATTTCGCTGGCCACGTACTGCATCTCTTCAAGGCTGGGCGTGATCAGGCCGGACAGGCCAATGATGTCCGCGTTTTCAGCCTTGGCTTTGGCCAGAATTTCGTGGCAAGGCACCATCACGCCCATGTTGACCACTTCATAGTTGTTGCACTGCAAGACCACGGTGACGATGTTCTTGCCAATGTCGTGCACGTCGCCTTTGACGGTGGCGATCACCATCTTGCCCTTGGCCTTCACGTCCTGGCCGGCGGCTTCTTGGGCGAATTTTTCAGCCTCGATGTAAGGCAGCAAATGCGCCACGGCCTGCTTCATCACGCGGGCGCTTTTGACCACTTGCGGCAGGAACAACTTGCCCTGGCCGAACAGGTCGCCGACCACGTTCATGCCGTCCATCAGCGGGCCTTCAATCACATGCAGCGGGCGCCCGCCCGTGGCCAAAATGCCTTGGTAGGCCTCTTCGGTGTCATCGGTGATGAAGTCGGTGATGCCGTGCACCAGCGCGTGTGAAAGGCGCTGCGCCACGGTCACGGCTGCATCGGGCGTACCGCGCCAGGCCAGGCGGGTGCTCTCGTCTTTGGCCGCGCCCTTGGCGCTGTCGGCCACTTCAATCAAGCGCTCGCCCGGCGACAGGTGCTGCTCGCCGTCTTTGTATTGCGGCACGCGGTTCAGCACCACGTCTTCCACGCGTTCGCGCAAGGTGGGCTCTAAGTCGTCGTACACGCCGACCATGCCGGCGTTGACGATGCCCATGTCCATGCCCGCTTGAATCGCGTGGTACAGGAATACAGTGTGAATGGCTTCGCGCACCGGGTCGTTGCCGCGGAACGAAAAGCTCACGTTCGACACGCCGCCGCTCACCTTGGCGCCGGGCAGGTTCTGCTTGATCCAGCGCGTGGCGTTGATGAAGTCGACCGCGTAGTTATCGTGTTCTTCAATGCCGGTGGCAATCGCAAAAATGTTCGGGTCGAAAATGATGTCTTCGGGCGCAAAGCCGACTTCGTCGACCAACACACGGTAAGCGCGCTCGCAAATCTCGATCTTGCGCGCGAAGGTGTCGGCCTGGCCTTTTTCGTCAAACGCCATCACCACGGCAGCGGCGCCATAGCGCCTGACCAACTTGGCCTGGCGCTTGAACTCGTCCAAGCCTTCTTTCATGCTGATCGAGTTGACGATGCCCTTGCCCTGAATGCAACGCAAACCGGCCTCGATGACCGACCACTTGGACGAATCAACCATCACTGGCACGCGCGCAATGTCGGGCTCGCCAGCCATCAGATTCAAAAAACGCACCATGGCTGCCTGGCTGTCGAGCATGGCTTCGTCCATGTTCACGTCGATGATCTGCGCACCGTTTTCGACCTGCTGGCGCGCCACGGCCAAGGCTTGCTCGTACTCGCCATTCAAAATCATGCGCGCAAATGCTTTGGAGCCGGTCACGTTGGTGCGCTCACCGACGTTGACAAACAACGAGCCGGAGCCGATGGAGACGGGCTCCAGACCGGACAACTTCATGGGGGAAACTTCAGACAGGACAACAGACACGGGCTCACCTTAGGCAGTCAGGTGAGCGTCGTTGTGCAAGAACAAGCCCCAAGCCTGACCTGCTGCGCCTAGACGGCGGCGGGCTGCAACGCTCCTTGGGGAAGTGAAGATTTTAACCGTAGCAGTTTTGAAAGAATTCAGCGCCACAATGGAGTCTATTTCAACCTGTTCTCCCTCGCAAAAATTTCAACCAATAAACATTCAACGCACCCATGAATACACCAGCCCCACTCTCCATCCCGCTGCAAGGCGCTTCCAACTTCCGTGATGTCGGTGGCTACCGCACTGCTGAGGGTCTGCGCATCAAGCGGGGACGGGTGTTTCGCTCGGACCATCTGGCGGGCTTGACGGCCGATGACTTGGCGCAGTTGCAATGCATAGGCCTAACACACAGTCTGGATTTTCGGGGTGTCGCTGAATGTGCTACGACCCCTTACGCCATTCCCGGTGTCAGCCGTTTGGCTTTGCACATTGAGCCCAGCGTGATCATCAAAATGCAGGCCTTGGTCGCGCAAGGCATTGAACCCAGCACCGAAGACACGGTGGAATTGATGTGCGGCACCTACCGCGACTTTGTGAACCACAACGCCAGCACCTTTGGCCGCTTCTTAAGGCACTTGCTCGAACAGCCCACACCGCAGGTGTTTCACTGCACGGCGGGCAAAGACCGCACCGGTTTTGCTGCCGCCCTGCTGCTGTCCGCACTGGGGGTGGACCGCGCCACCATCGAGCACGACTACCTGCTCACGAATCAGCTGTACCGGCGCGACCCCAATGTGGAAGGCAAAGGCCCGGCGCATGTGATGCAGGTGCTGTGGGGCGTGCAGCCTGCCTTTTTGCACGCCGCATTGGATACAGTTGACCAACAGCACGGCGGCATGCAGGCTTACCTGCACGGCGCCATTGGCCTGAGCACGCAAGACGTCGCTGCATTGCGCACACTGTTACTGGAAAACGCCTGAGGCTTGTGAATTGGCGTTTGCGTTTGCGTTTGCGATTCTGGTGATCCAGTCGCCTTAGCGCCCGGTGTAATTCGGCGGGCGCTTTTCCAGAAAGGCCAGCATACCTTCCGCAAAATCCGCGCTTTGCGTGCACAAAATCTGCTGCCGATCTTCCATGGCCATGACGGCTTCCAGGCTGCCCATGTCCAGGCTATGGCCGAGGGCCTCTTTGGTCAGTCGCAAGCCCAAGGGGTTGGTGCGCAACATGTCTTCGGCCAGGGCCTGAGCCTCCAGGTTCAACGCGTCCAAGGCGGCCACCGTGCTCACCAGGCCCAAGCTGTAGGCGCGCTGCGCGTCCATGAAACGCCCCGTCAACAGGTATTGCGCTGCCACCGAGCTGCCCACCATGCGCGGTAAAAAGTAACTCACGCCCATGTCGCATCCGGTCAGGCCGACGCGCAAAAAAGACGCATTCATGCGCGCATCGGGCGTGGCCAGGCGGATGTCGCTGGCCAGCGCCAGCGCAAAGCCGCCCCCGCTGGCCGCGCCTTGCACCACGCTGATGATGGGTTGCGGACAGCGGCGCATGGCGATCATGATGTCGCGGATGCTGTGCTGCACATCCATCATCTCAGCTGCACCCAGGTCTTTGCCGGGTGCCTGTTCTTTCAGGTCCAGCCCGGCGCAAAAGTTGGGGCCTGCAGCTTGCAAGATCACCACCCGAATGTCTTTGCGTCGATACAGGCCTTGAAAGCATTCGCGCAAGGCCGTGGCCAAGGCCGGGTTCAGGGCGTTGAGCCGCTCGGGCCGGTTCAGGGTGAGCCGCATCACGCCGCCCTGCTCTTGAATGTCGAGGATGTCTTGCATGGAGCCTCCAAATGAAGTTCCATTGTCCACCGCAAGATCAACCGCCGCCTGTCACCCGCAGGGCAACGGGCGACAACTCAAGGCAAGATCATCAATACTGCTTGTACGGCAAGAACTTGCCCGACAACACCACGTTGACGCGGTCGCCTTTGGGGTCGCTCTGGCGCACGATGTCCATGCTGAAGTCGATGGCGCTCATGATGCCGTCGCCAAACTCTTCGTGGATCAGCTCTTTGATGGTGCTGCCGTACACGCTGACAATTTCGTACCAGCGGTAAATCAGCGGATCGGTAGGCACCTGCGTGGGCAAAGAGCCTTTGTAGGGCACGACTTGCAGCCACTTGATCTCTTCAGCGGTCAGGCCAAAGATCTTGCCAATGACCTTGGCCTGCGTGGCGTCAAACGTCATCTGCCCCAGGCAACCGGCGGTCACCCATTCTTTGGACAGGCCCACTTTGTCGGCCACGTCGCTCCACTTGATGCCCTTGGACACTTTGGTGAAGATGATTTTTTCGGTCACGTCTAAACGGTTCATAAAGGGCCTCTTGAAGGGGTTGTTGAAAATTGAAAATCAATGCGCTGGGGTCCATGCGCTTGATCAATGGGCTTTGGCGCGAGAAACCAAAAAATCAACGATGTGGTTACGCAGATCGTAGTAGCCCGGCAGGTGGTGCAACTGGGCGCGGGTGCGCTGGCGCGGTAGCGGGTTCACCACCACCTCGGCCAAGCCACCCGGCACATAAGGGCCGTCCGACTCGTTGCCATTGCTCATGAGCAAAATCCGGTCGGACAACAAAATCGCTTCGTCCACGTCGTGCGTGATCATGAACACCGTTTGCTGGGTTTGGCGCACGATGGTCATCAGCTCATCCTGGATCGTGCCGCGCGTGAGTGCGTCCAGCGCGCCAAAGGGCTCGTCGAGCAGCAGCATCTTGGGCTGGATGGCAAACGCCCGGGCAATGCCCACGCGTTGCTTCATGCCACCAGACAACTGGTTGGGTTTTTTGTCGATGGCTTGCATCAAGCCCACCATACCAACGTGCTTTTCCACGTGCACATTGACCTGCGGTGTCTTCCATTCAGGCCATTTGGATTTGACGGCAAAGGCGATGTTTTGCCGCACCGTGAGCCACGGCATGAGCGCGTGGCTTTGGAACACCACACCACGCTCCAAGCTGGGCCCAGCGATCTCGCGCCCGTCCATGAAGGCGTGGCCAACGCTTGCCGTGTCCAGCCCTGCCAACACGTTCAAGATGGTGGTCTTACCGCAACCGGAGTGGCCGATGATGCAGACAAACTCGCCTTGATCGAGCGTGAATGAGACATCCGAAAACACCGGCTTGTCACTTTGGTAGGACTTGCCCAGGTTTTCGATTTTCAAAAAACCAGTCAAGGCCGTGGCTTTATTCGACATAGGTCACCGCCTTTTGCAGTTGCGCAAACGCCAAGTCCAGCAGCATGCCGACCACGCCAATCACCAGCACTGCAAAAATCACGTTCACCAGCGACAGGTTGTTCCACTCGTTCCACACAAAGTAGCCCACGCCCGTGCCGCCCACCAGCATCTCGGCGGCCACGATCACCAGCCAGGCAATGCCCATGCTGATGCGCATGCCGGTGACGATGGTCGGCGCCGCAGCCGGCAAAATCACCAAGAAAGCTTTGCGCAGCGGCGTGACTTCAAGCGTGCTGGCCACATTCAGCCACTCGCGCTTGACCGCGGACACGCCGAAAGCGGTGTTGATCAGCATGGGCCAAACCGAGCAGATGAAGATCACAAAAATGCCGCTGACTTCCGAGTCTTTGAGCGTGTACAGCGCCAGCGGCATCCAGGCCAATGGGCTGATGGGTTTGAGCACCTGGATGAAGGGGTCAAAGGCTTTGCGCAGCAACGGCGACATACCGATCATGAAACCCACCGGCAGCGCCACGATCACCGCCAGAAAAAACCCCAAGCCCACGCGCCCCAAAGAATGTGCCAATTGAATGCCAATGCCTTTGTCGTTGGGGCCTTTGTCATAAAACGGATCCGCCAGGTGACCAGCGATGGCTTTGCCCACTTCAAGCGGCGGTGGAAAGCCGGTGCTTTTCACGGCACCGGGGTCTTTGCCCATCATCTTTTGGTACTCGATCTCTTCGGCCGTCATGCCCGCTTTGGCGGCACCGCCCACCGAAGGCGCCGTGGCCGCCAACTGCCACGCCCCCAGAAAAACCAGCAGCATGAACAGCGAGACCAGGGCCGCCCTGAAGTTGAGCGAAGTGGTTTTCATAAGCCCTCAACCCATCTTGCTGATGGCGAAGCTCTTGAGGTAGTCCTCAGGCTTGGCGGCATCAAAGGCTTTGCCCATGATGGTGTGCTTTGTGTACGCCGACCCGGCGGTGAACGGCTGACCCAGATCTTTCATGTGCTTGCGCGCATCGGTGATCAAAAATACTTTCTCGGCGATTTGTTTGTAGTCCACCGCGCCCTTGATATAACCCCAGCGCTTCATTTGTGTCAGCATCCACACCGCCATGCTCTGCCAAGGCATGGGGTCAAAATCGGCGCGGTCCGGCACGTTCATGACTTTGCCCAGACCGTCGGCGAACTTGCCAGTCAGCACCTGGCTCAGCACCGCTTCGGGTTGATTCAGGTACTGCGCAGGCGAGATCACTTAGGCGATCAACTCGCGGTTACCGGGCAGGCGCGCCATGGCGGCGGCAGTCAGCACGGCGCGGTACAAGGCTGCAAAGGTGTTCGGGTTCTTTTGAATGAACTCGGTGCTGGTGCCAAAAGCGCAGCAAGGGTGGCCGTTCCACAGGTCCTTGGTCAGCATGTGGATGAAGCCAACTTCATCAAACACCGCGCGCTGGTTGAAAGGGTCAGGGCCCAAAAAACCATCGATGTTGCCGGCGCGCAAATTGGCCACCATCTCGGCTGGCGGAATCACGCGGATCTGCACATCGGTATCCGGATTGATGCCGTTTTCGGCCAGGTAGTAGCGCAACAAAAAGTTGTGCATCGAGTAATCAAACGGCACACCAAACTTAAAGCCTTTCCAATTTTTTGGATCGCGGTTGTCTTTGTGCCGCAGGCTCAAGGTGATGGCCTGGCCGTTGATGTTCTGGACGGTAGCCACATTCATGGGCGTGGCGTTCGCGCCCAGACCCATGCTGATGGCCAAGGGCATGGGCGAGAGGAAATGCGAGGCGTCGTATTCCTTGTTGATCATCTTGTCGCGCACCAAGGCCCAGCCTGCCGTTTTGGTGACTTCTACATTCAAGCCTTGCTTGCTGTAAAAGCCCAAGGGGTGCGCCATGATGAGTGGCGTGGCACAGGTGATCGGAATGAACCCGATCTTGAGGTTGGTTTTTTCCAGCGGCCCTTTCTCTTGCGCCATGGCTTGCAAACTGGCCATGGGCAACACGCTGGCAATGGCCGCCATGGCTGTCTTCTTGCCCACCGCGCGCAAGAACAGGCGACGCTCTTCGTCGTGCGGGAACAAAGACTTGACCAAGGTCGCCTCGATGAACTCCTGGCTGTAGGCCTCGAACTCGGCGGTTTCTGAGCGCGCGCGCAGCTGGACGGCGGCGGCATCGGCCACCACTTCGGCGTGGTGATCGGCGGGGCTGTGGTCGCGCCCGCAGCTGCATTTGAGCATCAAGGGGCGGTCGGCGTTGTACGGATCAAAGAATTCAGACATGGCAAGCTCATTGGGTAAAGATGAGGTGATAGAGCAAGCTACGGGCCAAGCCGTAAGCTCAAACCTTGAATTCTTAAGCGCCTGATTTGTTAAGGTGTTGTCTTTTGCCTGCAGAGCAATGCAACACCGCCCCTGACAACGCACCAAAAATGGCAGGGGCCAAAAGTACGCGCATTAAAACGGTGCGCACACCCAAGGCGCGCACCAAATCAGGCCGCTTCTTTGTAGAAAAAGCCGCTGTGCACGTTGCGCGGCGCCAAGGGGGCCACGGCCCGGGTGATGGCACCAATATGGTCCGGCGTGGTGCCGCAGCAGCCGCCCACGATGTTGACCAGGCCCTCAGCCGCAAACTCGTGCAGCAAACGGCTGGTGACCTCAGGCGTTTCGTCAAAGCCGGTGTCGCTCATGGGGTTGGGCAGACCGGCGTTGGGGTAGCAGCAGATGTTGGTGTCGCCCGCCACCTTGTGCAGCTCTTGGATATAGGGGCGCATCAGCGTGGCGCCCAAGGCACAGTTCAGGCCAATCGCCAGGGGCTGGGCGTGGCGCACGCTGTGCCAGAAAGCAGTGACGGTCTGGCCGCTCAGGATGCGGCCGGAGGCATCGGTCACGGTGCCACTGATGATCAAGGGGAGGCGTTGGCCACTGACTTCAAAAAATTCTTCAATGGCAAACAGCGCGGCCTTGGCGTTGAGGGTGTCGAATATCGTTTCGACCAGCAGCACATCCGAGCCGCCTTCGACCAGGGCCTCGACCTGTTCGTAATAGGCGGTGCGCAGTTCTTCAAAAGTCACATTGCGGGCACCCGCGTCGTTCACGTCGGGGCTGATGCTGGCCGTTTTGGGCGTGGGCCCCAAAGCGCCGACCACAAAGCGCGGCTTGTCGGGGGTGGAGAACTTGTCGCAGGCTTCGCGGGCCAACTTGGCGGATGCCAGGTTCATCTCGCGCGCCAGGTGCTGCATGTCGTAGTCGGCCTGGGCCACGGTGGTGGCGCCAAAGGTGTTGGTCTCGATCAGGTCGGCGCCCGCAGCCAAGTAGCCTTCGTGGATGTCGCGGATCACGTCGGGACGCGTCAGGCTCAAGAGTTCGTTGTTGCCCTTGATGTCTTTGGGAAAGTCTTTAAAGCGCTCACCCCGGTAGTCGGCCTCGGTCAGCTTGAAGCGCTGAATCATGGTGCCCATGGCCCCATCGAGAATTGCGATGCGGGATTGAAGGATGTCGGGCAGCGCTTGGCCGCGGGTGTAGTCAAGTGTTTTCATGCCCTTATTGTAAAAGTCGACAGGAGCATCGACCGGATCAAGGGGCAATTTCAATCATTTCAAACGAAAAAGCCGAATTCTTTACTGTCACCTTGACGGCCCGCACATCAGTCGCGCCCGGCACGATCAAGCGGGTGATGTTGGGCAAAGGCTTTTTGTTGAACTGAAAGGGCTGGTCAATCTTGAATTGGTGGCTGTCGCCGTGCACCACCAATACCGGCTTGCCCCATCGACTGGCCAAGGGCAACAAGGTTTCGCCAATGATTTTGCGAAAGCCGGACCCACCCGGAAAGTCTTCCCAAAAGGATTTGGCCTCCAACACGTCGGCCTGGAAAGCCAAGACCACAGCCTTGGCCTGTTGCAGACCCGCTTGCTCAAAAGCGGCCTCTGTCCAAGCCACATTCGCCGCATCGCGCTCAAAGAACTCTTGGACAGCGGCCAAGTTGCGGCTTTCCAAATTGTTGTTGCTGCCCACGATGTGCACCGTGGCAAACAGCACTCCTTGGTGCATCCAGCGCTGGTTTTCAATGTAGCGCCCATGCGAAGGCATCAAGCTGGACTGGTTTTGCACAGCCAAAGGCTGTTGTCCAAGCGAACGGCCCGGTGTGTAAAAGCGTTGGCGCAGTGCTGCCAAGCGCTCCAGTGGATCGAAACTGCCGTTGTTGGCCCGATGGCAATCTGTCCACTCGTTGTCGCCCGGGGTGTACACCACCGCCCCTTTGAAGCGCTGAAAGTGTTCGCGCTGGTTGGCAAATTCTTCGTCGCTGCAAAGTGTGGAGCCCGACTTGAAGTCCCCCACATGTAAAGAAAAGTCTGGCCCGACTTGGTTGATGCGCTCGATCAAAGCACGGTAAGGGCCATACGCTTTTTCTGGCGGGCCATAGGGCAAATCCCCCAAGGCCACAAACGAAAACCCCTGCTGCGCCTGAGCAGCCGACATGGACATCACCAAGCCCAAGGCCAAACCAGCGCGAAGCAGGGTGGTTTTCATTATTGCGCGTCCATCAAGGCCTTCACGTTCAACAAGGTGATCTCGTTGTGGTCCGGCTGGCCGATGGTGCGGCCTGATGAGTATGGGAAGTTATTGTCGTTGACCACCACAATGTGTTCGGCATCGACCACCGTCAGGCCTTCTGGGCCCAGGTGGGGCAATGCAAAAGTCGCATCATTGCCGCCCAGATGCGCTTTGGCATTGGGGTTGGCGATACGCGTCAAGTCGATGTAGGCCACCTTCTTCACAAAACCATCGGCGTCGATTTGGCTCATGTCGATCTTGTAGATCCGCTTGAACTGGGCGGGATGGGTAAAGCAATCTGTCCGCATTTCTTTGGGGCAAACGGGGGTCAGGCCTTCGCTGCCGTCATCACGTTCGATGACCAGGCCCACGCGCTCGTTGACCATCTGAAAGTCAGCCGCCACGTTGCCGGCTTGTTCGAATTTGTATTTCCACATTTGGCCGGTGTACTGTTGGCTGGCCACGTCCAGCTCCAAGATGCGGGTGTAAGGCTTGCCGTTGTGGCTTTCATAGGCTTTGGTTTCAGCATCCCACAATGGCCATTCGAACATGGGGAACACTTTTTTGCCATCGGCCGATTTGGCCATGGGCTCAAAACCGCCGGAGCGGCGAACATTGAAAGGCAGGACGGTTGGAACAGGCGGACGGGCGTGCTGGTAGTGGTCAGGACCGGTGAATTTTTTGCCGCTCACCACCGTTTCGATCACGCCCAAGACTTTGCCCTGGGGGGTTGTGCGCAGGATGTAAGGGCCAAACTCGTCGCCAAACCACCATTCGTTGCCCACCACTTGAATGGACTCCACGTCAAAGTCAGAGCCGGTCAAATAACGTTTGGTCGTGTTTTCATTGTTGATGAAAAAAGGCACTTTGCGGTCGGGGTCGTGCAGGAAAGTGGTCTTGGCCAAAGCGGTCTTACCGCTCTTCCAGTCTGGCTTGACGTGGTGAACCATGAGCAAGGCGTCCATGGAGTTGACTTTGCTGCCAAAGCCGTTGTCGGTCAACGCGAGAAAAGTGCCGTCACCGATCGAGTGGATGCCCGAAAAGCCTTGAACGGACTGTCCCTTGATTGGCAAAAATCCGCCTGAGGCGCGTGGATTTTTAGGGTCGCCCACAAAAGTGTTGGCGGCCACGCTGCCCAGTTTTTCTACACGCTGACGGGGGTCATTGGCAAATTTGCCACTGGTTTCAAACAAGGCACCAGCATCTTTAGGTGCAGTGACCGTGGTGTTGAATGGCAGGTACGCATGGCCCGCCAAGGTGGCGGTCACTTCAGTTTGCGCGATCACCGCGCTGGCCGACAGGCCTAGCAAGACGGACAGGAGAGTGCGTTGCAGCATTTTGAAACTTCTAAGTGGTTGGAAAGATCTCCAGCGTAGCGTCGGTTTATGAAACGCTTATGAAAAATCAGGCTCTGAAATCCTGACTTTGACGGCGCCAGACGCCTTGAGGGCCGAAAAAGTCCATCGCTGGACGGCGGCCATCAAAGCCACGCAATTCAAGATCTGAAACAGGGCAGAAACAGGGCTCAAAGATGAAATGCCTTGCGCGATGGGCGACAATCACGGCTGTGGCTTATTTAACTGTCCTGCGCGAAATTTTTGGCTACGAATCGTTTCGTGGCCCTCAGCAAAGCATCATTGCGCATGTCGGTGCCGGAGGCGATGCGCTGGTACTGATGCCCACGGGCGGCGGCAAAAGCCTGTGCTATCAAATTCCGGCCATTGTTCGTCAACAAGCGGGTCACGGCATCACCATCGTGGTGTCCCCCTTGATTGCGCTGATGCATGACCAAGTCGGCGCACTGCACGAAGCCGGTGTCAGCGCTGCTTTCCTGAATTCGACTCTGAATGCCGAGGAGGCGCAAGATGTGGAGCAAAGACTGCGCCGAGGCGACATCACGCTTTTGTACGCCGCCCCGGAGCGCCTGACCACACCGCGCTTTTTAGCGCAGCTGGACTCCCTGCATGAACGCGGCATGCTGAGTTTGTTTGCCATTGACGAAGCCCATTGCGTCAGCCAATGGGGCCATGACTTTCGCCCCGAATACCGTGCCCTGACCGTGCTGCATGAGCGCTATGCCGGTGTGCCGCGCATGGCCTTGACAGCCACTGCAGATGCTTTAACGCGTGCCGACATTGTGGAGCGGCTGCATCTCGAAGACGCCCAGCAATTTGTCAGCAGTTTTGACCGCCCCAACATCCGCTACACCATTGTCGAGAAAAAAGACGCCTCAACGCAGTTAATGCGGTTCATTGAGCGCGAGCACGAGGGAGACGCCGGTGTGGTGTATTGCCAGTCGCGTCGTCGGGTTGAAGAAGTCGCCGAGATGCTGCTGGAATCGGGGATCGACGCCTTGCCCTACCACGCGGGCCTTGATGCCAAGCTGCGGCAAAAACACCAAGACCGCTTTTTGCGTGACGAAGGGGTGGTGATGGTGGCCACCATTGCTTTTGGCATGGGCATCGACAAACCCGATGTGCGGTTTGTGGCCCATCTGGACATGCCCAAAAACATCGAAGGCTACTACCAGGAAACCGGCCGTGCTGGGCGCGACGGCTTGGCCGCCGATGCCTGGATGGCCTATGGTTTGCAAGATGTGGTGAATCAACGCCGCATGATCGACGAGAGTCCTGCGGCCGAAGAATTCAAGCAAGTCATGCGCGGCAAGCTGGATGCGCTGTTGGCCTTGGCCGAGGCCACCGATTGCCGGCGCGCACGTTTGCTGGGCTATTTTGACGAAGCCTACGCCGGACCACAAGACACCTCCAAAGGCGTCTACATGCCCTTTTGTGGCAACTGTGACAACTGTCTGCATCCGCCCGAGGTCTGGGATGGCACCGACGCGGCGCGCAAAATTTTGTCCACGGTGTACCGCACGCAGCAGCACAATGGCCACCACTTTGGGGCTGGCCATACGATGGACATTGTGCGCGGCAAAAAAACCGGCAAAGTGACCCAGCGGGGCCATACCAGCTTGAGCACTTTTGGGGTGGGCACCGATTACAGTGAACAGCAATTGCGCGGTGTGATGCGTCAATTGATTGCCATCGGTGCCCTGCATGTGCACAGCGAAGACGGCTTCAGTACCTTGCACCTGACGGCGGGTTCACGCGCTGTCTTAAAGGGCGAAGTGGCGATACAACTGCGCGAATCCACCAGCCAAAAGGCCGACAAACGCAGCAAGAGCCGAACCACTCCCGGGCCAGCGGCTGCCAGTTTGGGCCAGGACGCACTGGTGCGCTTCATCAACCTCAAAGCCTGGCGAGCCGAAGTGGCCAAAGAACACAACTTACCGGCTTATGTGATCTTTCATGACGCCACGCTGGCGGCCATCGCGGAGCGTGCGCCGCAAGCGCTGAGTGAGCTGCACGGCATCAGTGGCTTGGGCGTCAAAAAACTCGAGGCCTATGGCGAACAAGTCTTGCGTGTCTGTCAGTCTTTTGCCCCCCACTGATTTTTGATCTCCCGCGCCTTCAGTTCACCCTCCCGGGAATGTCCGCCGCCCCCAGCCTTGTTGTCGATCACCCGGTTTTGCCCCAGATTCCTGGGCATGGCCTTGGCAAGCACAAGGAGCCAACGAACGCAAACAATGCACTTGAGCACCACGACAAGCCTTTCTTTGTCTCGTTATGTGTCAACGTCGCCTTCCTGAGAGACGCCCCAATGCGTATGCCGCGAGTTGGCAGCGCCTGCAATCAGCGGCGGGAAAGGTGTTCACAAGCCCTGTCGCCCCCAGGATGGGGTTGTCCGCTTAACTTTTGTAAGATGTGCAGCTTGTCTGTATCACTTCAGGAACGATTCATGCGCTTAGGTTACTTCACCATGCCCTTGCACCCTTTGCACAGGGACACCACGGAAACCCTGCATGAGGACCGACAAACTATTCTGTTTGCCGACCAACTCGGTTTTTACGATGCCTTCGTCGGCGAACATTTGACGGACAAAGCCGAAAACGTCACCAACAGCCTGATCTTTCTGGCCACTTTGATTGCCGAGACGCGCCACATCAAACTGGGCAGCGGGACTTCGAATCTGTCGCATTCCCATCCGACCTTGCTGGCATCGCAAGCGGCCATGTTTGATCACCTGGCCAAAGGAAGGTTCATTTTTGGAATCAGCCCAGGGGCCTTGTCATCCGACGCTGAAGCGCTGGGCATTCTGGACCAAGACCGCAACCAAATGTTTGCCGAAGCCATCGATGTCATTTTGGCCATTTGGGACCGCGAGCCGCCCTATAACATCGACTTTGAAAACAACCGCTACAAGGTCACAACGCAGACCACGTCAGTACCCGCAATCGGCCGCGGTCAGATGATGAAGCCGTTCCAAAAGCCCTATCCCGAGATTGTCGGCACCGTGGTAGCGCCTTTCTCCAAAGGGGTCATCGCGATGGGCAAGCGCAATTTTCACCCCATGTCAGCCAACTTTTTATTGCCCCATTGGCTGAACAGCCATTGGGACAATTACAAGGAAGGCAAAACGTCGGTACAACAAACCGCCAGCCCGGCAGACTGGCGTGTGGCCCGAACCATTTTTGTCAGCGACGACGCCGCCACGGCCAAACGCTACGGACGGGAAGACGCTGACAGCCCTTACCGCTATTACTACCGACAGATGCTGACCAAGATGATGATGTCCAAGCGGCACGTCATCTTCAAAAAGAACATGGAAGAAGACGACAGCCATGTGACCTTGGACCGCTTGCTCGATGAATTGGTCATCGCCGGCACGGTGGACGAGGTGGTGGACCAGATCTTGGCTCTGCGCGCGCAGGTGGGGCCTTTTGGCGAAATCGTCTACGCAGGCATGGATCTGGTCGACTCCGCCTTGGGCCGCCGCTCCATGGAGTTGATGGCGCATGAGGTCATGCCCCGCGTGAATCAGGCGCTTGGCCTGGGTTCGGCCATCAACGTGGAGGCCTCCTCAGCCTGAACTCAGGCCAAGGTCAGGGGCAAGCCGATCAACTCGGACAATGCCTGCAAGCTCAGGCCCGGCACCATGTCAAGGACTTGCAGGCCTGAGGGCGTGCAGGCCAGCGTGGCCAAATCGGTATAAACGCGCTTGACGCAGGCAATGCCGGTCAAGGGGTAAGTACACTGCGCGACCAGTTTGCTTTGCCCTTGCTTGGTCAGCAAGTCCATCATCACCCACGTTTGTTTGGCGCCAATGGCCAAGTCCATGGCACCGCCCACGGCCGGTATGGCACCCGCCTCGCCGGTATGCCAGTTGGCCAAGTCCCCATGGACACTGACCTGAAAGGCACCGAGGACACAAATGTCCAAGTGCCCGCCGCGCATCATGGCAAAGCTGTCGGCATGGTGGAAAAAAGCACCCCCCGGCAACAAGGTCACAGGCTGCTTGCCTGCATTGATGAGGTCGTAGTCTTCTTGGCCGTCGGCAGGCGCTGGCCCCATGCCCAAAATACCGTTTTCGCTGTGCAGCAAAATTTCGCGGGATGAGGGAATGTGGTTGGCCACCAGGGTGGGCTGACCGATCCCCAGATTGACGGTGGCGCCTTCGGGAATGTCTTGCGCCACGCGGGCGGCCAACTCGTTTTTGGTGCGTCGTGTGTAGTTCATGCTTTGACTCCTCCGGCCTGGGTTGCAACGCGCGGGATCTGGACCACCGCCTGCACAAAAATACCGGGGGTAATGACCGCTTCTGGATCGAGTCCGCCCAAGGGCACTTGCGAATACACCGTGGCCACCGTTTTACGCGCCGCCATGGCCATAACGGGGCCAAAGTTGCGCGCCGCCTTGCGGTAAGTCAGGTTACCCCAGCGGTCACCGCACTCCGCCCGGATCAAGGCCAAGTCGGCATGAATGGGTGTTTCATAGACATACATGCGCCCATCGATTTCGCGGGTTTCTTTCGGCGAACCGTCCGCCTTTTTGGCCAGGTCGGTCCCGTAGGCCGTCGGCGTAAAGAACCCGCCAATACCGGCCCCTGCAGCACGAATGCGCTCGGCCAGATTGCCTTGCGGGACCAACTCAAGCTCGACCTGTCCGGAGCGGAAAAGCCCATCGAAGACCTGCGAGTCGGCTTGTCTTGGAAAACTGCAGACCACCTTGCGTACACGGCCGGCCTTGAGCAGCGCGGCCAGGCCTTGCTCACCATTGCCCGCGTTGTTGTTCACCACCGTCAAGTCGCGTGCACCCTGCGCCAAAAGGCCTTCGATCAGTTCATCCGGGATGCCCGCCGTGCCAAAGCCCCCGATCAATACCGTGGCGCCATCGCGGGTGTCGGCCAAAGCCTCTTGGATGGATGAAACAAACTTGTTGATCATGTCTCTTTACCTTTTCTGGACCCACTTTTGGTGTGGCCTTGGAATCAAATTTTTGTACTGCGCATGAAAAACCGAACCGTGGCATCCGCCAACGCGTCCAGATCCATTTGTTCAGGCTGCGTTTTTTGTTTGTACCACGTGACCGTGAAGTTGATCGCCCCCATGACCATCAAACGCGCCATTTTTTCATCGGTTGCGTACGCTTGCCCCGGGTCAGCATGCGCCCCCAAGAGTCCCGCTTGAAGCATATCCCTCAGGGTTTCTTGCCACAAAGCATCGTAATGGTCTTTGACGCGATTGATCTCTTGCATGTACTCAGGCGGCAAACTGCGCCAATCGTAGAGCAGCACCGCAATGAACTCACTGCCTTCATCGTGCAAGATGCCGTATTGCGTTCGCACCAAGGCCCTGAAACGCGCCTGCACGGTCGTGGCCTTGGCCAGCGCCGCGACAGTTCGCTCAAAGCCTTGGTGCAAGCCCTCCTCCATCACCGCTTTCAAAATTTCCTGTTTGTTTTTGAAATGGTAGAACGGACTTCCCGAGCGCATGCCCACGGCCGCAGCAATGTCGCGCACCGTGGTGGCGTCGTAGCCTTTTTCTCGGAACAACCTGGCCGAGGCCCTAATCAAGGCTTGGCGTCGATTGACTTCGTCAGGGTTGTCAAGCGAGGATTTTGCTGACTGCGGCGAATTATTGTCTGTCATGGCCTAGGGTTTCCCCAAGTAGCAGTCGATATTCTTGCCTTTATGATACAAAGCAAGTGCTTGGTTTGACCATCATAGCCCCCGGTACTCGGGTGTCAATCCACCAAGAATAAGTTTCACAGGGAAAGAAAAGCAAACGCCATGCAGGAATTGCAGGTCATTTTCAGCGGGATCGCACAAGGCTGTATTTACGGTCTGATCGCACTGGGTTTTGTACT
>CAMDKK010000064.1 GCA_945901045.1 Limnohabitans sp. Rim8
AGTACGCGCTTATTTCAAGCTTTTGCGACCGAGCGGCCCGCATCAGGCTCAGGGCTTGGTTTGACCATCGCACGGGAAATGGTCTTGGCCCTGGGCGGAGAGATTAGCTTGGAGAACCGTTTCGAAGCCAGTCGTGTGGTCGGTTTAGACGCCCTGATACGGCTGCCCATAAAAACCCCTACCGACGGATAAAACATCAAGTAAAGCGCCCGCATTGACAAATGCTTATGGGCCGCGCGCTTGACCACCCGCACGCGCGGGGGGTTGCCTGGTTGAGCGCTGGGACTGGTTTCGTTCTTGGCAACCTGCCAAGAACTCGGTGGCTGAAAAAAATTACTTCAAAGCCTTGAAGCGCACGCGCTTAGGCTTGGCGCCCTCTTCACCCAAGCGCTTTTTCTTGTCGGCTTCGTATTCTTGGTAGTTGCCGTCAAAGAACACCCACTGGCTGTCGCCTTCGGCGGCCAAAATGTGGGTGGCAATGCGGTCCAAAAACCAGCGGTCGTGGCTGATGACCATGATGGAGCCGGCAAATTCCAACAGTGCGTCTTCCAGGGCGCGCAGGGTTTCCACGTCCAAGTCGTTCGACGGCTCGTCCAGCAGCAACACGTTACCACCTTCGATCAAGGTTTTGGCCAAGTGCAAACGGCCGCGCTCACCGCCGGACAACATGCCGACTTTCTTTTGCTGGTCGCCACCGTTGAAGTTAAAACGCCCGCAATACGCGCGGCTGGCCATCTGGAATTTGCCGACGTTGATGATGTCCAGGCCGCCCGAGACGTCTTCCCAAACGGTTTTGCTGTTGTCCAAGTCGTCACGGTTTTGGTCCACAAAGGCCATGCGCACGGTCTGGCCGATGGTAACTTCACCACTGTCGGGCTGCTCTTTGCCAGCGATTATTTTGAACAGCGTCGATTTACCGGCGCCGTTGGGGCCGATGATGCCGACGATGGCGCCCGCAGGCACTTTGAAGCTCAGGTTGTCGATCAGCAAACGGTCGCCAAAGGACTTGCTGACGTTCTTAAATTCGAACACTTCATTGCCCAAACGCTCGGCCACAGGAATGAAAATTTCCTGCGTCTCGTTGCGTTTTTGGTAGTCGAAGTCGGACAGTTCTTCAAAGCGCGCCAGACGGGCCTTGCTCTTGGCTTGACGACCTTTGGGGTTGGAGCGTGCCCATTCCAGTTCTTTTTTCACGGCCTTAGAGCGGGCGTCTTCGGTGCGCTGTTCGGTGGCCAAACGGGCGTCTTTTTGCTCCAACCAGCTGGAGTAGTTGCCTTTGTACGGAATACCGGATCCCCGGTCCAACTCCAAAATCCATTGGGCGGCGTTGTCCAAAAAGTAACGGTCGTGGGTGATGGCCACCACGGTGCCGGAGAAGCGTTGCAAAAACAGCTCCAACCAATCCACCGATTCGGCGTCCAAGTGGTTGGTGGGTTCGTCCAGCAGCAGCATGTCGGGGCGCGAGAGCAGCAAGCGGCACAGGGCCACACGGCGTTTTTCACCGCCAGAGAGTTTGCCAACGATGGCATCCCAAGGGGCCAAGCGCAGCGCATCGGCGGCGATTTCGAGTTGGTGCTCTGACGCATCTCCGGCGGTGGAGATGACGGCTTCGAGTTGGGCCTGCTCGGCAGCCAGGGCGTCGAAGTCGGCGTCTTCTTCGGCATAAGCGGCGTACACCTCCTCGAGGCGGGCCTGTGCTGCTTTGACCTCGCCCATGCCGCTTTCAACCGCTTCACGCACGGTTTGCTCAGGGTCCATGATCGGTTCTTGCGGCAAGTACCCGATTTTCAAACCTGCCATGGGAGTGGCTTCGCCTTCAATTTCCTTGTCGATACCGGCCATGATTTTGAGCAAGGTGGACTTGCCCGAGCCGTTGGTACCCAACACGCCAATCTTGGCACCAGGGAAAAAAGACAGCGAAATGTCTTTGAGAATATGACGCTTGGGTGGCACGATCTTGCCGACCCGGTTCATTGAAAAAACGTATTGAGCCATGGTGCTTTAGTGGAATGATCAACCGACTCGCCCGCACCAGGGTGGCGCTCAAGGCGAAGCCGTTCAGGAGACATTATCCCAGCAACACATCGACCCTTCCCAAAACCTGCCAAATTACAGGCCAGCCCTTTGGACTTGGGCCTGCAAAGCGGTTTGCAAGGTGTTCAGGCTTTCCGAGAAGTGGGCTTGCGCTTCTTTGCCCAATCCGCCCCGTGCCAGGGCCTTTTGCAGTTGACTCGCCAAGATTTGGGCGTTCATGCGCAGCAAGCTGCGCGCATCGGGCGGCACCGCGCTGGACGGTTTGATCAGCACATCGGTCATTCGGCGAAGGTGTTCGCGCTGCAAATTGCGGCGCAATAAACCAGCGTCCTGCCCCTGCAAAGCCTCCGACCAGATGGCGTTTTGTAAAGTGTCGTGCAGCTGGGCCAAACTCAATGGCGCCACCCCCTTGGCGGCTTTGAGGGGCGCTTCGAGCAAGCGGGATGCCACTGTTGGCGAAAATAAGGGGTCCAGAATTGAACGCTGAACAGCCAACACACTGGCCACGACAGACACTTCTGGGCTGGCTTTGCGATCGAACGCGTCAGGGGCCAAACGGGCGAGCAAAGCGGGGTCAAAACGGAAACTTTCCGCGCGGAAAAAATTTTGCGTGATCAACTGCAGCGCCTCTCGCTGACGGGCGGCAGGCACCGCCTCAAACAAGGGACGACCGGAGCCTGCGCGGTCACGCCGGGTGAGCACGCCCCCTACAAATTTGGCAGCCAGCGGTCCCACCTGCGACAAGCCCCGGAAACCGCTGTTGAAACTGCGGGTCAAGCGCTCATAGCTCTCGCCATCCGTCAACTGCAGTGTTTGCAGCCGGTCCCACAATTGGCGCGACAAGGTCATTCGGCGTTTGTAATAGGCCAAGGGGTCTGAGCCCAAGTCAAAGCGGTTCACATCAGGGTCGATACCCTCGGCCATGGACCCGTAACCGGCATCTTCATCGGTCGCAAAAGCCAGCTCAGGCCGGGTGGATTGCGCTGTGATTTTGGCAAGACCAGCGGTTTCTTGCGCCGTCTCAAAGCTGCTGTAGCCATAAGCAATGGCCCAATAATCGTAAGCACCCAAAGAGCCCGTCACATAGTCACCCTGGTTTTCGTTGGCGGGCGAGATATTAAAGGGCAAGTAATCCATGACCGAGCTGGACAAGCCGTATTCGCGTGTAAAGCGCGGATCTTGCATTTGCGCCAGGCTGTAGGCGGTGGAGGCCCTGAAGTTGTGGCGCAAGCCCAAGGTGTGTCCCACCTCATGCATGATGACGGCCTTGACATAAAGCTGCGCCAATTTCTCGGCTTGCGGACTGTCCATCGACAGCCCCTGGCTTTCTAGCCAGTCCATTGCAAAATGCAACTCGTGGGCTGAGTCTTGCGCATGGTTGCACACAGGACCGCCATGTCCATGTCCATGCCCCTGATGCCGTGACGCTGAGCGCTCAAAGTCTTCTGCCAAGGTGCGTCGTGCGCCACGGGCAAACACGTCAGACATGCCGATATCAGCATCCAAGATTTCGCCTGTTCGCGGATCGGCTTGTGAAGGTCCAATCGCAAAGCCGACGTCCGCACCACTGAACCAACGGATGGATGCATGACGGGCGTCTGACGTATTGAAATCGTCGCTGGCCAATTGCTGCTTGACTTGCAATGCACCTTGAAAGCCAATTTTCTCGAAAGCCTTGTTCCATTCGAGTACGCCATCCGTGACAGCTTGTCGGTATTTTTCAGGGATATTCTTGTCCAGCCAATACAGCACCGGTGTTTGCGGTGGCGACATGGCGGCTGCAGGATTTGCCTTTTCCAGACGCCAGCGTTTGATCACATGGCGGCGCAACTTGACACTCGTATCTTCGGTGTAATCGACGCGGCCCACCGTAAAGTAGCCTACACGTTCATCGGCCACACGGGCAGCCATCGGTTCGGGCATGTTGGTGAAACTGTAATAAAAGTTCACAAACAAACTACGGGGATCAGGCGTGGCCATCGGCGGGGGCGTAAAGGGCATGGGAGACGGCGTCGAGGGCGGCGCAGACAGTCTAGCCACAGAAAAATGCGCCTGCACCTCCAACCCTGTCAGCTGCGGGGTGTTGCGAAGGGCCGCAAAACTGCTGTTGCGCGTATCCAAGGCAAACGGCATCCGAAAAGCCGATTCCAAGCGCGTCAAATAACCAGGGATATCGGACATCAACAAGGTCTGCGCTTCGATGACAACCGCTTTGCTCTCGGGGTCAGCCGCCACCACGGGCGCGCTGGCCAGCAAGCTGTCGGAAAAAGACTCGGAAACAAATTGGGCCTGAGGGCTGCCTTCTTTGGCAAAAAATTCGGTGTTCTTGGCAATCAATTGCACCTGATTGCCGACCTTTCGGAATACCACCGCATTGGAGCGTCCCATCTGCCCCCCATACAAACCGCGCTCACCCACTGAGCGGGGCACGTTGTAACTGAAAAATAAAAGCTGGTTGAACTGCTCAGGCAAAAGCTCGATCCACACCTTGTCGTCCTTTTGGTGCAGTTTCAACAGGCCAGGCAAGGCCGTGGCGCCCAACAGAACTTCTTTCAAGGGCTTTAAGGCGCCTGGGACTGGGGCGGTAACCGGTGGAGTTTTGGCTGGTGCCGCTTCGGTGGGAGGTTTCGAATTGACTGCTGCTGTTGGGGCGGGGGCGGGGGCGGGGACGGGGACTGGCGCCTGCGCTGCCGCAGCCCAGCTCAAGGCACTGCCCAAGACAATGACCCACAAACGATTCAGATTCAAAAATAACATGCGCGCTCCGTATTCAGAAAAAGCATTCTAGACAAATGCTCGAATTTACAGTTAAACCGTTAGAATCGGCAGTATTCGCATTGAAGTGCAAAGGACTGTGATGAGTGTCTCTTCTGTTTCCCAGCGCCCCGCGCCGCAACCTCAACCGCAAGCTGTTCAACAGCAGCGGGCCCGCGAAGCCGTCAAATCTGACGACAAACAGATGCAAACCGACAAGCTTGCCAAACAGATGCAAACCGAGCGGTTTGCAGAAAAGCAAAAAGCCTCCAAGAGTTACGCTGACGAAACTTACGCACGGGCCAAAGAAAACACGACACAGAATGCGGCTCCCAAGGGAAGAAGTATCGACGTCAAAGCCTGAGTTGTTTTGGGTACTCACAGCCATCTCAAATTTGCAATTCAAAAACATCCCCCTGTCGGGCAGAGAACTGCACCCGGCTGTCCAGCGCCTCAATCTCCAACCGTGCTGACCGCGAACTGTACACGGCCACTTTGAGCCAAGCGCCCTCGGCCTGCAAGGCCTCTTGGCTGGGCAATGTGGTCGACCAGACACGGCCTTCGGCATCCCAGCGGTATCCGCGCGCCTTGAGCTTGTCTTTGCTGTCAAAGGGCGCGCCGATGGCGCGCAATTTGTAGCGGGTGTTGTGCGACGCCGCCATCAAGCACGCCAAACCCGTTTGCAGCTCCTTGGGCAAGGGGCGCGCCAACACCTGCAGCAGAGCATGACAGTCCACCTGCGCGCGGTGCGCGTCATAGAACCAACCCGACTCGTGCGCCAAAAACTCCAGTTTGGCCGATCCGGTGCCCTGCGCTTTCCAATCGATGCCGGCAAAAGAACAGGCCCATGATTTACCCACAAACACAGGCAATCGCGCCTCCACAAAGGGACGGTCAAAGCCGGCGTTGTGCGCCACGATCAGGTCGGCACGTGCCACCATCTCGTTGACACGGGCGTCGTTCAAGCGGTGGCCTTGCACCATGGCACTGTCAATGCCCGTGATCTGCACAATGGCGGGCGGAATCGGTTTGCCAGGATCTTCAAAGTCTTCATAAATTTCAACCGGGCCGACAGGTAAACCTGTCTCCACATCGACATCCACCGCCAACATGGCCAATTCGATGATCTGCTCGGTGCGTTGGTCAAGACCCGTGGTTTCGGTGTCCAGTACCAACACCCGACGCGTGACCACACCAGGCGCCGCAGGGCCATAGTCAAGGCAGGGCTGCAATCGGCGTAAGACCTTGTAGTCCGGGTGCGCAGAAAGCTTTTTGGCCATGCTTGCAGCCTCGTCTTCGCCCGGCACTTTGGAATCATGCGGAACTGAAGAAAGAACACGAGGCTGCTCCCTAGGGATGGCGGCTTTCTTGCGGGACTTTGACCGCGCAGGCGGCACATCAGGCAGCACATGGCCTTCTGGGACTTCAAATCCAAAACTGAATTGGCTCATTCAACACTCTCTCCGGTCAGTTCGAACAAGCCGCCGCTGCGCATCACGCGCGCCGCCGTCGCTTGCAACAGCACCGATTGTGACGCAAGCACGAGCGTCAGGCGTTTTTTGGCCCGCGTCATGCCGGTGTACATCAGCTCTCGCGTCAACACCGGCGATGGCATGTCTGGCACAACCAGCATCACGTGGCTGAACTCGGAGCCTTGCGACTTGTGCACCGTCATAGCCCATACAGTTTCAACGGCATCCAGACGCGTAGGCAAAACCCACCGAATATGCCCAGCTTGCACAAACGCCACCCGCAGCCCATTGGCCGTGGGCAAGCACATGCCCACATCGCCGTTCATCAGCTTTAAATTGGGATCATTGCGCGTCACCATGACCGGGCGACCGCTGAACCAGAGCTCTGCACCCCAGCCCAACCAGCGGCTGATGCAGAAGTTCATATTGTCCACACCCCAAGGGCCGCTTCGCAACGCGCACAGCACCTGAAAGTCAGCAAAGCTTTCAATCAGTAGCAAGGCTTGTGCATCGCTGCACACCGCTTGGGGCTTGCGCAAAGCTTGCAGCAATGTCAACCAACGGGTCCAGCCTTGCTGGACAGTCATCGCCACAGCAGGATGCGGCATTCTCTGAACACTGAGCAGGTCAACATCGGGCGGGAACAAAGGGTCTTGGGCTGTCTGGGCAATGGGGCAATGGGTCAGCAAGGTTTTTACAGTGCGGGTGTCCCCCGCGTTCACCCCTTGTGCCCACTGGCCAATGCCACTGTTGGCTGCAAATCGGCGTGAATGGCGCAGCATGACCGTGTGCTGCGCCAGCCATGAACTGGCGCAGTCTGAGGCGGTGGCAAATTGGCGAAGGTCTTGGCCTGTGTGAACTTGAATCCAATCAACGGTGCTGGCGGTGTAGCCGCCTTGGTCTGCGCCCTCACACAACTGCGCCATGACTGCGCCGGCCTCCACAGAGGCCAGCTGGTCTTTGTCACCCAACAAAATCAATCGCGCCGACAACGGAACGGCGGCCAGCAATCGGGCCATCATTTCCAGATCAATCATCGAGGCTTCGTCGACCACCACCACATCGCAAGCCAACTCGGGCACCTCGCGCAACGGCGCATCGGGGGTGAAATGCAACAAGCGGTGCAAGGTTTCGGGCGCCGCAGGGGGGTCAATGTGCAGGGCCGACGGCAAGTGTGCGATGGCGGACTGAATGGACGCACCCAAGCGACTGGCGGCCTTGCCCGTGGGTGCGGCCAAACGAATTCGCAACGGTGTTTTCATCGGTGATTGTTGCAATCGCGCCTGCGCCGTCAACAGTGCCAGCAAGCGCACCACGGTGGTTGTTTTGCCGGTGCCCGGGCCACCTGTGATCAAGGTCAGGGAGGATCGGGCAGCCAGGGCGCAGGCCACTTTTTGCCAATCGATCTGACCGTTTTGTTGGGCATCAGGGGGAAATAAGGCATTCAAATGCGCAACCCACCCCCTGGTTTCCAAGAGCGGCTGCGTCAATCGCGCCCGCAAGGCACGCATCACGTCTTGTTCAGCCTGATAGGCACGGCGCAGATACAGACGCTGTAAGGGTGTTTTGCCAGCCAACACCAAGGGTGCACCGTCACCTACTCGCCATGGCAAACTGGCAGCCGCCGCGCTCAAGTCGGCAGGCAAGACCTGCGCCTGCGCTGCGGTCCAACCCAGCAAGGCAGCGGCTTGGTCCTGCAAAGCTTGCAAATCCAAGCAGGTATGACCACGCCCCATTTGGTAACTCGTCAAGACTGCCAGCCAGTAGTGGCGTGGGTCAGATGATGGGTCTTGGGCTTGCAAGAAGTCTGCGAAGGCAAGGTCCAAGGCGGTGCAAGCTTCCAATCCCAAGGGCTTGAGCTGCGCTGTGGATCGGTTCATAGGGTCCCCTTGAATGCGGCGTCCATGACCTCAATCATTTCTTGCGCGGGGCGGTGTGCGAAAACACCAGCGCCGGGTTGGTCAATGCCCCGGGCAAACAAATAGACCGCACCGCCCATGTGCGTCTCGTAGGCATAGCCAGGTAAGCGCGCTTTAAGCAAACGATGCAAGGCCAGCAGGTACAGGCTGAACTGCACGTCATACCGGTGCGCCAGCAGGCCTTGCGCCAGGTCAGCCGGTGTGTAGCCTGGAAGTTTGTTGGACTTGTAGTCCAGCACGTAATAACGACCGGCATGCTCAAACACCAAGTCCATGAAGCCCGTGAGCAAGCCCTGCAGGCTGCGGGCTTGCAAAGGTTCACGCGGCTGGCTTGGGAGGACATGGGCGCAGATGATGGCGTCCAAAGCCTGCGCCTGAATGCCGTGCGTTCGCAAGGTGAAATTCATTTCCGCCCAGGCCGAAGCGGGTGTCAGGTCTGAAAGCCGCAGCGAGGGTATTTGCGGCGCTTCCAAAGCCTGACCGAAGGGCAAAGGGGTTTGCGCGATCTGCCGCAACCACAGCAGCAACAAATCACATTGGGCCGCGTCCAGTTGCAGCGCAGCCGTCTGGCTACTGAAAAGTTGCTGCCAGCGCTGGTGGGTTTCAGACGCAGTTTCTAATTCAGCTTGTTGCGCGGCTTCGCGGCTTACAGGCCAACCCTCTCGGTGTTGCCACTCCAACAAGTCGTGCAGCAAAGTGCCATAGGCACTACCTGCTTTGAAACCATTGAAAGGCAGTTGCGGCGCACTCATCGCGGCATCCAAAGCCGTCATGTCAGGCCTTACGTCACTGTCGGTTTGAGCGTCTTGCCAGCGTTCATCAGCCTCGCTGGGCAAGGCCCACGACACAGTCTGTGCGTGCTTGCGCGTCAGTGCACTGAAGCTGGCCATCCACCAAGGGTTGTGGTGTTGGCGCAAAGGGGTCAAAGCCGCTTTGGGCGATGCGTCCAATTGGGTCGGCTGGTAAAGCTCATCGCTGGGTTCTGGCGCTGACACCACTTGAATCGCTGGGCAGGCTGACCACAATTCCAATTTATCCTGCAGATCACCGGCACCCGTTCGGCCCAACAGATCGCTCAGCGCACTGGCGGGCTTTTTGCTTTTGCCGGTGAAGTCTTTGCTGCGATGGGCCACACCCAAAAAAAGTGCCCGCTCGGCGCGGGTCAAGGCCACATACAACAGGCGTTTGTCTTCGGCCAGGCGTTCGGTATCGCTGCGCAGCGAGTCCTTTTTTTCTTTTTTGAAGTTCGAGGCAAACGGCACATATACCCATGGAAACTGCAAGCCCTTGGCCTTGTGCATGGTGATCACTTGGACCAGATCGGCATCGGTTTCAAGTCGCATCTGCGCGGCTTCCCCGATGGCTTGGGGGCTGTGCAACTGGTCGGCCAGGTAACGCAACACTGCGCCCTGCCCTTGCAAGTTCAGACTGGCTTTTTGCAACAGGTCACCCAGGTGCAACAGATTGGTCAAGCGCCGCTCAGGGTCAGGGGTGTTGGCGGTCAGGCGTTGGGCAATCCGCTGCTCATGCAGCCATTGGTAGAGCATGGGCAAAAAGCCTTGGCGTTGCCAGGTCTGCTGCCAGCGGCCAAAACAGTCCACCTGTGCATCCCAAGCCGCCTCGTCTTGCAGCAGGTGTTCGATTTCGGCCGCCGCCAGCCCGAGGGTCCGGCAACTCAAGGCGGAGCGCAGATGCTGCACCGACTGCGGCTGTGCAATGGCTTGCAAAATGTGCCACAGGTCCAGCGCTTCACGGGTGGCAAAGACGCTGTCACGGTCGGACAAATACACGCTGCGCACGCCGCGCGTTTGAAGCGCCTGGCGTATGGCGCGTGCTTCTCTGCCGTCGCGCACCAACACGGCTAACTGCGCCGGTTGCGCCGCTCCGCTTTGCAACAAGGCCACCATTTGGCTGGCGCATACCGCCGACATGCGTTGCAGGTAGTGCTGCGCACTGAGCGGCCTACTCATCTCTGTGCCGCTGTGCAAATGCCAGACCGTCATGGCCGGCGCATTGACAAGCTCAGCCGCTTGGGCGTCTGACGCCGCTTTAAATTGCGGCGGATGTGCAGGCAAAAATTCCAACACACCAAAGGGTTGCACCGCTTGACTGAACACATGGTTCACCGCAGCGATGACCTCAGGGGTAGAGCGGTAGTTGTGCAGCAAAGTGTGCACCGCTTGCGCACGTTCACGCGCCGCCAAATAGGTGGGCAGGTCCGCACCGCGAAAACTGTAAATGGCTTGCTTGGGATCGCCGATCAGCAACAAAGCCACATCGCTGGCTTGCGGGTCGGGATAAATTTTGGACAGCGCACCCCATTGCCAAGGGTCGGTGTCTTGAAATTCATCCACCAATGCCACCGGGTACTGTTTACGAATCACCTCCGGCAAACGCGAGCCTTGCACGTGCAAAGCGGCGTGCAAACGGGTGAGCAAATCAGCAAAATCAAATTGACCGCGCTGTTGTTTGCTGCGGTCGTAACTTTGCGTGATGGCCTGCGCGGCATGGGCCAGCAAGCCGGATTCCGGCGACACCGCACTGTCCAGCGCGTCGCTCCAGGCCTGCATGGCGGACAACGCACCCGTGGGGTCTTGCGGCTTGGGACTGTTGACGTGGGTTTTCGCAGTTAAAGACCGCAAACCAAACTTGGCCACCAGCTTCTTGTCTAACGCTGCGCCTTGCATCCAAGCCTTGAGCTGCTGCAAATAAGCAGCTCTGTGGGCCACCCTGAAACTGTTGCCATTCAGGTGGTGGTCCATGGCTTTGCCCAATTGCGCCAGTAAGGTGTCGGCATGGGTCGCCCACAGCGCGCACGCTTGGGCCTCACAAGCGGCCACTTGCAGTTGTGTTGCAGACCATTGCTGCATGATGTGAGCGGGAGTTTCTGGCTGTGGTGAGACTGCCAGGTCAGCCGGCACTGCATCCAAGTCTGCGGGCGGGGTTCGCTCTTGTGCGCGCCAGAAAGGCTGGAGTTTTTTCACCAGTGCTTGCGGTGTTTTCGCGATCGGCAGCAAGGCACTCAGTTGGGCTTCGTCGAAAGCGTAGTACCACTGGCGCCAGTAATCGGCAGCGGCCTGTAATCGCAAGGCCTCGCTGTCTTCCACTGTGCTTTGTTCAAACAAACTCGACGAATCAAAAGCGTGCTGGCGCAACATGCGCGAGCTCCAGCCGTGGATGGTGAAGATTGCGGCCTCGTCCATCCACTGTGCCGCCGCATCCAGTCGGGCTGCGCAGCCGGGCCAGTCATGCGAATCGATGCAGTTTTTCAAATCACGCAGAAATGCATCAGCGGGTTCTTGCGCCTGCCGAAAATCTTGCGCCGCCTGCGTCAGACGAGAACGAATCCGGTCTCGCAATTCGGCTGTGGCCGCCTCGGTGAACGTCATCACCAAAATTTCAGGCGGCGTCAAAGCCCCCTGCACACGACCATGGCCCAACACCAAACGCACATACAAAGCCGCCAGGGTGTAGGTTTTACCTGTGCCTGCACTGGCCTCGATCACCTGCAGGCCTTGCAAGGGCAAGGTGATGGGATTCAAGGCTTGCAAGCTCATGCGCTTTCCCCTGATTCTGGCGACGATTCTTGCGACGATTCTTTCACGGTCTTTTCCACGGCAGCTTGCGCATGCGTCAACTGCACCTGCGTGAGCAAGCCGCCATACAGCGCGTCTGCCCAGTGCGGCAGGCTTTGCGCAATGTCATCAAAGGATTCAAACGAGCGTTGCAAATACGGCGACCTGCCCCACTCCCCCTCTGTCGCAAAGCCTCCGTCAAAAGCGATCTGGGCTTGACTCAAAGCGACTTCTGCCAACGACTCCTCGTCCTCTGTGTCACCTTGAGAATTATCGGGATCTGACCCCGATTTATCTGACCCCGATTTATCCTCACCATTATGGAGCGCCTGTAAATACGCCAAGCCGGTGCGCAGCGCGACCGGCAAAGGCGCTTGCCAGGCTTGTGCGTAAGCTTGCAGCCACATTCTCAATTGGGCCACGGCCTGCGCAGTAGAAAGGTTTGGCATGGTCGTTTCACCATCGATACCCAAGAGCACGCTGTGCACGGGACTGGTCTGGGACGCAGGACTCGCACAGGCCAATACATGCACCACCCAAAGGTTCACCCATTTGTCCCAGCGAGGCAAGGCCTTGCCTTTGCCATGCGTCACAGCGCCAGGCTGCAGACTCACTTGCGCCCAGCCTGCTGGGCCTAGGCGCACATCACGCAAATCGCCGGTGACCCTCCATCCGTCAATGACAAGGTCCAGCGCTTGCGGTGGCAAAGTCTCGGGGTATTGCGCCAGCCAAGGCGCTGCGCGCTCGCGCACCGCCTTGGCTTTGTACAGCACATCGTGGCCTAGCGTGCGGCCGAAGGCGGCCATCGGTAACTCGCCTTGGCCTTGCAATGTTTGCAACGCGTCATCAGCGCTGTCGGCTTGCAACAAGCTTTGTCCCAGCTTGTATTGGGCCAAGCCATCCAACTCAAAGGGCTCATCCTCAGGCGCTGCGGCTTCAGGCTGGGCAATGCGGACGGCCAAACGCTGGCGCCAATACACCTCAACAGGGTGCCGCAGAAATGCCTGTAAGTCTTGAACATCCAAGCGCAACTCAGGGCTGCTGAGCACCGATAAAACGCCCTGTTCAGTCCCAGATTGAGCCTCGGCAGTCGAAGCCACGCCCATGGCCAGTTGCCAGTCGGTGGCGTAGGTAGTGAACTCACTGTTGGCTTCAAAATAGCGGGGTGAAAAGGCTTGCAAAGCTTGCAGTTTCGGCTGAGGGGCGTCGGCAAATCGGGCGCGCAGCACATCCATGAGTTGCGCCACCAAGACCGAGGCGGGTTGTTTGGCGTTGTCGGTGGCACGGTGACTTTGCCAGCTGATGTACAACTTGTCGCGCGCCGACAGCAGGGCTTCAAGAAACAAATAACGGTCGTCCTCGCGGCGCGAGCGGTCGCCAGCGCGCCACTGCCAGGCCATGAGATCAAAATCACGCGGCAGCGTTTGACGGGGGTAGTCTTTGTCGTTCATGCCCAGCAGACACACCACCTTGAAGGGAATGGCGCGCATGGGCATCAAGGTGGCGAACTGCACGCCGCCGCCCAAAAAGCGTTGGTGCAAGCCCGGTGCCTCGATCTGCGCCAGCCAGTGCTCTCGCACCACCACCAAGGGCAAGGGGGTGGTCAATGCCGCTTGCTCACACAGCAACAACCAACGCTGCAATTGCAGCTGCAACTGGCCCAGCAAGCGCTCCTCAGCGTCGTCAGTAGATTCGAAAAACTGCGCCAAAAGATCTTGTAAGGTGCTCGCCCATTGGCTGGGCGCCTGCTCTTGAGACAAGGCGTGCAAACTGCGATCCATGGCTTGCACCCATTGCGCTAGGCTGCCCAATAATTGAGCGTTCAAGCCACCCACTTCGGGCAAAGGCTCAACGCCATGCCAGGCCGGGCCTTGCCCCGTTGCATAACCCATCAGCAAACGCCGTAGACCAAAAGCCCACGTGTTTTGATCCCTGTCGGCCATTTCGGGCAAGCCCCAAGTTTTGCGGTGAGCGGCATCCAGCCCCCAACGCACACCGGCGCGGGTCAACCAGTTTTGCAGCACACGCACATCGGCTGCTTGCAAACCAAAACGTTTTTGCACGGCGGCCACTTCAAACAAGCTCAACCAATCGGCCAGGCTGATGCGCGAGGTAGGCAAGCCCAGCAAACGCTCCAAGGCTTGTACCAGGGGCATGTCACGTGAAGAAGTATCTGCTACCGAAAACGGAATGTGCCTTGCTGTGCCTGGCGCAAAGCGACCAAAAACCGCCTGAATATGCGGTACAAATTGCGCCATGTCAGGCACCATCACCATCACATCGCGCGGCTGCAAGTCAGGGTCAGCATCCAACCAGGCCAACACCTGGTCGTGCAAGACCTCGACCTCGCGTTGCGCAGAATGCGTGGTGACCAAGCTGATCGCCCTGTCATTTGCAGGCTCAGGCTGTGGCGTTGCCGGCAAAGGTTCTAACTCGAGAATATCCAACTGCAACTGCTGCAGTTGATTCAGGCGCTGGCCCGTTGAAGCCTGTGGCGACTCAAACACCTCGATTTTTTGCAGCACCTGAGCGTAGGTTTCAGGCTGGTCGAAGCCGTCAAGCATATGCAAATAGTCTCGCCCCTGCTTACCCCATGACGCCAGCAAGGGATGGGCCTGTGCATGCAGGTCCGCCAAGTCCAAGGGCAGCGCCTGCACTGGCAAGCCCAACTTGGTTTTTTGACGGGTGCGCGCAGACAGCCCCGCACGCCCATCGACCACATGACCCCAGTAATACCTACACGGGTTTTGCACCACCATCAAGACCTGGCTGAAACGCCCCAGCGCCGCCAGCGCTTGCACCGCCTGCATGGGCAGCGACGAGATCCCGAACACCACCACACGCGGCGGCAAACCCGCAGGCCGAGCCAAAGCAGGACGGTCTTTGAGTGCTTGCATGAACTGGGCATGCACCGCCGATCGAGAGGCTTGGGCCTGACTCACGCCCACGTCGTCTTGCAGCGCACGCCACAAATGCGCTTGCCAAGCTTGCTCGTCAGGCAAGGGGGGGGCGGACAAAGCGCCGGTGGGTCCGGCGTTGGCTTGCAACACATCACGGCCTTGCGCCCAGTCGGACAGCCAATCGGCCCGGTAGCTTTGGTAGCCGTCCAATACGTCGGCCACTTGCTGCGCCAGTTGGTACAGCTTTCGGCCGTCATTGTCAGAGGCCAGGTAATGCGCCAGAGGTTGGTACACCGCATCTTGCGCGGCCACCTCGGGCAGCAGGCGCAACAAGCGCCAGACCAAAGCCGACTTGTCGAAAGGCATGTGCACGGGCACCGCCTGCGCCCCCAGCACGATGCGGTACATCTGCCATAAAAAGGCCGAAGGCAACTCCATCCGGGTGGCAGCGCAAATGCCCAAAGCCGACTCGTCGGCCAGCGCCAACTCCAGCCAATGCTTCATGCCATTGCTTTGCACCAAAAAAACTTCGGGCTCCAGTGGCGCTAAAGGCCGGTGTTTGACAAAGTCCACCGCCAGATCGCGCAGGTCCTCGAGGCGGTTGCCATGCACCACCATGAAGCCAGGCTGAAGTGAAAAGGAGGGTGTTGCGGTCATTGTTTTTGAGTGTACCCAAGGCCAAGCGCATGGGGTGAGCCCAGGCTTTGCATTTTCGTGCGACAATTCGCAGGTTGCCGCCTCCAGTTGCCGCAACATCAGCACTTCTGCTGGAGCCTGACCCTGACATTCTGTTGGTGGTTTCCATGCTCATCTGTGAATCCCATCGGTCTTTGACTGGCGGCTGTCTTTGACAGCATGACAAACCGATGCCCTGCGCTGGAATCAGCGCTCCTTTAATGAACTTTATTGATTTGAATCTGGCTCCGGCCATCCTCCAAGCCGTGCAAGAGCAAGGCTATGAAACGCCCACCCCCATTCAGGCTCAAGCCATTCCGGCGGTCCTGGCAGGCCAGGACTTACTGGCAGGCGCTCAAACCGGCACCGGTAAAACGGCCGCCTTCACCTTGCCCATGCTGCACAAACTCAGCTTGAGTGAGCCAGGCAAAAACAAATTCGGCGGCAAAGCGATTCGTGCACTGGTGCTCACGCCCACCCGCGAATTGGCTGCGCAGGTCGAAGAGTCCGTTCGGGACTATGGCAAATACTTGCAACTGAACTCCACCGTCATCTTTGGTGGCGTGGGCATGAAACCGCAAATTGACAAGATCAAACGCGGCGTGGACTTTCTGGTTGCAACCCCCGGGCGTTTGCTCGACTTGGCGGGTCAAGGTTTCCTGGACTTGTCCAGCATTGAAATTCTGGTCCTCGACGAAGCCGACCGCATGCTCGACATGGGTTTCATCCATGACGTGAAAAAAGTGCTGGCCATGGTGCCCAAAGACAAGCAAAGCCTGTTGTTCTCGGCCACCTTCTCTGACGAGATCCGTGAATTGGCTGCCAACTTGCTCAAGAACCCGCAAAGCATTCAGGTCACGCCCAGCAACACCACGGTTCAACTTATCAGCCAGGTCATTCACCCTGTCGGTCGCGGTAAGAAAAAAGAAGTGTTGGTGCACATCATCAACAAGCACAACTGGAGCCAGGTGCTTGTGTTCACACGCACCAAATTTGGTGCCAACAATGTGGCCGACTACCTCACTAAAAATGGCGTCAAAGCCATGGCCCTGCACGGCAACAAAAGCCAGACCGCCCGCACACAGGCCTTGGCTGGTTTCAAAAGCGGCGATATCCGCGTCTTGGTGGCCACCGACATTGCGGCACGCGGCATCGACATTGAAGACTTACCGCATGTCGTCAACTTTGAAATTCCAAACGTCTCTGAAGATTACGTTCACCGCATTGGCCGCACCGGCCGAGCCGGCGCCAGCGGCGAAGCCGTGAGCCTGGTCTGCTTGGACGAAGAAGGTTTCATGATGGAAATCGAACGCTACACCAAGCAAGAAATTGCCGTGGAACTGCTTGAAGGCTTTGGCCCTGAGCCGGGTGAAAGGGCCGAACCGATTGCCATGGGTCGCCAAACGCTTTGGGGCGGCGCCGGTCGCCCGCCGAGCCGTGACGTGATGCAAGCGGCAGCCAAAGCAGCGCGCGGCGACATGATGCAACGCATCCGCGAATCCAAAGGTCCGCAAGGCGAAGGCGGCGGCGGTGGCCGCTCGGCAGGGCCTCGTCCATCCCGCAACGGCCCCCCGCCATCGCGTCGCAGCGCACCTCAGGGTGGCCCGCGCTTTGACAACCGTGGCGAAGGCCGCAATGAGTTCCGTGGTGACGAAGGCCGAGGTGATGCCCCCCGCTTTGAAGGTGCACGCAACGAAGGACCGCGTCCCGAAGCTCGCTTTGACAACCGGGGCGACAACCGCCCTCCCCGTCCGTCAGCCCCCCGTGGCGATCGCGGCCCGAGAAGTGATAGCGATGAGTTGCCACGCCACATCGACCCCTTGATGACCAACCAATTTGCCTCCCGCCGCGATCAACCCCGTCGCAGCAACAATGCCGGTGGCCAACCTGATCCCACGCGCACCAGCATCGACAGTTTGGCCGCTGGTCGAGGTGGACCACGTCGCCATGGCGGTGGCGGTGGCGGTGGCGGTGGCGGTGGCGGTGGCGGTGGCGGTGGCGGTTATGGCGGCGGCAACGGTGGTGGCGGTAACCGCAGCGGCGGCGGCGGTGGACGCTCGTTCGGTCGCTGAACAACATCAGCGCTCCAAGGGCTTGGCCCCTTTGATTTAAAAAACCTGCCCCGTCCACGCCGCGCAGGTTTTTTATTTTTTAATTTCTGCGATCGTTCAGCCACGCACGAACAATGTCACCAAGGGCTCATCGCCCAACTGGCGGCTCCAATGACCGTGCACTTTGGCGTCAAAGCTTGCGCCCTCGGGCAAGGTGTCGATGGAATAAAAATGATCCCCGCGACTGAACACGCGACTGCTGCCGTCTTGCAAGCCAATTTCCATGTGGCCATTCAAAATAAAAACCCATTGGTAGTGAACCGAGCAATGGAACTGACTGCGAAAACCGGGTGGGCTGTGACGCAATTGGTAACCACCAGAAGCCATCAAGGTCGAAAGTTGGCTCTGCGGTGTGCCCTCGGTCAATGCCACCGATTCCTCACGGAATTTGGCGCGGCCATCGGTGTCGGTGAAAAGAATGGTTTTTTTGAAATCAGTCATGCGGGGCAATCAGAAGAGGGTCAAGACAGGGAAAAAATCAGGCGTTGGCTTCGGCGCCGAAGTCGATTTGCACTTTCATGGCTTGGCTCTTGTCTGCCGCCAGCCTGAATGCCGATTCGGCTTGGTCGAGCTTGACCACATGCGAGATGACGGGCTTGCCGTTGATAAGCCCTTCATTCAAGAAGCGCACCGCCACAGCAAACTCGGGATGGAACCGGAAGGTGCCGCGCAACTCCAACTCCTTACTGACCAATTGATTCAAAGGCAGGGTAGAGTCACCCCCCAAACCAATGGCCACGATGACACCGCGAGGCGTTACCACGTCCAAACCTGCCCGAACGGCTTTGTCGCTGCCCGAAGCTTCGAACATCACATCGAAACTGCCTTTGTTAACCGCAAAGGCCGCCAGGGCATCGGGCTGTGACACCAGATTGATGGTTTCGTCAGCCCCCATTTGACGTGCGCAGGCCAAAGGCGCATCAGCCAAGTCCACCGCCACAATGCGGGCCGCACCGGCGCGGCGCAAACCGGCAATCAACAAGGCACCAATCGGGCCGCAACCGGTGACCAGCACCTGCTTGCCAAACACCGAGCCGGCACGCTGTATGGCGTGCAGGCCGACCGACAAGGGCTCTGCCAATGCGGCTTCCGACAAACTCAAACGGTCGTTCAAGGCGTGGGCTTGGTGTTCTTCAATGATCAGGCTTTCACGGAACGCGCCTTGAATGTGCGGGAACCGCATGGCACTGCCGTAAAAGCGCATGTCCATGCAATGGTTGTGCTGGCCTTTTTGGCAATACGCGCAAGCAAAACAAGGGCGTGAAGGCGAAATGGCAATCCGTTGACCGGCCCGAAAAGTCGTCACATTCGCACCCACCGCCGACACGATGCCCGAGACCTCATGCCCGAGCGCCATAGGCTCTTTGATGCGCACCGTGCCAAACCCGCCGTGCTGAAAATAATGCAAGTCCGAACCGCAAATGCCGCCATAGGCCACTCTGACTTGAAGTTGACCAGGGCCTGGGGTTTCCGCCTCTTGGGTGTCAACCCGAAGATCTTCGGGTGCATGACAAACGATTGCAAGCATGGTATTTCCTAGGGTTGATGGTTAAAGTTGAGCGGTCACGCCGCCATCCACATACAGAATGTGGCCGTTGACAAAGCTGGCTGCATCGCTGGCCAAGAAGACCGCAGCCCCTGCCAATTCTTGCACCTCGCCCCAACGGCGGCTTGGTGTACGGTTGGTGAGCCAAGCGCTGAAGGTCGGGTCGTTGAACAATTTTTCATTCAGCTCGGTTTTGAAATAACCGGGGCCAATGCCGTTCACATTCAAGCCCAGCGGGCCCCAGTCAATGGCCATGCCTTTGGTCAGCATTTTCACCGCCCCTTTGGTGGCCATATAAGGCGCAATGCCCGGGCGTCCCAACTCACTTTGCACCGAGCAGATGTTGATGATGCGGCCACGCCCACGCGTAATCATGTGCTTCGCCACGGTTTGGCCGACAAAGAACACGCTGTTCAAATTGGTTTGCATGATGTCTTGCCAATCGCTGTGGGCAAACTCATGCAAAGGCCCGCGCCGTTGGATGCCGGCGTTATTGATCAAAATCTCCAGAGGGCCGATGTTGCTTTCAATGTCAGCCACCTGGGCTTTGACTTGGTTCGCATCGGTCACATCGAAAGCGCGCTCGTGCACCGTCAAGCCCTCGGCGCGTAATGTGGCCGCAGCTGCCGCCAAGGCGCTGACATTGCGACCATTCAGCACCAAAGATGCCCCGGCCTGCCCCAGCCCGCGCGCCAGTGCCAAACCGATCCCCGCAGAGGAGCCGGTGACCAAGGCCAAGCGGCCATCCAATCGAAAAGTATCAGCAGTAATCATGGTGTTTTGAATTTCAGTCGTGAGCCATTGGGCTGGAGATAGGGCTGGAGTTTGGGCTGGAGCTCAGCATGTTCAGGTAGCTGATGACTTGCTGGCATTGATGCTCTGGCGTTGAAAGCACATCCAGCGTCAAAGCCAATTCATCTGATTGCGGCGACTCCAGAATGGCCAATTGACTTTGCAACAAAGAAGCCGGCATGTAATGGCTTGGCCTTTGCTTGATGCGTTCCGTTAAAACAGATGAAGCACCTTGCAAATGGACAAAAAGAGCATCATGGGCACCTTGCCGCAACCTCTCTCTGTACATCTTTTTAAGCGCCGAGCAGGCCACTATCACGCCAGAATCTTGCGCCAAAGCTTGCCCCAAAATACCGGCTAAAGACTGCAACCATTCCGAACGGTCGGCGTCGGTCAAGGCTTGCCCAGCGGCCATCTTTTCTACGTTGGCACGGCTGTGCAGTTCGTCACCTTCTACAAATGGAAAGCCAAGTCTCGCCGCCAACACATGGCCCAAGGTACTTTTCCCACATCCACTGACCCCCATCACGACCAACCGGAATGGCGCTTGTCGCATAGTCAGTTCAGACGTTGTTGGGTTTGCTCATCAAACAAGTGTGTTTTAGCCGGATCGATGTGCAGGTAGATGGTTTCGCCGGGTTGCGCCTGGGTGCGACCATGCAATGTGACGACCATGTTGATTTCGCCCACCTGAACCAACAACTCTGTTTCTGCGCCCGTAGGTTCGACCACGACCACTTGAGCGGCGATACCTTGGCCAGATTGGGTCAAGGTAATGTCAGTGGGTCGCACGCCGAAGTGGACCGCCTGTCCATCACGGCCACTACCTGCAGGCCCTGCAGGCCACTGAATGCCTTGGGCGCTGACAAAAGCTTGGTCACCGTTCACATGCAAAGCACCTTTCACCACGTTCATGGACGGTGAACCGATGAATTGGGCGACAAACAAATTGCCGGGTCGGTCAAACAAATCCAAGGGCGTGCCAATTTGCTCGATGATGCCGTCTTGCATGACCACAATGCGATCGGCCATGGTCATGGCCTCAATCTGATCGTGCGTGACATAGACCGTGGTGGTTTTGAGCCGTTGATGCAGTGATTTGATTTCTGCACGCATGGCGACACGCAATTTGGCATCCAGGTTCGACAAAGGTTCATCGAATAAAAAGACTTTCGGATCCCGCACGATCGCTCGACCCATGGCCACACGCTGACGCTGTCCACCCGACAACTCACGCGGAAAGCGGTGCAGCAAATGCTCCAAGTTCAAAATTTTGGCGGCATGTGCAACACGTTCATTGGTTTTCTCAACAGCTGCCTTGCGCAGCAAAAGGCTGAAAGCCATGTTGTCACGAACCGTCATGTGCGGATACAGCGCATAGCTTTGGAAGACCATGGCAATGTCTCGGTCCTTGGATTCCAAGTCATTGACGACCTTGTCATCAATCAGGATCTCCCCGCCGGTAATTTCTTCCAAGCCCGCCAGCATGCGCAACAGGGTCGACTTACCGCAACCCGAAGGTCCGACAAGCACCACAAATTCACCATCCGTGATGTCAAAACTGATGCCATGGATGATGTCGGTTTTGCCAAACGACTTCTTGATATTTTGAAAGGATACGGTGGCCATAATGTTTCGGTGATGCGTGAATTGAACTCAGCTTTTCACAGCGCCGGCGGTCAAGCCCGACACCATGTAGCGTTTGAAGGTGTAATAAATCGCTGCAGGGGGGAGCGCATAAATCAACCCCGTGGTCATCAGCAATTCCCAAGGTGAATCGTCGGCTGACAAAAAGTTGCCCAAGGCCACTGACAGCGTGACGTCTTTGTCGTTGGACAGCAAGAGGAAGGCATACAGGTATTCGTTCCATGCCAGCAGCAAGGCATAGGTGCCGACAGCCACCAAGGAGGGGACCATCAAGGGCAAGTACACCAAGCGAAACAGCTGCATAGGCGAAGCACCGTCCATGCGAGCAGCCTCGTCCAGCTCATAAGGCAGTTTGTCGGAAGCTTGCTTGAGCACCCAAATGCAATAGGGCGAAGCAATCGTCACCATGGCCAATATCAAAGCCCATTGGGTATTGAGCAAGCCATAGACGCCCATGGTTTTGTACATCGGCACAGCCAAAAAAGCCGCAGGAATGAAATAGGTGAACAACGCCAAATTCATCACCGTGCGCCCCCCTGGAACTTTGAGCCGACTGATGGCAAAGGCTGCGCAGGTCGAGATCATCAAGGTCAGCGCGCCAACCGCTGTGGCAATCAGCAAAGAGTTGCCCATCTGGATCCAGAAATAATCCAGATAAAAATGTTTTTGATAAAAAACAAAATCGAAATTTTGCAAGGTCGGATGATCGGGCCACAATTTGCCAGACGTGGCCGTGTCACGCGGGGAGATTGAAAACAAGACCATGTGGTAAATGGGGATCAGCGTCCAGATCAACAAAGGGATGCCGATCAACAGCAGTTTGGCTTCGGTGACAACCGATTTGAATGTGATGCGTTTCATGATCGCTTCCTTACTTTGACAAACGTTTCATCATGAAAAACACCAAGGGCAAGATCATCGGCAGCGCCACCACAATGGAGGCCATGGCCAAGTCCACCTGGTCCAGCCGCAAATACCGGATACCCAGCGTCGCCAAAACGTGCGTCATATCGGCAGGGCCACCGCCTGTCAACAAGTAAACCGAATTGAAATCGCCCAACGTCCAGATCATGGACAAGATGGTGGAAGTCAAATACAAGGTCCGCATCGACGGCCAGGTGATGAATTTGAATTTTTGCCAGTTTGTGGCACCGTCCACAGATGCGGCTTCATATTGTTCTGCGGGAATCGACATCCGGCCTGCAACCAAAATCAAGGTCCAAAAGGGCAAGGACTTCCAGATGTGCATCAGCATGGAAAACGACAAAGCCAGCGTCGGATCGTTCAGCCAATTGGGGCCGTCCGCGCCGGACAATCGAAAGATCAAAGAGTTGATCACGCCCCACTCAGGGTTGAGCATGAAACGCACCGACAAAATGGTGGGGATCGAGGGAACCGCCCAAGGCAAAATGAAAATCAGCGAAATGATTTTGATCCACCATCGGGTTTGTACAAAGAAACCCGACAAAACCATTGCCAAAAACATTTTGAGGTTGATGGCCACCACCAAAAAAATCACGGTATTGACCGCAGTGCGAAAGAAAATAGGATCGTCAAACAGCTTGACGTAGCTCTCCGGGTGGCGCGCCAACCACAAGCCATAACCGACGGGATAGACAACAAAAACAATGAATATCAGCAGGTAAGGCACCACCAGCATGCGCCCCCAGAACTCCCATTGGTTAGAGCTCTTGTGCACAGGTGCGGATACCGCAGGCAAAGCTACGCTTGCATTGGACATGTTGGGAAATCAATCAAACAGGGAAAAGGGGGCCGCGCCACCCCGACTCACGCAGTGAGCCGAGGGCGCGGCATCTCACAGACTCAATTGCCTGCTACCGCCTTGATGCGGGCAAACATTTCGTCAACTGCTTTGTCAACAGGGACTTTTTCGTTCAAGACACGGTTCATCGCCTTGGCGTAAACGTTTTCGTTATTCAACTGAGTGAATCGGAAATTCTTGGTAATTTCGAACGTTGTGGTCCCGGCCATGAACTGGTTGTAAACCGCTTTACGGTGTACATCGCCTTGCCAGAACTTACTTTGCTGACCGGCCTTGGTCACAGGGAACCAGCGACCCAATGAGCCCTCCACATAAGGCGTGATATTTTCTTC
>CAMDKK010000065.1 GCA_945901045.1 Limnohabitans sp. Rim8
ATGGCTTGAAAAATCAGGTCGTAGCCGGGCATTTGACTGTAGGGCCCCGTTTGGCCAAAGCCCGTGATGGAACAGTAAACCAGTCGGGGATTGATGGCCCGCAAGGACGCTTGATCGAGGCCGTATCGCACCAGGTCGCCGCCTTTGAAGTTTTCCACCAACACATCGCATTGCGCAACCAAGCGGCGTATCAATTCTTGACCAGCAGGCTTGGCAATGTCGATGGTGATGGAGCGCTTAGCCCGGTTGGTGGACAGGAAGGTGGACCGTTCGTTGGTTTCATGACCCTCTGAGTCTTTCAATCGTGCGCCCTGTTCACGCAAATCGTCACCCACCCCGGGTCGTTCGACTTTGATCACATCCGCGCCAAAGTCGCCCAGAATCTGAGTGGCCCAAGGCCCGGTCAAAATGCGGCTCAGGTCCAGAACGCGGATGCCAGAAAGAATACCAATACTCATAGTGCAACCTCAAAATGTAGATTGTTCATAACCGCCGCGACCTCTGCAGAAAACCTTGGGGGTCCATTCCCGCACAGAAGTTGTCACCGACGCCTTTGCTGATGTCAAACAGAACTTCTGTGGTCATCGTCTTTGCCTTGATTGAGTTGAAAAAAGAGCGCTGAGTGCGGTGATTGACAGTGGATTTATCTTACATACCAGAAGGTATCTTTGCAACAGTGTCTGCGATCGCTTAAGTTTTAATCCTGTTGATTTACATAGGGAATATACCGATATTGAAAGCAGCGTAGTCGCTTGACACTGGAACATACGGATAGGTATGCTGAGATCCCAATGAGGGTCAGAGTCTCTCTATTCATTCAAGATTCAGGACGAAAGCATTCTCGTCCGGAAGTAAGTGCGCCACCTCAGGCGCTTGTCAATCAACAGCAAAGCAGGAGACAACAAATGAAGCAATTTCGTCACTGGGCTAGCGCCCTGGTTTTGGGGCTGGGTTTTGCATCCGGCGCATGGGCTCAGCCCACCGTCAAAGTGGGCGTCATCTTCCCACTGTCTGGCGGCGCCGGACCTCAGGGCCAACACGTCTCTAACGCCATCCAGACCATGGCAGCGCTGATCAACGAAAGTGGTGGCGTGCTGGGTCGAAAAATTGAAATCATTGCCCGCGACGATGAGTCAACGCCAGCGGTGGGCGTTTCGCGTGCCAATGAGATGATCGCCCAAGGGGTATCTGTCGTCATTGAAGGCTGGAACAGTCCGGTCACGCTGGCCATGCAACCCGTCTTGGCGCGCGCTGGCGTGCTCGACATCACTGCAATCTCTAAGGCAGACCCTATTTTGTCGGGCGAAGGCAATCCTTTTGCGATTCGTCTCAACAGTTCCAACTCGCAGGACGGCTCTGTCATTGCCAATTACATTGCGAACATTGCCAAGGCCAAACGAGTGGCTTTTGTGACTCAAAATGATGCCTACGGCAATGGGGCCCAAGCTTCGATCGAGCTGGAACTGAAGAAACTCAATTACAGCTATGAGAAAGTGGCAGAGGAAAAATTTCCTTTCACTCAAGCTGACTTCCGGGTTGCGCTGACCAACGTGAAGGCAGCCAATCCTGACGTCACGATAGCCATTAATGCCAACGAAGGTTTGGGCATGCCCGCAACCATCCGCCAAGCACGCCAGTCCCGCCTCGGTGGTGTGTTTATTGCGGCAGTGGGAACCGTTGCACCCAGCGTGATTCAGGTCGCCGGCGATGCGGCGAACGGTGTGATCAGTGCGGACATTTATTTTCCGGATGTTGAGCCCTTTGCGTCCAACCCAGTCAACAAGCGATTTGTTGCAAAGAGCCAAGAAATGTTCAAGTACACCCCCGACAAGTTCATGGCCTTGGGTGCATCAGCTTTGCAAATTTGGGCCATGGCGGTCAACGAGCTCAAGACGCTTGACCGAGAGGCCGTAGCCAAAAGAATTCGCGGTGGTCAGTTCAAGGGAACCGTCATGGGTGACGTGACCTTTGAGCCTAACGGTCAGTTGCGCTCGAGTCATTTGCTCTTCTCAGTGCAAGGCGGCAAGATCACAATGCAGAAGTAATGGGCCGCATCGGGATACCGAACATGACTGTTCCGTCTGAAGATCAGGCCCCGGCGCTGTCCGTGTCGCAATTGGGGGTGCGCTACGGCGCGCTGGTTGCGCTTGAAGATGTGACATGGTCCGTTCGGCCGGGGGAAATTTTGGGCATCATTGGTCCCAATGGTGCGGGCAAAAGTTCTTGCTATGACGCCGTCACCGCCATGGTCAAGCGGCAAGGGCGCGTCACATTGCAGGGCGTTGATGTGACCGATATCCCCTCGCATCAACTTGCGGGATTGGGCCTCAAAAGGGCCTTTCAACAAAATGCATTTTTCGATGATTTGAGTGTTCTGGACAATCTGATTGCGGTGCTTGGGAGTCGCTCGCATTCTGGTTTGATTGGCAGTATTTTCAAGCCGCTTTCGGCTGCTCGTTTGCGTGAACAAGCGAGCCAATTTGCCTGCGCGCAGCTTGTCCGCTTTGGCGTTCCAACGCATTACCACAGCCTCAGTCCAAAGGAAATTCCTTATGGCGTACAACGTTTGTTGTCCATTGCACTGGCCTATGGGGATGGTGCAAGCGTCCTGATGCTGGATGAACCCGCTGCGGGGCTCGGTGGCGAAGACATGGCTCGGTTGGTTGAGTTGCTCACGAGTCTCAAAAAAGAAGGCGTTGCTCTGGTCGTCATCGAGCATCACATGGACTTGATCATGGCGGTGGCTGACCGTATTTGCGTACTCGACCTTGGGCGACAACTGGCTTATGACGTGCCGGCTCAAATTCGCAACGATCCCCGCGTGCTTGAAGCCTATTTGGGAAAGACGCAATGAATCCATCCGATATTCTGGCTTTGCGCAATTTGAAGGTGAGTTATGACGGCAATCTTGCCCTTGATTTGAACTCACTCACGATAGCGCCCGGCGAAGTCGTCGGCGTGGTCGGCGCCAATGGTGCCGGCAAGTCCACACTGGTCAATGCCATTGTGGGTTGGTCACGGGGTACCCCGCGTTCGACCGGTGAGATATTTCTTGCCGATGCGCGAGTCGATGGCTGGTCGACCCATGAGCGTATTCGCGTCGGATTGGTTTTGGTGCCTGAAGGTCGGCTTGTGTTTGCAAGCATGACCGTGGAGGAAAACCTGTCCAGCGCCTTCAGCACGGTTTCCTCACCCGGTCGACGTGTTTACAGCCGTGAGGAAATCTACGATCTTTTCCCTCGACTGGGCGAGCGTCGTCAGCATCTCGGTTCGCAGCTTTCTGGCGGTGAAAGACAAATGCTGGGCATTGGACGCGCACTGATGATGGGGCCGCGTGTGCTGCTTCTCGATGAGCCTTCAATCGGCTTGGCACCTAAGTTGGTGTCCCAGGTTCTCGACACCATGCGGACATTGGCGGCCTCTGGGCTTGCTATTTTGTTGGTCGAGCAGAACGTGCGTGCGGCCATGGCGGTGGTGGACAGATTGGTCTTGCTAGAACGCGGGCGCGTCGTGCTGCAAGGTCCCGCAGCACAGGTTGGTGACGATCCGCGCATCGCGCAGGCTTACCTTGGAGCGACGTCAGAATGAATCTCTCTCAACAATTGATCAATGGTCTTGTTTTGGGGCATGCCTATGCGCTGGTTGCCATAGGATGGACCTTGTTGCTCGGTGTGGCACGTCTTGTTAATTTTGGTCACGGCCAAATGTACATGTTGGGTGCCTTTGTCACCTGGTGGGCAGTGACCAAGGCGGGCGTGCCTTATGCGCTGGCGCTTCCAATTGCCATGTGCGTGGGCGCCTTGTTTGGCGTCATCATGCAGCGGGTGATGCTGAAGGCCACCATGGAACAAAACCTGGTGTCAATCATGATCATGACGCTTGGATTTGGTTATGTGTTCAGCGGTGGGGCGGCACTTGTTTTTGGCTCTACCGGCGAGATACTCGATACCGCGTTGTCTCGCCAGGAAATCACCATGGGTGATTTATGGATGACGTGGCAGGACGCGGCGATTATCTTTGCTGCAATTTTGGTTTTTATCAGCCTCAAGTGGGTTCTGGACGGTACACGAATTGGCCGGTTGGTCCGGATGGTGGCCGAGGATCCTAAGCTGGCCATGCTGGCTGGGGTCAATGTCCGGCGTGTTTATTACGGCGTGTTCGCATTTGAAGGTGCGGCCGTCGCCTTCGCCGCGGGCATGGTGGCGCCTCGCACACCGATTCTCACATCAATGGGTTTTGATGAAGTGATCATGACCTTCGTCGTCGTTGTTTTGGGCGGAATCGGCAGTGTCACGGGGAGCTATTTTGCGGGTATTGCACTGGGCTTGTTCACGGCTCTGTTTGGCGCACTGGTGTCACCCGCTTACACGACAGCGGCTGCCTTCTTGGTCTTGATTGCGCTGTTGGTCCTGCGGCCAGGCGGTTTGAGTGCAGGCTCGGCTGGAGGGGTGCACTGATGGAAACACGTGGTCGCCATTACATGGCTGTAGGACTCACCGGACTCGCAGTCCTGTGCGGCCCGTGGATGCTGGGCTCCGGGGTATCGGTCTACAGCGCTGCAGTTTTGATCGCCATATTTGCCATCATGGCTTACGGGCTGGATGTCATCGTCTCAGATTTGGGCGAAGTGAGTTTGGCTCACACCGTGTTTTTTGCTGCGGGCAGTTACACCACGGCATTGCTTTCAACCCGAGGCGGTGTCGGCTCAGCTTGGGTCACCTTGCTTGCCGCTGTGTTGGTGGCCATTTGCATGGCTGCCTTGATCGGATTTGTCACGCTGCGACTCAGGGAGTTTGTTTTCTCATTGGTGACCTATGCATTGGCGGTGGTCGCCATGACCATTGCGGCAAACTGGTCATTTTTAGGGGGTTCTGACGGTATTCGGGGCATACCGATGTTGGATTTGTCCATCCCCGGCCTGACGCTGACAGCGCGAAATGACCGTGAACTCTGGCCATACGCCTTTACATTGCTCGCTCTGACGATTTATCTGATCGATCGTTTTCGACACTCAGCACTGGGCGCGGCAGCCATCATGGTCCATTTGAATCCTCGCCTTGCCACGATGAGCGGCATCGATCCTGCAAAGGTGCGCCTTCAGGTGTTCCTGTTCTCAGCCCCTGTGAGCGCTGCTGCTGGCTGGTTATACGCTTATCAACGTGCCTATGTGAGTGCAGATTTGCTGGAAAACTACTTTTTAATTTTGATGTTAACGGCCGTTGTGCTGATTGGAAGACGGCAGTTGCTCGGGCCACTGGCTGCGACTGCACTTGTGCTCATTCAAGAGAAGTTTTTCTCGCTGGGTGGGAACGTTGACAAGATGATTCTAGGCAGTGTGCTGGTTGCAATTCTTGCTTTTTTCCCGCAAGGCCTCGCCGGCCTGGCCCGTCCATTGGCCCGTATGTGGACCCGAAGAGACGCGCGAAACTGAAAATTCTGAACAGGATAGCGGCAAATCAGTTTGCCTGAAACGTGAAGGAGTGGGTCATGAGCGCGCAGGAACAAACAGCCCCTAAAGACAATGGAACGGCTTCACGGGAAGAAATCCTGCGTGCGGCAGCAGAAATTTTCATGGAGTACGGTTACGCGGCCACCTCCATAGATGCTGTAGCGGAGCGCCTTGGTGCCACCAAGGGCCGTATTTACCACCACTACCCGAGTAAGGCGGATTTGTTCTTCGAAGTTCAGATCGCTGCGATGAAAAGAATCAACGAGGAAGTGGAGCCCATTGCGCGCGGTCCAGGCAGTCCTGCCGAGCGTCTGGCCGGAATGGCTCTGCGACATATGCAGGTTCTGTTAAACGAGTTGCCCATGCAGAAAGTTGCGGTACAAGGTCTGGAGAGGTACCTGCTTGGCAAAACAAACAAGGTCAAACGATTGCGTTCAGTTGTCCAAATGCGTGATGACTATGAGAATATATTCGCCGAGGTGATTGATGAAGGCATTCGCTTGGGTCAGTTTGTTGACTTGCCGCCCAAACTGGCAACAAAACCCTTCTTTGGTGCCCTGAACTGGGCAACCGTTTGGTATTCCCCGAGACGACTGCAAAACCCGCAAAGCATCGATGAGATTGCGCAAACCATCGCTGATTTTGCGCTGCGCGGCCTTTTAAAGGGCGCAGTGCATGCGACAGTCTCCAGCAAGACAAGCCCTTCTTGATCGATCAGATCGCTTTCGTCACACTGACCTATCCCATGTCCAGGAGATGCCCATGATTGCCATCGGAACCCGTGCCCACGGTAAGGCCAAGCGCAGGCAGTTGCCCAAGATGACGGAACATTTCTACAAGTCGGAATGGTTGGAAGCCGGGGACGATGCGACGCTGTCCCCGACGGCATTTTTGGTTGAGCAACCCCCCCATTGCACTTTGGAGCCACATTTTCACAGGCAGAATCAGTTCCAGGTGTTTGTCGAGGGCAATGGCACGATCGGTTCCCATGCCTTGGATTGTGTGCTGGTGCATTACGCCGGCGCTTACACAGGTTATGGACCTGTGATTTCGGGTCCCCAAGGGATTAAATATTTCACCATCCGGTCTGTCTGCGAGTCAGGTTTTATCCCTGCAACCCAAGCCCGTGAAAAAATGCTGCGCGGCCCCAAACGCCATCTCACTGTTGGCCCGGTGAATGTGTCTTCACCTCCCCAAGATGCGCGGCCTGGCCAGACACTGGCTTTGCATCCCTTTGAAGCGGATGGCTTGGGGGTGGGTTATCTTCAATTGGTATCCGGTGGTCAATTGCATTTCGACAGGCACCCGGCCAGCGATGGTGTGTTTGTGTTTGTGTTGCAGGGTCAATTGAAATTACATGAACACAGCTTGGCGCCTTGGGAAATGTTTTTTATCTCACGGGACGAACCTGTTCCCGACTGCATGGCAGGTGAACAGGGCGCCCAGATCTTGACCTTGCATTGCCCACCCAAAGAGTCTGTTTACAAGGATGCCCTGTGAAATTACTGTTCAAGACTCTGCTGGCATTGACCGGTTTGATCGCCTCTGTGGCTTGGGGGCAGGCTGACTACCCCAACAAGCCTATCCGCATGATTGTGCCGTTTCCCCCCGGCGGGGTGACGGACATTGTGGCGCGCACTGTGTCGGTCAAGCTCAGTGCGGAGTTAGGCCAGCCGATTGTGGTCGAAAATCGTGCTGGCGCGAGTGGTGCGATTGGTGCCGAATTAGGTGCACGCGCTGCGCCAGATGGCTACACCCTGATCATGGGTAACATCAGCACCCTGGGTATCAACCCCATTACTTTTGTCAAGTTGGGCTATGACCCTGTCACCAGCTTTGACCCCATCAGTCTGGTGGCTGTGCAGCCTTTGCTGATCACCGTTCATCCTGGCGTGGCTGCTAAAAATTTGACTGAATTGGTGCAACTGGCCAAAAGCCAACCGGGTCAATTGAATTACGGCACTGCGGGCAGTTCTATTCATTTGGCCGTGGAGCAATTCAACAGTCTGGCAGGCATTCGAATGAACCACATTGCCTACAAGGGCAGTGCACCGGCCATTACCGATTTGGTGGGTGGACAGATACAGGTGCTGTTTGATCCGTTTTCCAGCATTTACCCTCTTGTCGCGGCGGGCAAGATCCGTGCTTTGGCGGTGACCACAGAAAAACGTGCCGCGGCCGCGCCGCAATTGCAGACTGTTGCTGAGCAAGGTTATGCCGGTTTTGATGTGAGCTCGTGGCAAGGCATTGTGGTGCCTGCTGGCACACCCAAGCCAGTCATTCAGCGTTTGCACCGAGGGCTGGTCACCGTCATGGCCTCTTCTGAAGTGAAAGACAAATTTGCCCAGTACAGTGCTGTTGCAACCGCCAGCACACCCGAACAGTTCGCCGCTTACATCAAGGAAGAATTGATTCGCTGGCAAAAAGTGGCCCAACAAGCTGGCGTTAAGCCTGAATAAACAGCTCATCAAAGAAATGTGTCAAAACCTTTTTAAACTTAGAAATGCTATGCGGCTGAATTTACGCAAAGGCCTGTGTGCGATAGCGGCCTTGAGCTTGTCATCGAGCTTGTGGGCGCAGGGCTTACATTCTTCTGAATCCTTCACTTTGATCGAGCCTTTTCCTGCGGGGATGGGGGAACAGGTGAATTGCAACATACCCTTGCGAATGCTGGCTAAATGCACGGCAGGTGAAATAGCCCATTCGGGTGGTGCAGAACCCGAGACCTTCTGGAAGGCCGATCTGGCTCGGACATCGGCCAGCACCCTGCTTATGGGTCGCGTTCAATGAGTGCTGTGGTACCCAGAGGTTTCACAGTCGACCGTGATGATGGTCGAACGGTTTTGCCCGGCAATTTACACACCAATCGAAAGTTATTGCATTGGCTTGATTTTTCCCAGCCTGGCCTGGTGCGTGTATTCACTGGCAAAGTGGAACTGGGGCAGGGCATCTTGACCGCTTTGTCGATTGTTGCTGCCGATGAATTGGATGTGGGACTGCACCAGGTTCACATGGTCAGTGCCTCCACTTTGGAAGGGCCCGATGAGGGCATGACCAGCAGCAGTATTTCGGTGCAAGACTCGGGTTCGGCCATTCGCCATGCTTGCGCCGAAGTGCGTTTTCTTGCAATCCAAAGAGCAGCCGAAATGCATGGCATTTCGGTAGATGAGGTGCAAATTAACGATGGATGTTTCAGCGGGCCAACGGACCTTGTTCTGGGGGATTATTGGCAATGTTTACGGGAAGTCAGTTTGGACCGGGAATACGAGGGCTTGTCCAGCCCCAAACCCGCCAGCCAATTGAAGCTGCATGGCCGCGGCAAGGTTCTACGCATTGATTTGCCTGAAAAAATCCTGGGCCAGGCAAGGTTCATTCACGACTTGCGCTTGCCGGGGATGCGCCATGGCAGGGTGCTTCGCACGCCTTCTGTGTCAGCCCAATTGACGGATGCCCAGCAACCCGTTCCCGCTTCTCTGCTTGAACAATGGTCCAATTTGTCGGTCCAGTGTTTGGTTGATGGGCGTTTCATCGGCATCACGGCCGCCACGGAGCGAGACGCTGAAGCGGCCTTGGCTTTGTTGGGTCAGCAGGTGCGCTGGACAGAAACGACTTCATTGCCTGACATCCATGGGCTGGCCGATTTTCTGCGCAACGCCCCCCACGACACGAATTTCCCCATCCAGAAGGGGCAAGCCTTGGCTGCTGAAGGTGTGAGCCTTGCACGTGACTACCTCAAACCCTATATCGCCCATGCATCGATTGGTCTGTGTTGTGCGCTGGCCCAATGGGATGGTCAATGTTTGCAGGTCTGGACGCACAGCCAAGGTATTCAAAATTTGCGCGATGATTTGACGAAGGCCTTGAACCTGACTCGAGAGGCCATTGTGATCCGGCATGTCGAGGGCGCAGGTTGTTATGGCCACAATGGCGCCGATGATGTCGCCTTTGACGCCGCCTTGTTGGCCATGGCCCAGCCAGGCGGTCCGGTGAGGGTTGTCTGGTCCCGAGCCGATGAGCTTTCGCAGGCTCCTTTGGGCAGTGCGCATTTGGTGTCATTGCGGGCGCGCCTGACCGATGAGGGGCGTATCAGCCACTGGCACCACGAATTGTGGGCCAATGGCTACAGCTCGCGCCCAGGTCGCTCGGTGGTTCCCACTTTGCTCGGAGCCTCGCAGCGGGCCCATGGGCAGCCAATACCTTTGGCGATCAACCCGCCGCTGGCAGCCGGTGGGGGTTCAGACCGGAACGCTGTTCCTGGCTACAGTTTTGAAAATACACATGCCGTCAATCACCGTTTGACCGTCATGCCCATACGCACCTCGGCGATGCGGGCGCTGGGGGCATTTGCAAATGTGTTTGCCATCGAGTCGTTCATGGATGAACTGGCCCATTTAAGCGGTCAAGACCCTTTGCAATTTCGCCAACTGCACATGACCGACCCCAGAAGTTTGGCGGTCTTGGATGCCGTGGTCAACCGAAGCACCTGGTGGCATCAACCGCGAGAAGAGGGCGTGGGACATGGCTTGGCCTGGGCTCGCTACAAGAACACGTCGGCCTGGTGCGCTGTGCTGGCGCGTGTTCAGACGGGCGAGACATTGCGTGTACTGAATCTGGATGTGGCCGTTGACGTGGGGCGTGTGGTTGATCTGGATGGCGTCATCAACCAAACCGAAGGCGGTGCCTTGCAGGGCATGAGCTGGACTTTGAAGGAGGCGGTTCGGTTTGACCGCACCCGCATCACCACCCAAAGTTGGGCCGATTACCCGATCCTTCGTTTCAGCGAGGTGCCGCAGCTCAGCATCCATGTCTTGGACCAGCCCGATCAAGCCTCTTTGGGGGCAGGGGAGTCTGTGCAAGGTCCCGTGGCAGGCGCACTGGGAAATGCCTTGTTCAACGCGCTGGGTGTTCGGGTCCGCCAATTGCCTTTGTCGCAGGACCATATCCTGCAAGCCCTGAACGAACCCGCATAATTTCTGAGCCATGCAAGCCTTCATGATCACCCTCAATTCAAAGCCCATCACCATGGATTTGCCCGAGAAAACGACCCTGCTCAGCGTGCTGAGAAATGAGTTGGGCTTGTCAGGCCCCAAACTCGGCTGCGGGGAAGGTGACTGCGGAGCGTGCATGGTGCTGGTGAACGGCAAACCTCAAACCTCTTGTAATCTGCCCCTTTGGGCAGTTCATGGCCAAGAGGTCACGACCTTGGAAGGCTTGGGTCAGGATGGGCGTCCTGATGCATTGCAGCAAGCTTTCATGGACGAGAATGCGGGTCAATGCGGCTATTGCTTGAGTGGAATTTTGATCAGTGCAAGTGCCTTGTTGCGACAGAATCCCGTGCCGACTCGGGCCCAAATTTGCAAAGCATTGGACACACATTTGTGCCGTTGTGGCGCCCATGAACGCATCATTCGCGCGGTTCAGCGTGCCGCCAAAACTGAAGGATTATCATGACCGATGAAGACATTTCTTGGCTGGACTTGGTGACGGTGGCGAGCTTGATTCGCAAACGCGAGCTCACTTCTGTCCAAGTGACCGAGGCGCAATTGCGGCGCATTTCGCGATTGGACCCGTCATTGCACGCTTACGCCAGGACCACGCCGGAATTGGCACTTGCACAAGCCCACGCTGCCGATGCGCGTCAAGCCCAAGGTGAAACGCTCGGCCCGTTGCACGGCGTGCCGATTGCCGTCAAAGACCTGTGCTGGACTGCCGGAATCAACACGGCCGCAGGGATGCCGATTTACCAAGACTTTATCCCCTCTACCGATGCCACCGTTGTCAGGCTTTTGCGCGAAGCAGGCGCGGTGCTGCTGGGCAAACTGCAAATGACCGAAAGCGCATTTTCGGGACACCATCCGGACATTGTGGTTCCGGTGAATCCTTGGGATTCGCTCGGCTGGACGGGCGTGTCCTCCAGTGGCTCTGGCGTGGCCACCGCTGCGGGCCTGTGTTTCGGTTCGCTGGGCACAGACACGGGGGGCTCGATTCGGTTTCCCTCTGCTGCGTGTGGCGTGACAGGGCTCAAGCCCACCTGGGGCCGGGTCTCACGGCATGGCGTCTTTGAATTGGCCGCCTCTCTCGATCATATCGGTCCGATGTGCCGCACCGCGGCCGATTGTGGCGTGATGCTGGGCGTGCTTGCAGGTGCTGACCCCTTTGATTCGACGGCCCTGCAATCACCGGTGCCCGATTATTTGGCGGGCAACATGGGCAGCCTTGCGGGTGTGCGTATCGGTCTGGATGCGACTTATGTGGCCACGGATGTGGAACCTGAAGTCTCAGCAGCCGTCAACCAAGCCCGAGCCGTTTTTGAAAGTTTGGGCGCGCAGATCGTATCGGTCAACATGCCGGACGCAGATGACTTGGTGGAAAGTTGGGTGCCGCACTGCGCAATAGAAGCCGCCGTGGCACATACAGCCACTTTTCCAGCAAGGCGCGCTGAGTATGGTCCGATGTTGGCTGGTCTTTTGGATTTGGGCTTGCGCCTGACGGCCACCGACTATCAACGCATCTTGTTAAAGCGTGCAACGCACACCGGACAGCTCAATGCGCTGATGTTGCAAGTTGATTTGTTGTTGATGCCGGCCATGCCGTTTGCATCGCCAGCTACCGAGCGAATCGCCAATCTGCGTCTGGAACCCGGCTATCGCAAGCGCTTGTCGCGCTTTACGGCGCCAACCGATATGTCCGGTCATCCCACCCTGACATTTCCAGCAGGTTCTACAACCAAAGGCCGACCTGCTGCCGCGCAGTTGGTCGCGGCACACCTCAACGAGGGCTTGTTGGTTCGGGCTGGCAGGGCGTTTCAGGGGGCCACCGATTGGCATCTGCGCCGCCCACCCTCGCTGGATATCTTCAATAGCCCAGAGCGCAAACTCGGTTCTGACTGAACAGCGCTGCCCGTATAGTCGGACTTCATTCATTTTTTGATGGCGTATGAAATTCAAAATGTCCGAAAAGTCGCTCTTTGCGACCTTATTGCGTTCTCCATGGTGGGTGAGTTTTTTGGTGATGCTGGGTGTGGCGGTTGTGGCAGGCGCCTTATTGCCCGAAGCCTACAAAATGGCGGGCATATTGGGCGGCTTGCCCTTTCTGGTGATTGGCCTTATTGCGGCATGGCGACAAAGGAATGCCTTGTCACCTGAACGCATCACCAAGTTGACCGAACAAGCTCGCGGCATGGTTTGGGCTGACTTTGCCTTTGTGATTGAAGGCGCTTTTCGTGAGCAGGGCTTTGTGGTGAGCCGCCCAAAAACCGGTTCAGTGGATTTTCAAATTGAAAAAAATGGCCGTGTTACTTTGGTCAGCGCGAAACGCTGGAAAGCAGCCACTGTAGGTGCAGAAAGCGTGCGAGAGTTGCTCAGTGCCCGTGAAAGCCAGGACGCGTATGGATGTTCATTCATCAGCTTGGGTCAATTCAGCCAAGCCGCTCTGGACCTCGCTGGCGAGAATCCTGTTCAGTTGATGGGCCCGACCCAGATTGCGCAACTTCTGCAAGATGGCGCGAAGGCACAAAGGCATTAAGGCATTGAGCACAACACGAGGCCATGAACCTGAGGGGGCGCATTTTCCTTATTCAGTCGGTTTGATGTGCCGCACCCATTCGAAGCAACTCATGGATCAGCGCATGGGTTTTCAAGCTGTCTTGCCCGTTGACCCGCGGGGGCCTTTTTTGACTGATCGAGTCCATGAAATCGATCAGCAGTTCGCGGTGCGGCGCATGCGAAAAATCCATCATATTGGTGCCGCTACCGGTGCCACCTTCGCTGCGCACTGTCAGCGACGGGCTGTCTAAAAAATCCACCTGTAAGTTGGCGCCGCTCAAGCGGGCACTGCCCTTGGTGCCGATGATGTCAATCGTCTCAGGAAATCCTGGGTACATGGCTGTCGTCGCCATCAGATCGCCGGGTGCGCCGTTGCCTAAAACCAGAAGCGCACTCACATGATCCTCGGTTTCCATCTGGTGCAAACGAGTTTGGCGCACCACCGCCGATTTGACCGATTCCACGCCGACCAAGGTCCTGAACAAGTCCAGTGTATGGATGGCCTGGGTGAGCAAAACGCCACCACCATCTCGCGCTACAGTGCCACGGCCTGGTTCGTTGTAATAGGCTTGAGAGCGCCACCAAGGCACACGCACCGAGGCAGCTTGAATTTCACCCAAAGCCCCTTCGTTAATCAGTTTTTGCAGCACGATGGCGGCTTCGCGAAAACGGTGTTGCAACACGACGCCCAAATTGAGTTGGGCCTGCTGGGCCGCCTCAACCAATTGGTTTGACCTGTCCAGGTTCAGTTCCAAAGGCTTTTCGAGCAAAACATGTTTGCCTGCGGCAAAGCAAGCTTTGCAAATGTCCAGGTGCGTGGACGGTGGCGTGGCCACAATAATGGCCTGGACCTTGGGGTCTTTCAGAGCCGGTTCTAGCGTGCGCTCGAGCTGCACAAGGCCGGTATAAGGTTTGATGCGATCAGGATGGGGGCTGCGAGTGACGGCATAGCGCAAATCAATGCGCTCCATCAGGTCTTGCAAACTGCGCAGATGCGGTTGTGAGGCGGCGCCCAGGCCCACCAAGGCCATGCCCATGCGGGTCGCCATCAGTGAGCTTTGCCGATTTTGACGGGGTCGATTTGCGCTTGCGCCTTGACCCATGAAGGCACGCGCTTTTGACCATTAGCGTGCCCCATCAAGCCCGAGGCGACAACAAAACCAATGTGTTGCATGAAATGATCTCGCAGGGTGGTATGAAATTAGCTTTCAAGTTATCACTTTCCCAGAGGGCGGCACCAGTGCCGCAGGACACTTTGGCGACATCGCGAAGAGGCTGTCATGGTAAACCCCCGGACATTTCAGTGAGGTTTGGCCTAAAGTTGAAATTCAACAACGCAGACAAGTTGTTGTCCCTACAACTACAGGAAACATACAAATGAAAGTTTTAAAGCCTTTGCTTGCTTTGGTTTTTTCTTCGATCTTGGCTTTGAGTGCACACGCACAACAAGCTGTCATCACATTGCACGGTGCTTCTCAGTTCGGCGATGACCATGCCTTCACCAAGGCGCTGGTGCGGTTTGAAGAACTGGTTAAAAAATACTATGGCAAGCCGATTAACTTTGTGCTGCATAAAAACAGCGAATTGGGTCTTGAGAAAGACTACTTTGCCTATATGAACCAAGGCAAGGCGGTGGACTATGCGATTGTTTCGCCAGCCCACATGTCCACCTTCTCCAAAGCGGCGCCATTCATCGATGCCCCGTTTTTATTCAGCGATCTGAACCATTGGAACAAGGTGCTTGACCAAGATGTGCTCAAACCCATCGCCGACGAGGTCGAGCAAAAAGCAGAAGTCCGCTTGATTGGGTACGCCGGTGGTGGTGTGCGGAATATTTTTTCCAACAAGACGGCTGGCAACTTGGCGGATCTTAAAAATCTCAAAGTGCGAGTCCAGGGTGCGCCCATTTGGAGTCGCACCTTCAGTGCTGTAGGCATGTCGCCCACGGTGATCGCCTACAACGAGGTGTACAACGCCATTCAAAATAGTGTAATCAATGCAGGCGAAAACGAAGCCGCTGGCGTGGAGGCCATGAAGTTTTATGAAGTGGCGCCCAACATCTTGATGACACGCCATGCCATTACCATTCGGCCTCTGTGCTTCTCTGTCAAAACCCTGAAAAAACTACCAGCTGACTTGCAGGACGCCATTGTGAAGGCCGGTAAAGAAGCGGGAACCTATGGCCGCCAAGTGGAGTCGTCTGAAGACCAGGCCAAACTCGATAAATACGCCAAAGAAGGCAAGCTTAAACAAGTGCCCTTTAGCCAGCGCGTTGAAATGCAAAAGCTGGTGGATCCCGTGATGGCCGCCTATGCAAAAGAGGTGGGCGCCGATGCCATTTTTGCCAAAATCAACAGCATGAAGTAAAAGCTTGCGTGGATCCGCGGGTCGCTCGATGTGACCCGTTTTTTTTGAAATTTTGAGAATGTAGATGCAAAAGATACTTGCTTTGATTGACCGCTTGCTTCATTTTTTGCTCATCACAACGGTGTTGCTGTTGATCGTCCCGGTCAGCTTGCAAATTTTTTCCCGCTTCACGAATCTGATTCCAAGTTACATGTGGACAGAAGAGATGAGTCGTTTCTTTTTTGTCTGGCTCGTTTTGTTAGGCGCCACTTTGGGGGTGCGAGAACGGCTGCACTTTGATGTTGATTTTTTGCCCAATCTCTCTCCGCGCCTGACACATGTTTTCTTGCGCATGAGTCAAACTGCCATGTTGTTTTTTTCAGGTGTGGTGCTGTATTGGGGCATTGAATTTACCCGGTTTGGCTGGAACCAGACCTCTGAATTGGCGGACATGCCCATGTGGTGGATTTTCATTGCATGGCCTATTTCCGGGTTTTTATGGATCGTTTTTTTGCTCGACCATGTGTTCAATGCAGGTGATGTCAGCGAAAGCTCCAACCAGGGGTCCGTGATTTGAGCTCTTCTCTTCTCTCACCAGGCATGGCAGCATTGGTCCTTTTTGGCGGCTTCTTTGTGTTACTGGCCATTCGTGTGCCCGTGGCGTTTGCATTGGGGCTGGCTTCTCTGCCGGTGCTGATTTTTGAGCCACGCCTGTCGCCCATGGTCTTGTTCAATGAAATGTTCAAGTCCTACAACTCATTTATTTTGCTGGCAGTGCCATTTTTTCTGTTGACTGCCAACTTGATGAACAGCGGCGGTATCACCGACCGTTTGATGCGCTTGTCGCGAGCATTGGTAGGCCATTTTCCGGGGGGGCTGGCGCAGATCAACGTCATCTTGTCGGTTTTCTTTGCCGGTATTTCGGGCTCATCGACAGCCGACGCGGCCAGTCAAAGCAAACTCTTCATTGAAGCGCAGGTCAAAGAAGGTTACGACTTGTCATTTTCCATAGCCATCACCGCTGTCTCGGCTGTGTTGGCGGTGATCATCCCGCCCTCGATCCTGATGGTGGTCTGGGGCGGCGTGATATCGACCTCTATTGGCGCCATGTACCTGGCTGGCATTGTGCCGGGCTTGTTGATTGGTTTGGCGCAAATGGCCACCGTGCATGCGTATGCCAAAAAGCGCAATTACCCTGTTTATCCGCGTGCCAATTTGCGTGAAATTTATCGGGCTTCCATTGTCTCTATTCCCGCCCTGATGACCCCGGTGATCATTGTCGGCGGTATTTTGATTGGCCTGTTTACCGCCACCGAGTCGGCTGCTGTCGCCGTTTTGTATGCGGCCGTTTTATCCATGCTTTTTTACCGCGAAATGAACTGGAAGAGTTTCATTGCTGCGATTGTGGACACAGGTAAATTAAGCTCGGTTGCTTTGTTTTGCGTAGGAACCGCCTCCGTGTTTGGCTGGTTGCTGGCGTATTACCAAATACCCAAGGCACTGTTGTCCAATGTGCAAACTTGGGGCCTGGGCATTATCGGGGTGGGTTTCTTGATTGCAGCTGCTTTTTTGGTGGTCGGCTGTTTTCTGGACGCTATTCCGGCGATCATCATTGTCGGTACCACCTTGCAACCCTTGGCAGCATCGGTGGGCATGCACCCTGTGCACTTTGCCATTGTGGGCATCGTGTCCTTGGCCTTTGGTCTTATCACGCCGCCTTACGGTATGTGCTTGATGATTTCCTGTGCCGTAGCCAAAGTTCCGTTGAGTTACGCCATCAAGGACACGATGATCATGCTGGTCCCGATGTTGGTGGTGTTGATGGCGATTATCTTTTTTCCAGACATCGTGCTGTTCCTGCCGCGACTGGTTTCACCGGAATTGATAATCTGAAAATATGGTCAAGCTTTCTCCTTTGAGTGATGTTTTGGGCGCGCGCGTGGAGGGGCTCGACCTTGCCCAAGCGCTGCAAGTAGAGCAAGCGCAGTGGCTGGCCGACGCCTTGCACAGACATGGTTTTATTGTGCTCAAAAACCAGTCCTTGACCGCCGACCAAATGGTCAACTTTGCGCAGCTTTGGGGCCGGCCTTCGCCGCATGTCATTGACACCTTTCACCATCCACTGGATGCCAACATCCTGATACTTTCAAATGTCTTCAAAGATGGCAAGCCTACGGGTTTAGTGGATGCGGGGACTTATTTCCACACGGATTATTCGTACCTGGACGATGTGGCCCGCTGCACCATTTTGCATGCGCAGGATGTGCCACCCGCGCCCAACGGAACGACCTTTGCCAACCAGGCCAAGGCCTATGCTGATTTACCTCGCAGCACACAGGAAAAAATTGAACACCTGGTTGTCAAGCACCATTACGGCAATCGGGAAGACCTGAACCTGCAATCGAGAACAGTGGCCTCAGTGCTCAATTCTGACCAAGCCCAAAGGGTCCATTGGGTCAGACATCCTCTGGTCCGTAAACATCCCTTTACGGGTCAGCCAGCGCTGTACGCCGTCAGTGGCAGTTCATTTGGCATCGAAGGCATGGAAGACGGTGAGGCCTTGGCCCTCTTACGCGAATTGGCTGCGCACGCAACACAAGACAAATATTGCTTCACGAACAATTATGAGAATGGGGATGTCATTGTTTGGGATAACGCTTTGTTGCTGCACAGTGCGCCATTGATCGATCTGACACGGCCCCGCACCTTATGGCGCGTGACCGTGCTCAACCCTCAAGTTCACTGACAGTCAGGGCGTTTGCCGACTGTCGCTTTGTCAGCAGGGTCAGTCGGCTTTGATGCCATTGGCCTTGATGACATCACTGAAACGCGTTGAAATGAATTTTAAATATTTGGCGAAATCTTCAGCGCGTCGGTAATCAACCTCAACCGCGATATTTGAAAACGCTTGTTTGACTTCTGATGCCGTCATGATTTTTTCGACGGCAGCACTTAATTTCTCAACCACTGCAGAGGGTGTTCCTGTAGGGACTACGACACCCAGCCAGGCACCCAAATCAAACCCCGCCAAGCCCGGGAAACCTGAAAAACTTGCAAAGGGAGGTATCCCTGGCGTCACTGAACTGCCCTTTTCAAGAGAGACGCCATACGCACGTAAGCGACCGCTGCGAACAAAAGGCATTGTCGATGCAGCTGTTTCAATGCAATAAGCGACCTGACCACCGATGACATCGGTGATGGCAGGTGTTGAACCTTTGTAAGGCACGTGCATCACTTTCAAACCGAGGGCTGTGTTGAAAGATTCCGCAATCAAATGGGCTGTGGCGGCAGTCCCTGAGGACGAAAAACTGTATTTGTCCGGATTTGATTTGACGAGCGCAATGAATTCACGCAAATCTTTGGCTGGAAAGTTGGGCGCTGTGACCAGCACATAGGGCGACATGCCGATCATGGCCACAGGTAGAAAATCCTTCTCTGGCTCATAAGGTGTTTTTGTGAGCAAGGGGCTGATGGTGAAGGGCCCGCTGGATGCCGCCAGGATCGTGTACCCGTCGGGCATCGATTTGGCGACAGAATCTGTGCCGATGGAGCCCCCAGCACCTGCTTTGTTTTCTATCACCACGGACTGGCCTAAAATTTTTGAAATTTCTTGTGCCACCACGCGGCCAGCCAAATCTGTGGCTTGTCCGGGCGGCCAAGGCACCATCATTTTCAAGGGTCGATTGGGGTAAGTGCTTTGTGCCCATAAATGAGACGGCGTGACCGTGGCCAAGGTGGCCAGGGAGGCCAACCCGTATTTCATCAATTCGCGACGTACCGCTGCTTCATCGGACAAGTCGGCGTTTGGAAAATTCAAGGTTTTGTCATCATTTGTCATGCCAGTCTCCTTTTCAGTTGATGTTCAGTTTAGGCTAATTGACCACTTCAAGTCCAGTTTGAATTTTAAATTTTGGGTGCCCATTGCGTCCATCTTTCCAACACCGAAAAAACCGCTGCTGTATCGTCCATGCCATGACCCATGGCCATCGCGGCGTTGTAGATGGGCAAAGTGGCTGAAAACAGCGGGGCAGGGGTGTCAGTGGCTTGCAGCAAATCTTGAATCAGCTGCATGTCTTTCTGCCATGTGGAAACCTTCATGGTGGCTTCTTGCCAAGATCGGTTCACCATCATGGGTCCACGCACTTGAAGCATGCGTGAGCCACCGGCCCCATCGGACACAACTTTCACAATTGTGGCGGGATCCAAACCTGCGCGAGCACCCATCAAAATGGCTTCGGCAGATGACACGTTATGGATGGCCACAAGCAAGTTGGCTACCAATTTCATGCGCATGCCATTGCCAAAGTCACCCACGTCATAGCGCACGCGTGCAAAGCCTGCAAATACACCTTGCATGGCTTTGATGGCTTTGGCGTTGCCGCTGGCATAGACTGCCAAGTCGCGGCTCAGCGCTTGCGCGCCTGTGCCCGAAAGCGGGCAGTCCAGCAAGGTGATGCCGCACCGTGCCAATGCTTTTTTATGGCGCAGTTTGCAGGCCTCTGGCAAGGTGCTGGTGTCTGCCGCAATCAAGCCTTTGTGACCTGTGGCGAGCAATTCTGCGCACACTTGGTCCAGTGCCGCTTCGCTCGGTAGCGACAGCACCAGGTGTTGAGCCTTTTGAGTCAGCTCATGGACATTTTTGCAGGCACGACCACCTGCTTTTTTCAGTCCTTGTCTGGCTGCTGGGACGGGGTCGTAACCAAAAACCTCGAACCCTGCTTTCACCAAGTTGTTCGCCATGGCCGAGCCCATGATGCCTAATCCGATCACGCCGACTCGAGGGCGGTTGGCAGGTCCATGAGTAGTCAATTTTTAAACCTTTTATTTTGTTTGCAAGCGGCGATGACTTCAGGGTCTTTCAAGATGAAGGGCTCATGACGATCAGATTGAGGGTTGTTGCCAAAATGGTTTTGAACATAGCGTAGTTTTATTCCTGGTGATTCTCAACCCATCGTGAATCAGAACGCTGTGGCCCTGATGGGATGAACTGTCCCATGGTCGTACGAGTCTTTGGATTTGTGGCTCCGTAGTTACCCTGATGTTGAGCTGAAGTAAGCCAGTAGCTGCCTTGTTAGGGTGTGAAATGGACTCGCAGCTGCCGTTTGAGAAAACGGACGCAGACCGATTTCACCGTGCCCTCTTAAATTACGGTAAGGTGCATTCTGTTTGAAAGATGACTTTAAACTTGAGTTGGAAACTCAACACAAAGGGACACCGTGAGCAATGTGAAAATTGATATCTACAACCATGTGATGCCGCCGGCTTATGTGGATTTTGTCAAAGCCCACGGCAAAGAACCTGGCATGGTCAAACGCATGACTCAGCTGCGTTTGTTGTGGGACATGCCTGCACGCGTCGCCATGCTCGAACAGTTTCCAGATGTTCAGCAAATTATTTCGCTGGCGGTGCCCTCTCCTGATATGTTGGGCAGCCCCGAAGACTCTCCCGCCTATGCCCGTGTGGCCAACGAAGGCATGGCCGAAATTTGCCGGCAATGGCCGCATAAATTCCCTGGTTTCGTGGCTTCATTGCCCATGAATAACCCGGACGCCGCCTTGTTGGAAATGGACTACGCGATTGACACACTGGGCGCCAAAGGCGTGCAAATTCTGACCAGTGTGAATGGCCAAGCCATGGACCATCCTGCGGTCTTTCCTATTTTTGAGCGCATCACGAATCACCACCAGTTGCCCGTTTGGATGCACCCGACCCGTCCAGGTTCTCGGTCTGATTACCCCAGTGAAGACCGCTCTCAGTATGAGATTTGGCAAGTACTGGGCTGGCCTATGGAGACCAGTGTGGCCATGGCCCGAATGGTTTTTTCGGGCCTGCTGGAAAAACTGCCCGAGTTGCGTTTGATCACGCACCACTGTGGCGGGATGTTGCCGTATTTTTCTGGTCGCGCTGAAACCTTGTGGGCGCAACTCGGAAGCCGAAGTGCTGATGGCGCAGAAGCAGACGTGCTCAAACGCTTGTCCAAACCGCCGATGGACTATTTCAAGATGTTCTACGGAGATACCGTGTTAGGTGGCTCTGCATCGGCCTTGCGTTGCGGTCTGGACTTTTTTGGTCCAGACCATGTGGTGTTTGCCAGTGATTGCCCCTTCGACCCGGAAGAAGGTCCCATGTTCATCCGTGAAGGCTTGCGCTCGATTGAAGCGCTGGATTTGTCCGTCGAAGATGCTCGCAAAATTTATTTTGGCAATGCCTTCAAGTTGCTCCAGAGCAAAAAGACATAAGCCATCAATTTTGTAAAAGCGATGATGAAATTTTGAAGTCTGCGCCCATCAAAGGGCCATAGGCTTTCAGTTTGTCGGCAATGACTTGCCGTCCGATGCTGTCAGCATAGTGCATGGGGCCGCCGCGGTAGACGGGCCAACCGTAGCCATTGACCCAGACCACGTCAATGTCAGACGCTCGAATGGCAATGCCTTCTTCCAGAATTTTGCAGGCCTCATTGACCATGGCAAACAGACAGCGCTCCAAAATTTCGGTGTCACTTATCTTGCGGTGAACGTGGCCAGCACGCTGCATAAAGTCGGTGATGATGCCCTGCGTGACCTCTGACGGAAGTGCTTTGCGTGCTTCGTCGTAATCGTAGTAGCCTGCGCCTGTCTTTTGACCGCGTCGACCTTTTTCACACAACACATCCCGGATGGTTGCGCTTTGGCTGGTCGCTGCAGACCATCCCAAATCGAGGCCCGCCAGATCCGACATGGCAAATGGCCCCATCGGCATGCCAAAGTCGTACAGCACGCGATCGATGTCCCAAGGCATGCAGCCTTCCATCAACATGGCCTGAGCCTGTAAGCCTCGCGCACGCAAGATGCGGTTGCCGATGAAGCCTGGACAGACGCCGGAGATCACCGCGACTTTGCCGATTTTTTTACCGATGTCCATGGCCGTTGCCAATGCCGTGTGCGAGGTTTTGGCGCCACGCACCACCTCCAGTAATTTCATGACATTGGCGGGCGAGAAAAAGTGCATGCCCACCACCGCTTCGGGACGCGAGACTGCCGAGGCGATTTCGTTCACATCCAAGGCTGAGGTGTTGGTGGCCAAAATAGCGCCGGGCTTGGCGATAGCGTCGAGCTGAGAAAAAATGGCTTTCTTTACAGTCATGTCTTCGAACACGGCTTCGATGATCAAATCGCAATCTGCCAACCGCTGCATGTCAAGCGATCCCGTCAGCATGGCCAGTCGCTTTTCCATGGCATCGTTAGAAAGTCGGCCGCGTTTGACGGTGTTTTCATAGTTGCGGCGCACCACCGCCAGGCCCCGATCGAGCGCGTCTTGTGCGGTTTCGATCAGTATCACGGGAATGCCCACATTGACAAAATTCATGGCAATGCCACCGCCCATGGTGCCTGCACCGATGATGCCCACCTTGGCTACTTTGACCAAGGGTGTATCCGCAGCGAGGTCCGGAATTTTGGCGGCTTGGCGCTGCGCGAAGAAAGCATAACGCTGTGCGATGGACTGGGGCCCGGATACAAGTTCCAAAAAGAGTTTGCGCTCTGCTTGCATGCCTTCGGCAAAAGGCAGATTGACTGCGGCCTCGATGCAGCGGATGTTGTATTCAGGCGCTAAAAATCCACGGAATTTGCGGGCGTTGGCTTTGCGAAACTCAG
>CAMDKK010000066.1 GCA_945901045.1 Limnohabitans sp. Rim8
ATTGCCATTGTCAAGAAGGAGTTGCAATTGAAGGCCTCGCTCTACACTTTTCTACAGATTTTGTCGGTGTCTGTTTTCGAGAAAACGTCGATTTCATGAGCCTTGCAGACCGATGCTTACACAACCGAACCACCTGACTGCGCTAAGCAATTGAATTTGTTCAATTTTTAACCGGACACTACTGATTAATATCAATAATATAATTGAAAATTATTTAATAAATCTAAGGCGCTAATGAATTTAATATTGATTGGTAGTTTTTCTGCTCTGTATCTGGCGATCCATTTGCTCAACAGTTTGCTGTTCCAATCCATTGAAATCACATCCCATGTCAGCATGGTTTACCTGCCCGCATTTTTGCGCTTGTTCAATGTGCTGGTCTTGGGCGCGGTCAGGGGTTCGTTCGCCACCCTGTTGGGCGGCCTCTTGGTGATGAAGTATTTGAACGAGCCGACTGTGATGGGTCTTCTGAACACCGTCTGTTCCATGTGCGGGCCTTTGCTTGCACTTTTATTGTTTCGGGTGCGTTTTCAGAGACCTGTGAATTTGAGTTCTTTGCCCGATTTGGTTTTACTGGCCATCGCGTGCAGTGTGATCAACCCTTTCTTGCATCATGCCACTTGGTCTGTCTTTGACCCTGCGCATCCAGTCAGCGCAGCGCAACTCTTCCAGATGGTTGTAGGCGATTTCATGGGTTGCCTGATCGGGGTCGGATTGATGAAATTCACCGTTCAAAGATTGAACTTACTGACACCGCGAGCTTAGGAGCATTGCATGCTGAGACTACTTTCCAATGCGCTGAAAGGCAGACAAAATCTGGTTATAATTACATCCCTAATTGTCTCAAAAACACGGTGATATAGCTCAGTTGGTTAGAGCGCAGCATTCATAATGCTGATGTCGGTGGTTCAAATCCACCTATCACCACCATTTTTCGGTTTCAGACCATGTCAGGAATCCCTAAAACCCGCACGCTCCCCAGGCTAGCGGGTTTTTTGTTGCCTCAAGTGGTCTGAAGGGGTGGCAGTACATTTTCGTCTGCCCCATCCATCTCCACCAGAAGCCGTTTTTCTCGAACCAAACGATTACAACAAACCGTGCATCTGCATGGCTGGTCACGTCTTACTCGAGTGCTTTGCTGTGCACTGCCATCGGGCTGGTGCCTAAAGACTTAGCGGATTCAGGCAAATACGTCTACTTCCTGGCCCAGTCCGTCCACAGGCGTTTTGCGCTTTTTATTGCCTAATTTTGTGGTCGATGACAACAATACTTTTCGGGTCACGGCTGCGGAGGGCATGCGTTTTTCAACCCGAGCGAGAGGATCGATCAAAGGCATCGATCGCATCATGACGGGGCTTAAACTGACGGATGGAATTCGCATAGAACCTCCAAAGGAGACGTTGTGTTCTATGTATCGACATCAAACCGGAAATCTTAATTGCTGAGCCAGGTTTGGGCCGCTTTTTCCATCTCAGGCATGACGCTGGATGCAAAAAGGCGGGTGGAATTCATGGCATCTTGGTGCGGCATGTCGCCGAACATGAAGTGACCCACAAAATAATTCACTTGGCCATCGCGGGCTTGTTTGATCAAGCCATCTGCAACTGTTTGGGGGGATCCTGCAAAGCCATATCCTGAAGCCATCATGCCTTTGAAGTCGGGGGCTAATTTCAGTCGCGCCGGCTCCGTGCCATGCTTTCGCCAAAGTTGGTAGAAGCTTTCATGAAATTTGGGCCATGCTTTTTCTGCAATTTCAAAGGCTTTTTGATCCGTTTCAGCCACCACCACAAAACGCCAAATGCCCATGAGTGCGTCTGGCCGTGCAGATGCGCCGGCGAGGGCGGCTTGGGCTTTGTATTTGTCACTGATCAAACGCACTTTATCAACCGGTCCGCCGCAGATGATGTTGACACCATTTTGCGCAGGCCAGACGGCTGAATCCGCCGAAGCCGCTGCATACCACATGGGAGGATGAGGCGACTGAAGTGGTTTGACCTTGACGGGGAAGTTGTCTACTTGCCAATACTTTCCCAGGTGATTCACAGTTTCAGATGCGAAATATTTTTGCAAAATTTCGTACGCCTCGGCATAAGCCTCGCCTGCCTTGTCTGGTGGCATGCCAAGCGCTTCAATCTCGTGGGGGCTGGCGCCGCGTCCGATGCCGAATTCAAAACGCCCGTTCGACAGGTTGTCAAGCATGCTGATCTCTTCGGCGAGACGAATCGGGTGATTGACTGGCAGTAAGTAGACGAGTGGGCAGAGTTTGATTTTTTTCGTCCGCTGGGTCATCGCTGCAAGAAAAACACTTTGCGAAGGCGCCATGCTCAAAGTAGTCGCATGGTGCTCACTTTGATGGTAGCAATGAAATCCGCTGTGGTCGTACAGTTCAGCGAGCTGCATGCGCTCTTCGTATTGAATGTTGAGGGGGCGACCCGAGTCGTCTACTTGATCAAAAATTCCAAATTTCATTTGACTCATGGCGATTCCTTTGCGATTGAATAAATGAAATTAATCATTGATTAATAAATCATAACCCCACATTTCGCTCTAACCAACCGCTTTAAGGCAGGGGATTTCCCTTAGGTTGCAGGCACGGCATGCCTGTATTATCTAATCAATGATTAACTCAATGAAGCGACCCCAAAGGACTCATCGGCGTGTTTCTTGAACAACTTCTGAATGGCTTGGTTGTGGGCAGCATGTATGCCCTGATTGCGTTGGGATTTAGCTTGGTATTTGGTGTTTTAAACAAGCTCAACTTTGCGCATCCCGAGCTGTTCATGCTGTCTGGCTTTCTCACCATTGCCATGGTGGCGTTGGGTATACCTCTTGCCATCGCTGCGGTTTTGGTCTGTGTGGTGATAGGCGTTGCCGGCCTTGCTGTGGAGTTGGTGAGCTTTAGAAAGTTTGCCGGTAAAGATGGGCACATCACAGCGGCCCTGAGTTCTCTCGCTGTGGGACTGGTGCTGATTGACGGCGCTCAAAAGTACTGGGGAACCGAGCCAATTTCGATGCCCGGTGCCTCGACGCTGAGGATCGCCAGTGTGTCCGCGTTGGGAATTTCAATCAGCTGGTTGAAAATCGGAACGCTCATCTTCACTTTGGTTCTGATGGTGGTTTTGCACCACATGATCACGCGAACCCGTTTTGGCAGAAATATTCGTGCCACCGCAGACTCGCCAGATGCGGCCCGCTTGCTGGGTATCGATGTCAAGCGGGTGAACCAATACACATTTTTGATGGCCTCTGTTTTGGCAGCCATCGCGGGCATCATGTTGTTGCTCAGGACGGGCTATGCCACCACCGACGTCGGTTTTTCTCTGGGCTTGAAAGCTTTGGCTATTTTGGCGATTGGCGGCATGGGAGAGCTCAGAGGCGCGGTCTTGGGTGGATTGCTTGTGGGGGTTCTTGAGTCCTTGGCCTTTCATTTTGGACTTGGACGTTTGAGTGATGTGGTGGTGTGGATTTTGATGATCGGCGTTTTGCTGATTCGTCCTGCGGGCCTGTTCGGTGGTGGTGGCGTCCACAAGGAAATAAGAGCATGACACAGCCATGACGAGCGACCACATTATTTTTACCGGGTTGAACATTCTGTTGGCGTGGAGTGCCTACGTGATTCTCATGTCCGGCAGCCTGTCGTTTGCCAATGGTGCCTTCATGGCGCTGGGTGGTTATGGCAGTGGTGTTTTGACGGTTAAGTTTGGACTGCCCCTGCTGGTGGCCTTGCCTATCGCGGCTGTGGGAACAGCAGTTTTTGCTGCTTTGGTGGCGCTTCCTGCCTTGAGGACACGCGGGGTGTATCTCATCTTGGTAACAATTGGTATCGCCTCTTGTTTGCGTGCTGTTCTGGAGTCAACACCCTACATCGGCGGGGTGCGCGGGATGAGCGGATTGATGGGGACGCAAATTTGGCATATTGCGGTGCTCATTGTCTTGGTCGGCGGCATGTTGTGGTGGATCAGCCGATCGCCATTGCAACGCATTCTCGATGCTGTGCGCGAAGATGAAAGCGTTGCGCGGTCGATGGGCATCCATACGGTGTATGTAAAAACCATCATGTTCAGTGCAGGTGCGGCCATTGCTGCAATGGCTGGCGGCTTGTATGCCCACCACATGGTTTTTGTTCGACCCGAAAATTTTGACATTCTGGTTTCGATCTACATCGTTTTGTATGTCATTTTGGGGGGCACCAACAACATGTGGGGGCCGGTACTGGGCGCTGTGACCATGACGCTTTTGCCCGAGGTGTTACGCGGTGCAAGCGAGTGGAGAGGAACACTTTTTGGTGCCATGGTCGTCTTGATGTTGCTGATCAGGCCAGATGGTTTGCTGGCCTTTCGGATCAAAAGCATCTCTGCACGCGTGATGCCGCCCAACCGTGAGCCGCAGTCTTAACATGTCAAATTCTGTGGCCTTATCTGTTCAAGATGTCTCCAAAACCTTCGGTGGTGTTGTGGCGCTAGAGGGGTTGAGTCTGGACCTGAAGCAGGGCGAAATTCTGGCCTTGGTGGGTCCCAATGGCGCAGGTAAATCTGTCCTCGTCAATGTGATCACCGGTTTCTATGAAGCCAGCGCGGGCCATATTTTCATTGGTGATAAGGATATTTCTCTTCATCCTGCGCATGTGCGTGCACGCATGGGGCTGGCCAGAACATTCCAAAATATTCGTTTGTTTCTTCGCATGACAGTACTTGAAAACGTCATGGTGGCCATGAAGCAGCACACTTCCAATCCATTACGTGCTGTTTTCTGTGTCAATGAAAAATCAAACCTTGAAAAGGCGATGTCTTTGCTGCATAAAGCTGGATTGGCCTCCAAGGCCAATGATGCAGCGGGTTCTCTGGCTTATGGTGAAGCCCGGCGTCTTGAGATTGCCCGCGCCCTTGCAGGCGACCCGCACATACTGCTGTTGGACGAGCCCGCCGCGGGCATGAACGACCGAGAAACCGAGGACCTCGCGGTGCACATTCATGCTTTGCGCGACATTGTTCAAGCGACGATCGTGATTGAACACGACATGGGATTTTTGCGAGGCCTGTGCGATCGCATGGTGGTGCTGGACTATGGCCGCATCATTGCAAATGGAACGGTGGCCGAGGTGTTGAAGGATCCCCGAGTCGTAGAAGCGTATCTGGGTATCGAAGCATGAATGATCCTTTGAAAACTGCCGAATCCAACTTGCTCTTGCAAGTCAAGGACCTTGCGTTTTCTTATGGCCGGATCGAGGCCTTGCGCTCTATCAGTCTCCAGGTCGCCAAAGGGGAGGTTGTGGCTGTCGTCGGGGCCAATGGCGCTGGCAAAACAACTTTGCTGCGTATTCTTTCGGCCTTGATTCCACCCCGTTCGGGCGATGTGGTGGTCTTGGGCCAGCAGGTTCAGCTTGCCAGTGCCCACAAGCTGGCGCAAAGTGGACTTCTGCACATACCTGAGGGGCGCGGCACTTTGCAGTCTTTGACTGTTTTAGACAACCTGCGAATTGCTTACGACATTCGGCCCAGTGCGCAGTCATTTGATGAGGCTCTGGGCGAGGTGTATGAGAAATTCCCCAAGCTCTCGGAACGCAAAGATCAACTGGCCGGCAACCTTTCAGGTGGGGAGCAACAAATGCTGGCCCTGGCCCGCGCCATGGTCAACAAGCCCGAACTGCTCTTGCTCGATGAACCTTCTCTGGGGCTTTCTCCTTTGATGGTGGCCGAAGCATACCGAACACTGCGCACCTTGAAAGCTGAGGGCTTGTCTATTTTGCTGGTCGAACAAAACGTCAAACTTGCCTTGCGTTTTTCTGACCGTGCTTACGTGCTTCGACAAGGCAAAATTGTTCGCCAAGGCCTGAGCGAAGAACTTCTGCAAGATCCTGGTTTTGTAAATCATTATCTCGGAACGCATTAAATTCAACCACAAGGAGACTCAAGATGATCGATAGACGTTCACTGATCGGTGCCGCTGCAGCGCTGCCGCTTTTCAGTCATGCACAATCCAATGCCCCGATCCGGCTGGGCACGATTTTGCCTGTGACAGGTTTTGGTGCCAGCTATGCCACGCTTTACCGAACCGCTCTGGAATTGGCGATCAACGATATCAACAGCAGTGGCGGTATCAACGGTCGGCCATTTGAGTTGACAGTGGAAGATGATCAGTTTCAGGCGACACAGTCTGTGATGCTGTTCAGAAAATTGCAGTCTAATAACAATGTTACCGTGCTGGGGCCCTTGAGCGGTACATCTTGGGAAAGCGTAGCGCCCTTGGCCAATCAGATGAAGATGCCCGCCTTGTGCTGGACCGCCTTAAAAAGCGGTGTTTCAGCCCGTCCTTACGCGCTGAGAATCCACCCGCCAAATGACACCATGATTCCTGAGGGTTTGGCTGAGTTCAAAAAACTCTATCCCCACGTGACGCGCGTGGCGGTGGCCGGTGACGAACAGCAGGCCTCAGGTTTGGAGGCGATTGAGCAGTTCAGCCGTGCAGCCAAAGAATTAGGCATGACGGTGGTGGCGACCACCGAATTTCAGACTCGAACGACTGATTTTTCTTCCGTCGCCATCAAAATCAGGGCCTCTAATCCTGATGCCTTGCTTTCTAATGGTTTGAATGCGCCCACTTTAGGCTTGCTCAAAGAATTGGAAACGCAAGGTTTTGACAAGCTTATTTTTTGCGATGCTTCAGTCTGGGCCGGTGGCTTTATTCAGGCAGTAGGTTCTGCCGGAAAAAATGTGCACAGTGTGGGATTCAGTACCAATGAAATCCGCGTTGGCGACGCGAAATACAACTCATTCGTTGAGCGGTATTTGAAACGATCAGCAGAAACGACGACCATGCCGCAGCCTGCCAACGTTTGCAACACCAGCCTTGCCTATGATGCGGTCATGATGGTGGCTGAGATTTTGCGTAAAGGCAGCGTCGGGCCCAACACGTCGGTCGACCAGATGCGTGAGTTGATCAAAAATGGATTTGCATCGGTTCAGCGATGGGATGGCATCAACAAGGTCGCGATGCGCAAGTCGGGCGATGGGCATATCCAAGGTCATTTACTGAAGGCCGACATACAACAAAAAATGTGGCGTTTTGCGCTGCCACCCAATCAGAGGTTAGACAAACCTGCCGCAGCGGCTTCTACTTAAAGTCCCTCGGGTAGTTCTTGATGGTGCGGCTTTCATTGGGAGGGCCGTGCCTGACAAGGCGCTGCATTCAACCGTCAAACCGTCGATGAGCAGAACACCCAGCGAGAATGCAAAATTGATTCCTAAAGATGTCAATCAAGACGCTGCAATGCGATTGATCGAGGCCGCCACTCAACTCTTTGTGGAGAAGGGCTATCGGGGTGTTTCTATCCGTGCGATTGCGACTCTGGCCAATACAAACTCTGCCTTGATTTCCTATTATTTCGGTGACAAAGAAGGCTTGTTCACTGAAGTCTTGAAGAATGCAGCGGCACCGTTGAACGCTGCGCGGATGGCCAACTTTGACAAGCTGGAAAAAGAAAACGATTTAACGGTGGAATCTCTGGTTCATGCTTGGGTGGCGCCGATGTTTCTGGGCGCATCCTTGTCCAAGCAAAGTCCGGTGGCTGCGCTTTCTCTCAGTTTGAATGCGGAGCAAGGCAAATTGGTGGAGCAATTGATTGTTGAGATTTATGACAAGGTGAACGAGAGATTTTTATCACTGCTTGAAACCTGCTTGCCGGACACCTCGCGAGCGACCTTGGTTTGGCGACTGTATTTCCTGGTCGGCGCTGTATTGACGGCGACAAGACCACGCGCTCGCAGTGTCAAAAGCCTTTCACGGGGCTTGATTGAATCCCGCGATCCGATGGAGTTGATACGGCAATTGGTTGACTTTGCTTCTGCAGGATTCAGAGCGGCAGAACCGCGCAGTCCAAAAGTTGTGAAGTCCCGTGCTTTGCGCACGCTGTAAAAATGCAGATTTTTGCCTCGCGCTTCTTCAGCTTGTCTGAAGGGAGAGAGCTTGAGCAAGGTGGGTGAGCATTTCCCCGCCAGTCAGAGTCCAGAGATCGTGTTTTCTGGGTGTCAGCGGTGTGTGAACAGTGGGGCACGTTTGTTCAAGAACGCGTCCATGCCTTCTTTTTGGTCGGCTGTGGAAAACAGCGCGTGGAAAATCCGGCGTTCGAACATCACGCCATCTGAGAGGCCACTTTCAAAAGCGCGGTTGACACTTTCTTTGGCACCGATCACCGCCAGTTGGCCGTAGCTGCAGATCATCAGGGCTGCAGCCAAAGATTCTTGCATCAGTTTGTCCAGCGGAACCACACGGCTGACCAGCCCTGATCGCTCGGCTTCTTGCGCGTCCATCATGCGGCCTGTCAGTACCAGGTCCATGGCTTTGGCTTTGCCAATGGCGCGCGGCAAGCGTTGGGTGCCTCCCGCGCCGGGGATGGTGCCGAGCTTGATTTCGGGCTGACCGAATTTGGCGTTGTCAGCAGCAATCACAAAGTCGCACATCATGGCCAGCTCGCAACCGCCGCCCAGTGCAAAACCGCTCACGGCGGCAATCACCGGTTTGCGGATGCTGCGAATGGTTTCCCAGTTGCGGGTGATGAAGTCTTCTTTGTACACACCGGCGAAGGTGAATTTGGCCATGGCCGAAATATCGGCACCGGCGGCAAAGGCTTTTTCGCTGCCAGTGATGACCATGCAGCCAATCGCTTCATCGGCGTCAAAGGCTTTCAGCGCCGCGCCCAATTCGTCCATCAATGCGCCATTCAAGGCGTTCAGGGCTTTCGGGCGGTTCAGGGTGATGATGCCGACCGCGCCGCCTTCGGTGCGGACTTCAATGTTTTCAAAGGCCATGTGCTGTCTCCAGTGTGAGCGTCTAATCAAGGGAATGTTGTCACTATACCTATCGCACTGACAGCCTTCTTGCATCGCATGCTTGCAACCCTAAAAATAGGGTAAACCCAAAGAGTAATTAACCAACCGATCGGTCGGTTAATGGTACATTTTCTGATCTGGAGATTTTCATGACCGATACCTCATCCACTGTCTTGTACGAAGAGCGCGGCGCTGTGGCGCTGGTGACGCTCAACCGTCCTGCTGCTTTGAACAGTTTTGACCGGCAAATGCACCATGATTTATGGGCTGCGTTTGACAAGGCCGAAGCCAATCCCGTCATTCGGGCCATGGTGCTCACGGGTGCGGGCCGAGGCTTTTGCGCGGGTGCCGACCTGTCCTCTTTCGACTTTACCCCAGGGGCCGACAGGGTCGCCCGCGCTGATCCGGGACCCATCATCGATCAAGCGTTCAACCCGACCACGCGGCGTATTCAGTCTTTGCGCATGCCCATCATCGCGGCCGTCAATGGCGTAGCGGCAGGGGCCGGTGCATCGGTGGCGATGGCCTGCGATATCGCCATTGCATCACCGCAGGCCAGTTTCATTCAAGCCTTCAGCAAAATCGGTTTGATTCCTGATGCGGGCAGCAGCTGGTTGCTGGTCGAACGCTTAGGCCTGGCCCGTGCCATGGCACTCACCTTCACCGGCGATAAATTGCCCGCGCAACAGGCCAAAGAGTGGGGTGTGATTTGGGAGGTGGCCGAAGACAGCGTGGCCGCAGCCATGGCCATGGCCGAGCGCCTGGCGGTCATGCCCACCAAGGCACTGGTGACCAGCCGTGCCTTGTTGCAAGGCGCGACCACACGCAGTTTGTCTGAACACTTGGACTTGGAGCGCGATACCCAGTCGACCATGGGGCGAACCCATGATTACTTCGAAGGCGTGCAAGCCTTTCTGGAAAAGCGCCCTGCGCAGTTCAAAGGCGAATGATGCGAGACGCCAATGAGATGGCCCAACAGGTGGGCGAAACCCTGTTCGCTGTGGACATTGCCTCCAAAGACACCATGGGCATGGCGTTGATCAGTTGCGAGCCTGGTCGTGCCGTGCTCCGCATGGCCGTGACAGAACGCCATTTGAACGGCCACCAAATTTGCCATGGTGGTTTTATATTCACCTTGGCCGATTCGACTTTTGCCTTTGCTTGCAACAGCCACAACAAGAACGCGGTGGCGGCGGGATGCAGCATTGAATTTTTGAAGCCTGGCAAGCTGGGCGATGTGTTGACCTGCGAAGGTACCGAGCAAGTCTTGAGTGGGCGCCATGGCATTTACGACATGAAGGTCACCAACCAGAACGGAGAAGTGATTGCCATGTTTCGAGGCAAGAGCGCGCAAATTCCAGGCACCGTGATACCGGAATGAATGGACAGATTGGAGTGTTGTGTATGTCTGAAAAAGCCTTCCCCCTGGAGCCCATTGAAAAGGCCAGCATTGACGAGCTGCGTTCATTGCAACTCAAACGTTTGCAATCGACTTTGCATCACGCCTATGTCAACTCGCCCGTGTACCGCGCCAAGTTCGACGCTGCGGGCGTTCACCCGAGCGACTGCAAAAGCTTGGCCGATATCGCCAAATTTCCTTTCACCACCAAAGTGGATTTGCGTGACAGCTACCCCTTTGGTCTGTTTGCCGTGCCGCGCGAAAAATGTGCCCGCATCCACGCTTCAAGCGGCACCACCGGCAAACCTACGGTGGTGGGTTATACCCTCAAAGACATCGACACTTGGGCCACCGTTGTGGCCCGCAGCATCCGGGCAGGCGGGGCCAAACCCGGTGACATGGTGCACATCAGCTATGGCTACGGTTTGTTTACTGGCGGCTTGGGCGCGCACTACGGTGCAGAAAAACTGGGCCTGACTGTGGTGCCTTTTGGCGGTGGCCAGACCGAGCGCCAGGTGCAGCTGATCCAAGACTTCAAGTCGAGCATCATCATGGTCACGCCCAGCTACATGCTAGCGATTGCCGATGAGTTCGAGCGTCAGGGCATTGATCCCAAGACCAGCTCTTTGCGCATCGGTATCTTTGGTGCTGAGCCTTGGACCAATGACATGCGCGCTGCGATTGAAAAGCGCATGAACATCGATGCCGTAGACATCTATGGATTGTCGGAAGTGATGGGTCCGGGCGTGGCCAGTGAATGCATTGAAACCAAAGACGGCCCCACAATTTGGGAGGACCATTTCTACCCCGAAATCATCAACCCCGAAACCGGCGACCCCGTGGCCGATGGTGAGATGGGCGAGTTGGTCTTCACCAGCTTGACCAAAGAAGCGCTGCCCATCATCCGCTACCGTACGCGCGACCTGACGCGCTTGCTGCCTGGCACCGCCCGCACCATGCGGCGCATGGAAAAGATCACTGGCCGCAGCGACGACATGATGATCATCCGCGGCGTCAACGTGTTCCCTTCACAGATAGAGGAGCTGATCTTGAAGCGCCCCGAGTTGGCGCCGCATTACCAATGCGTGTTGACCCGCGAAGGCCCGATGGACAATTTGAAAGTGGTGGTGGAAACCAGCACGGGCATTGCGCAAGACAGCCTTCAAGCGCGAGCCGCAGCCAAGCAGTTGCAGCATGAGATCAAGGTCTACATCGGCTCCAGTGTCGAAATCGAGTTGCGCACCGAAGGCGGCGTTGAGCGCAGCCAAGGCAAGGCCAAGCGGGTGGTGGATTTGCGTCGGAAGTAGGCATTAAAAGTGGATGTATCGCTTGCCTGCAAGCGATCGTCAAAATTGAGGGTATCCAGGAACTTGCCTGCAAGCGATCTTCGAAATTCACACCCCAGGCCACTGCCCCGCTTTGCGGTCCGCAGGCACTGACAAGCGCCAGGTCACTGACTTGGGCGGCAGGCTCAAAGGCAGGCGCAGCAAGCGTTTGTCGCGTGACACCCATGCGGTGAGTTTTTTTTCTGTGCCGAGTAAGACCTTCAACTCATCGAGTTTGTTCAAACGCCAGCTGCCGCCTTGGCCGCGTGCGCCCACCTCAAGGCCCAGCCATTCGTCCCCCGAGACCAAACCCGCCCGTTCTGCTGCGCCCCCGCGCAAAACCACTTTGATCTGCACCCCTGCGGCGCCATCCACTGCGCGCAAACCCAAGCGCTGCGCCATCTGCGCTTCATCGTCATGCACCTTCAGGCCTTGAGCGGTCAGCAAGGCCCGTAAGGGCAATTCGGCGGTGCTGTGCACCCACGCTTTGATTTTTTTTTTCCAACTGCGCCCCGTGAGTTCTTGCAAGACAGTCAACACATCGGCTTCTTGCATCGGTCCCGCTTTGCAGCGCTGCCACAGGCCGCGCATCACATCGTCCAATGTGGCCACACGGCTTGCACGCAGCGTCAGGTCCAGGCACAGGGCCACCAAGGCCCCTTTGGTGTAATAGCTGACTGTGGCGTTGGGCGTGTTTTCGTCCTGACGGTAATACTTGACCCAGGCGTCAAAACTCGACTGCGCGACCGTTTGCACTTGGCGGCCCGGGGTTTGCATCACTTGGTTGATGGTTTTGTTCAGCAATTTGAAGTAGACGGCATCGACAATCAAACCCGCACGCCTGAGCAGCAAGTCGTCGTAGTAGCTGGTAAAGCCTTCAAAAAACCAAAGTAGCGGGGTGTAATTTTCTTGGCTGTAGTCATAGCGCGCCAATTCAAAGGGGCGCAGTTGCTTGACGTTCCAGGTGTGAAAATATTCGTGGCTGATCAAGCCGAGCAGCGTGGTGTAGCCCTCGCTGGTTTGGGGTTCGCCAACACGCGGCAAGTCGCGTCGGCCGCAAATCAGTGCGGTCGAGTTGCGGTGTTCGAGGCCGCCGAACCCATCGTCCACGGCATTGAGCATGAACACATAGCGTTTGTGCGGTGTGTCTTGAAGCGAGCCTTTGGCGCCATGCCAGAATTGAATTTCAGTTTCGCAAATCTTTTGGGTATCAGCCAGCAAGCGTGCTGTGTCAAACGAAGGCAGGGCGCCGGCCACCACAAACTGGTGATGCACGCCGCAGGCGGTGAATTCTCCCCGCCAAAATGTGCCCATCTCCACCGGGCAGTCCACCAACTCGTCGTAGTCAGCTGCGCTGTAGGTGCCAAAACCTTGCTTGTTGACTTTGACAGGATGCAATCCCGTGGCCACTTGCCATGTAGCTTGGCTGACAACAGGCATCACCTGCAAGTGATGTGTCTGTTGCTCTTGCCCGTGCACCCGTAAACACAGGCTGGTGCCGTTAAAAAAGCCGCGCGATGCATCCAGCCAAGCGGTGCGGACCGAGTTGTCCAAGGCGTAGACCTCGTAGGTCAGGGACAGTGGCGCATCGGCATCGCAGTTTATAGCCCAGGTGCATTTATCTTGCTGTGAAATTGCACACGCTTTACCGTGCTGCTGGGCTTGCAGGTGTTGCAGGTTCTTGGCGAATTCGCGGACCAGGTAACTGCCCGGAATCCACACCGGCAGCGAGACCACCTGTTGGGCCGCAGGCACAGGGATCGTCAGCCTGATGCGGTACAGGTGGGCATGCAGTGATGCGACTTCAACGGTGTAGTGCAGAGTAGTTTGCGTCATGGTGATGATTTAAAAATCAGGTTGCACCTGCGGCAAAGAAGCAACTGAAAGAAGAGACTATGGTCAAGTGCAAACGCAAAGTTAACCAGGCCCCCAAACCAGCGGCAGGCCAGGTGCGGCGGTCCATGAAGTAGCAGGCAATCAAAACGGCCCCCAGCAGAGGCAAGCCAGCAAAGGCCGGCATCATGATGGCCACCCAGGCCAGCAAGGGCGCCATGACGCCCCACACAAAATGCACGGGGGGCGCATTGTGCGAAGTGATGGCATTGCGAAAACCAATGCCCCAGTGGATACCCCCTAAAAAAGACACAATCACCGCCCCGTAACCGGCCATGGCCAAGGCGATGAAGGGGTGCAACTCAGCGTCGACCAGCCACAACAAAAAAGCCAGCAATACAAAGGGCGCCAGTCCGGCATAGCTCAAGCGACTGATCAAGAGCCAGGTGGTGTCTTCGGTGCGGTGCATGGTGGTGTGCTCGCTTATTTGACAGAGGCCAGCAGTTTTTCAATTTGCTTGGCATCTATGGCGCCAGGCACGCGTGAGCCGTCAGCAAAGAACAAGGCTGGCGTACCGGTCACGCGGTTCTTTTTGCCAAAATCGACGTTGGCGTCGACCGCACTGGCATCGCACTTGATGGCAGGGGGCGGCACGCCGTTCAGCATCCAGTCATTCCATGTTTTGGCTTTGTCTTTGGCACACCAAACATTTTTGGATTTGACAAGCGAGTCTTCACCCAGAATCGGAAACAGAATGTGGTAGATGGTCACGTTATCAATTTTGGCCAGATCTGCCTCAAAGCGCTTGCAGTAACCGCAGTTTGGATCTGCAAAGACGGCCAGCTTGCGTTTGCCATTGCCGCGGACTTGGGTGAATGAATTTTTGAGTGGTAAGTTATTGAATTCGATGGCCGTGAGTTTGTCGATACGCTCTTCGGTGAGATTGCGTTTTTGCTTGAGGTCGATCAGCGAGCCTTGGATCAGGTAGTTGCCATCGGCGTCGGTGTAGTAGATGTCGCTGCCGTTGATGCGAATTTCAAACAAACCGGCTATGGGCGTCTTGCTGATCTCGTCGATCTTAGCCAAGGAGGGTAGGCGCTCGGCCAGGTTTTTACGCAAACTGGCCTCATCGGCATGGGAACTGAAGCTCATGGCCAAGCTCAAAAACAGACCCAAGCCTGCGCGAGCAATCACGAAAAGGCGGCGTACATTCATGCAGTGCTTCTTCTTAAAAAAAATTTCGTTTCAACGCATGGCGTTGGTGGTGGCCCAGCGTTTAAGCGGGCCGAGTTTGTCAAAGGCACTCAGCCCCCAATTGCGCAAGGGTTGCCAAGGTGCGCCTGGCTGTGCAAACAGGTTTTGCAACTGGTCGGTTAGCCAGCCCATGGTTTTGACATCGGCTTGCCTCGCGCGCTCATAGCGGCGCAGCAGTTTCATGTCGCTCAGAGGCCGCCAAAATTCACGTTCACCCAAGACCTTGGCCAGTTCTGCAACATCGGCCAAGCCCACATTCAAGCCTTGCCCTGCCAAAGGGTGCATGGTGTGAGCGGCATCGCCCGCCAGTGCAAAGCTGCGGCCTGACTGGCCCGACATGGCACCAACCCAACGCGCGGCATGGGCCAATTGCAACGGCCAAACGGCGCGTGGCCCCGACAAGGTCATGGGGCCTAAGCTGTGGTGGCAGGCTTCTTCCAGCGCTTGCACAAAATCTGTCTCTGGCAAAGCCAGCAGTGCCGACGCTTTGGCTGGGGGCAATGACCACACGATGGCCACCTCTTGGCCGTCCGCGCCGCCAATGGGCAACAGGGCCAAAATATTGGCTTGCGCCTGTGACGCCCCCGATTGAAACCATTGCCGAGCCGTTTGTTGGTGCGGCAAAGCACAACGAACCCGTGTCGCCAATGCATGCTGACCGTAAGTTTTGACATCAAAAACCACGCTCAGTTCTACGCGGGTGCTGCTGGCGCGGCCTTCGCAAATCACGGTCAGGGGGGCTTGCACCTTGTCGATGGCTTCATGGCCAAAGGTTTCGATCAGAGGCTGAAACTGCACGGCGGAAGCCAGGCGCTCTTCGAGGGCGGGGACATCCACCATCCAGTTCAAAGCCTCCACACCTTGTTCACTGGCGCGAAAATGAAGTTCGCCGCCCTGGTCGCCAAAGACCTGCATGTGCAAGACGGGTGTGGCGGCCAGGCCTTCGGGCCAGCAACGAACCGACTCCAGCAACTGACGGGCCGCAGCATTCAGTGCGTAAGCGCGAACATCGCTGTGCGCCTCAAGCTGGGGCGAAGGGGCGGTTTGCACCAACGCCACCCGCAAACGCTGATTGGCCAGCAGCAAGGCCAAGGTGCGTCCTGCGATACCGCAGCCGCGAATGCAAATATCAAATTGAAGGGCCATGCCTGAGATTGTAGGAGGCTAATCGAGCTTGGCCGCAGGAGGCCACAGGAGTTCACGTCCGGTGCGAAGGGTAAATGCGCGGATATCTTCTGGGCTGTCCAGATCGATCCTGTAATGGGCGTTGGGGGTGCCCCAGCGATGCACCTGAGTGGGGTGAGCTTGTTGCCACTGCCGCCCGCCGGATTCGCCCGAGGCCGCCAGCAAGTCTTGCCGCACGGCGTCGCTGAACATCACAGGGTTGCCAGGCAAACCTTCCACCAAGGGTTGCGTGAACTCACAACCCGCAGGGCGGTGGTGGTGTGCGTCTATCAGGGCTGTGATTTCATGGGCACCCACCAAGGGCTGATCGGCCAGGCCAATGCAATAGGCGTCCATAGAAATGGACTCTTTTCCAGGCCAAGCTGCCAAACCAAGGCGCAAGGACGATGCTTGGCCTTCCTCGGGTTGCGGGTTGCGCACAACCAATACGTTCAGTCCTGCTAAGGCAGTCTCAATTTCCTTGGCGTAATGGCCTAAAACGACCACCACTTGCGCCACACCCGCATGGCGAAAAGCGTCAATGTGCCTTCGAATCAAGCTCGTTCCTTCAAGTTGCAAGAGGCATTTAGGCAAGTGTCCCATGCGTGAAGCGGAACCTGCCGCGAGCAGCACTGCGCCCACTCGGGGCTGCGGGCTGGCGTTTGGCGATGTCAGTGGCGGGCTGCCTATGTGCTTTAGGGGTGGATTCAGGTTCACAGCTGAATTACAGCATGACAGGCGCTGAACATTACAATTGAAGGTTACCCCTGCCCTCTCCACAGCCTGGACCGGGTATTTGACCGCGCCCATCAGGGGCTGCCGGCGCTTCGGGGCTCCCCTGACTAAGGATGAAAGATGAGTTTGAAATGCGGCATCGTGGGCTTGCCCAACGTGGGGAAATCCACCCTGTTCAACGCCTTGACCAAGGCCGGTATTGCGGCTGAGAACTACCCCTTTTGCACGATTGAACCCAACGTGGGTGTGGTCGAAGTGCCTGATGCCCGTTTGCAACAGTTGGCGCAAATTATCACCCCTGAGCGCATCGTGCCGGCCATAGTGGAGTTTGTCGACATTGCCGGGCTTGTGGCCGGCGCCAGCACCGGTGAAGGTCTGGGCAACAAGTTTTTAGCCCACATTCGCGAGACCGACGCCACCATCAACGTGGTGCGTTGCTTTGAAGATGACAATGTGATTCACGTCTCCGGCAAGGTCGACCCGATCTCGGACATCGAAGTGATCCAAACCGAGTTGTGTCTGGCCGACTTGTCAGCTGTAGAAAAAGCCCTGCACCGCGTCACTAAAACCGCACGCTCCGGCGACAAGGAGTCGATCAAGCTGGTGGCCATTCTGGAAAAGTGCCAACTGGCCCTGAACGACACCAAGCCGGTGCGTACCATCGACTTCAGCAAAGAAGAGTTGCCCTTGCTCAAGCAGTTCTTTTTGATCACCGCCAAGCCCGCTATGTTTGTGGCCAACGTGTCTGAAGACGGTTTTGAAAACAACCCCTTGCTGGACCGACTCAAAGCCTATGCCGAAGCGCAAAATGCCCCCGTGGTGGCCATTTGCGCCAAGCTGGAAGCCGAGATGAGCGAGATGAGCGACGAAGACCGCCAAATGTTCCTCGAGGAGCTGGGCCAAGACGAGCCGGGCCTGAACCGCCTGATTCGGTCGGCTTACAAGCTGCTGGGCTTGCAAACTTATTTCACAGCCGGTGTGAAAGAAGTGCGCGCCTGGACAATTCACATCGGCGACACGGGCCCCCAAGCGGCGGGTGTCATTCATACCGATTTTGAAAAAGGCTACATCCGCGCCCAGACCATTGCTTTTAACGACTTCATTGCCTGCAAGGGCGAGCAAGGCGCCAAGGATGCGGGCAAGATGCGCGCTGAAGGCAAGGAATACGTTGTAAAAGATGGCGATGTGATGAACTTCCTGTTCAGCTCCTGATAGGCAGCCCCACACTTGAAAGTTCGAAGTGTCCCAATTACGTTTGAGTTTTGCTTGCTGGAACTATGACCGCACACATCGAAGACGCACGCCGAGTGTTTGGCCCTGACGGGTGGTCGCATGGCCTGGAGAAAAATACCCAAATGCTGGAGACCTTCACCCGTTACCTCCATGAGCAGGGCTTGTCGCCACGCAAGTTGTCACCGCAAGAGTTGTTTGCGCCTGAATCGCTCGAAACCTTCAAGATCTAAAGCCCCAGCATGTTGGAGACCCTGACCGCTGATACCGTCTGGATGCTGATCGCCTGCAGCGTGGCCTTTCTGCTCGGCGGCTTGGTCAAAGGCACCCTCGGCGTGGGCTTGCCTTTGGTGGCGGTGCCCTTGTTGTCGCTGATTCTGGGTGGGCACCGGGCCATTGCCTTGGTCGTGGCCCCCGTTATTTATTCCAACTTGCTGCAGGCCTTGGAAGGCGGTTTGCTGAAAGACAGCGTGCGCCGTTTCTGGCCCATGATGCTGGCGCAAACGGTCTTCACCGTGCTGACGATTCAGCTCACAATGGATTTGTCGGCGCGTGACTTCAACCAAATGGTGGCTTTTTCGGTGCTGTTGGCCTTGGCCCTGATGACCTTCACGCCACAATTTACGATTTCACCGCGCCGCGAAAAATGGGCCAGCGCCTTGGTTGGTGGTTTGTCAGGCTTGATGGGAGGCGTCTCCTCCCTGACCGGCCCGATCATCATCACCTACCTGATGTCACTCAAACTCCAGCGTGAAGAGTTTGTCGGTTGCATCAGCATCATTTACCTGGCTGCGGCGGTGCCCATGTACCTGACCATGTACGGCTATGGCCGGATGGAAAACGCCGACCTGGTCAGCTCGGTGATCGGGCTTTTGCCCATGGCGCTGGGCTTGGCAGCAGGCAAACGACTGCGCACCCGCTTGAGCGAAAAAGCATTCCGCCGAGTGTTGTATGTGTTTTTGCTGATTCTGTCGGTGTTGTTGGTGCTGCGATAAATACGCATCAGACCTGACTGGGGAAAATCCACAATAAAGAAACCGTCATCACCAAGTACCTTAAAAACTTGCCGATGAGCATGTACAAGGCACAAGGCCACAGCGGCAGTTTGAGCCATCCTGCCATGGCGCAAAGCGGGTCCCCCACGACGGGCAGCCAGGCCAGCAGGCAGGCTTTAGGCCCGAGGCTTTTCAGCCATTGCAGGGCACGCACATCAGAAGCACTGTGGAGTTTATGCCCCACAGCCTTGTGAGCTCCAAAGCCCACCAGCCAACTGAACATGCCGCCCAAAGTGTTGCCCGTAGTCGCCACCAAGATGGCTGCCCAAAACAATTCGGGGTTGAGTTTGATCAGGCCGAAAACGGCAGGTTCTGAGCCCAAGGGCAGCAAAGTGGCCGAAATGAATGAGACGATAAATACCGTGGACAGGCCGATTTCTGGCAGTGACAGCCAGCCAAGTAATTGGGCAATGTGCGAGTGAATCCAAGTTTCCATGAGGACTGAGTGTAGCTTCGCCTCGCGCAGAAGGGGATACCAAAAACAGGCTGGATTTGACCAACACACTCCACTTTCAGCTGCTGAAATTTTAAGCAATTACAATCTTGCTTCCTTTTTAAGCAAATCCATTTCTCACCTGGCCCTGTTGCATGCAGATCGGTTCCCACTCCTTGCCAAACAATGTGTTTGTTGCGCCCATGGCGGGTGTGACGGACCGACCGTTTCGCCAACTTTGCCGCGCATTCGGCGCAGGCTATGCGGTGAGCGAAATGGTCACCTCCCGCAAGGACTTGTGGCAAAGCCTCAAAACGTCGCGCCGCGCCAACCACGATGGCGAGCCCGGACCGATTGCCGTACAAATTGCCGGAACCGATGCGGCCATGATGGCCGAAGCGGCGGTCTACAACATAGACCGTGGGGCCCAGATCATTGACATCAACATGGGTTGCCCGGCCAAAAAGGTGTGCAACAAATGGGCCGGTTCTGCCTTGATGCAAGACGAGCCGCTGGCCCTGTCGATCATCGACGCGGTGGTGCAAGCCTGCGCACCGCATGGCGTGCCGGTGACCTTGAAAATGCGCACAGGGTGGTCACACGAAAATAAAAATGCATTGGCCTTGGCGCTTGCCGCCGAAAGCGTCGGCGTGCACATGCTCACCGTGCATGGCCGTACCCGCGAGCAAGGCTACAAAGGCTTTGCTGAATACGACACCGTGGCCACCGTCAAAGCGGCCTTGCGCATTCCGGTGGTGGCCAATGGGGACATCACCAGCCCTGAAAAAGCGCGTGACGTCCTGGCTTATACCGGCGCAGATGCTGTGATGATTGGCCGCGCCGCACAGGGGCGGCCTTGGATTTTTCGGGAAACCACCCATTTTTTAGCCACCGGTGTGCATTTGGCGCCGCCTTTGGTGGCTGAAGTGCGCCGTGCTTTGTTGGCGCATTTGGAGGATCATTACAGCCTGTATGGCGCGTCAACGGGAGTGCGTTCGGCGCGAAAACACATTGGATGGTATGTGCGTGGTTTGCCTGGCGCAGAAGTTTTTCGCGACAGGATGAACACCTTGGACGAGGCCTCAACGCAATTACGCGCAGTGGCCGATTATTGGGATGGGTTGGCTGACACCATGGACCGCATGCCGGTCGCCACGCCAAATCCGGTTTTGGAGACGATGGAATGAGCAAAATGAGCATAGAAGAATGCATCCGCGAGAGTCTGCAGGACTACTTTCGCGATCTGGACGGCACCGACCCGGCCAACATGTACGACATGCTGATTCGTTTGGTGGAGCGACCCTTGTTGGACGTGGTCATGCACAAGGCAGACCAGAACCAGTCGTGTGCTGCCGAATGGTTGGGTTTGAACCGCAACACGCTGCGTAAAAAATTAACTGAACACCAACTTTTGAAGTGAACCCCATGAGAGCTTTGATCTCTGTCTCTGACAAAACCGGCATCGTTGAATTGGCGCGTGATTTGCACGCCGCTGGCGTGAGCCTGATCTCTACGGGCGGCACCGCCAAGCTCTTGGCCGAGCAAGGCCTGCCTGTCACTGAGGTGGCCGAGGTCACGCACTTTCCAGAAATGCTCGACGGCCGCGTCAAGACCCTGCATCCCAAGGTGCACGGTGGTCTGCTGGCCCGCCGCGATCTGCCCGAGCATATGGCAGCTTTGCAGGCGCATGGCATCGAGACCATCGACTTGCTGGTGGTCAACCTCTACCCCTTTGAGGCCACCGTGGCCAAGCCGGGTTGTACGCTGGAAGAGGCGATAGAAAACATCGACATTGGTGGCCCTGCCATGGTCCGCTCCGCCGCAAAAAACTGGAAAGATGTGGCTGTGCTGACGGATGCATCGCAATACGCCGGTGTCTTGTCTGAGCTCCAGGCCCACGGCAAGGTGTCCGATAAAACCCGCTTCAGTTTGTCTGTCGCGGCCTTTAACCGCATTGCCCAGTACGACGCAGCCATCAGCGGTTACTTGTCTTCTTTGGATTTTGAGTCCGGTCAGCGCAGCGCATTTTCTGCACAGGTCAACGGCAGTTTTATCAAGTTGCAGGATTTGCGGTACGGCGAAAATCCTCACCAGCAAGCGGCGTTTTACCGCGACCTGTACCCCGCACCTGGCTCTCTGGTGATGGCCGAGCAACTGCAAGGCAAGGCGCTGTCGTACAACAATATTGCCGACGCCGACGCCGCCTGGGAATGCGTCAAGAGTTTTGACGTGGACGCCCATGGCGACCCTGCCCAGCTTGCGGCCTGCGTCATTGTCAAACACGCCAACCCTTGCGGCGTGGCCTTAGGTGCGACCGCTTTGGAGGCCTATACCAAAGCATTCCAGACTGACCCGACCAGCGCTTTTGGCGGCATCATCGCCTTCAACTGCCCTTTGGACAAAGCGGCTGCTGAAGCGGTGAGCAAACAGTTTGTGGAAGTTTTGATGGCACCGAGTTACTCGCCTGAAGCCCTGGAAATTTTGAAGGCCAAAGCCAATGTGCGTGTGCTGCAAATTGCGTTGCCACCCGGCGGCGCCAGCGCTTGGGAGAAAGGCCAGAATGCGGTCGACGTTAAACGCATTGGCTCCGGTTTGTTGATGCAAACGGCCGACAACCACGAACTGCAAAGGGCTGACCTGAAAGTTGTGACCCGCGTGCAGCCCACACCCACGCAAATGCAAGACCTGCTGTTTGCCTGGAAGGTGGCCAAGTTCGTCAAGAGCAATGCCATTGTTTTTTGTGCCCAAGGCATGACCATGGGCGTGGGCGCGGGTCAAATGAGCCGGCTCGATTCAGCCCGCATCGCCAGCATCAAAGCGGGCCACGCCCAGCTGAGTTTGCAAGGCACGGCCGTGGCCAGCGATGCGTTTTTCCCCTTCCGCGATGGCTTGGATGTGGTGATTGACCAAGGCGCCACCAGCGTGATCCAGCCCGGCGGCTCCCTGCGCGACCAGGAAGTGATCGACGCGGCCAATGAACGGGGCGTGGCGATGGTGTTTACCGGGGTGCGGCACTTCCGGCATTGATGGGTTGCCGGTTTAAGATGAACCGAGTCAAACCTTAAAAAGCCCCAGCTTGTACAAGTCAAAGTTTGTGGCGTTGGGCAGCACGGCAGGCATGTCGGTCTTGCTCACACCAAACCATTGGGCCAACTCGGCACCCATTTGATCGGTGGAGGTCGAAGGCAGCAGACGGCCGCTGCCGACCTGCGCGTTGTGGGTGATGCCGATCTCGGGTGCTTGCCCAAAATACTGACCCCCTTGCACCGCGCCCCCCATCACAAAATGGTGACTGCCCCAACCGTGGTCTGAGCCATCACCATTGGACGACAGGGTGCGACCAAAATCAGATGCAGTGAAACTGCTGACCTGCGAAGACGTACCCAAATACCGCATGGCATCGTCAAACTCCAGCGAAGCAGTGCTCAATTTTTGCAGCAAAGCGGGGTGCTGGTCGGGCAAAAAATCGTGCAGGTCAAATCCGCCCATGCCCACCATGAAGATGCTATGGATGCCTCCCTGCCTACGGGCACGGACACAAGACTGCTGATGGCATGAGCCGCCGCCTGTCAGGACGAGAGACTTCGAGTCATCGAGGTGGATCCTCTGATGGATACGGCATCAAAGTGCCCATGGCGTGATAAACAGCAGTTTTCACTAACACCACAGAGGATCCGCTATGAATCGTAATAC
>CAMDKK010000067.1 GCA_945901045.1 Limnohabitans sp. Rim8
ATTGCCATTGTCAAGAAGGAGTTGCAATTGAAGGCCTCGCTCTACACTTTTCTACAGATTTTGTCGGTGTCTGTTTTCGAGAAAACGTCGATTTCATGCGCCTTGCAGACCGATGCTTACACAACCGAACCACCTGACTGCGCTAAGCAATTGAATTTGTTCAATTTTTAACCGGACACTACTGATCAGCGAGGAATTCTGATGAGTCATTGATTGCCTCAGCACCCATGTCTGCAATTTCCGTCAATGTTGGATTTTCAGATCCCGGTGCTTCCTTTGTAACTTCAAATGCCTCAATCCATTTTTTAGATATGCAAGATGCAACCTGATTTTCCCATCTATCGTAGAGGGATTCGTTTCGATTAATTAGCTCAATCACTTGATCGTAAAGCAAGTTATCCGGCATATTTTTCCTTAAGATGAACAGAAGTTGGGTTTTCGATGAGCATGATCCCCGAGATTTATAGTTCAATTTCCACAGTGTCACAAGCAGCGAGCAAGAGCGCTGCAGGCACAGTTCAACCACCACTGTCGTTTTACAAGACACCAAGCAAAAGCCCGCCGCCTAGCTTTAACTTATCAATTACGATAACGATCCTATTTGAGCAGTTCACTAAACGTCGACACTTGAGCGATTGCGAGTATCAATCTTCGCAAGCTGAACTGCAGCGATCGGCCATAAACAGACAGTGGGATGTAGAGCTGCTCCAAAGTTGCCGCCAAAATACCAGTCAATTTCAATTGCGGCATGTCATTCACGCGGGCTTCTTTGCTTGTCAGCCAATGCTCGTTCGCGATCAATGACTAACTGAAGCTGCTCACGCTTGGTATCAGCCATAACGCCTTTGAACATTTTATGCATGGCATGCTCAATTTCGGTAATCCTTGCCTCGCATTCAGCGGGGCTCAACTCAATAAGTTCTTGATTATTCATTTTGAGATTCGTCTTATTAGGTTTGCAGGCCAAATTTGACCCCAATGCTTGCCCATTAACAAGTCAGGCTCAAGCTAACCTATCAGCTGCCATTGTTGCCGTCATCTTTGAGTAGTGCTGCTCCAACATGCCAATAGATGTGCCCATCTGCTTGGCCAAGGTGTGCATGTCCATTTGCCCATCCATCAGGCTCATGGTGGCGTAGCTGTGCCGCAAGGAATACAGGCTGCGGTTCTTGCCTGTTGTGGGGTCCACACGCATGTCAGCATCCGCCAGCAGCAGCTCAAATGATGTGTGCAGGCTGTTGGGTCTAACGCCTGCACTGGTGGCAAACACCCAAGCTTCGCTCTTGGCTTCAATCGCCTGATCCAAGTCGGCACCGATAGCCTGCCGAACTGCCAAGCGTGTGAACACTTCAATCGCCCAGTTCTTGGCAATCAGCCAGCGCCCACCCGTTTTGCCCGACACCCAGATGCGTAGGTATCGCTGACCAGTCTTGGCATCCACATGCCACTCCAAGTGCCGCCACTGCATTGCCATGCTTTCCCTGCCTGAGCGGCAACCTGTGCCGAGCAGGACCTCCACATAGTCCCTGAGCAGGAGCCGCATTTCTCTGTGATTCTTGCGCTCGCCTCCCCTGCTCCACGCAGGCATGAACGCCATGAGCTTGACCAGTTCTTCTCGGCTGAAGCCAGGTCGTGCTGAGCCTTTCTTGCCCTTACGGTTCAGTTTGGGAATAGCCACCCGATCACTGAGCCAGCCTTGTTCAATCGCGTAGTCCACGACCCTGCTGTAAGCACTGGCATGGGTTGCCAAAGTGCTTGAGATGGGCACACGCCCCATCTGCTCATTGCGCCACTGTTCATACTCCCTGACCCGTTCAATGGTGATGTTTGAGAGCATGAACTTGCCGAAAAATGGCACCAGATACTTGTTAATGGTGCGTATGTAGTCCTTGTTAGTCTCGCGTCGAATGCCACGTTCAATTTCTTGCTCTAGTGCCTTGCAACACTCACGAGCAACAGCATCAAAGCGGCGGGTCTTTTGCGGCAAGCCCTCTTCTTCGCGAAATCTGGCACGGTCATACATCTCCCCTGCCACCCGCATTGCCCAATCCAGTCTGCGATGGCGTGAGCTGACGCAATGCCACTGGCGATCCGACAGCTTGTAGCGCATCTGCCAAACCTTGCTGTCACTTCGCAGATACAAAACCACTTCCCCATCGCGCAGGTGATGCGTGGTTTCTTTTCTAGCTGTGATGTTGAGCGGTTTGAGTGAGGCGGGGATCACAGCAGGGGCTTGCCCGCTGCTTTGCAGCTGCGCTGCCAGCTGTAAAAAATCGATCTGTTTCAACTTGCTGGGTCCAAAACTACAGCTTAAATTCGCCCTGTAAAAACTGCGACCAGAACCCAGGTGCACAGGTTGGGTTTTCTGGTTCAAATACCGTGGCAGCACCGTGGCTTGAGCACCCTGGGAAATTCAGTGGCAGGCAGGGTCCGCAGGTTCAGGAAAAGTAATGAGGCACGCTTGCCAACGCTCGCCCAACATTCAAGAAAAATCTTTTGACAACCAGCCCCGGACGCAGAGCCAAAAGCGTCTAAAACATGCCATAATCACGCTCTTCACAAGTTACCCGCCCGGGTGGTGAAATTGGTAGACTCAGGGGACTCAAAATCCCCCGCCGCAAGGCGTGCCGGTTCGAGTCCGGCCCCGGGCACCATAATCAAGCCGCAACGCTCTCAGAGCTTGCGGCTTTTTCTATGTCCGCAACTTGATGCCTATCAAGCCGTCCATGGGCTCTGGGCGTAAGATGCTTTCAGTACTCGATTGAAAGCCCCGTCATGAAAGTCTTCATTTGCCTTTCGTTATCGCTCAGCGCCTGCTTTGCCCAAGCAGAGTTACGGCAGTTTGGGCAGTCGAGTGGAAACACGTCTTACTATGACACGAACACCGTCAACCGAACCGGCAACAAAGTGCAGGTCTGGACGGTGACTGAGTTTCGACAACGCCAAGCTGCCGGCTTTTTGTCCACCCGCTCGCACAAAGAACTCGACTGCAAAAGCTTGCAAGAGCGAACGATGCAATTCATGGCTTTCACGGAAAGCAAAGGCAAAGGCAAAACTGTCGGCGAAGTGAATGAGGCCAATACCTGGGAGAGCGTTCAGCCGGGTACACGCAACTCGCGCCTGTTGCACATGGTCTGCGGAGACTGAACTTCAGAGCAAAGAAGCTTGTGCGCACAAGCCTTCTCGCACGGTGGGGTAAAGCAGGTTCAAGCGCAATTCCCTTTTCATGCGCGTATTGTCCAATCGACGCGATTCACTCATGAAACTGAGCAGCATCAAAGGCAGGGATTCGGTTGCACTGTTGCGCGAAACCCTTGGCGGCCGTGGCAGACCCATCAAATCAGCGGCCACATCAAAATAGTCTCCCATTTTGAGTTGGGAATCGTCGTTGACGTTGTACACGCGCTGCGCTCTACCGCGCCACAAAGCCGCCAGACAGGCGCGTGCCAGATCGTCGGCGTGGATGTGGTTGGTGTACACGTCTTCCTTGGGCAGCAACACGGGTGTGCGTTTAAGCAAGCGTTCCTTAGGCGTTCCACCAACGCGGTCTGGCGCATAAATGCCGGGTATCCGCAAAATACTGGTACGCACCCCGCTGCGCCCCAAAAATCGAACCGTTTCTTCCGCATCGACTCGGCGTACAGCCCGGGGAGTATGCGGTTGAACGGGTCGGGTTTCATGCACCTTGACCCCTTCACAATCGCCATAGACGCCACTGGTGGAGCCATACACCAAAGCTGAGACACCCGAGCGCAAACGCAGGATGCGGCTCAAAGCCAAGGTGCGCGGATCGTGCGACCAGTCTCGACTTTTGTCTGAAGGCGGGGGTGCCAGATGGAGCACCCGGGTCGCCAGACCCGCCAAACGTTGCAAGGTGGCGGCGCGGTCCAAATTACCGAGCAATGGCCTGATGCCCGCAGCCCGTAATTCGGGTACGCGTGCAGGGGTCGAGGTCAGCGCCATCAGGTTGACACGTCCGCCCAACTGACGCGCAACCCGCATCCCAACATCGCCACAACCGACGATCAAAAGACGTTGACGACGAAATCGGGCAGGCAAAGCGCCTAAAGGGGTTTGATTTGAAGGCAAAATCAGGGGCTCGGGTTACAGACAGACCCTCAAGGATACATGGATGAGCTTTCAAATTACCGTGCAGCCCAGTGGCCGCAGTTTCAATGCCGACTCAACCGAGACTTTGCTTGCCGCAGGCATTCGCCAAGGCATTGGCTTGGCCTATGGCTGTAAAGATGGCGCTTGCGGTTCGTGCAAGTGTAAAAAAATCGAAGGCACCGTGGTGCACGGTGTGCACCAAAGCAAGGCTCTGAGCGATGAAGAAGAAGCGCAAGGCCTGATCTTGACCTGCTGCGCCACCGCGCAAAGTGACTTGATTCTCGAATCCCGCCAAGTGACCGAGGCAGGCGCGTTCCCGATCAAGAAAATGCCGGTACGTGTGGTCTCTTTGGTCAAAAAATCAGACGATGTGATGGTGATCCATTTGCAACTGCCGGCCACTGACGTGATGCAATTTCACGCAGGTCAGTACATTGAATTTTTACTCCGCGATGGTTCCCGCCGAAGCTACAGCATGGGCAATGCGCCGCACACTTTGGAGGCAGGCACCCCGAAAGTGGAGCTGCATATTCGCCACATGCCCGGCGGCAAGTTCACTGACCCGGTGTTCACCACCATGAAAGAAAAAGACATTCTGCGTGTCGAAGGGCCTTACGGCAGTTTCTTTTTGCGTGAAGACTCGGACAAACCCATGGTGCTGTTGGCATCGGGAACAGGCTTTGCCCCGATCAAGGCGCTGATTGAGCACATGCAGCACAAATGCATTACCCGACCTGCGACGCTGTACTGGGGTGGCCGCAGACCCTCAGACCTTTACATGAACGACTGGGTTGAGGGGCAACTGGCACAGATGCCCAATTTGCTTTATGTTCCTGTGGTCTCGAATGCAACGCCAGAAGACGCTTGGACGGGCCGAACAGGTTTCGTTCACCACGCTGTATTGCAAGATCACCCTGACCTGTCAGGATTTCAGGTGTACGCTTGTGGGGCGCCCATCGTGGTGGACTCGGCCCAACGCGACTATGGCGCCGCAGGCTTGCCTGCCGAAGAATTCTTTGCTGATTCATTTACTTCTGAAGCCGACAAGGCCGCCAAATGAGCAATCGTCTGTCCCTCAATCCGCAAAATAGCTTGAAAATGACTCGCATTTTTTTCCTTTGGCTAGCCTGCGCAACCCTGTTCGCGCCGGCTTGGGCCCAAAACAAGCCGATTCGACTGATCGTGCCTTACGCTGCTGGCGGCCCAATCGATGTGACTGCTCGCGCTTTGGCTGAACGCGTCAAAGACACGCTGGGCACGGTGATCATTGACAACAAGCCCGGTGCCGGCGGCAACCTGGGTGCAGATCTGGTCGCTAAAGCCAATCCTGACGGCTACACGATTGGCATTGCAGCGACGGCTACGCATGCGATCAACCCTTGGTTGTTTGCCAAAATGCCTTATGACGCAGGCCGCGACTTTGCACCGATCACGCAAATGCTGCGCGTGCCCAACGTGCTGGTGATGAACGCTGACACCGCACAAAGGCTGAAGATCATCAACCTGGCTGATCTGGTGGCCTACGCCAAAGTGAATCCGGGTCGCCTCAATTTTGGCTCTGGTGGCAACGGCAGTGCAGGCCATTTGGCCGGCGAAATGTTCAAGCGGGCAGCAGGCATTTTTGCTGTGCACATTCCGTATAACGGTGGTAATCCCGCGCAATTGGCTTTGTTATCGGGTCAAGTCGATTTCAACTTCGACAACTTGGCCACAGCAGCTCCGAACATCAAGTCCGGCAAGCTGATAGCTTTGGCGGTGACCACCGCCCAGCGCAGCAGCGCTTTGCCCGACATCGCCGCGGTGAGCGAGACCCTCAAGGGCTTTGAGATCGACACCTGGTGGGGGCTTGTGGCACCTGCTGGAACACCACGCGAAGTGGTGGATCGCTTGAACAAAGCCTTCACAGCCGCGCTTGGAGCACCCGAAACCAAAACCCGCTTCGCCATGTTGATGGCCGAGCCTGTGGCCACCACTCCCGAACAATTTGAGGCCTTCATGAAGAAGGAATTAATCCGTTACGAATCCGTGGTCAAAGCCAGCGGTGCCAAGGTCGACTGATCATTCGCCCAGATAGGCGGCACGCACTTTCGGGTCTTCAAGCAAGTCCTTGCCCAAGCCCTTCATGGTGATGATGCCCGACTCCATCACATAGCCGCGATTGGCAATGGCCAAGGCCCTTCTGGCGTTTTGCTCGACCAGCAATACAGTGACGCCTTGTGCGTACACATCACGAACGACCTCAAAAATCTTGTCCACCATGAGGGGCGACAAACCCATGGAGGGCTCGTCTAGCAGCAACACCTTGGGACGACTCATCAACGCGCGCCCCATGGCCAGCATTTGCTGCTCGCCACCGGACAGGGTGCCCGCCAATTGGTCTTTGCGTTCACGCAGGCGCGGAAAGATCGTGAACATCTTTTCAATATCGTCGGCAATGCCTGAAGTGTCGGTGCGTATGTAGGCCCCCATTTGCAGGTTTTCGATAATGCTCATACGGGTAAAGACCCCACGTCCTTCCGGCACCATCGCCAGACCTTGTTGGACCAAATCCCAAGGGCCTTGACCGACAATGCTTTTGCCCAAATATTCAATGTCGCCCGCGTTCAAAGGCAGCGTGCCTGTGATGGCTTTCATGGTCGTTGTTTTGCCCGCACCGTTGGAGCCGATCAAAGACACCAACTCGCCTTCATGCACTTCAAAGTCGGCACCCTTGACGGCTTGAATGCCGCCATAAGCCACTTTCAGGCCTTTGACTTTCAGCAACGTGGCGCTCATTTCAGTGTCCTCCCGTGCCCAAATAGGCTTCGATCACTTTGTCATTTTTTTGAACTTCGGCAGGTGTTCCTTGGGCAATCGATTTGCCGTAATCAAGCACCGTCACGCGGTCGCACAAACCCATGACCAACTTCACATCGTGCTCAATCAGCAAAATAGTGCGGTTGTCGTTGCGGATGCGATCGATCAGCTCGCGTAATTGAATTTTCTCGGTGGCATTCATGCCCGCCGCAGGCTCGTCCAGGGCGATCAATTGCGGGTCTGTGGCCAAGGCGCGTGCGATTTCAAGTCGGCGCTGATCACCATACGACAAGGTGCGTGATTTGTAATCGGCGTATTGTCCAATGCCAACGTAGTCGAGCAGTTCTTGTGCACGATCTGCAATTGCTTTCTCTTCGGCAATGAAACTGGCAGTGCGGAAAATGGCCCCGAGCAAGCCCGAGTGTGTGCGCATGTGACGCCCCACCATGACGTTCTCTAGGGCCGTCATTTCAGCAAACAAACGGATGTTCTGGAACGTCCGCGCAATGCCTGCTTTCGCCACTTCGTGCACTGCGGTCGGCTCATACGACTTGCCCGCCAGCTCAAACGTACCCGCATCGGGCGTGTACAAACCTGTAATGACATTGAAGAATGTGGTCTTGCCCGCACCGTTAGGCCCGATCAAACCATAGACCTGTCCGCGCTCTATGGTCATTCCGACATCGGTCAAGGCTTGGAGGCCACCAAAGCGTTTGGAAATACCTGAGACTTTCAAGACGGTATTGCTCATCTCAGGCGTCCTCTTTCACTTGCAAGGATTTGCCGTGCTCAGGTGATGGCCACAAGCCCCGTGGTCGCATCAGCATGATCACAATCATGGCCAAAGCAATCAGCAATTGGCGCAGGATGGCCGCGTCCAGGCGGCCATCAGTCAAGGCTTGCAACGGGCCTGCGACATAACGCAAAACCTCGGGTAAAGCAGACAACAAGACGGCACCCAAAATCACGCCCGGCAAATGCCCCAAGCCACCGAGCACCACCATGGCCACGATCATCACCGACTCCATCAAGCTGAAGGATTCAGGCGAGACAAAGCCTTGAAAACTGGCAAACATAGCCCCCGAAACGCCACCGAAGGTAGCCCCCATACCAAATGCGAGCAGTTTCAAATTGCGCGTGTTCAGACCCATGGCTTTGGCCGCAATTTCATCTTCGCGGATGGCCATCCAGGCGCGGCCAATGCGGGAGTTTTGAATGCGGTATGAAACCAAAATGGCAAACAAAACCATGCTCAGAAACAAATAAAAATAGAGCGACACCGAGGCCACCTCGAAGCCTCCCACTTGCAATGGCTTGCCCAGGCTGTGTCCTAGAACAGTCACCGAATCAATTTGGTCAATTCCTTTGGGGCCATTGGTGATGTTGTAGGGTTGGTCAAGGTTGTTCATGAACACACGGATGATTTCCCCAAAACCCAAAGTCACGATCGCCAGATAATCGCCACGCAGTTTGAGCGTCGGCGCACCTAACAACATACCCAACAGACCCGCCACTGCGGCAGATACGGGAACAATGACCCACAAAGGCATGTGCAAGCCCGCCGGAAACATGGCGGCGATGAGCGGAAAGGTTTCTGTCAAATGAGGCGATGCCATCAGGGCATACATGTAGGCCCCCACAGCAAAAAACGCCACATAACCCAAGTCCAACAAACCAGCGTAACCCACCACAATGTTCAAACCCACGGCGAGTAAAACATACAGCAAGGCCATGTCCGCAATGCGCACCCAGGCGTTGCCGAAGTTTTGCAGGATCAAAGGCAACAGCACCAAGGCCAAGCCATACAAGGTATACCTCAGGAATATGTTTTGTTTCACAGTAGTCACGCCTCGCTTCATGCCCGATCCGCCACACGCTCGCCCATCAAGCCGGAGGGCCGAAGGGTGAGCACAAAAATCAACACGATAAACGCAAAAATGTCGGCGTAATGACTGCCCAAAACACCGCCAGTCAACTCTCCGATATAACCCGAGCCAATCGACTCGATCAGTCCCAGCAAAATGCCGCCCACTACAGCGCCGCCCAAGTTACCAATCCCGCCAAAAACAGCGGCGGTAAAGGCTTTCAGGCCCGGCAAGAAGCCCATGGCGTGATGCGCTGTGCCGTAGTTGGAGGCGTACATCACGCCCGCAATAGCGGCCAACACGGCACCGATGATGAAGGTCGCAGAAATCACCGTGTCGGGTTTGACCCCCATGAGTGATGCCACCCCGGGGTTCTCGGCAGTAGCGCGCATGGCTCGGCCTAATTTGGTGGAATTGACCAACCACATCAAGAGCGCCAATGAAACCGCCGTCACACCCAAAATCATCACTTGCGTCGGGCTGATGACAGCACCGGCAATGTCAATAGGCTCATTCGAAAGCAGCGTGGGATACGCCTTGTAGTTGGGCTTCCAAATGATCATGGCCAAGGTCTGGAGCAGGATGCTCATGCCAATGGCGGTGATTAAGGGGGCCAGTTTGGGGCTGTTGCGCAATGGCCTGTACGCGACTTTTTCAATCGCAAAATTAAGCACAGCCGCCACAACGCAGGCGATGAGCAAGGCAATGATCAAAATGACCCAGCCCGGCGCAGTCGGCAGGGCTTCTTTCATCATCCCAATGACAGTCCAACTGGTCAAAGCAGCGACCATGAGCACTTCGCCATGCGCGAAATTAATGAGATTGATGATCCCGTACACCATTGTGTAGCCCAAGGCTACCAAAGCGTACATGCTGCCCATGACCAGACCGTTGATGATCTGCTGAAGCAAGACGTCCATAAAAACTCCGTTGGTATGACTTGCCACGGCACAAACAGGACGCGTGGCGAACAGGAAAATTGTAATGATTTGACTGAATCTTTAGATTCACATTTGAATGGGATTTACCCTTGCGCACGGTTTCTTTTTTTCAATTGTTCGAGCTTCTCGGCGATCTTGATTTCCAGGCCTCTGTTGACTGGCTTGTAGAAACCGGGCTCGGCCATTCCGTCAGGCAGGTAAGTCTCTCCGGCCGCAAAACCCTCTGCTTCATCGTGCGCGTAACGATAGCCTTTGCCGTAGTCGAGTTGCTTCATGAGTTGGGTGGGGGCATTGCGCAAATGCAGGGGCACCGGGCGGGTGCCCTCTTTTTTGACCAATGCTTTTGCAGCGTTAAAGGCTTTGTAAACTGCATTGGATTTGGGCGCAATGGCCAAATACACCACGCACTCAGCAAGTGCCAATTCACCTTCGGGGCTGCCCAGTCGCTCGTAGACATCGGCCGCATCAAGTGCCATGCGCAAGGCACGGGGATCTGCCAGTCCAACATCTTCGCTGGCCATACGGATGAAGCGACGGGCCATGTAACGTGGGTCAGCGCCACCGTCCAGCATCCGAACAAACCAATACAGCGCGGCGTCGGGGTCTGATCCTCGCACCGATTTGTGCAGCGCACTGATGGTGTCGTAAAACTGCTCGCCTCCTTTGTCGTATCGGCGCATACGCTCACCCAGCACCTTCATCAACCAAGCATCCGTAATGGGGGCTATTTTTTCACGCTCGGCAGCAACCGCCAAGGTTTCCAGGGTGTTGAGTAAGCGCCTTGCATCACCATCTGCATAAGCGATCAAGCGCTGCTCTGCGTCTGCCTCTATCGAAGCAATCGCGCCAATAGCCTGCGCTTTGAGCACGATCTGATGTAAATCCTCTTCATCCAAAGCTTGCAAGACATAAACCGCCGCGCGAGACAGCAATGCGGAGTTGACTTCAAATGAAGGGTTCTCCGTTGTCGCCCCAATGAAAGTGAACAGGCCGCTTTCAACATGGGGCAAAAAGGCATCTTGCTGGCTTTTGTTGAAGCGATGCACCTCATCTACAAACACGATCGTGCGCTGGGGATGCAAGCCCGTTCGGGCTAACTCTGCTTTTTCAACCGCCTCGCGAATATCCTTGACCCCACCCAACACCGCACTGATGGTGATGAATTGGGCATCAAACGCATTTGCCATCAAACGGGCGATGGTGGTTTTTCCTACGCCCGGAGGGCCCCACAAAATGCAACTGTGTGGCTGTCCAGATTCAAACGCCAAGCGCAAGGCCAGACCTTCACCCAGCAAATGCTGTTGACCAATCACTTCACCCAAAGCCCGTGGTCGTAAACGCTCCGCCAAGGGCTGGTGTGAAGCGCTCAAATGCGGGGGACTGGAGGGAGTTGCCGTCATGTGCTTGAGTGTACGTGGCGCCGGGCTGGGTCATTTTTTAGCCTGCGGCCAAGATCTTCCCTCGCCTTCAATGCGCTGGCGGGTGTGCCCGGTGTGCCCCATATCAGGGCCGCAACACATCGGCCCCTGGAGGCGGCTTGAATTGGAAATTTGTGGCAGAGAAGGCGGGGTTGGATTCATACGCAGTAAAGGTCAAAACTGAACGCTGCCCAAAGCTGTCTTGAACTTCCAGCACTGCCAGTGCCGGACCTTTGTCGGTGTCTCGGAAAGCCGCCAGCACCGATTGGATTTGTCCATCTTTGGCTTTGGGCGTGGCGCGCATCCACTGCAAGCCCTCTTTGTCAGGCTCAGCCTGAAAAACAAAATCAGCTTGCAATGCCTTCAAGTCATGGGTCGAAGTGAGAATAGCAGCGGGCGTCGAGCCCAGAACCTGGGCCTGCTTGCGGGCCGTGACTTGGTTCAAATCTGCGTCATACATCCACAAAGTCTGACCATCGGCTACCAATGTTTGTACAAATGGCTTTTGGTAATTGAACAAAAAACGGCCTGGGCGATCGAACTCAAAAATCCCGCTGGATGTCTTGCTTCTGGCCGTTTGCCCTGGCTTGGCAGGCGCCGTCACGACTTGTGTGAACTGAGCTCGCCCCGTTTTGGCCTGCCGCATGAACTGCTCCAGACTGTCAAGACCATTGGCATGCGCAGGCGCTCCCCCCAAACCCAAACCCAGCACCATCACAGCAAGCATCAAAGTCAATGCCAGCATCCATTTTTTGCGTAATTTGCCGATGCGGCCCAATACCAATACCTGTGCGTTCATCTTCAAGCTTTTGTTCACTCGGCGCGGGATGGCACAAGTATTTCGCGTTGCCCGCTGCCGCTCATGGCACTGACCAAGCCCGCCCTCTCCATGTCCTCCACCAAACGTGCAGCGCGGTTGTAGCCAATTTTCAAATGACGCTGCACCAAGGAAATGCTGGCCTTGCGGTTTTTCAAAACCACTTCAACGGCTTGATCGTACATAGGGTCTTTTTCCCCCTCCCCACCGTCCAGCAGACCGTCTTCGCCATCGACAGTTCCCCCATCGAGAACGCCCTCGATGTAATCGGGCTCGCCCTGCGACTTGAGGTAATTCACAACGCGATGGACTTCTTCATCGCTGACAAATGCACCGTGAACACGCATCGGGTACCCCGTTCCAGAAGGCATGTACAGCATGTCCCCCATACCTAACAAAGCTTCTGCGCCCATTTGGTCCAGAATGGTCCGGCTGTCGATTTTGCTCGACACTTGAAAAGCAATACGGGTTGGGATGTTGGCCTTGATCAGGCCGGTGATCACGTCGACGCTGGGGCGTTGTGTCGCCAAAATCAAATGAATCCCTGCGGCACGGGCTTTTTGGGCCAAGCGTGCGATCAACTCTTCGATCTTCTTACCGACCACCATCATCAGATCGGCCAACTCATCAATCACCACCACGATGTGAGGCAAGCGTTTGAGAGGTTCCGGATCGTCTGGCGTCAAGCTGAAAGGGTTGTAGATGAACTCTTCACGGGCCGTGGCTTCATCAATTTTGGTGTTGTAGCCGGCCAGATTACGCACGCCCATTTTGCTCATCAACTTGTATCGGCGCTCCATCTCGGCAACGCACCAGTTCAGGCCATGGGCGGCTTGCTTCATGTCAGTGACGACCGGTGCCAGTAAATGCGGAATACCTTCGTAAACCGACATTTCAAGCATCTTGGGGTCGATCATCAGCAGCCTCACATCACGCGCCTCGGCTTTGTAGAGCAAGGAAAGAATCATCGCATTGATACCCACCGACTTGCCCGAACCTGTGGTGCCCGCCACCAACACATGTGGCATCTTGGCCAGATCGGCCACAACCGGATTGCCACCAATGTCTTTACCCAAGCCCATGGTGAGCATGGATTTGGCCTCGTGATAAACCTGAGAGCCCAATATTTCGCTGAGTTTGATCGACTGGCGCTTGGCGTTGGGTAACTCCAACGCCATGAAGTTTTTACCGGGAATCGTTTCGATCACGCGAATCGACACCAAGCTGAGTGAACGGGCCAGATCTTTGGCCAAGTTGACGACTTGAGAGCCCTTCACGCCCGTGGCAGGTTCAATTTCATAGCGTGTCACAACAGGTCCTGGGGCTGCAGCCAGTACACGCACTTCCACACCGAAATCTTTCAGTCGTTTTTCGATCATCCGACTGGTCATTTCGAGTGTTTCCAGGGCCACGCCTTCTTGTTGGGTGGTCAAACTGTCCAGCAAATCGACTTGCGGCAGCTTGCTGTCAGGTAACTCATTGAACAAGGGCTTTTGCCGCTCTTTTTGAACACGTTCACTCACCGGGGCCTGGTGCGCAAACGATTCGATCACCACCGGAGTTTGAGCGGGCACAGACTGAATGGCTTGTGCCGCAGAACTGCCTCGCACAAAGTTCTCCATGGTGGGCTCAGTCAACCCCTGATGGGCCAACCCCATCGGGTGCAACTCAGGATCGATGGGCTCGGCGGACATGGCATGGTCCCGTTCGCGCAAGGCTTGCTGACCCAAAGCGTAATCTTGCGCGATTTCACGTTTTTCCTGACGCGATTCAATCAAGCCGTCAATTTGTGCCCCGATGCTTTCGGCCAGACGGCCCCAAGAAAATCTAAAGACCAGTGCAACGCCCAATACGGCGAGAACCAAACTGGCCAGTGCCGAGCCGGTGAAGCCCAGCCATTGGAGACTGATCTTGCCAGCCAAGTAACCCAAAGCACCCCCACTTTGCCCCGGCAAATTGGCGTCGAATTTGTACATTCGCAACCACTCCATCGAGCAGCTGGCCAGCAGTAAAACAAACAACCCCACCCAAAATGCGGCGCGACTGCGCGTGATCTTCCATCCTTGGGTTGCACAGGTACCTTCTCCACGCAACCAAACCGCCAAGGCCACCAACCAGGCACGGGTCCCTGCTGCCAGGCACCACCAAGCCGAGAAACCAAACAAAAAATACGCGATGTCCGCGATCCAGGCCCCCAGCCTGCCAACCCAATTGCGAACCTGCCCATCCACGCCAGAACTGGACCACGAAGGGTCTTGCAAGTTGAAACTTAGCAGCGACAAAAAGCCCAATATCAAAGCCGCACCCGCAATGAACAAGCCAAATTCTTGGGCGAACCGGGTCAAACCGGTTCGCCCAAGCGCTTCAGTTTCAGGCTGGGGTGACCCAGTCGGATTGACAAGAGTGTGCAGGGAATAAGTCATAGTTGTGGCTGCAAGCTTACCCGATAGACACCCCTTTTTGGAAGTCAATGTCGCAGATCGATGCCTCCAAATAACCCGCGACAGAAAGTGCGCGTCTAAGCTTCATACAATTGCGCTCATCCCGGGCATTGAGCCCATTCAAAAAGTCTTATTTTCATGTCCAACACCCAACACGCCAAAGTCTTGATTCTCGGTTCGGGACCAGCCGGCTACACAGCCGCCGTTTATGCAGCCCGCGCCAACCTCAAACCCCTGTTGATCACCGGCATGGCCCAAGGGGGTCAGTTGATGACCACGACCGAAGTCGACAACTGGCCGGCCGATGTGCATGGCGTGCAGGGTCCAGAACTTATGCAACGCTTTCAAGAACACGCTGAGCGGTTCAATACCCAGATCGTCTTCGACCACATCAACAAGGTCGACTTCAGCAAGCGTCCTTTCACCTTGACCGGTGACAGCGGCACCTACACCTGCGACAGCCTCATTATTTGCACTGGTGCATCGGCCAAGTACTTGGGCCTGCCCTCTGAAGAAGCCTTCATGGGTCGCGGCGTGTCAGGCTGCGCCACCTGTGACGGCTTCTTCTACCGCGAACAACCGGTGTGCGTGGTCGGTGGTGGCAATACCGCCGTCGAAGAAGCGCTGTATTTGTCCAATATTGCCTCCAAGGTTCACCTGATCCATCGCCGCGACAAGTTCAAGGCTGAAGCCATCATGATTGACAAACTGATGGAAAAAGTCGCCTCAGGCAAGATCGTGCTAGAAACCAACAGCGTGCTGGATGAGGTTCTGGGCGACGCCTCTGGCGTCACAGGGGTGCGCTTGAAGAGCACCGACAGCCAAAGCACACGGGATCTGACATTACAAGGCTGCTTTATTGCCATTGGCCACCATCCCAACACCGACATCTTTGAAGGCCATTTGGACATGAAAGGCGGCTATTTGCTGACCCGAAGTGGATTACAAGGATTTGCCACCATGACCAGCGTGCCCGGCATCTTTGCCGCTGGTGACGTGCAAGACAACGTGTACCGTCAAGCCATCACCAGCGCAGGCACGGGCTGCATGGCGGCATTGGACGCCCAACGCTTTCTGGAGCACGGCGATCACTGAACAAATAGCGCTATAATCACAGGCTTTGCTGGATTCAGCGAAGAAGATGGGTTACCGCCACCCTGATCTGGCGAGGTGAGGCGATAGTCTGAACGAAAGCCTGAGGCGCTCGTATTAACGAACGCTTGAGACGCTCGTGTTAACAACCGCCGTAGATATGGAGTGTCCACATGGCACGCGTATGTGAAGTTACGGGCAAAGGCCCAATGTCTGGGAACAATGTTTCCCACGCTAACAACAAAACAAAGCGCAGGTTCTTGCCGAACCTGCAATACCGCCGTTTCTGGGTAGAGACTGAAAACCGTTGGGTCCGTTTGCGCGTTTCCAGCGCAGCTCTGCGTTTGATCGACAAAAACGGCATCGACGCCGTGCTGGCTGACTTGCGTTCGCGCGGTCAAGCTTAATTCCAGTTACTGAAAGGACACGATCATGGCATCCAAAGGCGGACGCGAAAAAATCAAGCTGGAATCGACAGCCGGCACAGGTCACTTCTATACGACCAGCAAAAACAAGAAAACCATGCCCGAGAAAATGTCGATTATGAAGTTCGACCCGAAAGCTCGCAAGCACGTGCAATACAAAGAAATCAAGCTGAAGTAATTCATTTTGATTTTGCGGGCTTCGAGCCTGCGAACCCCTTAAAAAAACCCGCTCAGCGGGTTTTTTTTTGGCTTGTTGATTTATCTGGCCGATTTGGTAAGTCGATTCATCAAACCGGCTTGACCGTCGCAGCGCGCAGCTGCGTAGAGAAATCACGCAAAGCTGCAATGCCGCTCTCTTCGGCGCGACGGCACCAAGCTTGCAAATCGGCAGCCAACTGTTCACGGCTGTGCGATGTGTTGAGCCAGATCTGAGTCAACTCTTCTCGCATGACCACCATCTTGTCCAGCACAGGGTAGGCAGCACGTGCTTGGGAAAGCAAAGAAACAGCCTCCGCTGGCACTTTTTCAGCAGCGCGGTGGAACCAACGCGAAGCCACCTTGATCACATGCTCATCCAACTTGGCGGAAGAAACTTCCTGAAGGAAAACATCGCGCATTTGACGGGCGTAACCGGCCATCACTTCATAGCGGTTCGCAATCAAGGCCTCCAGCGTCTTTTCATCGGCCACAGGTCGGGTCTCGCCGTAAGCTAATTTAGGTGGCGTCTTCTTGACTTTGGCCAAGCCCATTGACTGCAAGATTGTGATGTACATCCAGCCGATATCGAACTCGTATGGCTTGACCGACAATTTGGCCGACGTGGGGTAAGTGTGGTGGTTGTTGTGCAACTCTTCGCCACCGATGAGGATGCCCCAGGGCGAGATGTTGGTGCTCGCATCGGGCGCCTCAAAGTTACGGTAACCCCAGTAATGGGCAGCACCGTTGATGATGCCAGCGGCAGTGACCGGTATCCACATCATTTGCACAGCCCAGACCGTCAAACCCAAGGCACCAAACAGCGCCAAGTTAATGATCAGCATCAGGGCCACGCCTTGCCATGAAAAACGGGTGTACAAATTGCGTTCAATCCAATCATCGGGGGTTCCGTGACCGAACCGCGCCAGCGTATCCAAGTTCTTAGACTCTTTACGGTACAACTCAGCACCCGTTAATAACACGGCTTTGATGCCATGCACATGGGGGCTATGGGGGTCTTCAATCTGCTCACATTTAGCGTGATGCTTGCGGTGAATGGCAGTCCATTCTTTGGTCACCTGTCCCGTGGTCAGCCAAAGCCAAAAACGGAAAAAATGCGACACCATAGGATGCAAATCCAACGCGCGGTGGGCAGAATGTCGGTGCAGGTAAATCGTCACGCTGGCGATGGTGATGTGGGTGAGCACCAAAGTCACCACCAGCACCTGCAGCCAAGAAAAATGCAAGCTGCCATGGGCCAGCCAGTCGATCGCCGCATTCAATACGGTCCAGTCGGGAAATAGCATCGGTAATGTCTTTCAAAAAGCCTGTTTTCTGGCAATGCTTTGATTTTAAGTTTTCAAACTCTAAAAGAACAGTCTTTTCAAGCTCAAGTCATTTTTCTGAATCATAAAAAATTACTTTTTCACCCAAGCCGCCGCAAAAAATCCATCAGTGCCGTGCCGGTGCGGCCACAGGCGCAAAAACTCTGCCTGTTCTCCACTGCACAAGGTGGCGGCATGCGGCACCTTCAAGCGGTCTAACTCAGCGCCAGCGCTGAGCACTTCAAACTCCGGATGGACTTGCGTAAAGGCCTGCGCGATGGCTTCATTTTCTTGCACCAACAAACTGCATGTGGCATAGACCAAGCGGCCACCGGGCTTTAGTAGCCGTGCGGCACTTTGCAAAATGGTCAACTGTTTGACGGTCAATTCTTCCAGCGCCTTGGGCGTTTGGCGCCATTTCAAATCGGGATTGCGCCGCAAGGTGCCCAAACCAGAACATGGAGAATCGACCAACACGCGGTCAATCTTGCCCGCCAAGCGCTTGATTCGCTCGTCGCGCTCATGCGCAATCGCAGCCGGATAGACGTTGGACAACTTGCTGCGTGCCAAACGGGGCTTGAGTGCGTCCAGACGGTGTCCGGAGACATCGAAAGCATACAGGCGCCCTGTGTTGCGCATGCTTGCGCCTATCGCCAGTGTTTTGCCGCCGGCACCGGCACAAAAATCAACCACCATTTCGCCGCGATGGGCGTCCAACAACAAGGCCAGCAATTGAGACCCCTCGTCTTGTACCTCGATGGCACCGCGGGCAAAGGCATCCAGTTTGGTCAATGCAGGTTTGCCTTTTATCCGAAGCCCCCAAGGGGAATAAGGTGTTGGCTCTGTGGCGATGCCTGCCAATTTAAGTTCTTTTTGAACGTCCGCACGTTTGTCATGCAATGCGTTAACCCTCAAATCGAGTGTGGCACTTTGCCCCAAACTTTCAACCAGCGGCCAAAACTCATCGCCCAACTGGGCTTTAAGGGGTTCGACCATCCATTCCGGCAAATTGTGGCGATGTCGGTCTAAAAATTCTTCGGGCTTGACACGGCCGCAGCCTTCGAGCCAAGTTTTTTCGGTTTCGTTGATGGCGCCATACAGAAAATCGCGCGGTGCATGAAAGCCCAAAATTGCCAAGCGGCGCTCTTTGGCCCCACTGCCTGAGCGGGCCAAATACTCAAAACGCAGCTTGTGCCGCAGCACGTTGTAGGCGGTCTCGGCCAAGGTGGCGCGCTCTCGGGGACCCAATTGGCGGTGTTCACGGAAGAAGCGCGAGACCACCGAATCGGCAGGATGTTCAAATTGGAGCGTCAGCCTGACCAGTTCGGCGCAGGCATCAAGAAGGGCTTTAGGATGCATAGCCTCTATTGTCCCACTCTGCGCATTCAGGACTTCACCCATGTCAGAAACACTGCCGCCCTTGATCACCACCCGACCTGGCATCTACCGCCATTACAAAAATCTGTTCTACGAAGTCAAAGGCACAGTTCGGCACAGTGAATCACTGGAACCCCTGACCTTGTACCAAGCGTTGTATGGTGAGCGCGGCCTGTGGGTGCGTCCTGCGGCCATGTTCAATGAGCATGTCGAGATCGACGGTGTCGTCCAGCCGCGATTTGCCTGGGTATCAGAGGCCGACCCTTCACAGAACTGAAACACGGTCCTGAAAATCAAGCGGTCAAGAATTTCTCGATTGCTTGCGGATACAACAGATGCTCCTGGGACAAGACACGCTCAGCCAAACTTTGGGCGGTATCCATGGGCAAAACTGGCACAACAGCCTGCGCCAAGATGGGACCATGGTCCAACTCAGAGGTGACGAGGTGTACCGTGGCACCGGCAAATTTGCAGCCCATGTCAATCGCCCGTTGATGGGTATTGAGGCCAGCAAAAGCAGGCAACAAAGAAGGATGAATATTGATCAAACGTTTGTGAAAATGCTGCACGAATGCCGGAGACAAGATGCGCATAAAACCTGCCAGCACCAACAAGGCGGGTTCAAACCGGTCAATTTCATCTTGCAATGCCAAGTCAAATGCCTCACGACTGGCAAAAGACTTGTGCTCCACAAGCACCACGGGTATCCCTCGGTTTTTGGCAAATTCGAGGCCCTCAGCATCGCCCCGGTTGCTGAGCACAGCGGCCACCCGCACGCCCAATTTGTCTGACCATTGGCGTTGCTCCGCGGCCTGAACGATGGCCGCCATGTTGGTGCCTGATCCGGAAATCAAAATCACAATATTTTTCATCTTCAGGGATTATCCCTGCCTTGCCACGCCTCAAAGTTGGCACAAACTAACTCGTTTTGTCACGGCTAAGACAGTTTTTTCGCACGATCGTGCTATAAAGTCGTTTTTCATAAACTCAAGGCCTGATGCTTTGGGTATTTCGCTGCAGACTTTTTTGAGAAAGACCCCCATGGATTTGGCATTCACCCCTGAAGAACTTGCATTCCGCGATGAAATTCGCACTTGGGTTAAAGGTAACTTACCCGCAGACATTTCTCACAAGGTGCATGCTGCCATGCGATTAACGCGTGACGATATGCAACGTTGGGCCCAAATTTTGGGCAAAAAAGGCTGGCTCGGTTGGGCTTGGCCGACGCAGTTCGGTGGCCCGGGTTGGAATGCCATCCAAAAGCATCTGTTCGAAGAAGAATGCGCTCTGGCCGGCGCGCCCCGCGTGGTGCCGTTTGGCCCGGTGATGGTGGCCCCGGTAATCATGGCATTTGGTAATGCAGAACAACAGCAACGCTTTTTGCCCGGCATCGCCAGCGGTGAAGTGTGGTGGAGCCAGGGTTACAGCGAGCCCGGTTCCGGCTCCGATTTGGCCTCTCTGAAAACCCGCGCCGAGCGCGTGGGCGATAAGTACATTGTCAACGGCCAAAAGACCTGGACCACCTTGGGGCAATATGGCGAATGGATTTTCTGTCTGGTGCGAACCAGCAACGAAGGCAAGCCGCAAACCGGGATTTCTTTCTTGCTGATCGATATGAAAACACCGGGTATCACGGTGCGCCCGATCAAGCTGCTCGACGGCGAATGCGAAGTCAATGAAGTCTGGTTTGACAATGTTGAAGTACCGGTCGAGAACCTGGTAGGCGAAGAAAACAAGGGCTGGAACTACGCCAAACATTTATTGGCCCACGAGCGCACCAACATCGCCGATGTGAACCGCGCCAAACGCGAACTGGAGCGCTTGAAGCGCATTGCCAAGACCGAAGGCGTTTACGAAGACCTGCGTTTCCGTGACGAAATCGCCAAACTCGAAGTCGACATCGTCGCCCTCGAAATGCTGGTGCTGCGCGTCTTGTCGGCTGAAAAATCGGGCAAAAACTCACTGGACATTGCCGGCCTCTTGAAGATTAAAGGCAGCGAGATCCAGCAACGGTATGCGGAACTCATGATGTTGGCGGCAGGCCCTTACAGCCTGCCCTTCATCTTTGAAGCCATGGACGCCGGCTGGCAAGGCGACTTTCCTGGCGACAACGTATCCAATGCCCCTCTGGCGGCCAATTACTTCAACATGCGCAAGACCACCATTTACGGCGGCAGCAACGAAGTGCAACGCAACATCGTCGCGCAAACCGTCCTCGGTTAAAGCGCCTGAACTTTCAAGGATTTCAAAATGGATTTCGATTTTTCTGATGACCAGGAACAACTGCGTGACGCCGTCCACAAGTGGGTGGACAAAGGCTACGACTTTGACCGCCGCCGCGCCATTGCGGCCTCTGGCGGCTTTGACCGCGCAGCTTATACCGAACTGGCCGAGTTAGGCCTCACAGGCCTGTATGTGAGCGAAGCCCAAGGCGGCATGGGCATGGGCCCGGTCGAAGGCATGGTGGTCATGGAGGCGCTGGGCCGTGGCATCGTCATGGAGCCCCTCACCCAAACCCTGATCACCAGCGCGGTGCTCGAAGGCTATGGCACCGACGCCCTCAAAACCGCCTGGCTGAGCCGCATCGCCTCGGGCGAAGCCTTGGTGGTGCTGGCCCACCAAGAGCGCAAAGGCCGCTACAACTTAAGCCACTGTGCCACCCAGGCCAAAGAGGCAGCGAACGCCTGGAGCCTGACGGGCGTCAAGCACATGGTGCCCGCTGGCGCCCACGCCGACGCTTACCTGGTGCCCGCCATGATTGGCAGCACGCTGGGTCTGTTCCTCGTTGAACGCAGCGCAAGCGGTGTGCGCACTGCAGCTTATGCCACGCAAGACAGCGCTGCTGCAGCCGACATTCACTTGGACAACACCCCCGCACAATTGTTGTCACGCGATGGTTTGACGGCACTGGAGCACGCGGTGGACATTGGCATCGCCAGCCTGTGTGCGGAGGCCGTGGGTGTGATGGACAAAACCATGGCCATCACCATCGAGTACATGAACACGCGCAAGCAGTTCAACACCGTCATCGCCAGCTTTCAGGCACTGCGTCACCGCGTGGCCGACATGAAAATGCAACTGGAACTGGCCCGTTCTATGAGTTTTTACGCCACGCTCAAACTCAATGCGCCATCTGACGAACGGCGCAGTGCCATGGCCCGTGCCAAGTACCAACTGGGTGTGTCCATGCGTTTTGTAGGACAGCAAGCCGTGCAATTGCACGGCGGCATTGGCGTGACAGACGAGTACATCGTGAGCCACTACTTCAAGAAGTTGACTCAGTTGGAGATGACTTGGGGAGACACTCTGCATCAATTGGGTGAAGTGTCAGAGCGCATGCAAGACACTGCCGGTGTGTTCGCCTGAGAAGCACCTTGGCTTGACTTTGGCTGCAAATCAGCCTTACTTATTCTGGCTGCCGTTCCCGCAGGAAACTGGCAAAGCGCGGCAGCCCAGAAGGTGTCCTGCCCCTGTACCGGTAGGTCACCCAAGCCCCCACTTCAGGGGGCTTTTGTCTGTGTGTGTCAGTCAGGCCTGAGCCCAGTGCAAAGCGTTGACCTTGGGGCAGTTCGACAAGTAAGGCGCCCAAGCGCCCACTCAGTTTTCCTTTACCAGGCACATGCCCGACGACCCGCGCATCTTCGTCTTCTGCCACTTTCAATTTGTGCAAAGATTCGCTGCGCCCCGCTTGCCACAAAGCGTCCCCGTGGTGAAGCATCAAGCCCTCACCGCCGCTCTGCACGATCTGCCACAACTTCTGCTCAAGCGCTGACGCATTGGCCACGCGAAACTGTGTGAGCGCTTGCACAAAGGGAACTGGACGTAAGGCCAATACCGCCTTCATTTTCAACAAACGCTCGCTGAAAGTCCCCCCATCTCCAGGCAAATCGAACAGTTGGTACTTCACCTCACGCCATTGCGCCTCGACAGGCGTATCACGTCGCACGGTGGCAGACAAACGATCGAAGGTGCCGCGCCCTAGGAGTCTGGGCGGCAGAACAGTTTGACCGCATCCCAACCGAGCCGTTTGACACGGTTTTTGATTCGCCGCTTTAATTCGTTGAATTCGTCAGTTGAGATGGTCTGAACGACTTTGTAAGGGGCCAATTCGATGGTTGGGCGACCCT
>CAMDKK010000068.1 GCA_945901045.1 Limnohabitans sp. Rim8
AAACTGGCCAAACTGGTCGAAGACCTCGAGTTTCGCCGCATGTTCCGCTACGAGGCCGATCCGCTGAACTGCTTTGTCGATATTCAGGCCGGCGCCGGTGGCACCGAAGCCTGCGACTGGGCCAGTATGCTGCTGCGTCAATACCTGCGATACGCCGAGCGAAAAGGCTTTAAAACCACGGTGGAAGAAGAAACTCCGGGCGATACAGCCGGCATCAAAAGCGCCACGATCAAGATCGAGGGCGAATACGCCTATGGCTTGCTGCGCACCGAAACCGGCGTGCACCGCCTGGTGCGCAAGAGCCCGTTCGACTCGTCGGGTGGCCGCCACACCTCGTTTGCCTCGCTGTTTGTCTACCCTGAGATCGACGATTCGATCCAGATCGACATTAACCCCGCCGACGTGCGCACCGACACCTTCCGGGCCAGTGGCGCGGGCGGTCAGCACATCAACAAAACCGACTCGGCCGTGCGCCTGACCCACATGCCCACCGGCATTGTGGTGCAGTGCCAAGACGGCCGCAGCCAGCACGGCAACCGCGACATTGCTTGGCAGCGCCTGCGCTCGCGTTTGTACGATTTTGAGATGCGCAAACGCCAAGAAGAGCAGCAAAAGCTAGAAGACACCAAAACCGATGTGGGCTGGGGTCACCAGATCCGCAGTTATGTGCTGGACAACAGCCGCATCAAAGACCTGCGCACCAATGTTGAAATTTCAGCCACCCAAAAAGTGCTGGACGGCGACCTGGATGCATTCATCGAAGCTTCACTGAAACAAGGCATCTGATGTTGACATTGCCGGTCAGACCAGAACTTTTGCTTTTGCCACGGACGCTGACAACGTCCCGCCTGACTTTGCGCTGCTACAACGAAGGTGATGGGCCTGCTTTTTTCAATGCTGTGCATGCGTCCCGTGCCAGACTTTCAGAGCGACTGCCTTGGGTTAACAGCAACCAATCTGTTGAGGACTCTGAGACTTATGTTCGGAAAATGGCGGCACATTGGCTGCTTCGAACGGACTTGGTCTTTGGCATGTGGCATGAAGAAAATTTTGCAGGTGCAGTCGGCCTGCATTCCATTCAATGGCAAATCCCTTCCATGATGATGGGCTGGTTTGTTTGTGACCCCTTCGAAAATCAAGGGTTTTGCACAGAAGCCTGCTTGGCCGTGAAAGAATTTGCGCACCATCACGCCGGTGCGATACGGGTTTGGGCTTCTTGTGATGCAGACAATCAAGCGAGTGAACGTGTGATGCAAAAAATGGGCATGTCGCTGGAAGGTAAACATCTCTTCGACGGCCGCACTCCTCAAGGCCAACTCAGGGACAGTTTGTTTTATGCCAGCATTCGCAAGACCAACCAATAATGACTTTTTTGACTTCACTCACAACATCAATCCATAGGATGACTATTTATGTACCGTGAAGGACAAGCCACGGCGATTCGCCGCGAAGACTACACCGCCCCTGCGTTCTGGATCGACACCGTCGATCTGACATTTGATTTGGACCCTGCCAAGACACGGGTTCTGAACAAAATGCGCTTGCGACGCAATACCGACTTGCCCACACAAGCGCTCAGACTGGATGGCGAAGAACTGAACCTTGCCCGCGTGTTGGTCAATGGGGCAGGCACGTCGTTCAAAATGGACGGCAGACAATTGGTCTTGGAAAATCTGCCCGAAGGCCCAGAGCCTATTGAGCTGGAAATTTTCACGACCTGCAATCCCGCCAAAAACACCAGCTTGACGGGTTTGTACGTCAGCAACGACTCGTTCTTCACCCAATGCGAGGCCGAGGGCTTTCGCCGCATCACCTACTTTTTGGACCGCCCGGATGTGATGGCCAGCTTCACCGTGACGCTGCGCGGCGACAAGCGCAAGTACCCGGTGCTGCTGTCCAACGGCAACCTGGTTGAACAAGGTGATCTGGAGGAAGGCCGACACTTTGCCAAGTGGGTCGATCCGCACAAAAAGCCTTGCTACCTGTTTGCCTTGGTGGCCGGACAGTTGGTGGCGCGCGAGCAGCGCATCTTGAGCCGCACCGGCACCGAACATTTGCTGCAGGTGTTTGTGCGCCCAGGCGACCTGGACAAAACCGAACACGCGATGAATTCGCTGATGGCCAGTGTGGCCTGGGACGAAACCCGCTTTGGCCTGCCGCTCGATCTGGAGCGCTTCATGATTGTGGCCACCAGCGACTTCAACATGGGCGCCATGGAAAACAAGGGTTTGAATATTTTCAATACCAAGTTGGTCCTGGCCAATCCTGCCACCGCCACCGATGTGGACTTTGGCAACATCGAGTCGGTGGTGGGGCACGAGTATTTCCACAACTGGACCGGCAACCGCATCACCTGCCGCGATTGGTTTCAGCTCTCGCTCAAAGAAGGCCTGACGGTTTTCCGTGACCAGGAATTCAGCCAGGACATGGCTGGGAGCAGCAGCGCCCGCGCCGTCAAACGCATTGAAGATGTGCGCCTCTTGCGCACCGTGCAGTTTGCCGAAGACGCTGGCCCCATGGCGCACCCGGTCAGGCCTGACAGCTATGTAGAAATTAACAACTTTTACTCGGTGACAATTTACGAAAAAGGCTCCGAGGTCGTGCGCATGATGCAAACCTTGGCTGGCTCCGAAGGCGTCTCTGGTCGTGCTGGTTTTGCCCAAGGCATGAAGCTGTATTTTGAGCGGCACGACGGCCAAGCGGTGACCTGCGACGATTTTGCCCAAGCCATTGCCGACGCCAACCCTCAGTCCGAATTGGCGCGTGTTTTGCCACAGTTCAAAGTCTGGTATTCACAAGCCGGTACGCCGCGCTTGATGACCCATGGCGAATACAACGCCGAAGCACAAACCTACACCTTGACCCTTGCACAAAGCTGCTTGGCCACGCCGGGTCAGCCTGACAAGGTACCCTTTGTGATTCCGGTGAACATGGGTTTGCTGGACACTCAAGGCCACGCCCTGCCCTTGCAGTTGCGGGGTGAAGCGCAAGCGAGTGGTCACAACCGCACCCTGGTGCTGACCCAGACCAGCGAAAGCTTTGTCTTTGTCAATGTGGCGAGCGTTCCTGTGCCCTCACTGCTGCGCGAGTTCAGCGCCCCAGTGCTGCTTGAAGCCAACCTGACCGATGCAGAACTGCTGACTTTGTTGGCGCACGACAGCGATGCTTTCAACCGCTGGGAGGCGGGGCAACGCCTGGCACTGAACCGCGCATTGAGCTGTATTCGCGCTGGCGCTGATCCCGCGCTGAGTCCGGTTCTGGACGAAGCGTACATCACCGCCATGCGAGAAGTCCTGCGCCACCCTGATTTGGATGCAGCCTTCAAAGAATTGACCTTGACCCTGCCTTCTGAAGGCTATATTGCTGAACAACTCACAGAGGTCGACCCTCAGCAAGTGCATGCAGTGCGTGAAGCCATGCGCGGCCAATTGGCGCAGGCCTTGCAAGCGGATTGGGCATGGGCCTATGAGCAGTACCGTGTCACCGGCCCCTACAGTCCTGATGCAGTCTCGGCAGGCCGACGCGCCTTGAGCGGAATGGCCTTGGCCATGCTGTGCGTTGCTGCACGCACGTCCAAGGATGGCATGTGGCCAGACAAGGCTTACCAGGCCTTCATGGTTGCGCACAACATGACCGACCGCTTCAACGCCCTGAGTGCCTTGGTGGTCAGTCGTCATGCCTTGGCCAAAGAGGCGTTGGCCAAATTCCACGCTTTGTTCAAAGACGAGGCCTTGGTCATTGACAAGTGGTTTGCCCTGCAAGCCGCTGCCCCAGACCACGGGGGACAGGTTTTGCCTTCGGTACGCTTGTTGATGCAGCATCCCGATTTCACACTGCGCAACCCCAACCGAGCGCGCAGCCTGATCTTCAGCTACTGCAGCGCCAACCCAGCAGCTTTCCATCGCACCGATGCGGCCGGCTACGTGTTTTGGAGCGAGCGCGTGATCGAGCTGGATGCCATCAACCCACAAGTCGCCGCCCGCCTGGCACGCGCCATGGACCGCTGGCGCAAGTTGGCACCCGCCTACCGCAGCGCAGCGCACATGGCGCTCGAACGCGTTGCAGCCAAGGCCGAATTGTCCAGCGATGTACGCGAAGTGATCACCCGCGCTTTGGCTGAATAGTTCTGCACCGGCACCCCAAGGAATCAACATGTCCAAACCTGTCTCCCTGTCACGCTACCTGGTAGAAGAGCAGCGCCTTCACGGCAAAATTCCAGCCCAACTGCGCTTGCTTTTAGAGGTCGTTGCCCGTGCCTGCAAAGGCATCAGTCACGCGGTCAATAAAGGCGCCTTGGGCGATGTCCTGGGCAGCGCCGGCAGCGAGAACGTGCAAGGCGAAGTGCAGAAAAAACTCGACATCATTGCCAACGAAGTACTGATCGAAGCCAACGAATGGGGCGGTCACCTCGCTGCCATGGCATCCGAAGAAATGGACAGCATTTACGTGGTACCGAACCGCTACCCGCAAGGCGAATATTTGTTGTTGTTTGATCCTTTGGATGGCTCGAGCAACATCGATGTCAACGTCAGCATTGGCACTATCTTCAGTGTGCTGCAAAAAACGGACAGCCAAGCGGTCAGTGAGCACGACTTCTTACAAAGCGGCGCAAGCCAAGTGGCCGCGGGTTACTGCGTTTACGGTCCGCAAACCATGCTGGTGCTGACGGTGGGTGACGGTGTGATGATGTTCACCCTCGACCGAGAACAGGGCTCCTTTGTGTTGACGCAAGAAAATGTTCAGATCCCGCAAGACACGCAGGAATTTGCCATCAACATGAGCAATATGCGTCACTGGGCTGCCCCAGTGAAACGCTATGTGGACGAATGCCTGCAAGGCCAAGAAGGGGTGCGCGGCAAAAACTTCAACATGCGCTGGATCGCCAGCATGGTGGCCGATGTGCACCGCATTTTGATGCGCGGCGGTATTTTCATGTACCCCTGGGACCAGCGCGAACCGAACAAGCCCGGCAAGCTGCGCCTGATGTACGAGGCCAACCCGATGAGCTGGTTGGTCGAGCAAGCAGGCGGCGCCGCCACCAACGGTCATCAGCGCATTCTGGACATTCAACCCACCCAACTACACGAGCGGGTCAGTGTGATTTTGGGCTCCAAAAACGAAGTCGACCGTGTGACCGCGTACCACGCCGATTAAGCCGCTGCCGCTGCCGCAGGGCAGTCTAACAACTCAGTTTCACAACTCTGTTTCAAAAACTGAGTTTCAAATAACACAGCGCACTCTGAAAAGCAGTGGCAACAACCCCGCCGGCCCTTACGCCACAATGCCCTTGTCTTTGAGCGCCTGAATTTGCGTTGGCGTCAGGCCAACTTCGCGCAGGACAGCGTCGGTGTCTTGCCCCAGCGTGGGGGCGTTGCGCCGATGGTTGCCGGGTGTACGAGAGAGCTTGGGCACAATGCCCGGCACCAGCAAATCGCTGCCGTCGTCCATGTGCACCTTGGCGAGCATGCCGCGCGCCTGGTAGTGCGGGTCTGCGGCAATGTCGGCCACGGTGTAAATCCGGCCCGCGGGCACGGCCGCCGCATCCAGCGCCTTGAGCACCTCACTCACGCTGAGTTGCGCTGTCCATTGCCCGATAGCTTCGTCAATTTCAGTGATACGTTTCACACGACCCGCGTTGTCGGCCAGGGCGGGGTCCGTACCCAAATCGTGGCGGCCCATACAGGCCATCAAGCGTTTGAATATGCTGTCGCCGTTGCCAGCAATCAAGGCGTACCCGCCATCAGCGCAGCGGTAGGCGTTGCTGGGTGCAATGCCAGGCAAAGCGCTGCCGGCAGCTTCGCGCACCACACCAAATTCGCCGTATTCAGGCAAAAGACTTTCCATGCAATTGAAAACAGCCTCATACAGTGCCACATCGATGACTTGGCCTTGGCCACTTTTCTGCTGTTCATGCAGGGCCATCAAAATTCCGATCACGCCATGCAAAGAGGCCAAGGTATCGCCAATGCTCACACCCACGCGCACCGGCACGCGGCCGGGCTCCGCCGTCAAATGGCGCAAGCCGCTCATGGCCTCAGCCACCACACCAAAGCCGGGCTTGTCCCGGTATGGGCCGGTTTGACCGTAGCCACTGATACGCAGCATGATGAGCTGAGGGTTGAGGGTTTGAAGTTCATGGGGTCCAAGGCCCCACCCCTCCATGGCGCCAGGTCTGAAGTTTTCAATCAACACATCAGCCTGCTTGACCAATTGACGCACGATGTCTTGGGCTTGCGGCTCTTTGAGGTCGAGCACCAAGGATCGTTTGTTGCGCGACTGCACTTGCCACCACACCGAGGTGCCGTCTTTGAGCAAGCGCCATTGCCGTAAAGGGTCACCCGTGCGGGGTGGCTCTATTTTGATGACATCAGCACCAAAATCACCCAGAGTTTTGGCGGCAAAAGGACCTGCGATCAATTGCCCCAACTCGATGACCTTCAAGCCCGCCAAAGGGCCAGTGGTCGGTGCAAATTCAGTCAGCTTCAGGGTCATGGCTTGGGGCAGTGGATGACGGGCGTTGAGCCCTCAGGTGCGGACCGGTAAAGCGACCAACCCTCACCCGCTTTGACCAGGGTCCATCCTTGCAGGTCAGACAATGTCTCGTGTTTGCGTGGCGCCACCAACCAGTTGCCGTGTTGCTGACTGGCAGGGCCCAGCACATCGGGGGTTTGCAAGGCCTGACCGGCCACGGCATCGAAGTCGGCGCCTTCAAACAACTCACGTCGCCAATTGTCTCCTGCAGTTTGCCGCACCTTGGGCCAGTCTTGCACCACGATCATGGGTTTGTCGGCCTGAATCAAAAAGGGCAAGTCATAGGGATAGCCACCTACCACATAGAGGGCGTCACCCGTTTGCTTCAAGCACGTGAGCGTGGGGGCAATGTCAATCGTGAAGCGCTCACGTGTGAAGTCTTCGATCATGAAATTGATGACCACCGCGCCACCCAAGGACAGGGCCACCAAACCGCGCCAAATCAATTGGGCATACCTGATGCGGGCCATGGCGCGCTCCCACCCCCATGCCGCAAGCAAGGCCAAAGGCGGCATGATCGGCAAGATGTAGCCCACCAGTTTGGAGCTCGGGATGGAAAAAAACACCGCGATGGCCAGGACCCAGATCCACATCAAAGAAAACACACGCGGGTCCACCGCCGGGTTGACCTGGCGGGCTGAGCCGACTTCGGGCAAGATGAAAAACAACCAAGGCCCCAGCAGCAGCAGCACGGCCAGACCATAAAACCACCAGGCTTGAGGGTTATTGAAGTTAGAACCGGTGTAACGATTGAATTGCTGCGCGCCAAATAAATAATCGAACAAGCCGGCAAACTGCTGTTGCGCAAGCACGAACCAAGGGACCGCAATCACAGCGAAGATCAACAGGCCACTGGCCCAAGGAAAGCGCCACATTTTACGGGCTTGTCCACTCCAGATCAGCCAGACAAAAATCACCAAGCCTGGCAAGACCAATCCAATCAAGCCTTTGGACAAGACACCCAGGGCACAGGCCACAAAGCCCCAGCGGGCCAATCCGGGGTGGGCTTGATCGCCGTGCAAGAACGACAAACCAAACAACCAAATGGCAATACCGATCCAGGTGGCCACCAACATGTCGTGGTTGACGTATTGCCCGCCCGCCAAAAATGTCAGACTGGTCCCGAGCATGACAATGGCGCGACGGGCTGTCGCCTCACCACTGAATTGATGCGCACACACGCACAGCGCCACCATCATCAAACCCGCATTCAAGGCCGGCACCAAGCGGGCGGCCCAGATGTATTGTCCAAAGACCGCCATGGACGATGCCTGTAACCAGTGCAGCAAAGGGGGTTTGTGTAAAAAAGGAATGCCATTCAAACGCGGCACCAACCAGTCGCCTGATTGCAGCATCCAGCGACCCACTTCGGCGTAGCGGCCTTCATCGGGCACCGCCAAAGGGCGCACCACAGCCAAGCACAAAAGCAACAGCCATAAAGCCGCTAAAAGAAACCAAGAGCCGCGAGAAATTGAAAAAGTAGTTTTATTCACAGCGCCATAGTTTAAACGGGCGGTTCGAATTGCATCAGTCGCCAAGCCTTCAAATCACTTGAATGAAACTGGGGCCTTTTTGCAGGTGACCGATGCCCGCTGCGGTAAAGACCGCTTGGCCGCCTTGGCTGAACTCGGTCAGACGGATCGGCGTACTTGAGGGCTGTGTATCAGAGATATACAATCAAAATCAACAATGAACCTTGATCACACCCTCGCCTCTATCGCCGGATTGCGCCACTTTGACGCCATCATTGACGCCCGTTCGCCCTCTGAATTTGCGCACGACCATCTGCCAGGGGCCATCAACTGTCCCGTGCTGAACGACGAGGAAAGGGCCAGGGTGGGCACACTGTACAAGCAGGTCTCGCCTTTTGAGGCCCGTAAAGTAGGCGCAGCCTTGGTCGCCATCAATGTGGCGCACCATATTCAAGCGCAATTTGCAACACACCCGCGGGGGTGGACGCCGTTGATTTATTGCTGGCGGGGTGGTCAACGCAGTGGGGCCTTCAGCCACATCCTGCGTCAAGTGGGTTGGCCGGCGCAACGCTTGGAGGGTGGCTACAAAGCCTGGCGAAGCTTTGTGATGACCGAGTTGGCTCAGATGCCTGAGCAGTTTCATTTTGAGGTGGTGTCCGGCCCGACAGGTTGCGCCAAAACCAAAATCTTGCATGCGCTTGCCGAACAGGGCGAACAGGTTCTGGACCTGGAGGGCCTTGCCGCGCATAAAGGCTCTGTTTTGGGTGAACTGCCCACAACACCCCAGCCATCACAGAAAATGTTCGACACCCTGTTGCTGGATCAATTGACGCGACTTGATCCGGCGCGGACGGTGTATGTGGAAGCCGAAAGCAAACGCATTGGGCAAATTCAGTTGCCTGACGCCTTGTTCGAGGTGATGAACAAAAGCCCTTGGCTGAGCGTGAGCGCGAGCTTGCAAGCCCGCGTGGATTTTTTGCTCACCGATTACGCCTATTGGTTGGATGACCCGCAACTGCTGACGCACTTGGACCGGCTCAAACCCAACTGTGGCAATGAACAAGTTGTGCACTGGCAATCGCTGGTGACGCAGCGGGACTTTGCCCGCTTGGTCAGCGAGCTGCTGACCCAACATTACGACCATTTTTACAAACGCTCCCTGCGACATGCCCAATCAGGCGCACCGGAGGCCCGCATGTTCTCAACCGACGACTTATCCCCACAAAGTATCACAGAATTAGCGCAGCGCATTGTGCAAAGCCCAGCTTTGAGCGCAGTATGAACCCCAACCCCAACCCCTAGGAGATGAACCGTGCAAAAGCGTTCTATTCAAACTTGCGGCGCCCAGTCTGCATGGCTGATGCGAAAACTGATGCCCTGCCTGATGGGCCTGATTTTCGGCTTGCCCCCTGTTTCTGCATGGGCTTACAAGACTGAAAAGATTTGCACCGACTTGCCTGCCACTGCATCGGATCCGGCCAAAAGGGTTTGCAAAATTGTGCGCATCCCTCCTGGCAAAGAGCCGGCGCCTAAAGAGGAAAAAAAGGAAGAGAAGAAAAAATCGGGTCATTGAGTCTGCGGAACTCAACTTTTGATGGATGGCGCCGATACCAGTACGACATTCATTTATTTTCGGTTCAAACACCATGCATCAACTTCAGCATTTCATGCGCATTGGCGGACTCTTATGCATTGTGTTCAGCGCAGGCTGCTCTTCGGTCAATGTGGTGGTGGACCCCACCAGCATCCGCAATCAAGCGCGTTTTGAGCGTGACTCGGCACAATGCCAGTACTTGGCTGAGTCTTACGAACTGCAAAACGATAAACTTGCCAACACAGCCATAGGTGCAGGCACAGGCGCCATGACGACGGTGGGTTTGGCATCGGCCATCATCGGCACCCTGCATGTACCCTCCCTGCCCTTCATGATGGCAGGCACATTAGGCGGTGGTGGTGCCGGTGTAGGTTGGTCTACTTACAAAGAGAGTGCCGTACAGGAAAAAATCTTGACCCAATGCTTGAACCGCAAAGGCTACCGGGCTTATTCAGCCGAGTAAGCGGCGTTCTGGTTCAGGGCGTGGTATTCAAAATTTACCGTATTTCAAATAAGCCTCAACAGGATCAACGCCTGAACGGATAGCCTCTCTCACCGCGTTTTCGGTGAGCGCCACCAGTTCAGTCTTTTCAATCACTTGGGCCACCAAGGCTTGCGGGATCACGACCAATCCGTCCCGATCACCCAAAATAAAGTCGCCCGTCATGAGCGTTACCGGTCCGATACTGACTGGCAGTTCGTAATGGTCTGACAGCCAACGGGAGACGATGTCGGAAGGTGTGAAGAAAGTGTGGAATACCGGGAAGCCCAGTGCCAAAATAAAGTCCGTATCGCGGCACCCACCATCCACCACATACCCCAGGACGCCCTTGTTTTTCAAGGTCTCCGCAGACAACTCGCCCATCAGGGCCACATCCTGGTTGTGCGGCTGGCAGACCACCACATGGCCGCTGGGTGCTTTGGAAAGCAAAGTTGTCCAGCCCAACAAACTGTCATGCCGGCTGACAGTTCGGTCCGTTCGGCCCGACACGGTCCACACCGGCCCAGCCACTTTCAGGCTAGGGTCCAGTGGCCTCAGATGCGTGGGCAATACGCAGTTGTCGTGCCCCATGCCGCGCATCACATCATGCACGGCTCCGCTGTAGAGTTGGGCCAAACGTTGCGTCCATTGCGTTTGTTCTTCAAGTTTCATGCACAGTCTCCGGTTGTGACAATTAACCGTCAATGTCGACGGGAAAATCTGACGAGGTGGCTGCAGGGTTTCCAGCAGATGCGGACCCAAAAACTACAGAGCGGAGCACTTCGCGCAGCAGTTTTTTCTCGTTCAAACTCAAGGCACGTGTCAAGCGCTGGCGCATGCGCAGCAACAACTGACGGTCCACTTCTTGCGGCACACCGCGGCTGACTTGCAAGGCATCACGCAAATCTTCGCGTAAATCTTCGGGTTCATCTTGCCACCAAGCGGTAATCACCTCGGTGATGATTTGACGCACTTCTTCCAAGTTTTCTACAGAGGCAGTGGGGGCAATGCTCAAGCCAGCGGGGAGTTTGCCTTGCAGCATTTCGGCCAGAAATTGCGCATTGACTACCACGCGTCGATCGGCCTGGGAAAGTACGCGGCCCCAACCCGGATCGCTGCGCATCATTTGGGGCATGTTGCGTGCACTTTCGTCGGCCAGCAAATGCACGCTCACACCGCACAACTGGGCGGCATCAATATCACTCAAAAAACGTTCATCGTCGGTGGCAATCAAGACGTGATCACAGGCATGCTGGTGTGCCAGCTCGGTTAAATCCTGTCCCAAGGCGCGCAGCATGGAGGCGCCGCCGTCGACATCATGGGACTGAACCCAACGCACAATTTGATCGTCCAGCACCATGCCGTCGGCACGGTCGGTATACCAATACACACGACGTAAATCAACATCCAAGCCAGCCTGAGCCATGGCATGCGAGAGCAAACCGATTAAGCCTTGGCGATTGATCGACTCGCCCACAGCACCATTGGCATTTTGCTGTGCCAACCAGATCAGGAACCGGGCATCCACCAACGCGGTACAGCTGCCTGATCGGGACTCGCCAGTGCGTCGCTCTTGTTTGAAAGAAGAAAAATATTCGCGTTTCATCATCGTAGCCTTAAGGAAGATATAAAAACATAAGGGCGCACAGCGCCGAGTAAGCGGCTTGATTTTACGCTCTCGCCAGCGACAAAATGGCCGGCTGCGGTTCTGGCATGGACTTACCTGCAATCACATGCCAGTAAACTCCCTTTCTTTATACTTGTTTTGCGACATGACCCATTACCACCTTTATGCCATCGGCAATGCCTTGGTCGACTCCGAATACGAAGTCTCTGATGCCCAACTCCAAGCCATGGGCGTGGACAAAAGGCACATGACCTTGATCGATACGCCCCGCCGCGCTGAGTTGCTGGACCATCTCAAGGCCGCTCAGCCCCGTCGCACAGGCGGTGGCTCCGCTGGCAACACGGTGGTGGCTCTGGCCCAATTGGGCGGTCAGGCTTATTACTCATGCCAAGTGGCCGACGACGCGTTGGGCGATTTTTATGCACAAGACTTGCAACACTGGGGGGTGCACACCAACCTGACGCACACCCGCGCCAAAGAAGGTCAAACCGGCAGCTGCATGGTCTTGGTCACCCCTGATGCCGAACGCTCGATGTGCACATTTTTGGGCGTTTCCGCAGAACTCAACAGCAGCGCCTTGCAACCCGCAGCCATTGCCAATTCCAAAATTTATTACATGGAGGGCTATTTAGCAGCCTCTGCTACCGGCCTGCAGGCCGCGCTGGACGGACGTGCAATGGCCGTGGCAGCAGGTGTGCCTCTGGCGTTGACCCTCAGCGACGTGAGCATGATCCAGTTTTGCCGTGCGGGCTTGGATGCCTTGCTGGGCAGCGGGGTAGACTATTTGTTTTGCAACCTCGAAGAAGCGCAGGTCTGGTGCGGCACGCAGGACTTGCCTCAGATTCGTCAAAAATTACAAGGCATGGCCCAAACCGTTTGCTTGACCATGGGCGCCCAGGGCTGTGAAGTTTTGCAATTTGGCCAAACTATGCATGTCCCCGCGATCCCCGTCAAAGCAGTGGACACCAATGGGGCGGGTGACATGTTCGCAGGCTGCTTCTTGTTTGCCCTGACCCAGGGTCATACGGCTCAACAAGCGGCCACTTTGGCCAACCACGCAGCTGCAGAGGTGGTCGGCCAACACGGCAATCGACTCACGCGCGAACAATTGCTGCACTTCAAAGCCGCCACAGGACTGGCCTGAAGCCCTGGGGTGGTACTTTCAAAATTGTTTTTATTTGAATTCGTAGCTCACACCGGCGAAGCCGGTGTTTTGAGTCAATGCGCCCACCAAGGGGCTGTTTTTGACCGTATTGTCCAACCACTTGTGGCGCCACTGCAATTGCAATGACCAGGGGCCACTCAATGGCACCGTGATAGCCAATCCGACCATGGGCGTGGTGGCAGCCCCCGCTGTGTAAGCCGCCAAGCGACCCCCTGCTGCTTGGCTTGCTGCGGCCTCAGTCGAAGAGACGCCATACAGATGCTGTACGTAGGCTTGACTGCGGTATTCGAGTCCTGCTTGCGGATACATTTTGACAGCGCCCAGGTCCAAGCGTGCGCCATAGGTCAGGTCCAGCGCGTTGCCACCCGAATTCAAGTCGTGCATGGCATACACAAACACGCCACCGATTGATGTGCGCTGAAAAGTGCCCAAGCCGATCGGCACCGGATTGCTGCGTTGGCCGATGCCTTTGAGCGCGCTGGTGCGGGTGTCATAGCCTTCTTGGCTGATGCGCAAGACGCCTTCTAAATGCCCCATGCCCACAGGCAACAATTTGGCCCCTAAGGTGTCGACCCGCGCAAAGTAACGGCCCCAATCGCCATACACGTAGGGCAGTGCCGTGGTGCTGGCTTCTTTGCTTTTAACGGTAGCGGATGTGCTGTAAACCGCAGCACCCAGGTCACCGACAAAGCGATCCACAAACGCATCTTGCGCATGCAACAAGGTGCAGCATGTCAAGCCCAGACCTGTGGCCACCCAGCCATTGATTCGAAGTATTTGCATGCAAGATCTCCTGTATAAATTTATTCACCCACCATGCGCGCGTCTTTGACGATGCGGGCCATGTTGTCCGACTCTTGCGCAATGATGCGCTTGAATTCCAGCACACTGGTTTTCAAGGGCAAACACTCTGCTGCACCCAAGCGCTCGCGCACCGCCTGTTGAGCGAGCACGATTTGAATTTCTGCGTTCAGTCGATCAATGATCAAAGGCGGTGTACCTGTTGGCGCAAAAACCCCAAACTGCGAACTCAAATTGGCAGCAGCAAATCCCAACTCGGCCAAAGTGGGCACCATCGGCAAACTCTCTAGCCGCACTGGTGAGCCCACTGCCAATGGGCGCAATTTACCCTCCTGAATGTGTTGCAGCACCGCCGCAGAGGCGTTGACCGACAACAACTCAAACTGCCCGCCCAAAGCGTCCGTGATTTGCTGGCCTCCCCCTTTGTAAGGGATGTGCGTGAAGTCCACCCGGGCCGCTGCATGCAACTGCTCCAACATCACATGTCCCAAAGATGCCGCCCCCGATGTGGCCCATCGCAGCGCAAAGGGTTTGTTTTGGGCGGCACTGAGCATGGCCTTGAAATCAGCAAATCCGGCTGCCGGTGTGGCCAGCAAAATGACCGGCGACACCATCACGCCGGCTACAGCCACAATGTCCTTCGGATCAAACAGGGGCTTGCCCAGATGGGGGCTGAGGGTCAAAGGGCTGATTGCCGAAAACGCCAAGGTATAACCATCGTGCGCAGATTTGGCCACCACATTCACCGCCAGCGCACCGCTGGCACCCGCTCTGTTTTCAACCAAAACGGGAACGTTCAAACGTTGCGCCAATCGCTCGGCCACCATACGCGCCATCACATCGCTGACGCCGCCGGGAGGGTAAGCCACCAGCAATTTGATGGGCTTTTGTGGCCAGGGCTGTTGCACTCCACCCTGGATTTGGGCCAGCGCCTGTTGTGCCGCCAAACTCATGCCAAGCGCCATCGCCTGGATCGCAAAAGTGCGGCGGCGCATGGTTTTAACCGCTTTCATGCAAAACAGACCGCTTGCGCCAAGGGAAGTCCGGCCGCGTCCTTGGCTGCCAATTGGGGTTCAAAGTCAATCGGCCAGTCGATGCCCAAGGCGGGGTCATTCCACAACAGACTGCACTCGTGCGCGGGGTACCAGTAATCGGTGGTTTTGTAGACAAACTCGGCACTCTTGCTCAACACCACAAAACCATGGGCAAAGCCGGGGGGCACCCACAGTTGGCGGTGATTTTCGGCACTCAGCCGCACGCCCTCCCATTGGCCGAATGTAGATGAGGAGCGCCGCAAGTCCACCGCCACGTCAAATACCTCGCCTTGCACCACGCGCACCAACTTGCCTTGCGCATGTTCAATCTGGTAATGCAGTCCGCGCAACACGCCACGGGCTGATTTGCTGTGATTGTCTTGTACAAAATGCACATCCAAACCGGTCGATTGGGCAAAGTCGCGGGCGTTAAAACTCTCCAAAAAGAAGCCCCGCGCATCGCCAAACACATGAGGCTCCAAAATCAATACATCGGGAATTTGAGTGGGGGTGACGGTCAAAGCCATGGCTGGAAATTTTTTTATTTGATCAGGTTCAAGAGGTATTGTCCGTAGCCGTTTTTAGCCAAGGGCTTGGCCAAACGGGCTACGTCCTCAGCACTGATCCAGTGTTGTGCGAAAGCGATTTCTTCGGGGCACGCCACCATCAAACCCTGGCGTTTTTGCAGCGTGGCGATGAATCCCGCGGCCTCATGCAAGCTGTCGTGCGTCCCCGTGTCCAGCCAGGCATAGCCCCGGCCCATGATTTCGACATTCAACTCGCCCTGCATCAGGTACTGGCGGTTCACATCGGTGATTTCCAACTCTCCACGCGCAGAAGGCTGGATGTTCGCAGCGATGTCGCACACTTGGTGATCGTAAAAATACAAACCCGTGACCGCATAATTGCTTTTCGGTTGTGGCGGTTTTTCTTCGATGCTGATGGCACGCTGGGCCTCATCAAAAGCCACCACGCCATAGCGTTCAGGGTCATGTACGTGGTAGGCAAACACACTCGCGCCTTGGCTGCATGCGTTGGCATTGTTCAACAGGCGGACCAGGTCATGCCCGTAAAAAATATTGTCCCCCAACACCAAGGCGCTGGGGTGCTGGTCCACAAAATCTTTGCCAATGATGAAGGCTTGCGCCAAGCCATCCGGGCTGGGCTGCACCGCATAAGTGATGTTCATGCCCCACTGGTGGCCATTGCCCAGTAATTCAGTAAAGCGCGGGGTGTCTTGCGGCGTACTGATCAGGAGCACATCGCGAATGCCCGCCAACATCAGCGTGGTCAAGGGGTAGTAGACCATGGGCTTGTCGTACACCGGCATGAGTTGCTTGCTCACCGCCTGTGTTACCGGGTACAAACGCGTACCCGAACCGCCCGCCAAGATGATGCCTTTTCTGTGATTCATGGCGTTATTGTGGCATGGATAAACGACCCGTCCAAGCAAGGTGAGGGTGGCCTAGATAAGGGTGCTTCGTCCTTCTGAATATCCGCCTTGAGCGCCTATCAACCCAGAAAATTTACGCCATGTCGTCTGGCAAATGGGAAGGCCCGCTCACTGCACCGTCCGGGGTTGGGGGCTTGCGAGCTCGAATCACGGGTTTGGACAAAACTTCCACGTAACACGCTGCGGCGCCGGTTTTGGCCACAGCATCGATCAGCGGCACCACCCGGGCAAAGATGGCCGCTTCTGAAGCTTCAGCGTTGAGTCCGACTTTGCAATCGAAATCCCAATAATCAAAACCTTCGGGCACAGTTTTGCGGCCTTCTCGGCGGGCATATTGACGCACTTCGTGCTTCACCGCTTCAAGGATGCGGTCGGGATTTTTGCCTTCTACTTGCAAGGGAAACGATTTTTTCATGGAACTTTCAAGGTTTGGGCCGCGCTTCAAGCACAAAGACGGACTTTGAACCCATTATCCGTCTATGCTCACCCGCACCTGACCCGTAATCGGGATTTATCCCACCCTTTTGACCCTTTATGCCCTTTAGCACCCTCGGACTGCGCCCGGAACTTCTCAAAGCCCTCAAGCCCCAAGACTATCCGGCGCCCACGCCCATTCAAACTTTGTCCATTCCGGCTGTTTTGCAAGGCATCGACGTTCAGGCGAGCGCCCAAACCGGCTCAGGCAAAACCGCCGCTTACGTGCTGCCATTGCTCGAATTGATCATGCGGCTGCCCCGCTCCGCCCCTCGGCGGGTGCACAGCTTGGTGCTGGTGCCTACGCGTGAATTGGCGGTACAAGTTGGCGATACTTTGCGCAGTTTGGCCGTGCATTTGCCTGCCCTCAAAATCACGGTGGTGTTTGGGGGCGTCTCGGTCAACCCGCAAATGATGGGCTTGCGCGGCAGCGCGGATGTGGTTGTGGCCACACCGGGTCGCTTGCTCGACTTGGTCGACAAAAATGCATTGAGCCTGTCTGCCGTGCAAACCCTGGTGCTGGACGAGGCAGACAAGCTGCTGGACTTGGGCTTTCAGGATGAGCTGCAAGCCATTTTGAAGCTGCTGCCCGCGCGCCGTCAAAACCTGCTTTTTTCAGCCACATTTCCCCCCGCGGTGCAAAGCTTGACCGATGCGCTGCTGACCGATCCGCTGCGTGTGGATGTCCTGCCGCAAATTGGCACCGCGCCCGACATCGCCCAACGCGCCATTTCGGTGGAGGCGCCGCAACGCACGCAGCTGCTTCGGCACCTGTTTCAAAGCCAAGGATGGAAACGTGTTCTCGTCTTTGCTGCCACGCAACATGCCTGCCAGATCATTGCGGCCAAGCTGCGCAAAGCCGGCATCAACGCCGAGCCCTTTCATGGCCAGTTGGGACAAGGCAAACGCAGCCAGGTGCTGGCCGACTTCAAAGCTTCACGCCTGAAAGTGGTGATCGCCACCGATGTGGCCGCCAGGGGTCTGGATATTTCTGAACTGCCGGTGGTCGTCAACTTTGACTTGCCCCGCTCTGCAGTGGACTACACCCACCGCATCGGTCGCACCGGCCGTGCGGGTCACAGTGGCTTGGCCGTGAGTTTTGTCAGCCCCGACACTGAAGCGCATTGGCGACTGATTGAAAAGCGGCAAAACATTTCGGTTCCGCGTGAGGTCGAAGCCGGATTTGAACCGCAAACCGACTCAAACCCCGTCCGCCCCCTGCCAAATCCCCTAATGCACCCCCTGGGCACGGCCCATGATCCCAGGGGCGGCATCAAAGGCAAGCGCCCCAACAAAAAAGACAAGCTGCGCATGGCGCAGCAACCCTCAGGTCAATGACGCACAGCCGCCATGGCCTCATTGGCCATAGCGATCTCGTGGCTGCCTTGCGCTGAGCCCGACATGGGCGCGACTTGACCCGCAGGGTCTTTGACCTGCGCCAGCGCAGCAGCCAATCGCTCGGCTGTATCGGCCGTGACGCCCAAATGCAGGCCTTGCGTCAAGGTGATGTGCGCCACCTCAAAGCTGCCCGCACCGGCACACAAAATGGTTCTGTTTGGCGCCTCTTCACTCACCATGACCAACATGGCCGGAACGACCGCTTGGGGCTGTAAGGCATTCAATACCTCGGGGGACATCAAACCTTCGGTCATGCGGGTGGCGGCAGTGGGCGCCAGGCAATTGACCCGGATGTTGTGCTTTTCCCCCTCGATGGACAGGGTCTGCATCAGCCCGGCCAAAGCCATTTTGGCGGCACCGTAATTGGCCTGCCCGAAGTTGCCATACAGGCCGCTGGAAGAGCTGGTCAACATCACGCGACCGTAGCTTTGCGCCTGCATGATCGGCCAGACCGCCTTGGTGCAATGCACAGCGCCCATCAGGTGAACTTCCATCACCAAGCGAAAATCAGCGATCTCCATTTTGGCGAAACTTTTGTCCCGCAAAATGCCCGCATTATTGACCAGAATATCCACCCGCCCCCAGGTCTCCATGGTCTGTTGCACCATGGCTTTAACGGCCTCAAAATCGGTCACAGAGGCCCCATTGACAATGGCTTCCCCCCCATTTTGGCGAATCTCATCAACCACCGCTTGAGCGGCACTGACCGAGCCACCGTCCCCATGCACATCAGCGCCCAAATCATTGACCACCACTTTGGCCCCCCGGGCCGCCAGCGCCAATGCGTGTTGTTTGCCCAAACCACCCCCTGCACCGGTGACGATAGCGACGCGGCCTTTGAAATCGATAGTCATGACGTTGAACCTTTGGAAAAATAGGACATGACGCCTAGGTGCCACCCCAAGGCAGAACCCGCGTCTAACTCTGATAGCCTAAAGCCACGGCAGTAATATAGGCCTTAACTCAGGTTGGCTCTGTTGCCAGTTTGACAGCCCACAGGAGATGCCCCATGGAAATCAATTCCGCCATCGTTGACACCCCGCCACGTGATGCTGCCACAGTGGTCATGCTGCGCGATGGCGCCTCGGGCATGGAAGTCTTGTTGCTCAAGCGCAATGCGGCTTCTGCCGTTCTGGGCGGGGCCTTTGTTTTTCCCGGAGGCAAGCTCGATGAAGCCGACGCCCACCCCGACCTTTTGCAGCGGCTGGACCGCCCTTTGACGGAGCTGCACACCCAATTAGGCGAAGACGATTTAGACGAAGACAAAGCGGCCAGTTTGTTTGTCGCCGCATTGCGCGAGGCCTTCGAAGAATCCAGTGTCTTGTTTGCCCATGCCGCCTCAGACCCCATTTTGGCGCTCGCTCAAGCGCGCCAGCAACTCAGCGAAGGCCTCTCCTTTACCCAGGTCTTGCAGCAAGGAGCCTTGACTTTGCATACCCACGCCTTGGTGCCGTGGTCGCGCTGGATCACCCCGCGGATACCTTCGGTCAGCACCAAACGCTTTGACACCCGTTTTTTCTTGGCGCATGCCCCCACCGACCAAATTGCCGCGCATGACAACCACGAGACCACCGAAAGCGCCTGGCTCAACCCCCGGCAAGCCTTGACCCTGTATTGGGAAGGCCAGATTGAGTTGGCCCCGCCGCAAATTATGAGTTTGTCTCATCTGACGCGGTATGACTCGGCGGCCAGCGCTATGGCCGCCGCCCGAAGCCGCAAACCCCCGGTGATCCAGCCTGAACCCTTCGACCAAGAAGGCATACGGGTAATTTGTTACCCAGGCGATGAGCGGCACTCCCGCTCACAACGGGCCCTGCCCGGTCCCACCCGCCTGCATTTTCGCAATCGGCGTTTTGAGCCTTCTGGTGGATTGACCGAATTGCTTGGTTAAAATAACGGGAATTGACATTTTGTTACAAAGCTCAACCTGAACTGACGTCATGACCATGACCACTTCACCCCATTTTGCCTACCTGTCTGTGGAACGGGGGATGGAGTTCATCGGTGACGAAACGGGCTTTATGTCCCTGCTCAAAACGCTGCACAAAACGCTCACCACCGACATCGGCTTGATTCAAGATCTGCTCAACAAAGACGATGTGGGCGGTGCCAACCGTTTGTTGCACCAAGTCAAAGGATTTGCGCCCGTGTTTTGTGTCGATGCACTGGTCGAGCACGTGGTGCAGGTCGAGGCGCTGAGTAAACATGGTGACGCCCCTGAGGTTCGTGCTGCATTTACCCGACTTGCCCCCGAACTGGCGCAACTGCGCAATGAAGTGGCCACCCATTTGGCCAACAATCAGCAAGCGCTGGACTGAGATTTGATCACTCTAAGCGACTGAGCTAAAGAGCTAAATAGCCTGAGCTATATTCCTATATAAGATTGGGTTAGGCAGGTACAATTTTTGAATTAATTTTTATGACCTGAGATTTTTTTCGCATATCGTAATCGGGCAGTTCATATGAATTGCTGTCTCAGGTTTGTTTTCAGTGCTGGCATCTTGCTGTCGGCTTGACGTTGTCTTGAAGTGTCGATTTACACAACGGTTCTTGGTGGATGGTGGTGTCATTTTTTTGATTTTTAGACAAGCCATCTACATACAAATTGTGACCCTTACTGCCGTCCGAAAATTTCGGAAACCGCGCTTGTCACAAATATTTCACATTAGACCGTCAACATATCTAAATCAACAGAAGACTTCTAAACTATGCTTAATTTTAAATCCCTTGCTCGCTGGATCCCTTTCGCGACCGCTGCTTCTTTAATTTTTGCCTTAACTGGTTGCGGCGGAAATAGCACTCAAGTCACAAATTTCTCTGACGCCACTTTTCAAAATGGATTGACCCTTGCAGGTGACGCAGTAGATTTGTCAACTGGCACATCTGCTGATCGCCGCTTGGGATATTTTTCCGACATCTACTACGACGCAACTCGCAAAGAGTGGTGGGGCTTGTCAGACCGGGGGCCTGGTGGTGGCTTATTGCAATATGAAACACGTGTACAGCGCTTTGAAGTTGACATCAGTGCTACCGGTGCGATCAGCAACTTCCGCGTGGTTGAGACCGTTAAGTTTATGCGCGGGAATCAGCCTTTCAATGGAATTGCACCCAGCCCAACCAGTGCTTTGGGCAACGCCTTCGATCCTGAAGGCATTGTCATCAACCCCAAAAATGGCAACTTGCTGGTGTCCGACGAATACGGCCCTTCTCTTTACGAATTTACCCGTGCCGGTCAGTTTGTTCGCGCCTTCACGACTCCCGCAGGCTTGATCCCACGCACTGCAGCAACAGGAATTTCAAACTACGCTGCCGATACCGGCAATACCGCTGGTAAACGCACCAACAGGGGATTTGAAGGCTTGGCCATAAGCCCTGACGGTCTGTTTGTTTACGCGATGTTGCAAAGCGCAATGTTGGACGAAGGCGGAGGAAATGGGGTTCACAATCGCATTGTTAAATTTGACGCAACCACCGGTACCGCTTTAGCGCAGTACGCATACCGTATGAAACGCTCAGGTGAAGGGCAGGGCATTTCGTCTTTAGTGGCCTTGGGTAATAACAAATTTCTGGTGCTTGAGCGAAACAACCGTGGCATTGGCGCAGGGGCTGCCTTGGCCACCGCCGACAAAGAGGTTTACCAAATTGACTTGGCCGGCGCATTGGACGTTACCAACATCACTTTGCCCATCACGGATGTGTTTGCAGGTGCGGTTATCAAAGGGGACAAGGTGATGGACTTGGCGGCCAACACTTTGACAGCTCTAGGTAACAAGTCACCTGAAAAATGGGAAGGTCTTGCCATTGGCCCACAACTTCCAAATGGCAACTATGTGGTGTTGGTTGGAACTGATAACGACTACAGCGTGACACAGAGCAGCAGTGGCACTCAGTTTGACGTGTTCTTCCGTTTTACAGATGCTGACCCTTACGTATCATCCATCCAGTGCCCGATTGGCACTAAGAGCAATTGCTTTTTGACATCCGGCGCCAGTCTGACCCCCCCAACGCCTGCCACATTGACAAGTGAGTACGTCTT